>NZ_JASXTH010000009.1:0-274253 GCF_036596185.1 Rhizobium sp. GR12 | reverse complement strand
AGCGTCATCGCCAGAGGTACGATCATCCACACCAGCAAAAGCAGCACCGAAGGCGCAAGCATTACCCGCGCCAACCCGCTCGTGTTTCGTGTTGCCATTGGTAGTCCCCTCCCTGACCAATACCCGCGACGTCTCCGCCGGGGCATCCGAATTTAACTTGAGGATTGTCTCAGTGGCGACCTTCGCCTGTCGCCGCATGGTAGGTGGCAAGCACCTGATCCACCGCCGCGACCAGAACCTCCTCCATACTCTTGCCTGCAACCATGGCGAGCGGAAACTCGCCGAGGTATTGGCGCAGCAGGGTTTCGGGTATTGTCTTCCCATCAAGCGCCTTCTGCAAGGTGGTAACGGCCGCGAGCGCCTCGGGCCTTGTCCAGTAATAGCGAATGCGATCGCTGTAGCTGTAGTGACGCTGCAATCTGAGCGTGATGTCATCACCATGGTAATGACCCTGCCAGTCGCCGGGCGCGCCGAGCATCAGCTGTTCCATGGTCCGCGCCAGTGGCCGGTCGCCATAGTCGCCGACCATCTCGGATGCGATCATATCGAGAGCGTAAAGTGCTTCGCGGTAAGCGAAGGTCAGCCCCGGACCGACCTTCAGGATCGGATATCCATCGCGCACCAGGGCTGTCAGCGCTGGTCTCGTTTGATAATCCGTCGAGTGTGCCTCGAAGACCAGTTGCGGTTCGCCGTCCAGCACTTGGCTGAGGCTCCGAGCGGCCTGCGGGTCATAAGCGACGACATTGTCGCTGCCGAATTCCACGCCGGGCTGTACGACAAAGGCGATGACCCGTTCGAACGCATCGGAAAGACCGTGCTGCGCGAATATTTCACGATGAAGATCGATGGTCTTGCGCGCCGCCTGCGGCTCCGTGGGCGCAACCGTGTCGAGCACGTGATCGGCGCCGCCAGGCACCGGTACTTCGGTGCCGAGAATGTAAAGCGGTTTTGACAGACCCGCCTCAGTGGCGGCTTTTTCGGCGACAGCCGCGAGTTTCGCGGCGCGATTGGCAATCGTCACATCATCCAGTGCGGCCGGCTCACCGGCGCAGCCCATCGACGCATCCAGATGAATCTTGCAAAAACCAGCTGTTACATAGGCGTCGACCATGGTGGCTGCTTTTGTCAGCGCGTCCTCTGCTTTCTCCCTGCGCCAGGGATTGGGGCCAAGATGATCGCCGCCGAAAATCATGAGTTCGCCGGGCAGTCCTTCTTCCTGCGCAATACTGTTGACGAAGGCAACGAAGTCGCGCGGCGTCATGCCGGTATAACCGCCGAGATGATTGACCTGATTGCAGGTGGCCTCGATCAGCACGGCTGTTTGACTGGCAGCTGCGCGGCGGATTGCGGCGCGCAGAACAACGGGGTGGGCAGAGCAGACCGAAGTGATGCCTGCGGGCTTGCCGGCACGGCGCGCGGCGGCGAGGTTTTCCAATATGCCGGTCATCTGGCTTCTCCGGAAGTTTGTGCAGCCATGAAGGCGTCGAGTTCGGAAAGGCTGGCGGTGCCCTCCATCGGGCCGCGCCTGATAACGTTGTGCGCACCTGATGCATTGGCATAAGCCAGCGCCTGTTCGGGATGCATGCCGAGGCGGCGGCAGGTGAGGTAGGTTGCGCCGAAACAGTCGCCCGCACCGGTCGGGTCGATTTCGGAGACCGTCAGTCCGGGAGCGTCAATGCGGCCATGGGTGCGGCTGAAGTGGCTTGCCCCGCCTGCGCCGCGCTTCAGCACGATTTCGCCGATACCGGAGGCGAGGAGCATTTCTATCGCTGCGTCCTCGTCATCCAGACCGGAGGCGGCTTGAAGTTCTTCGCCGGAAGGCAGCAGAAGGTCAGTGACATCAAGGAGATTATCGATCAGCTTGCGGCCCTCGTCACCCTGCACCAGTTCCTTGCGGATGTTCGGATCGAAAGACACCGACCCACCGCGCAACTTGACGCTTTTGATCGCCTCCAGAATGATCTCGCCGATACCGGCAATCGCAAACGCCGATCCCATCACATGCACATGGCCTGCCTGTTCGATGAGAGCCTGCGCTTTATCAGTCATGTGCGTTTCGCGCGCTGCGGAATGGGCGATGTTAAAAACGAAGTCCCGCGCGCCGTTCTCCCTGTAGCGGACGAAAGCGCTGCCGGTCGGCCGGTCAGCTATGGTGGCGATCGCCGATATGTCCACGCCGTCACGGCGCAGCCGCTCGATGTTGAGGCGGCCGAAATCGTCATCACCCACTGCAGCGATAATGCCGGCGCTGCCGCCGCAACGCGCTACCTGATCGATGAAGATGGCGGGAGCGCCGCTCGGAAAGGGGCCGATCAGCGTTTGCGGCTCGAGAAAGCCATCCCCCACTGTCGTCGCCATGATTTCCACGAGGATTTCACCCGCCGTAATGGTCGGGCCTTTCGTATGCGGCGCCAGTGCGGATACCTGCCTCATCGTCTCCTCCATATGCATCGGCTCCCATCTTTCCGGTTGGCGCAAATCCCCGGCATCCCGGCTCTGTTATTTCCCGGATATCAGTTAAAATTTACGCGCGTCAAGATATTTATTGACGAAAATTTTGTTGCGATGCAGCAAGTAAAGTGGATTATGAATTTATTTTTTATTACATTATCGGCTTTAAAACAGCGGGTTATAGCGATATATCCAAGCTTGCTCACGTCACCATATATATTGGGATGTTGACAAGTGGCGCGATTTTGCGAGATAAAAATTTACGCATGTATTGTTGTGCGTGGACATCCGTAAAGGAGGAGCGGGTCTCATGAGCAAATTCATTGGAATTCTGTCGGCGTCTGTGGTCGGAGCGGGCCTTTTGGCCGGACTTGCGCAGGCGGAAGAAATCAACATCGCCACTGTCAACAATGGCGACATGATCATCATGCAGAAGCTTTCCAGCGCCTGGGAGAAGGAAACAGGAAACAAGATCAACTGGATCGTGCTGGAAGAGAATGTTCTGCGCGAACGCGTCACCACCGATATCGCCACCAATGGCAGCCAGTTCGACATCATGACCATCGGCGGTTATGAAGCACCGATCTGGGGCAAGCAGGGCTGGCTGGCGCCGGTCGATGATCTCGGCGACGATTACGATTACGCCGATCTGCTCGATCCGATCAAGAAAGGCCTGACGGTGGGCGGCAAGCTCTATGCCGTGCCGTTTTATACCGAAAGCTCGTTCACTCTCTACCGCAAGGACCTGTTCGACGCGGCCGGCCTGAAGATGCCTGATAATCCGAGCTACGACCAGATCAAGGACTTTGCGGCCAAGCTGACCGACAAGTCGAAACAGCAATATGGCATTTGCCTGCGCGGCAAGCCGGGCTGGGGCGAGAATATGGCTTTCCTCGGAACCATGATCAACACCTATGGTGGGCGCTGGTTCGACATGGAGTGGAAGCCGCAGCTGACGAGCGAGCCGTGGAAAAAGGCGATCTCGGACTATGTGGCGCTGATGACATCTTACGGCCCCCCCGGTGCAGCCACCAACGGCTTCAACGAGAACCAGACACTGTTCGCATCCGGCCATTGCGCCATGTGGATCGACGCCACCTCGGCTGCGGGACGCATTTACGATCCCAAGCAGAGCCAGGTAGCCGACAAGACCGCTTTCACGCGTGCTCCGGTAGAGGCAACGCCGAACGGGTCGAGCTGGTCGTGGTCATGGAACCTTGCAATTCCGAACACCACGAAGAAGCTCGAAACCGCCAAGTCATTTGTCAAATGGGCGACCTCGAAGAACTATGTTAAGACGGTCGGTGAAAGCGAAGGCTGGGTCGCCGTGCCGCCGGGCACGCGCAAATCCACCTATGATCTACCGGAATACAAGAAGGCTGCGCCCTTTGCGGATACGGTGCTGAAAGCCATCATGTCCGCCGATCCGTCGAAGCCGACAAAGGATCCGGTTCCCTATGCCGGCGTCCAGTTCGTCGCCATACCGGAATTTCAGTCCATCGGTACGATTGTCGGCCAGCAGATTGCGGCAGCACTCTCCGGCCAGCAGACCGTCGATACGGCGCTCGAAGGCGCACAGAAACAGGTTGAGCGTGACATGACCCGCGCGGGCTACATCAAGTAGCCGCGTCCTCCCGGCGTGCCGCCCGTTCGCCTTCCGGCGACGGGCGGTATGGGCGGGGTTTGGGCCGCAGCGCCTGCTTCCTCATTCCTGTGACAAGCACAGGAATGAGGGGATGGTAAAAATTGCATCTAACAACAAACGAGCATGGCCGAGTTGCCCGCCATGCATCACGGAGATCGACATGAGATTGAAGAACAAGGTCGCGCTGATTACCGGCGCCGCCCGCGGCATCGGCCTTGGTTTTGCACAGGCTTTCGTCGCTGAGGGTGCAAAGGTCATCATCGCCGATATCGATATTGCCCGGGCGACCGCTTCGGCAGCCGCCATCGGCCCTTCTACCAAGGCCATCCGGCTGGACGTGACTGACCTTGGTCAGATCGATGCCACGGTGAAGGCGGTGGATGAGGAATTCGGCGGCATTGATATTCTCGTCAACAATGCCGCGATCTTCGATATGGCGCCGATCAACGGCATTACCGAAGAGAGTTATGAGCGGGTTTTTGACATCAATCTCAAGGGGCCGCTTTTCATGATGAAGGCCGTCTCCAATGTCATGATCGCGCGCGCACGCGGCGGCAAGATCATCAACATGGCGAGCCAGGCCGGTCGGCGCGGCGAGGCGCTCGTCACGCTTTATTGCGCTTCCAAAGCGGCGATTATTTCCGCCACGCAATCGGCGGCGCTGGCGCTGGTCAAACACGGCATCAACGTCAATGCGATTGCACCTGGTGTCGTGGATGGCGAGCATTGGGAAGTGGTCGATGCGCATTTCGCCAAATGGGAAGGATTGAAGCCGGGTGAGAAGAAGGCGGCGGTGGCCAAATCCGTACCGATCGGTCGTTTCGCCACGCCGGATGACATCAAGGGCCTTGCCGTTTTCCTCGCCTCTTCCGACAGCGACTATATTCTCGCCCAGACATATAATGTCGATGGCGGCAACTGGATGAGCTGAAAAGCTGGAGATGACCATGCATGCCATTCAATTCGTGGAGAAGGGACATGCCGTGCTTACGGACGTGCCCGTCGCCGATCTGCCGCCGGGGCATGCCCTTGTCCGGGTCAAGGCTTCGGGGCTGTGCCATACCGATATCGACGTGCTGCACGCGCGTTACGGTGACGGTGCGTTTCCCGTCATCCCGGGCCATGAATATGCCGGCGAGGTTGCGGCCGTGGCCAGCGATGTCACGGGCACCAAGATCGGCGACCGGGTTGTCGTCGATCCCAATCTGCCCTGCGGAATTTGCCCCAGCTGCAGCAAGGGGCTAACCAACCTCTGCAGCACGCTGAAGGCCTATGGCGTTTCCCATAATGGCGGCTTTGCGGAATTCAGCTTGGTGCGCGCCGACCAACTGCACGGCATCGGTTCCATGCCCTACGATGTTGCGGCGCTGGCCGAACCGCTCGCCTGCGTCGTCAACGGTATGCAGAGCGCGGGCATTGGCGAGAGTGGGGCGGTGCCGGGTAACGCGCTCGTTTTCGGTGCCGGCCCCATCGGCCTGCTGCTCGCCCTGTCGCTGAAATCACGCGGCATCGCGACGGTGACGATTGCGGACATCAACGAAAGCAGGCTGGCCTTTGCTGAAAGTCTCGGGCTTCAGACAGCGGTTTCCGGGTCTGAGGCGCTGCTGCGGCAACAGAAGTCGTTCGATTTCGTAGCGGATGCGACCGGCATCGCAGCTGTTGCGGAAGCAATGGTCCCGCTGGTCGCGGATGGCGGCACGGCGCTGTTTTTTGGCGTCTGCGCGCCGGATGCCCGTATCTCGGTTGCGCCTTTCGAAATCTTCCGGCGGCAGCTGAAGCTTGTCGGCTCACATTCGCTGAACCGTAATATACCGCAGGCGCTTGCCATTCTGGAAACGGATGGCGATGTCATGGCGCGGCTGGTGTCGCACCGGCTGCCGCTTTCGGATATGCTGCCGTTCTTTACGAAGAAGCCGTCCGATCCCGCCACGATGAAAGTGCAATTTGCAGCCGAATGATCGTTTGGCCGTTGATAACCGCATTCGACCGGCTTTTCGTGCGAAGGCCGGTCGATATAGAGTACCACATGTAATATTTCATGGGGGCAAGCACTTTGGCCAAATCTATCAGGACGATGGAAGAGTTTTCGGAATTCGTCGGCCTTTCCCGCCCGACCGTTTCGAAATACTTCAATGATCCGGCCTCGGTCCGCAAGAAGACGCGGGATGCCATCGAGGATGCGCTGAAGAAATCGGGCTTCAGGCCCAATATTTTCGCCGTCAACCTCAACCGCCGCCGCTCCAATATCATAGGCATCATCATTCCCAACTCGACCGACCCGTTCTACATGGCGCTGACAAGCCGTATCGAACTGATCGCCAACGAGGCGGGGTTCCTCGCCTTCGTGCTGTCGTCTGATGGAAAGGCGGAAATCGAAGACCGTGCCATCCGCACCTTCAAGTCTATGAATGTCGCAGGCGCGATCATCGCCCCGCTCGGCGTCAAATCCCACCGCGCAACGCTTGAGCAGCTCGCGGCCAGCATTCCGATCGTTTATGTCGACTCGCCACTCGACGAGACCTCGGCATTTGTCGGTACCGACAACCGCCAGAGTGTCGGGCTCATGGTTGACTACCTGTGCCGTTCGGGCGAGCCGCCCTGTTTCTTCGACATGCCGCAGGTCAATACCAACGCTGCAACACGCCGCACTGCCTACGTGGAGGCTATGCAGCGCCTCGGTTTCGAACCGCATGTCATCGATGTTCCTGGCATCGTCACCTGGGATTTCGAGCGTTTCGCCTTTGATGAAGCGGTCCGGCTGCTGGACGGGGAGGGCCTTCTGCCATCGCGCACCATTCTGTGCGCCAACGATCGTATCGCGTTCGGCGTCATTGCCGCCGCCTTTCAGAAAGGCATCAAGGTTGGCCATGGCGCGGATTACGACCTCAGGGTCGCTGGCCATGACGATCATCCACTGTCGCGTTATGCCTGCCCGCCGATTACCACCGTGGCGCAGAACTATAACGAGATCGGCAGGCTATCGATTGAACTTTTGCTGCAGAAGCTGAACGAGGAGGCGGATGGCACCGCCCGGATGCGCGAGCGCATTCTTCTTAGCGCCGATCTGATGTTACGCAAATCGGCCTAGTGAATTTTAGAAAATCTAAACAAAAAATCTATTTTTCTAAATAGAACTAATATTTGAACGCTCCTACTCTATTCCCAAGGTTGCTTTGGGAGGCGACCGCGAGAGCCGGCGCAAAGGCGTGCCGGGATCCGGGAGGAACGCAGAAACGTCATGTTGCCGGTGCCGCGAGGGTATTTAGCCTTTGCAGCGGTGACGTCGCATGGCCTTCGCCGGGCAGACTGGAATCTCTCGCCAGGATTATTCCCAGCGAAGGATGTCAAAACATGAATCTCTATTCTCTTCTGTCAGCGCGTGCAGCCGGTGGTAAACCTGTGCGGGTCGGCCTCATCGGTGCGGGCAAATTCGGCTCCATGGTGCTGGCACAGGCGCAGCGCATCGCCGGCTTCCATATGGTCGCCGTCGCAGATCTCAATGTTGGCAAGGCAAAGGAATCGCTGCATCGAGTCGGCTGGCCGAAGGAGCGTTATGACGCGGCGAGCTGCGCAGAAGCGTTGAAGAGCGGCAAGACCTATGTGACTGATGATGTGAACGAGCTTTTCGCTTGCGGCGAGATCGAATGCGTCATCGAGGCGACCGGCCACCCGCTTGCCGGCGCGCGTCATGCCCTTGGCGCCATCGAACACAACAAGCATGTCGTCATGGTCAATGTGGAAGCCGACGTTATGGTCGGGCCGATCCTTGCGGAAAAGGCGAAGGCCAAGGGCCTGATCTATTCTATGGCCTACGGTGATCAACCGGCTCTGATCTGCGAATTGGTCGACTGGGCGCGCGCGACCGGCTTTGAGGTTGTTTCTGCCGGCAAGGGCATGAATTTCGAGCCTCGCTATCGCTATTCGACACCGGATACAGTCTGGAGCTACTTCGGCTGGACCGATGAGGAAGTGGCCAAGGGCGATTTCAATCCGAAAATGTACAATTCCTTTACCGACGGAACCAAGGCGGCCATCGAAATGGCTGCGGTGGCCAACGGAACCGGTCTCGATTGCCCGGATGACGGTCTGGCGTTTCCGCCTGCCGGTCTACATGATCTTGCCCGGGTGTTTCGACCTGCTGCCGATGGCGGCCGCATGTCGCGCTCCGGTCTGGTGGATATTGCAGCGAGCCAGGAACCGGATGGGCGCGAGGTGTTCAACAACATCCGTTACGGCGTCTTCGTCACCTTCAAAGCGCATAATGAATATGCCCGCGCCTGCTTCAAGCAATATGGCCTGCTGACCGACCCTTCCGGCTGGTATGCCTCCATGTGGCGTCCGTTCCACATCATTGGCCTGGAAACATCGATCAGCGTGCTTTCGGCCGTCCTGCGCAACGAGGCCACGGGTTGCTCAAAGGAGTTTCGCGGCGATGCGGTTGCGACCGCGAAGAAGGATATGCAGCCCGGCGAAATGCTGGATGGTGAGGGCGGTTACGCGGTCTGGGCGAACGCCATTCCGGCAACCCGCAGTCTCGACATGAAGGCGCTGCCGATCGGCCTTGCCCATAATGTCAAGCTGAAGCGCGCCATCAAGAAGGATCAGATCGTCAGCTTCGACGATGTCGAGCTGGTGAGTGACCTTGACGTGGTGAAACTTCGTCAGGACATGGAAAATCGCTTCCGTCCGGAAAAGGACGCTGCTGCGTGATGGACGGAGAACGGGACATGTCAAATGGAGCTTTCGTGGTCATCGCGGAATTCCGGGTAAAGCCGGACTCGATGGATGCCTTTCTCGACGCCGCGCGCGATGACGCGACACATTCGGTTCAGGATGAACCGGGTTGCCGCCAATTCGACGTCGTGCGTCCTGAAGCCGGAAACAATGTCGTGTTCTATGAGGTCTACGATAGCCAACAGGCATTCGACGACCACCTGCAAACACCGCATCTCGACCGCTTTCGCGAAGCGTTTCCCGCACTCATCGAAGAAGAGTTGCCGGTACGTTTCCTGAACCGGCAATACCTTTGAAGGTGACAAACATGCAGGACATCCGCGACATCGCCGTCATTGGTACCGGCATCATGGGTGCACCCATGGCGACGCGTCTGGCAGAAGCCGGTTTCCCGGTCAAAGCGTGGAACCGCAGCAGTGAGAAAGCCGCTGTCCTGGCCGAAAAAGGCGTGACGCAGGCGGCAACGGCGGCTAATGCGGCGGCGCATGCGGATGTTGTGCTCTGCATGTTGAGTTCCGCTCCGGTTTGCGCCGAGGTCCTGCTCGGGGCTTCTGGGGTCGTTTCACGTATGAAGCCCGGCGCGGTGCTGCTGGTGATGAGTTCCATTCCCGTCGATAGCGCGGTGGAACAGGCGGAGGCGGCGAAGGCCTGCGGCATCAGATATGTCGATGCGCCCGTTTCCGGCGGTGAAAATGGGGCAATCGAAGGAACGCTGGCAATCATGGCCGGAGGAGAGCAGGCGGACGTGGAGGCGCTACGGCCACTCTTCGATTGTCTTGGCTGCGTCACCCATGTCGGTCCGGTGGGTTGCGGCTCGCTGGCCAAGCTTGCCAACCAGCTGATCGTTGCGTCCACAATATGCGCGGTCGCGGAAGCACTTACTCTTGTTGAAGAGGGCGGAGCCGATCCCGCGCAGGTTCGCCACGCACTGCTTGGAGGGTTTGCCGATTCCACCGTTTTCCGCCAACACGGCAAACGCATGGTGGAGGGTGATTTCCGCCCTGGCGGGCCGGCGAAATATCAGGTGAAGGATACATCCACGGCGCTGGCTTTTGCCAGAAGCCGGGGCCTTAAACTACCGGTCGGCGAGGAGGTTGACCGGCTGTTCCGCTCCATGGTCGAGCATGGTGCGGGCGAGCTTGACCACAGCGGCGTGATTCTTGAAATCAAACGCATGAATGCGTTCGGAGGAACGCTGGAAACTGTTTAGAGACAACAAAGGGAGGAACACATGAAAATTTCAAAACTTTACGGGCTGGCTCTGGCCGCCACCATGCTTGTCACATCCATTGCGAAGGCCGAAACACTGACACTTTCGACACCGGATCCGGACAATTCTGAAATCACGCTGGCTGCAAACAAGTTCGCGGAACTGGTCTCCGCAAAGACGAACGGTGAACTCACCGTCAAAGTTTTTCCGAACGGTTCGCTTTATGGCGGTGATCCATCCGGCGCGGTCAAGCAGCTTGCGGGTGGGTCGCTCGACATGCTGCTTTTGGCAACATCGCTCTACGCGAATTTCGATCCGCGTTTTTCGGCAATCTCCATTCCCTATCTTTTTGACGATGAAGAACAGCTTCGTACTTACCTAGGAGGTGAGCAGGGCAAGGAACTGATCGCCGGACTGGAGAAAATCGGCATCAAGGCCGTCGATCTCTGGCCGCGTCCGTTCCGTCAAATGACCAACTCCAAACGCCCGGTCACTTCCCCGGACGATCTACGTGGGCTGAAATTCCGGGTCCCGAACAACCCGCTCTGGGTGGAGTTCTTCAAGAAGATGGGCGCGGCACCGACCCCGCTGGCCTTTGCTGAAGTTTACAACGCCCTGCAGTTGAAAGTCGTCGACGGTCAGGAAAACCCCGTCAGCGTACCCCTGTCCGCAAAGTTCTACGAGGTCCAGAAATACGTCTCCATCACCAACCACATGGGGGATGGCTGGGTTCTGGGTATCAGCCCCGCCAAGTTCAACGCCCTGAGCGATGCGCACAAGGCGGCCGTCGAGGAGGCGGCGAAGGAGGCGGAAGTCTGGAAGGTGCAAAACGACGCCTCCAGCGCGGAGGCCACGATTGCCGAGCTGCAAAAACATGGCATGGAGGTCAATCGCCTCACGCCTGAGCAGCAGAAGGCGTTCGTGGAAGTCTCGAAGGGCCTCTATCCCGTCTTTGCCGGGCTGGTGAAAGATCAGGCTTTCTTTGACAAGACCATTGCCGCCGTTGGCAAGAAATAAGGCAATCAGGTCTTCCGGGCCGGCGCGCAGCCGGTCCGGTCGGGAGGACAGGTTTATGGACGAAACGTCATCAATTTTCGGCAGGGTCATCAGATTGGCGACCGATGTGCTGGCCGGTCTGGCCGCGATCGGGGTTCTGGCCATCGTGCTGTTGCAGGTATCGACCCGTATGTGGGGCACCCCGGTCTCGTGGACCGAGGAAGCCACACGGTATCTTTTCATATGGATGGTGTTTCTGGGTGTGGCGGGCAGCTTCCGCACCGCCGACATGGCGCGGGTAACGGTGTTCATCGCGCTGATGCCGGCCTTTGTCCGCCGTCTCGCGCTGCCCATCTATGTTCTGTCGTCGGTCGTCTTTTTCGGCCTGATGATCTGGACGGGCTGGACGCTGGTGCGCCAGCAATATGTGATGAATGAAGCCGCCGCCACGCTTGCCACGCCGATGTGGATGATCGGTGTCATCATTCCGCTCAGTGCAGCTCTCTGCATTGCTGCCATCGTGGAATCCCTGCGTCAACATCGCGACCGCATCGAGCTGCCGCAAGGCTCGCAGCCTCTGGCCGAAGCCGATCTGGTCGTTGGAAATATGGAGAAACGGCCATGAGCCTGACGCTGCTTGGACTTTTCCTGCTGATGAGCGCCTTCGGCGTTCCGCTTGCCGTGGCACTCGGACTGGCCAGCGTCGCCTCCATCGCGCTTTACACCTCGATGCCGATGGACCTTCTGGCGCAGACCATGTTTTCCGGCATGAACTCCTTTCTTCTCGTCGCCGTGCCGCTTTTCATTCTCGTCGGTGTTCTGATGGAACGGGGCAAAGTCGCCGAACGGCTGTTTGATTTTGCCGAGGCGATTGTCGGCTGGCTGCCCGGCGGTCTCGGCCACGTCAATGTTGCATCGTCGGTGATTTTTGGCGGTGTCTCCGGTTCGTCGGTCGCCGATATCGCCTCGATCGGCGCGATCGAAATCAAGGCCATGGAGCGTCACGGTTTTCCGAAGGGATACGCCGTTGGGCTGACGCTCTGCACCTCCACGCTTTCCTCGATCATCCCGCCGTCGATCCTCATCGTCATCGCCGGCTCGGTTGCAAACGCCTCCATCGGAACCCTGCTGGTGGCAGGGCTGGTGCCGGGATTGTTCCTCGCATTCGTGTTCATGGTGTATAATCACATCTATGCGGTGCGAAACGGGTTCAATCCGCCGACGCCGTTCAATGTCCGGCGTGTGGTGACGACCGGCCTTGCGGCCATCCTGCCGATGCTGACGCCGGTGATCCTGCTGATCGGAATTGTCGACGGCTATTTCACGCCGACGGAAGCGGCCGGCATTGCCGTTGTCTACACGCTGTTTCTCTCGGCCATCCTTTACCGGACGATCCCATTTTCGGCGCTGCTTGGCATCTTCATGGACACGGCGCGGACATCCGGCTCGATCCTGTTCATCGCCGCGACGGCGAAACTGGCGGCCTGGGTCTTCACCTTTGATGGCTTGCCGGCGCAGGTTGCGGTCTTCCTTGGCCATATCAGCACCGGCCCGACCATGGCGATGGTTCTGATCTTCCTGTTCCTGATCGTCGTCGGCATGTTCATGGATGCGATTGCGGCCATGTTCATCCTGATCCCGGTGCTCATGCCGCCAGCCGTCCTGCTTGGGGTCGATCCGATCCACTTCCTGATCGTCATGGTCATCACCCTGACGCTTGGGCTTGTCACGCCTCCGGTCGGTGTATGCCTGTTTGCGGTGGCGCAGGTGGCGAAAATGCCCATCGAGGATGTGATCAAGGGCTCGCTTGCGCCGATGTCCATCCTTGTCGCGGCAATCTTGGCGCTGGTGCTGTTCCCGGCTCTGACGCTTGGGCCCATCAGGCTGATGGGTCTCTACTGACGCAAAAACGCACGGCCGGAAACTTCAGACAACGCGACGGGTTTGCCACTCGTCGCGTTGTTTTCGCATCCACTCCAGAAACAGCGTCACTTTTCTCTGCCGCAGGTGGGAATGCGGGCAAACGATCCATTGCGTGACAAGCTTGATGCGGGGCGCATCGGCGACGGCCGGGATCAGCATTCCGCGTTGCAGTTCCCGCTCCATCATCAATGTGCTTTCCAGCGCCACGCCGATGCCGAGAACGGCGGCGTCGATGGCCATGTGGCTGCGATCGAACAGGACGCGACGCCAGCGCTTTTCAGCCGTCACGCCGGAGAGCGGGAACCAGTGGTTCCATTGCGCCTGCGCCTTGACCGAGTGGATCAGTCGCTGGTTCTGCAAATCTTCGGGCAGGAAGGTGCCGGCACCGAGCATGTCCGGCGAGCAGACCGGCAGGAATTCCTCCTCCACCAGCCCTTCCACGAACAGGCCCGGCCAGCGGCCATCACCGTGGCGTAGCTCTATGTCGACGAGCTCCTGCGAAAAGTCGGTGGGTTCGTTGGTACCATCGAGACGCACTTCCAGTTCGGGATGCTCCTCCAGAAAGGAGCCGAGCCGTGGCAGGAGCCATTTGTTGGAAACGGTCGGCGTTGCCCGTATCGTCAGCGTCGTCACCGAGCGGAAGCCGCGTATACTGTCGGTTGCGTCGGTAATCTGCTCGATCTGGGCGGTGATCATCGAGAAGTACCGCTCGCCTGCCTCGGTCAGAGTCACCTTGCGACCGGTTCGCGCCAGCAGGGTCGTGCCGAGTTGGCCCTCCAGCAACTGGATCTGCTGGGAAACGGCCGAAGGCGTGACGCTTAGTTCTTCCGCCGCCCGCGAAATGCTGCCCGCCCTTGCTGCGGCGTGAAAAACGAGGATCGATTTTATCGGTATCTGCATAAGGCTGGTCTTCGCTCAACGAATTACGGCAGTCACCTGTTGATTAACACAGGTGACTGCCGTGACGAAACGCTTGAGAGCGAAGGGCTTTTATCGGTGGCTCGGCAGTTTTGGCAAAAGCACGGTCAACAGGCCAAGCAGCGGCAGGTAGGAGCAGATGCGGTAGACGAACTCGATGCCTTCCTTATCCGCATAGACGCCGAGAACAGCCGCCCCGATGCCGCCGAAACCGAAGGCGAAACCGAAGAACATGCCGGCGATGAGGCCGACGCGTCCGGGTACCAGTTCCTGCGCGAACACGACGATGGCCGAGAAGGCGGAGGAGAAGACGAAGCCGATGACGACGACGAGAACGGTCGTCCAGAACAGGTTCGCATAGGGCAGCATCAGCGCGAAGGGGATGACGCCGAGGATCGAGAACCAGATGACGACGCGTGAGCCGAAACGGTCGCCGATCGGGCCGCCGAAGAAAACGCCGGCCGCCGAAGCGCCGAGGAAGAGGAACAGCAGAACCTGCGCATCCTGCACGCCCAGCCCGAACTTCTCGATGGTGTAGAAGGTGAAGTAGCTGGAGAGGCTGGCGAGATAAGCATTCTTGGTGGCGGTCAGAACCACCAGCACGGCGAGCGTCATCGCCACAGCGCCGCGTGCGAGCGGCAGGGTACGGCTGGCGGGAGCCTTGCCGACGGTTGCGCGCCGGTGACGCGTGTACCAGACGCCGACCCAGGACAGCACGATAAAACCAACAAGGGCGATCAGAGAAAACCAGCTGAGGCTCGACTGGCCGAGCGGGATGACGATGAAGGCAGCCAGCAGCGGGCCGATGGCCGTGCCGGTATTGCCGCCGACCTGAAAGAACGACTGCGCAAGGCCGTGGCGTCCGCCCGATGCCAGGCGCGCGACGCGGGAGGCTTCCGGATGGAAGATGGCCGAGCCGATGCCGATGAGGCAGGCGCCCGCGACCAGAACGGCAAAGCTATGAGCGAAAGCGAGCGTGATGAGGCCGGCGCAGGTGGAAAGCATGGCGACGGGCAGGGAGAACGGCATGGGCCACCGGTCGGTCACCAGACCGATGACCGGCTGCAGCAGCGACGCTGTCACCTGAAAGGCAAAGGTGAGCAGCCCGATCTGCATGAAGTCGAGCGCATAATTGGCCTTCAGCAGCGGATAAAGCGACGTCAGCAGCGATTGCATGATGTCGTTGAGCATGTGGCAGAAACTGGCGGCTGCGATGATTGAAAACGCCGTGCGTTGCGGGTTGAACCCGGCGCTGGTGACGGTGGCCATGATGTATCCTCTCCAGATTCCCGGCGGGAGACGGGAAATGTGTCTTTATTTCTTCCCGCTTTTATTCATATTGTTTCTGGCCTGCTTTCGTGTTCTGGACGAGTTTCTTTGTGAATGGGCCAAATGGCAAAAATCAAATCGCTAAAGCCTGCCCGTCTGGCGGATGACGACCATGAGCGCAGCCTGAAATTGATCGACGGCACCAACGAACCGGTGCTGGCGCTTCACCGTGCCTACCCAACGGGACACCGCACGCCGATCCACAGCCATGGCCGGGTGCAGATATGGTGCGCCCGCCAGGGCGTCGTGCTGGTCAGCACCGCTGCCGGGCGTTGGATGATACCGCCCGGTCACGGACTTATCATTCCCGCCGGGCTGAAACACGAGTCCGAGATCATCTCTACGGTGGAGATGCACTCGATCTACGTTCACCCCGATCTGTTTCACGCCGGGGCTCCGAGGGTGGTGGAAATAACCGATCTCGCCTCCAGCTTGATTTCAGAATTGCTCGGCGAGGAGATTCAGCCCGTTGCCTTTCACCGGCAGGGTCTGGTGCGGGCGCTTTTGCTGGATGAGGTCAACCGCCTGCCGGAGCGGCCGCTCGGTTTGCCCTTTCCAAATAACCAGCGTCTGGCCGCTCTCTGCCGCGATTTTCTGAAAAAGCCGGTTGCGCGGGTGGAGATAGACGACTGGGCGGCGGCCATGGGCATCAGCCGGCGTTCGTTCACACGGCTGTTCCGCAAGGAACTGGGGCTAAGCTTCGTCACCTGGCGCCAGCAGGCCTGCATTTTCGCGTCGCTGCCGAGGCTTGCGGCGGGGGAGGCAGTGACCAACGTGGCGCTCGATGCCGGCTATGAAAACATTCCGGCTTTCACCACCATGTTCCGGCGGATGCTCGGCAACTCGCCCCGCGCCTATCGCAAGGCGGCAGGCCAGCGCGGTGCCGGTTTCGCCGACTTTGGAGAAATCGACAACTAGGCCGCCGTTGTGCGCATGTCGCGGCGGAAATCGGAAGGCGACATGCCTGCGATCTGGCGGAATGCCTTGTTGAAGGCGCTGACGGAGCCGAAGCCGCTTTCCATGGCAATTTGCAGAATATTGTCTTTGCCGTTCATCAGCATCGCCTGCGCGCGGGAAAGCCTGAGCAGGGTGAGATATTTGATCAACGTCATGCCGGTGGATTTGCGGAACAGGTTCATCGCATATTTCGGATGAAGCGCGGCAGCCCGGGCAATCTCGGTCGCGTCGATGTCGTTGAGAAAATTGGCGGCGATGAAATCGCACATGCGCACCACCCCGATGGAAGGCGCAATGCTCTCGTCGTCTTTATCGCGTTTGCCGTTGATGGCGGAGGATATGACGGAATAAGGTTCGAGGAACATCCGCTCGACCCTGAGCAGCAATTCCTCCACCGCGTGCTGCGCCTTGGCGGGATCGCCCGAGGTAACGTAACGGAACCAGCGGCCGAAGTTTTCCTCGTCGGCCCGGTCGGTCTCAGCGCTCACCATCGTTGCGCCGCCCATCAGCAGGCTGGAAACCGCAGCCGGCAGCCGCATGCGGAAAAAATGGACGAGCGGCAGATGTGCGCCAGTATAGAAGGAATCGTCGGAAGAGCGGTCCATCTGGTGCGGCTGCCCGCCCCAGAAAATGCACATCTGGCCGGCATGGAGCGAAAGGTCGTGGTCGCCCATGCGGTAGTGCACGGACCCGGACATGACGTAGTTCACCTCCACCTGGGCGTGCCAGTGCGGACGCAGCATGATGGGCGGGTGGTTGTGAAAAAGCTGCAGCGTCGTCGGCATGCCTTCGATGCTGCTGGCGCCCGGCTGGTAGAAGGCTCTTTCGGCAATCTTACTTTCCGCCAAATCGATGTTCCCTTTGTACGAGACAGATTTCCTGCCGCCGATAATGTGCCCATGTTCGCTAAAGAACGGCAATTGGAAAAGGGAGGTTTTCAATGTGCTTTAAATTTCTTGGCGCGTCGACGGCTTTGGTGCTCTTTGCAGCACCGGCAATGGCGCAACCCGAGACCGTTACCATCTGGAGCTGGAATGTCGCCGCCTCGGCGCTGAAATCCACGGTCGAAGGCTTCAACAAGCAAAATCCGGATATCAAGATCGTCGTTGAAGACCTTGGAAACGATCAGGTTTTTGACAAGGCGCTGGCGGCCTGCGCAGCCGGTGGCGATGGTCTTCCGGATATTGTAACCGTCGAGAATTTTGAGGCGGAGCTGTTCTGGAGCCGTTTTCCCGATTGCTTTGCCGATTTGACCGCACTTGGTTATACGCCTGAAAAACAGGCGCTTTTTCCGGACTTCAAGCGCACCGAACTGGAAATTGACGGTGTGGCCTATGCTGTTCCATGGGATTCCGGTCCGGTTGCGGTTTTTTATCGTCGTGACTTCTACGAAAAGGCTGCTGTCGATCCGGCCGCCATCAAGAGCTGGGATGATTTCATCGCGGCGGGCAAGAAGGTCATGGCCGCGAACCCCGGCACGGTGATGGCGCAGGCCGATTTTAACGGCGACAGCGAATGGTTCCGCATGATCGCCAACGAGCAGGGATGCGGTTACTTTTCGACCGATGGCCAGAATATCACCATCAACAAACCTGCCTGTGTCGCCACGCTTGAGAAGATCAAGCAGATGAAGGACGCAGGCATCATCACGGCCGCGATCTGGGATGAGAAGATCCAGTCCAATACGGCCGGTAAGGCGGCGAGCCAGATGTTTGGCGCTTGGTATGAAGGCACGGTTCGCTCCGGCTCTCCTGATCTTTCGGGCAAGTGGGGCGTCTATATGATGCCGAGTCTTACGCCCAACGGCCCACATGCGGCCAATCTCGGCGGCTCTTCGCTGGCCATCAGTTCGGCGTCGAAGCACAAGGAAGCTGCGTGGAAATACATCGATTATGCGCTCACCACCAATGAGGGGCAGGTGACAATGCTGAAATCCTTCGGCCTCGTTCCCTCGCTTCTCTCCGCCGTCGATGATCCTTTCGTCAAGGAAAAGCAGCCCTATTGGGGCGGGCAGGCGGTCTGGACCGATATTCTGGCAACCCTGCCGAAAATCGTGCCGAGCCGGGGCACCGCGTTCCAGTCGGATGCGGATGCAATCTACAAAGCGACGCAGACCAAATATTTCGCGGGCGGTTATCCCGATGCGAAAGCAGCACTCGATGATGCGGCAAAGCAGATCGAAACGGCCACGGGTCTTCCGGTAGCCGAGTAGCCCGTCTGCTGTTGAGGGAACGAGCGGTGCCGTGTGTTTCTTCTCCCCGCCGGGGAGAAGGTTGCTGCGGCGGGATGAAGGGGCGACGCCAGCGATAGGCCGACAGCTTGCCCTCTCATCCGGCCCTTTGGGCCACCTTCTCCCCGATGGGGAGAAAAAACACGCGGCACCGCCTTGCAATGGCCTTGCCCCTGAAACGGGGCGGGCCTCTTCCAAGCTTTTCCGGTCAACCATCCGGCATCTGGAGGTCGTCATGCCGTCAAGGAACAGGATCGCTTACGCGTTCCTTGCGCCCTATCTTCTGATTTTCGCGACGTTCTGGGTCTGGCCGATCATCAGTTCGTTCATGCTGTCGTTCCAGAACACCCGTATCAATCCATGGCGATTCGCGCCGTCCATGAACTGGGGACGGCTCGTCTCCGATCCGGCTTTTTATAACGCGCTCTACAATACGCTGATCATTCTCGTCATTCAGGTGCCTGTCATGATCGCGCTTGCCACCGTTATGGCGGTGCTCCTGAATTCACCGCTCTTAAAGGTGCGCCCGCTTTACCGTTTCGCCTTCTTCGCGCCTGTTGTCGTTGGGGAGGTCGCCTATGCTGCGGTCTTCCGGCTGATGTTCAGCGCCGATTTCGGCATCATCAACAAGCTCATCACGTCCGTCGGTCTTTCACCGATCTCGTGGTTCGACAATGCCAATGCTGCCATGGCGCTGGTCATCATCGCCGTCACCTGGCGCTGGGCGGGTTATAACGCCATCATCATTCTTGCCGGCCTGCAATCCATCCCCGGCGATGTCTACGAGGCGGCGACGCTGGACAAGGTGAACAAGCGGCAGCAATTCTTCCACATCACCCTGCCGCTCTTAAAACCCATCATCCTCTTCTGCGTGGTCCTGTCGGTCATCGGCACCATGCAGCTTTTCGCTGAACCTTTCCTCATCACCAACAGGGGTGGACCCGGCGGCGGCACGGAGACGCTGGGGCTGTTCCTTTACCGGCAGGGCTTCACCTCGCTCAATTTCGGTTACGCCTCGGCCATTGCCTACACCATGGCGGCGCTCGCCATCGCCATTTCGCTTCTTAATCTCTGGGTCGGGAGGGAGCCGAAATGAGATCGAAATCCAGATCGCTTTTCTGGCAGAAGATTACGCTGCATGCGGCGCTGACGCCGCTTGCCATCATCTGGCTGTTTCCGCTGTGGATGATGTTCGTGTTTTCGACCATGCCCGATTTCGGCATTTTCAGCCCTGATATCGTACTCGTGCCGTCCACCAACTTCATCGAGAATTTCAGCAACCTTCAGGCGGATACCAACTTCCTCAGGGCCATGTTCATCTCGATTACCGTTGCGGTCATCTATACGGTTCTCTCGGTGTTCCTGACCTCCATGGCGGGCTGGGCGCTGGCGCGTTATCGTTTCGCAGGACGCTCAGTGGTGATCGCCATCATTCTCGGCACCATCACCCTGCCTTTCGCGGTCGTCGTCATTCCGCAATTCATCATGGTGGCGCGTGAATTCAAGCTCGCCAATAGCTGGGTCGCGCTCATCGTGCCGCCGCTGTTCAATTCGCTCGGTGTGCTGTTCATGCGGCAGTCCTTTTCGATGATGCCGACGGAGCTTTTCGATGCGGCAAGGGTGGAAGGCGTCAAGGAATGGCAGATATTCCTGCGCATCGCTTTGCCATTGGCGCGGCCCACCATGGCGGCGCTGTCGATCATTCTCTTCCTCGCTTCGTGGAATAATTATCTCTGGCCGCTGCTGATCAACTCTCGCCCGGAAATGATGACCGCACCCGTGGCGCTTGGCACCCTTATCGGGCTCACCAAAGTGTCATGGGGCGGCATCATGGCCGGTGCGGTCTTGCTCACGGCGCCCATCCTCGTGGTTTTCGTCGCTTTGCAGCGTCACTTCATCGCCGGCATTTCCGCCGGGGCAGTCAAGTAAGGGAGGCCGCATGGCGGAACTTTCGCTCAAAAATGTCGTCAAGCGCTATGGTGCGCTGAAAGTTATCCATGGTGCGGATCTCGATATTGCCGATGGCGAGTTCGTCGTCTTCGTCGGCCCATCCGGCTGCGGAAAATCCACGCTGCTGCGCATGATAGCCGGGCTGGAGGATATATCGGGCGGCGATATCAGCATCGGCGGCAGAACGGTCAACGATGCCGATCCGGCCGATCGCGGCATCGCCATGGTGTTTCAATCCTATGCGCTTTATCCGCATATGACGGTTGCCGAAAACCTGTCCTTTGGCTTGAGGATGAATGGCAACCCAAAGGCCGATACGGAAAAGCGCGTCAGCCGGGCCGCCGAAATCCTGCAGATCAACGAGTTGATGGAACGCAGGCCGAAGCAGCTTTCCGGTGGCCAGCGGCAGCGTGTCGCCATTGGCCGCGCCATCGTGCGTGAACCGCAGGTGTTCCTGTTCGACGAACCTCTGTCGAACCTCGATGCGGAGCTACGGGTGCAGATGCGGGTGGAAATATCGCGGCTGCACAAGCAGCTCGGCACCACGATGATCTATGTCACCCACGACCAGACCGAAGCGATGACACTTGCCGACAAGATTGTGGTTCTGCGGGCGGGCAAGATCGAACAGGTCGGTGCGCCGCTCGATCTTTATGATGACCCCGCCAACCGTTTCGTCGCCGGTTTCGTTGGTTCGCCCAAGATGAATTTTCTGGAGGCGACCATTATCGGTGCCGGCGCGGAGAGCGCGACGCTCTCGCTCGACAGCGATCCAGCAGTGCGGCTAACCCTGCCGCTCAAGGACCGGCTCAACGAGGGAGCCCGGGTCTCGCTCGGCATCCGGCCTGAACATTTCACGGATATGGGCAGGGGCGATGCCGATCTCACCGTCGACGTCGATGTCGCCGAACATCTTGGCAATACCAGCTATGTCTACGCCCGTACGCAAGGCGACGAGCAGCTCATTATCGAACGTCCGGAATCGCGCGACGTTGTCAATCGCGACCGGCTGACGGTCGGCCTTTCCGCCCGCAAGGCATTTCTTTTCGACAGCGAGGGCAACCGCCTGCGCTGAAACTTCCCAAGCACCCACATGCCAAACACTTACATGCCAAACACCTACATGAAAGACGAGGTTTTCATGACGACCGACCAACCGATCCGCTGGGGCATCATCGGCCCGGGCACCATCGCCAGGACCTTCGCGGACGGCATTGCCCATTCCCGCACCGGCAGGCTTGAGGCCATCGCCACCCGCAATCCGGACAAGCCGGGTCTTGCCGAAGCTTTTGCCGGCGCGCGCATTATCCATGGCTACGATGCGCTGCTTTCCGATCCCGATATCGATGCCGTCTATATCGCAACGCCCCATACCGGCCATGCGGAATGGGCGATCAAGGCGATCCGGGCGGGTAAAAACGTGCTGGTGGAAAAGCCCATCGCGCTTTCCGCCTACGATGCCGACGCCATTTTCCACGAGGCGAAAAAGGCCGGCGTCTTTGCGGGCGAGGCCTATATGTATCGTCTGCATCCCCAGACGGCGAAACTGGTGGAACTGATCAAAAGCCGCGCGGTGGGCGATATCCGTATCATCCGCTCCAGCTTCGGTTTCAACATGGGGTCTTTCCGGGCCGACCACCGGCTTTTCGCCAATGAGACGGCTGGCGGCGGCATTCTCGATGTCGGCGGGTATCCGGTTTCCATGGTGCGGCTGATTGCCGGCGCTGTGGATGGCAAGCCCTTTGCCGAGCCGGAAAAGGTTGTCGGTGCCGCCCATCTCGGCCAGTCGGGCGTCGATGAATGGGCTTCGGCCGTCCTGAAGTTTTCAAACGGCATCGTCGCCGAAGTGTCCTGCTCGATCATGGCGGGGCAGGACAATGTGCTGCGCATCATCGGCTCGGAAGGCCGTATCGAGGTCAAGGATTTCTGGTACGCCGCCGGCCACAAGGGCGGTACCGGCCGGATCGATATTTTCAGGGGCGACAAGACCGAAACAATCGAGATACCGGAGGATCGCTGGCTCTATTCCTTCGAGGTCGATGCGGCTGGCGAGGCGATCCGTCAGGGCAAGCGGGAATTCGACGCGCCCGGCATGGTCTGGGCCGACAGTCTCGGCAATCTGCGCGTCATGGATCAGTGGCGCGCTTCCGTCGGCCTCGGATACAGCGTCGAGAAAGCAACCGCGCGCATCGCCAATATTGCAGGCGGAAAGGTCGTGGCTGGCAATGCTGTTCCCAAGCGCCAGATACCGGGCATTGCCAAACCGGCTTCCGTGGTCGCGCTCGGTTTCGAGTTCTTCCCCAATTTCGCTTCCGCATCCCTGACGCTCGATGCCTTTTACGAGGCGGGCGGCAATCTGTTCGATACGGCTTACGTCTATGGAGGGGGCAAGACCGAGGCGATTTTTGGCGACTGGCATACCAGCCGTAACGTGCCGCGCGAAGAGATCGTTCTGATCGGCAAGGGCGCGCATTCGCCGCTTTGCTATCCGGACATGATCGCCAAGCAGCTCGACCAGTCGCTGGAGCGGTTGAAGACGGATTATGTCGATGCCTATTTCATGCATCGCGATAATCCCGACGTGCCGGTCGGCGAATTTGTCGATGCGATGGATGCCGAAGTCCGCCGCGGGCGCATTCGCGGCATTTTCGGCGGCTCGAACTGGACGCGCGAGCGCATGGACGAGGCTGCCGCCTATGCCGGGACAAAAGGCAAACAGGCCCCGGCGGCACTTTCCAACAATTTCTCACTTGCCGAAATGCTTGATCCCATCTGGGCGGGATGTGTTGCGGCGTCGGATGATGACTGGAAGGAGTGGCTCAAATCCCGCCAGATTCCGAACTTCGCCTGGTCGAGCCAAGGGCGTGGCTTCTTTACCGACCGTGCCGGACGGGACAAGCATGACGACGAGGAGATCGTCCGCGTCTGGTATTCCGATCGCAATTTCGACCGCCGCGACCGGGCGATCGAGCTTGCCCGGAAACTCGGCCGTCACCCGATCCATATCGCGCTTGCCTATGTCATCGCCCAACCCTTCCCGGTCATCCCGCTGATCGGGCCGCGCACGATAGCGGAGCTGGAGGACAGTCTTTCGGCGCTGGATATCAAGCTGACGGATGAGCAGCTGAAATGGCTTGAGGCTTGAGCAGCCACGGGACGGCGGGTTTCCCGCCGTTTCCGTTTTTCACCTCCGTCATGCCGGGCTTGATCCGGCATCCAGCCACGGCGCGTCCGCGCGGTGAAAAGAGTTTTTTGCGATCAGGGACTTGATCGCGCTAGACCCCGGATCTAGTCCGGAGTGGAGGAAAGTGGAGGTTGCGACCTGTAAAAAAGCACTGGGTCGGGGGGCTAATCCCGGCCTCCGGCCCAAATCCTGTTTTCCTGCTTCTTTCCTCACCCGGCCGCTGATAAAGCGAAGTTGTAATGAAACTTGCCTGCACCAAAAACAAAGCGGGTGAAACAATCTACCGGGGTTCTTATGGGCGATATCGATCGAAGCCGTGCGCAGCAATTGATGGTCGAGGCGGGCATGGATGCGCTGGCGCTCTTCCAGCCGGAAGCCTTCCGTTATGCTGTCGGCGCTCATGCCGGTGTTGCGACGATGTGGGGCAGGGCGGGTTCGGCCATCGCGTTGGTGCCGGCCGATGCCGGGGCGAGATTGGCCGCCGTCGTCAGCGACCATGCCGCACCTCTCGTCGCCATGGCCGCGCCGGATGTCGATCTGCGCCGCCATCGTATCTGGATCGATATGGTCGATCTTGGCGGCGCCTCAGGTGTTGCGCAGGTGGACGATGTCTATCGCCGCAGCAATTCCGGCGGTCCGAGGCCAGAGACATTCGATCGCACAGCCTGTTTCAGCCTGCTGGCCGACCTTCTGCGGGAACGAGGCATGTCTGCGGCGCGCATCGGCGCGGACCTCGAATTCATGCCCGCCGCCGATTTTCTAGCCCTGCGTCAGGCGCTACCCAATGTGAACTGGGTGGACGGTTCGACGGTACTGAAACGTCTACGCGCGGTGAAATCCGAACGCGAAATCGAGCTTCTAAGACGCGCAGCCGCCACCGCCGAGGCCGGGCTGGTGGAGATGGCGGCCACCGTGCGGGCGGGAGCGGCGCTTGGCCAGCTTTCAGCCGCCTGGAAATCGGGCGTGCAGACGCATGCCCTGAAATCGGGCTTTTTGCTGAGCGGTCACTGGGATTACATATCGGTCGGTCCGGCCCTGTCGGATATGGCGGCGGTCGTCACGCCGGGGGCGCTGATCAAGGCCGATGTCGGCACGTTGGTCGACGGTTATTCGTCGGATGGCGCGCGGACCTTTTCATGGGGGCCTGTCTCGCCGCTGGCGGCCGATATTTTCAAGGCGCTGGAAGCAGCCTTTGCCAGCGGGCTGGAAGCGCTTCGCCCCGGCAATACATTCGGCGCGGTGCACGCCGTCATGCTGGCCTCGATGCGCGGCCAAGGTTTCAGCGAATATTATCGCGGCCATTTCGGCCATTCTGTCGGCGGCGGTGTGGGTATCGAAGAGTGGCCGTTCTTTTCCAACGACAATCCGGAAATCATTCTGCCCGGCATGGTCGTGGCGCTCGAAGCGCCCTTCTATGGCGAAGGGCTGGGTGCGCTGATGATCGAGGACCAGTTCCTTGTGACCCCGACAGGGGCCGAGTGCATGAACAGCCTGCCACGCACCCTGCGGGATTTGTCCCGCGCCTGAGGCCCCTGAATTTCAGAGGAAAGGTGGGTTCAGAGGAAATCGTCGCGTCGCGGGGTGAAGCAGTCGATCAGTTCGCCTTCTTCCAGACACAGGCAACCGTGTTCGACATGGCCGGGCACAATCAGGCTGTCGCCTTTTTCGAGGTCATAGGCCTCGCCGTCGCGGTAAAAGCGGAAGCTGCCGCGCGCCACATAGGTGGATTGCACATGCGGATGGCTATGCAACTTGCCTTCCGCACCGGTTTTGAAGCGGAAGGAAACAACCATCAGCTCGGGCGCTTCGGAAAGCACGGTGCGTTCGACGCCATCGTCAGGCGAAACGGTGGGGAATGTCGGAAGTTGCTGCATGTTGTCTCCTCAGTCGTGCAATGTCGTTATGCGGATAGTTTTCAACGCGGTGCGCGCAGCATGGCGCGGTAACGCGTCTGGCTGCTTTTCAGGTGGTGACGCATGGCGCTTCGTGCCGCCTCTTCGTCACCGTCCTGTATCGCGATCAGGATCGCTTCATGCTCGCCGACAAGCCGGTTGAGGTCGGCGGGCGAAAGCACGGTTTCCTTGCCGTTTTCAGCGACCGCACGGCGCGGAATGAGGGTCGTGCCAAGTACCTGCAAAAACTCGCTGAAGCGCGGATTGTTGGTTGCCTCGGCAACGGCGAGGTGAAAGGCGAAGTCGGCTTCGGCTGTCGGAATGCCCTTGGCTGCGCTGGCGCGAAAAGCATCGAAGGCCTCGATGATCTTTTCCTCTTGCCCCGGCGAGCGGCGAATGGCCGCAAGACCGGCGGCATCGCCTTCCACGGCGGTGCGCAGTTCAAGCATTTCGATCAGCGAGGAGACGCGGGCAAGATCGATATTGTGAAAGGGACGTCGCTCGACAGGCGCGGGCTCCAGCACAAAGACCCCGGCACCCTGACGCGGTTCGACCAGACCATCGGACCTGAGTGAGGCGATGGCCTCACGCACCACGGTGCGGCTCACGCCGAATTCCTGCGTCATCTGCGCTTCGGAGGGCAGGCGTTCGCCCGTCTTGTAACGACCCTTGGCGATCTGGCTTCGCAGTTCTTCAGAAACCTTCACCACAAGTGTCCTGCCTTGCGGGGCTGCCGGTTCGGAGGTTGTCGCTCTTGTCATTTTCGTCGCCATTCTAAAAAAGAGTGCAGGTTTGCGTCCGGTTTCCCTCGATACGTTATTCGTGGCCCGGCTTGCAATGCCGACACTCGCGCAGGATGGACCGGTTGTCGTGCCTGTCGGTCTCATATGGCATTTCACGTCGCCTTGAAGATCGGATTGTCGATGAAAGCGCCGCCCTGGAACCGCGCAATAGCGTCCTTGGGGTCCGGTTGCAGCGTTGTCTCGGCAATATGCTGCCGGAAGGCCTCGGCATTGTCCTTCGGTTTCCAGCCCAGCCAGCCGAGATGGGAATTGTCCCACCAGCTCGCATCATTGGCGGATGCGCCCCAGACGATCGGGCAGCCGAGCACCGGCGCACGGAAAACCGCCTCGATTAGCAAAACGAAATCGTCATGCGAAAACCAGGTCGACAACATGCGGTGATTTTGCGGTTCCGGCGTGCAGGAGCCGATGCGGACCAGCGCCGTCTCCTGGCCGAATTTTTCGAAATACATGCGGGCAAGGCTTTCGCCGAAACATTTGGACACGCCGTAAAGACCGTCCGGCCGGACGGGAACGTCCGGGCCAAGCCGTTCGGTCTGGGAATAATAACCGATCGTGTGGTTGGAACTGGCAAAAACGATTCGCGGCTGCCCGTGGGCGCGCGCGGCCTCGTAGAGATTATAAAGCCCAATGATATTTCCCTGAAGGATTTGCTCGAAGGGCCGCTCCACCGATATGCCGCCGAGATGGACGATGCCGTCACAACCGGCGACCATCGCATCGACGGCTTCCGCATCGGCCAGATCGCATTGCACGCATTCCTCGTTCGGCCCGGCCGGATCGAGCGACGCGAGATCGGCAAGACGCAATGTCTCGGCGATCGGTGCGAGGCGCTTGCGCATGACGCGGCCGAGCTGGCCTGCCGCACCGGTAACAAGAAGCCGTTTCATTGCAATTCTCCCTAAACGAATGGACTGCGGGTCGTTTAAAGCTGCGGGAAAACCCGTGGCCGACGTCTCCGCAGCGGCCGAGTTGTGCCAGCGCCTCTTGACCTTGTCATACAGATCGTACAAAAAGCGGATAACATATATTATGTCCTATACGCAACAATCATGAAGGATGAGTTTGATGCTGACCGTCGAAACAAGGCAGGCCGTCAACCCGGAATTTGCAAAAACGCTCGATACGGAAGGGCTTCGCAAACATTTCCTTGCAAACGACATGTTCCGCTCCGGCGAAATCAGGCTGATCTATACCCACTACGACCGTTTCGTGATGGGCGGTGCGGTGCCTGATGGTGCGCCGCTGACGCTGGATAAGGTGGAAGAGACGAAGACACCTTCTTTCCTCGACCGGCGCGAAATGGGTATCGTCAATGTCGGCGAGACCGGCACCGTCAGCGCCGGCGGGCAAACCTATACGCTCAATCGCGGCGATGTGCTTTATCTTGGCGCGGGCAGCGGTGCCGTCACCTTTGACGGTGCGGGCCGGTTCTACATTACCTCCTGCCCGGCGCATCGCAGCCTGCCGGCAAAACTCGTCAGCCTTGCCGACAGCAAGGAAGTAAAACTCGGCGCGACGGAAACCTCCAACAAGCGCACCATCAACCAGTTCATCCATCCGCTCGTCATGGAAAGCTGCCAGCTGGTGCTGGGCTATACCATGCTGGAGGACGGCTCCGTCTGGAACACCATTCCTTCGCATATTCACGATCGCCGCATGGAGGCCTATCTCTATTTCGGCATGGATGAAAAGTCGCGTGTTCTGCACCTGATGGGTGAGCCGCAGGAGACCCGACATCTGTTCATTTCCAATGAGGAGGGCGCGATTTCGCCGCCCTGGTCCATTCATTCGGGCGCTGGCATCGGCTCTTACACTTTCATCTGGGCAATGGCGGGAGACAATGTCGATTATACCGACATGGACTTCATCCAGCCGGGGGATCTGAAATGAGAAACCCCTTTTCGCTTCAAGGGCGCAAGGCGCTGGTGACGGGCGCCAATACGGGGCTTGGCCAGGCAATCGCGGTTGGCCTTGCCGCCGCTGGCGCGGAAGTCGTCTGCGCTGCCCGCCGTGCGCCGGACGAGACGCTGGAAATGATAACGAAGGCGGGAGGCAAGGCCGACGCGCTGTCGATCGATTTCGCCGATCCACTGGCGGCGAAGGACAGTTTCACTGACGCCGGTTTCGATATCCTCGTCAACAATGCCGGCATCATCCGTCGCGCTGATTCCGTCGAGTTCTCCGAACTCGACTGGGATGAGGTGATGGACGTCAATCTCAAGGCACTGTTCTTTACCACGCAGGCCTTCGCAAAGGAACTGCTGGCGAAAGGGCGTTCCGGCAAGGTCGTCAATATCGCCTCACTGCTGTCGTTTCAGGGCGGCATCCGCGTGCCGTCCTACACGGCGGCGAAACATGGCGTGGCAGGTCTCACCAAGCTTCTGGCAAATGAGTGGGCCGCAAAGGGCATCAACGTCAATGCCATCGCACCCGGTTACATCGAAACCAACAATACCGAGGCGCTGCGCGCGGATGTGGCCCGCAACAAGGCCATTCTCGAGCGCATTCCAGCCGGCCGCTGGGGTCATTCCGAAGACATTGCCGGGGCGGCGGTTTTCCTCGCTTCGCCGGCTGCCGACTACGTGCATGGCGCCATTCTCAATGTTGATGGCGGCTGGTTGGCGCGCTGATTGTGCAAATTCATAAAATTCATCATACAACATGTATGATGAGTTGTTGACAAAGACATGGCTGGCGGATTAGGTAGTGGCCAATCCATCGAACTTGCAGAGGAATACCGATGATGAACCCTGAACAAATCAAGGCGGCGCTCGGCTCCGGCCTGCTCTCCTTCCCGGTCACCCATTTCGATTCCGAGGGCCGTTTTGCGGCCGATAGCTACAGGGCGCATGTCGAATGGCTCGCCGGTTACAAGGCGCCGGTGCTGTTTGCCGCCGGCGGCACGGGCGAGTTCTTTTCGCTGAAGCCGGATGAAATCCCGACCATCGTTTCCGCCGCCAAGGAAGTGGCCGGCGAAACGGCAATCGTTTCCGGCTGCGGATACGGCACCGAAGTCGCGGTCGATATTGCCCGCTCCGTCGAAAAGGTCGGTGCCGACGGCATCCTGCTTCTGCCGCATTACCTCATCGATGCACCACAGGAAGGCCTTTACGCGCACATCAAGAAAATATGCCAGTCGGTCGGCATCGGCGTCATGGTTTATAACCGTGACAACTCCGTGCTTCAGGCCGATACGCTGGCGCGTCTTTGCGACGAATGCCCGAACCTCGTCGGCTTCAAGGACGGCACAGGCGATATCGGTCTCGTTCGCCAGATCACCGCAAAAATGGGCGACCGCCTGATGTATCTCGGCGGCATGCCGACGGCGGAACTGTTTGCCGAAGCCTATCTCGGTGCCGGCTTCACCACCTATTCCTCGGCCGTCTTCAACTTCGTTCCCGGCCTTGCCAACGAGTTCTACGCGGCGCTGCGTGCCGGCGAGCGTGCCACCTGCGAACGCATCCTGACGGAGTTCTTCTATCCGTTCATGGCGATCCGCAACCGCGCCAAGGGTTATGCCGTCGCCGCCATCAAGGCTGGCGTTCGCCTGCAGGGCTTCGATGCAGGTCCGGTGCGTGCGCCGCTGAAGGATCTGACGAATGAGGAAGTAGACATGCTCGACGCCCTGATCGGCACGCACAAGCGCAAGGTCTGATCAAGGCCTGATCCGGGGCATAACGGGAGGGGAGCGATGAAGATCACAGCGGTGCGCACGCATCTGCTCGAACATCGGCTGGACACGCCGTTTGAAAGCGCATCCATGCGCTTCGACCGGCGCGCCCATATTCTGGTGGAAATCGAATGCGATGACGGAACCGTCGGCTGGGGCGAATGCCTCGGTCCGGCGCGACCGAACGCCGCCGTGGTTCAGGCCTATTCCGGCTGGCTTCTTGGCCAGGATCCGCGCCAGACTGAAAAAATCTGGGCCGTGCTTTATAATGCCCTCCGTGATCAGGGCCAGCGCGGCCTCAGCATCACGGCCCTGTCCGGCATCGATATCGCGCTGTGGGACATCAAGGGAAAGCATTACGGCACCTCCGTCTCTATGCTGCTCGGCGGGCGCTGGCGCGAAAGCGTGCGCGCCTATGCCACCGGTAGCTTCAAACGTGACGGCGTTGATCGGGTCTCCGACAATGCCTCTGAGATGGCGGAACGCCGTGCGGAAGGTTTCCACGCCTGCAAGATCAAGATCGGTTTCGGCATCGAGGAGGATCTTGCTGTCATCGCCGCCGTGCGCCAAGCGATCGGGCCTGACATGCGGCTGATGATCGACGCCAATCACGGTTATACCGTTACGGAAGCCATCATCCTCGGTAACCGCGCTGCCGAATATGGTATCGACTGGTTCGAGGAGCCGGTGGTTCCTGAACAGCTCGATGCCTATCAGCGCGTGCGGGCGGGCCAGCCAATACCCGTTGCGGGCGGCGAGACCTGGCACGGGCGCCACGGCATGTGGCAGGCGCTTTCCGCAGGTGCTGTGGATATTCTTCAGCCCGATCTTTGTGGCTGCGGCGGCTTTTCCGAAACGCAGAAGATCGCCACGCTGGCCACGCTCCACGGCGTGCGCATCGTGCCGCATGTCTGGGGCACCGGCGTACAGATCGCCGCTGCGCTGCAATTCATGGCGGCGATGACGCCCGATCCGGTGCGCGTCAATCCCATCGAACCGATCATGGAATTCGACCGCACGCCCAATCCGTTCCGGCAGGCCGTGCTGAAACAGCCGCTTGAGGCGGTGGGTGGCGTTGTCGCCATCCCCAACGGGCCGGGTCTCGGCATCGAGATCAACCGCGACGCGCTTGTCGAATACAGGATGCCAGAGGCATGAGCACGCTTGAACGCCAGTTGACGGGCACGCCTGCGAAGCCGTCTTTTCCGAAGGGGGCCATCGATACGCAGATGCATATGTATCTGCCGGGTTATCCCGCCTTGCCGGGCGGGCCCGGTCTGCCGCCCGGCGCGCTGCCGGGGCCGGCCGATTATCGCCGGCTCATGCAATGGCTCGGCATAGACCGCGTCATCATTACCCAAGGCAATGCCCATCAGCGCGACAATGCCAATACGCTCGCCTGCGTTGCAGAGATGGGCGAGGCGGCGCATGCGGTGGTAATCATCGACGCAAGCACGACCGAAAAAGACATGGAACACCTTGCCGCCGCTGGTGCCGTTGGCGCACGCATCATGGATCTGCCGGGCGGCGCGGTGAACCTTTCCGAACTTGAGGCGGTGGATGAGCGCGCTCATACAGCCGACTGGATGGTGGCGCTACAGTTCGACGGTAACACGCTTCTCGACCATTTGCCGCGACTTGAGAAAATCCGCTCGCGCTGGGTATTCGATCACCACGGCAAGTTCTTTAAGGGCATCGACCCTGATGGCCCGGAGATGGCGGCGCTTTTGAAGCTGATCGACCGCGGCAATCTCTGGTTCAAATTCGCTGGTGTCTATGAAAGTTCACGTGACAGCTGGCCCTATGAAGATGTGGCCGCCTTTTCGCGGGTGATCGCGGCGCATGCGCCGGAACGCATCGTGTGGGGCAGCAACTGGCCGCATAATTCCATTCGCGAGACTGCCGCCTATCCTGACGATGCACGTCTTGCTGAATTGGTTCTCGGCTGGTTGCCGGATGAGACGGCGCGCCATCGCGCGCTGGTGGAAAACCCTGAGGCTCTGTTCAAGTTGCCGCCATTCAAGGCGGCATAGTTTCAATTCGGGATGGTTGGGGAAGGGAGGCCCCATCATCTTTATAAGTGAAAGGTCTTTGCATGCCGGCCCGGACGGGCGTGAAAATACGGTCCGATAGCCTTGGAGGGGCGGGGCCGCTGTTACAACGGAGGAGGAAAGCATGAAAAAAATTGCAAGCATGATGTGCGTCGCGATGGGGATCGCGCTGTCAGGCGTTTCCGCCAGCGCGCAGGAAATTACCCTGCGCTCGGCAGACATCCATCCCGACGGTTATCCGACGGTCGAAGCCGTGAAATATATGGGCGAGCTTCTGTCGGAGCGCTCCAAGGGCCGCATCAAGGTGCAGGTCATGAACAATTCGGTTCTCGGCGGTGAGAAAGACACCATCGAGCAGACCCGCTTCGGCGTCATCGACATGAACCGCGTCAACGCCGCGCCCTTCAACAATCTGGTGAAGGAAACCACCGTCCTCGGTCTGCCTTTCCTGTTTCGTTCGACGGAACACATGCACAATACCGTTGACGGTCCGATCGGCGATGAAGTTCTGGCGGCCTTCGAACCGCATGGCCTTATCGGTCTTGCCTTTTACGATTCCGGCGCACGTTCGTTCTACACCACCAAAAAACCTATCGAAAAACTGGCGGACCTGAAGGGTCTCAAAATCCGCGTGCAGCAGTCGGATCTGTGGATTTCGATGATGCAGGCTTTTGGCGCGAACCCGACGCCGATGCCGATGGGCGAGGTCTATTCCTCACTTGAAACCGGTGTGGTCGACGGAGCGGAAAATAACTGGCCGTCCTACGAATCCGCCCGTCATTACGAAGTCGCGAAGAATTATTCGCTGACGGAACATTCCCTCAACCCGGAAATCCTCGTGATATCCAAGGTCTCCTGGGACAAGCTTTCGCCGGAAGACCAGAAGCTCGTGCGCCAGGCGGCGAAGGATTCCGTCGGCAAGATGCGCGAATTGTGGAGCGCCCGCGAAAAGGCATCGGAAGAAAAGGTGCGTGCCGGTGGCGTCAACGTCATCAAGGTCGACAAGGAGGAATTCGCCGCCGCGATGGGTCCGGTCTACGACAAGTTCGTGACCGATCCGAAGATGAAGGACCTTCTTGAACGGGTAAAAGCGGTCAAGTGACATAGGGAAAACCGGCTCTGGCAACAGGGCCGGTTTTCTTTTGTCGTCATCTGGTCTGAAGTTGGAGGAGGAAGGCAAATGCGAAACTTCATGCGGGCGATTCGCCCATTTCTCGGCGCTCTCAGTCACGCGTCGCTTTATATTGCCGGCATCGGCATGGTCGCCATGACCCTTATCGTCGGTTGGCAGGTGTTTGCCCGTTATATCCTGAATGATTCTCCCAGCTGGTCGGAGCCGCTGTCGCTTCACCTCATGTCATGGTTCATCATGCTGGGGGCGGCGGTTGGTGTGCGTGAAAGCGTACATTTGGGGCTGGATATTCTGCGTTACATGATGCCGCCGCGCATCCAGAAGGGAATGGACCTTGCCAGCCTTGCCCTGATCTTTTTCTTCGGTGTCGGCATGGCATGGTATGGAACCTCGCTTTCCATGGGCACATGGACGGCGACGATCCCCGTTCTCGGATGGCCGGGCGGCATGGACTTTTTCCCGCTGATAGGCGGCGGTTTTCTCATCGCGCTATTTGCGGCCGAACGTTTCATCGATCTTGCCCTCGGCGAGGAACTCGCGGCAGATGTGCTCGTGCAGGAGGCCGCGTAAATGGCTTACACCATCCTATTCGGTGTCTTCACCCTGCTGATGCTGATCGGCACGCCGATCGCGTTTTGCCTCGGCATCGCCTCCTTCGTCACCGTTCTTTATCTCGGCCTGCCGCCCATCGTGGTGTTCCAGCAGATGAATTCCGGCATGAACGTGTTTGCGATGATGGCGATCCCGTTCTTCATCTTCGCGGGCGACCTCATGGTGCGCGGGGGCATCGCCCATCGGCTCATCCGTTTCGCTGCCGGACTGGTCGGCCATCTGCGCGGCGGCCTCGGCCAGGTCAACATCGTCGCTTCCACCCTGTTCGGGGGTATTTCCGGCTCAGCCGTTGCCGATGCATCGGCCGTCGGCGGGCTGATGATCCCGCAAATGGCCCAGCGTGGTTATGACAGGGACTACGCTGTCAACGTCACGGTCAATGCCGCCATCATCGCGCTGATGATCCCGCCTTCGCATAACATGATCCTTTATTCGATCGCGGCGGGCGGTAATGTCTCGGTGGCCGATCTCTTCACCGCCGGCATCATTCCGGGCCTGCTGCTTGCTGCGGCTCTGATGGTCACCGCCTATATCGTCGCGCGGCGCAAGGGTTATCCCTCCGAGCCGTTCCCGGGCTTTTCCAAGCTGATGTATTATCTTCTGGCGTCGTTTCCAGGCATCCTGCTGATCGGCATCATCTTCGGCGGCGTGCGTTCGGGCATCTTCACCGCGACGGAAAGCTCCTGCATCGCAGTTCTCTACGCCTTCCTCGTCGCCATGCTGGTCTATCGCGAACTCAACTGGAGCGGCTTCGTGGAAGCGGTGATGGGGGCGGTTCGGACGACGGCCATGGTTCTGCTGGTCATCGGCACGGCGGCGTCCTTCGGCTGGCTGATGGCGTTCCTGCAGGTGCAGACGCTGATGATTGCGGCAATCAGCGCGATTTCGGACAACCCGATCATCGTGCTTCTGGTCATCAACGTCATTCTGCTTTTGCTCGGCACCTTCATGGACATGGCGCCGTTGGTCATTATCTCCACACCGGTGCTTCTGCCTGTCGTGAAGGCCTTCGGCATCGACCCGGTGCATTTCGGCGTCATCATGATCCTCAATGCCGGTATTGGTCTCAACACGCCGCCGGTTGGAACGGTGCTCTTTGTCGGATGTGCGGTCGGCGGCATAACGATCAGGGAGGCGATGCGGACGATCTGGCCGTTCTTCGGGGCCAGTGTCGCGGTGCTGCTCGCGGTCACCTATATTCCGTCACTTTCGCTGTGGTTGCCGTCGCTCTTCCGGTAATCCTTCAATCATGCCGAAACAGGGCCTCGCTGTTCCAGCGGGGCCTTTTCATTTTGAGGGTCAGCGGAGAGCAGCCTTTGCTGTTCGTGCTCATCGAAAGCCATGAGATTGCCGTGGCGGCTTCGACGCACCTTGTTCATGTGGTCGCGCGGGCTCAGGCCCAGCGTGCGTTTGAACATGCGTGAGAAATAATAGGGGTCGGCATAACCCACCTCTGCCGCCGCAGACGCGACTGAAAGGCCGGCCTCCAGAAAATGCATGGCCCGCTCCATGCGCTTGAACTCCTGATATTTTCTGGGTGTGCGTCCGACACGCTTCTGGAATTCGCGCAAAAAATAGTCGCGATTATAGGGGGCGGCGTCCGTGGCCCTTCCGGCGATTTCTGGATCGAGCGGATTTGCCGAAATCATCGTGATTGCCTTCATGACGGCAAGATCGAGGGCTTCCGCGCCCTCCGGCTGGAAGCTTGGACGGTCGACCCAGCCCAGGAAGGCATCATCGATGAAAGCGATCAAAAGCACCATGAACAGGTGATGCTGGCCAAGCGTGACGGAGGAGGGCGGGGCGCTTTGCCGATAGTGGCGAACAAGTGGCTCCAGAAGCGGCCAGCGGCTCAGCCGCAGTTTCGGTTTCAGATCCATCTGCGCGATCAGGTTGTGGCGGCCGTAAATATCCAGCATGAAATGTTGTGCGACACCTCGGTAGGTTGCCGCCTGTTCGTTCCAGCCGACGAAACGCTGCCCCTTAAAAATCAGCATCGCATCGCCCGGTTCCAGCACCCGCGCCTCGCCGTCCACAAGATAGTGCCCGCGTCCCTCGAGGCAGATGACGAGGTCGTCCACCTGATTGGACTTGTCGATCTGCCAGGTGCGGGAATGCTCCATCTTGATCGTCGCGCGTGTCAGATTGAGCGTGAGCGCGGCAGGCGGAATGGATGACAGAATGCCACCTTCGATTTCATCCATCTTTTTCCTCGTCTTTGTTAATTCACCTTGGCGCGGAAATTTGGTTTTGTCACCCCATAAACCGCTTATACGCGCCGTATCAATGAGGGAGGAGATCGGTCGCGGCAGATAAACTGCGCCACTATGCGCTTGCCGCGTGCCGTTCCAGGAGAACCACTTGCACGAAATTGTATTCTTGAATTCGCGTCTCGCCGAGGCGCGGGGAGGGACGTCATGAAATCTCAGCGCTTCCTGGGGCTGGGATATCTGACGCCCTATATTATCGGGCTTCTGGTTTTCACGGCGATCCCGTTTCTCGGTTCCCTCTATCTCAGCTTCACCCGTTACGACCTGATGAGCGATCCCATCTGGGCGGGACTGGCAAATTACGAGCGCCTGTTCACCCGCGATCGCACCTTCATGAAATCGCTGAACGTTACCCTGTTCTACGTGTTTTTGACCGTGCCGCTGAAGCTTGCCTTCGCGCTTTTCATTGCTGCGATACTCAATTACAAGCTGCAATTCATCAATTTCTTTCGTACAGCATTTTACGTGCCGTCCATCCTCGGCGGCTCGATTGCGATTGCGGTTCTGTGGCGTTACATCTTCGCAAGCGAGGGGCTGGCCAATATGGCGCTGGCTGCGATCGGATTGTCGCCGGTGGATTGGTTCGGCGATCCCGGCAACGCACTTTTCACCATCACGCTGCTGCGCTGCTGGCAGTTCGGTTCAGCCATGGTGATTTTTCTCGCCGCCCTGCAATCCATCGACAAGTCGCTCTTTGAGGCGGCCGCCATCGACGGTGCGGGCAAGATCAGGACGTTCTTTTTCATCACCCTGCCGCTCCTGACGCCGGTGATCTTCTTTAATCTCATCATGCAGATGGTACAGGCGTTTCAGGAGTTCAACGGACCCTACATCATCACCCAGGGCGGCCCCTTGAAATCCACCTATCTGCTGCCTCTCTACATTTACGACGAGGCTTTCAAGAAGTTCAACATGGGCTATGCCTCAGCCATTGCCTGGGTTCTTTTCACCATCATCACCGTGCTGACCCTCGTGGCCTTCTGGTCCTCGAAAAAGTGGGTCTATTACGCCGGCGACAAGCGGAACTGAGGTCATGACGGATATCGCAACCTTAAACGACATTCAGGCCGCCCGCCGGGCAAGGCTGAGGATGTTATCGACGTCGGTCCGCTACGTGCTGCTGTTTGCGGTCGGCTTCGTCATGCTCTATCCGCTGATCTGGCTGGTGGGCGCAAGTTTCAAGACGAATTCGGAAATCTTCTCCGGCGCAGGCTTTATCCCCGAAAATCCGACGCTCGACGGCTATGTCCGTGGTTGGCAGACGTCCACGCCCTATACTTTCGGCCGGTTCTTCTGGAACTCGTTCCTGATCATCCTGCCCAAGGTCATCGGCACGGCGATTTCCTGCACAATGGCAGCTTATGCCTTTGCGCGATTTGATTTCCCGCTGAAGAAAATCCTGTTCGGCTCGGTCATCGCCATTCTGCTTTTGCCGAATGTCGTCACCCGCATTCCGCAATATATTCTGTTCCGGGATCTCGGCTGGCTGGACAGTTTCCTGCCGCTCTGGGTGCCTTCCGCACTCGCCGGCGATGCGTTCTTCGTCTTCATGCTGGTGCAGTTCCTGCGGTCGCTGCCCTCGGACATGGAGGAAGCCGCCCGCGTGGATGGCGCCAACAGCCTGCAGACGCTGGTCTACATCGTCGTGCCGATGCTGGCGCCGGCTCTGATTTCGGTCTGCCTGTTCCAGTTCATGTGGACGATGAATGATTTCCTCGGACCGCTGATCTACCTGTCCTCGGTCGACAAATATCCGGTGAGCCTTGCGCTCAAACTTTCCATCGACACTACCGAAGCCTTTGAATGGAACCGCATCCTGGCGATGTCGGTGCTGACGATCGCGCCTGCGCTGATCGTCTTCTTCGCGGCGCAACGGTATTTCATTGAAGGGATCTCGTCTGGCGGGGTCAAGGGCTGAAAAATGGCAAGCGTTCAACTTAAAAATCTTGAGAAGATTTACGGCGGCAGCTTCAAGGCCGTGCATGGCATCGACCTCGAAATCGAGGACGGCGAGTTCATGGTATTCGTCGGCCCGTCCGGCTGTGCCAAGTCCACGACGCTACGTATGGTGGCGGGTCTTGAGGAAATCACCGGCGGCGAGATCCTCATCGGCGATCAGCGCGTAAACGACCTGCCGCCGGGCAAGCGCTCCATCGCCATGGTGTTCCAGAACTATGCGCTTTATCCGCATATGAAGGTGCGCGGCAATCTGGCTTTCGGTCTAAAAATCGCCGGTGTCGCCAAGCCTGAAATCACGAAGGCAATCGACAATGTCGCCCGGATTCTGGAAATTGAACCGCTGCTGGACCGGCTGCCGAAGCAGCTTTCCGGCGGGCAGGCGCAGCGTGTGGCTCTCGGCCGCGCGCTTATCAAGAAGCCGGGCGTTTTCCTGTTCGACGAGCCGCTTTCCAATCTCGACGCCAAGCTGCGCGCCTCCATGCGGGTACGCATCACCGATCTCCATCGGCAGCTGAAGGCGGAAGGCCTGTCTTCAACCGTCATCTATGTGACGCACGACCAGACGGAGGCCATGACTATGGGCGATCGCATCTGTGTCATGCAGGCCGGACGTATCATGCAGGTCGCGACGCCGAAGGAACTTTATAACCGCCCCGCCAATCTGTTCGTGGCCGGTTTCATAGGCATGCCGGAAATGAACCTGGTGGATGTCTCCATCGACGGAGCCGAGTTTGTCATCGGGGGGCAGCGTCTTCCGATTGGTGACCATCTGGAAAGGCGTCTCATCGTCAAGCCGGAAGAGGCCGTCATCGGCATCCGCCCGCAGCATCTCTCGCTGGCTGGTGACGCGGATGGCCCGGCGTTGCAGGCGAAGCTGACCAATGCGGAGTTCATGGGGCACGAGGTCTATCTGCATGCCGATCTTGGTGGCCAGAAACTGGTGAGTGTGGTCGGGGCGGCCGAATTCGAGGCGCTCGGTCGCGACGGCAATCTTCGTCTGCGGCCCGATCCTGAAAAGCTGCATATTTTCGACAGGGCCGATGGCCGCAACGTCTCGCTGTGAGGAGGGGACCTGCGTGTCTGATTTTTCGAGGAGGAGAGAGCAATGAAGACGATGACAAGAACGATGACGATGCTGGCAGGTGCCGCTTATGCCGCAATGGCGATGGTTCAGGCGGCTGGCGCCGCTGAACTGCGCATGTCCTGGTGGGGAGGTGAAAGCCGCCACGTCGCCACACAGAAGGCGATTGCCGCCTGCGGCGAAAAATATGGTCACACCGTCAAGGGTGAGTTCACCGGTTTCGACGGATATCTGGAAAAGCTCACCACGCAGATGGCGGGCAAGACGGAGGCCGACATCGTTCAGGTGAACTGGCCGTGGCTGCCGCTGTTTTCCAAGAACGGTGAAGGGTTTGCGGATCTGCGTCAGCTGAAGCCGCTGGACCTTTCCCAGTGGGCTGCATCCGATCTGGAGGCGGGTTCCATGAACGGAGTGTTGCAGGGATTATCGGTCTCGACGACCGGTCGCGTCTTTTTCTTCAACGCTACGACCTTCGAAAAGGCGGGCGTCGAAATCCCCAAGACATGGGATGAGTTCTTCGCGGCAACCAAAACCATCAAAGAAAAGCTCGGCAAGGACCACTATACCTTCAATGCGGTGAAAGAGACCGCCCAGCTTCTCGTGACGCTCGCCGTCGTGCAGAAGACCGGCAAGGACCTGGTCGACCCGAAGACCAACCGAGTCGCCTGGACGCCCGAGGAACTGGCGGGAGGTATCTCATTCGTCGGAAAACTCGTCGAGACCGGCTCCATCCGCTCCCAGAAAGAGGAAGCGGCCGATGGTAACGTCAATCTTTATGAAAAGCCGTCCTGGTCCGAAGGCCGCATCGCCGGCTCCTATGAATGGGATTCGACCTATTCGAAATATGCAGATCCACTGAAGGAAGGCCAAGTCCTAAAACCGGTGCCGATGCTGAAGCTCGCCGACGCCGTGACTGAAGGCGTCTACCGCAAACCCTCCATGGTATTTTCGATTTCAAAGAATTCGAAGAACCCGGAAACGGCCGCGCAAATCCTGAACTGCCTGCTGAACGAGCCGGAGGGCATCGACGCACTCGGCACGTCGCGCGGCTTGCCCGCGTCCAAGGCTGCGGCGACGCGTCTCGGAAACAAGGGCGAGCCGGAAGTGCGCGCCGCCAATGCCATTGTCATGGCGGCGTCGGGGCCGGTGGTTTCGCCCTTCAACGAACACCCGGAAATTCGCTCTGGCTTCATCGATACGCTGGAGGAATATGCCTATGGCCAGCTGAGCGCTGAAGAGGCGGCCGAGCAGATCATCGATTCCACCAATGATGTCCTGGCCAAGTTCGATTGATGACCATAGCCCGCCGCAGTGGTGCGGCGGGCCTTTTATCCGGTTGCTGGATGACAGGAAGCACGTTCGCCGATGGGTGGCACCGGACAGCGCACAAGACGAGAAGAGAGCATGAACCGACCCTTTATGATCGCGCATTCGGCGCGGATGGCAGCGCTTTGCCTTGCAGCACCCGGTGCGCGGTATCATCTGCCATCGCAGACGGCATGGCGTCTGTCGTCAAAGGATGGCGATGAGCAGCGCGGAGAAACCGCCACTGTCCTCACGCTGCTGCACGATCTCCGCCCAGATACCCACTACATGTTCGAAGCGGATCGGTTCGGAAGCGTGAACTTCAAGACCGCGCCCTGCACCGGACTTGTCGAGGCGGCGGCGTTTTCCCTGATGCCGGATGTTGCGCTCGATGATGAAGAGAGCGCACGCGCCAATGCGCAGGCGCTCGAAAGGGCCGTTGCCGCCGTGCCGCAGGGTGGCGCGTTGCACCTCGCGCCGGGCCTCTGGACGGCTTTTCCGGTGCGGCTGAAAAGCGCGATGACGCTCCATCTTGCGGAGGGAGCGGTGCTGCGTGCACCCCCCACCCGCAGGGGCTGGCCGATCCTGCCCGCCCGCGATGGGGCCGGTCGCATGCTCGGCAGCTGGGAAGGACTGCCGGATGCCTGTTTCGCCGCGCCCGTTCACGCCATAGGCGCGGATAATCTCGTGATCGAGGGCAGGGGCGTCCTAGATGGATCCGGCGACAGGGGCGACTGGTGGAACTGGCCGAAGGAAACGCGCGATGGCGCCCGCCGTCCACGCGGCCTCCACCTCGTTTCCTGCCGTGACGTCACGCTTCTGGGCTTTACCATCCGCAACGCGCCGTCATGGACGATCCACCCACAGGGTTGCGACAATCTGACGGCGGCCGGTCTTGCCATTATCGCCCCGCATGACAGTCCGAACACAGATGGCTTCAATCCTGAAAGCTGCCGTAACGTGACGATAACCGGTGTGCGTTTTTCCGTGGGTGACGATTGCATCGCGGTGAAGGCGGGGAAACGCGGACCGAATGGCGAGGACGACCATCTGGCGGAAACGCGCGGCGTCCGCGTGCGCCATTGCCTGATGGAGCGCGGCCACGGTGGTTTGGTCATCGGTTCGGAAATGTCGGGCGGTGTGCATGATGTGACGGTCGAGGATTGCGAGATGATCGGCACGGATCGCGGCCTGCGTCTGAAGACTCGGCGCGGGCGCGGCGGTTCCGTCACTAACATCGCCATGCGGAGAGTATTGCTGGATGGCGTGCAGACCGCGCTTTCCGCCAATGCCCATTACCATTGCGATGCGGACGGGCATGACGAATGGGTGCAATCGCGAAATCCGGCTCCAGCCGACAAGGGCACACCTTTCATCGACGGAATTACCGTGGAAGATGTCGAAATCCGCAATCTGGCCCATGCTGCCGGCGCCTTTCTCGGTCTTCCCGAAGCCCCTATCCGCAACATCGCCATTCGCAATCTCACCATCGTTTCACACGATCCCTCGGCCGTCGCCACGCCGCCGATCATGGCGGACCGGGTGCGGCCCATGCTGCATGAGACGATCGTTTTTGAACAGGCGGAAATCGTCTGCGATAATCCCGCCTTGCTGAGCGGCGCCTCCGTTTCCATTTCATCAGACCATTGAGAAAATCCATGAAACCAACTGATTATTTTGATCAATTCTCCAGCCGTTACAGGCATTATAAGGGCGGAAGCTGGTGTTATGAGGATGGCTGCGTCTATCGGGGTCTGCAACATCTGTTCCAGGCGACTGGCGACAGGCGCTGGAACGATCATGTCCATCGCCTGGCCGATGCACAGATAGCGCCGGATGGGACGCTCGCCGGTTACGATCCGCAGGAATATAACATCGATCACATCCTCGCCGGTCGCATTCTCTTTTCCCTGACGGCGGAAACGGGCGATCCGCGTTATCTCGCCGCAGCAGGGCATCTGGCAGGTCAACTCCGCACTCATCCGCGTATCGCTGCCGGAAATTACTGGCACAAGAACCGTTATCCGCATCAGGTCTGGCTGGACGGACTTTATATGGGCCTACCCTTCCAGATCGAATATGCGCAGGCGACCGGCCAAACTGATTTGATCGACGATGCGCTGCGGCAATTTTCGACAGCACTGGCCCTGACGGCAGATGTCGGCGGGTTCTATGTCCATGGTTATGACGACAGCCGCAGCCAGCGCTGGGCCGACCCCTTGACCGGCCAGTCGCCGGCCATCTGGGCGCGCGCCGTTGGCTGGCTCGCCATGGCGCTGGTCGATGCGCTGGTCGTCTTGCCGGATGACGGCGCGACAGCACCGCTTCGGGAACGCGCACGTCTGCTTCTGGCCGGTATCGTCGCGCGGCAGACGGAAACCGGCCTTTGGATGCAGGTACTCGACAATCCGACGCTTGCCGGCAATTACGAGGAAACTTCCGCTTCGGCCATGTTCGCTTATGCCTTACTGCGCGCGGCCCGGTTGGGGGTTTTGCAGGACGAGGAGGCAAATGCCGCCATTTCGGCGGGTCGCCGCGCGCTGGAGGCACTTCTTGAGACTCGGCTGAGGACTGACGAAGAAGGCGTCACCCGCCTTACGGGCATCGTCCATGTCGCCGGGCTCGGTGGCTTCGAGGGCAATTATCGTGACGGCTCGCCGGAATATTACCTGACCGAGCCGGTGGTGTCCGACGACGCAAAGGGGGTTGGGCCACTGATGATGGCCTATGCCGAATATCTTTGTCTTGAATGACAGCTGCTGGGCGGAGGCGGAAACGCTGTTCCGCCTCTTTGGGTCGGCGGGCTTGCCCGGGTCGTTAATCCCGCCGTTGCTGCCTACGCCTTGTTCTTTTCGATGAAGCGGATCGCGTCGCCGACGGTCAGGATGGTGTTTGCGGCGGAATCTGGAATCTCCACTCCGAACTCTTCCTCGATTTCCATGACGACCTGAACGACCTCGAGGGAATCGGCACCGAGATCGTCAACAAAATTGGCGTCGTCGACAACCGCGGCCGGATCTGCACCCAGCTGGTCTACGATGATTTTTTTGATACGGTCTGCGATGGTGGACATTATGGGACTCCGCGAAAGTTGCTTGCCGCCGAGCCGCCGGATTGAATTTGCGCCCAGGGCAGATATGAAAACCGAAACCGGTTTTCGCAAGGGATGAAACGCAGAGTCAAAAGGTCAAAGCATCGATGACACCCGGACGTAGCACGCCTTTGACGGCTGCGAAAGAGTAGCGGCCATGGGTAAATGCCCATAAGAATGCGGGGTGTGTATGGCGCTAAACAGTTTGTGACTGGAAGCGATGAACCACTGCGCGGTAAACTTGTTTTTGTGGAGTGAATATAATCCAGTCTCGTCGAGCATTAAACCCCATGGTCCAGTCGCCCCCGGAACGCTTCATATTGCTCGATGGCATAAGAGGTGTGGCCGCGCTCTTCATCGTCCATCGCCATGCCGAGCAGCTTTTCGGGAAAAGCGCTGCTTCGAGTTATCTCGCCGTGGATCTGTTCTTCGCCTTGAGCGGTTTCGTGCTGGCGCACGCCTACAGTGCGAAACTGCGTGAGGGGGCGATCACATCAGGCTTTTTCATGAAAGCGCGCCTTGCGCGTCTTTATCCACTCTATGTGCTGGGGCTGGCGTTGATGGCGGCCTATTTCCTCTGCCTCTATGTGTTGGGCCTGCCAACGCCGATTGACGATCTTCATCGCCTTGTCGACCCCGGCGAGCTGGCGATCGCGTTGCTGACCGGGCTTCTTTTCGTCCCGGCACCCTTCACGTTCACATTGAACGGCGCGTTGTTTCTCGTCAGCCCGGCTTGGTCGCTTTTCAACGAACTGGTCGTGAATGCGGTTTACGCCCGCTGGGGCGTGCGGGCGACAACGAAACAGACGATCGCGGTGCTGGCCGTCAGCGCCTGCGTGCTCGCGGTGGCGGCTGCCGAGTTCGGCAGGTTGCATGCGGGTTTTCGCTGGCACGAAATGTATGCCGGCATGGGAAGGGTGTTCTTCTCGTTTTTCGCCGGCGTGCTGATTTACCGTTTCCGCAACCGCGTGCCGGTATTGAGGCCCATCCGTGCGTCGCTCTGCCTTCTGCTGGTCTGCTTCATTCTCGCCGTTCCGGTTTCGCGCGAACTTCGGCCGTTTTTCGATCTCGCCGTCGTCCTGCTCGTTTGGCCGCTGCTGCTGTTCGTGGCCAGCAATACGGTTCCGGGCCGCAGGGTCGGAACGTTGTCGACCTTTCTCGGCACGGCTTCCTACGCGGTCTATGTGCTGCATATTCCGCTGCTGGCCTGGACGGAGTTTCTGATCCCGGCTGTGGATAGAGAGAACGTCGCCTTGCCGGCGGGCGTCGTTTTCCTGATCGGAACGACGTGGCTGTCATGGTACCTGACTGTCCACTACGATCAGCCAATCCAGAAATGGCTGAAAGACCGCCTGAAAAAACGGGCGGAAATCAGACAGCCGGTGTGAATGGACCGTCGCTGCGGAACGTCAGTAATGGGCGAAAATCGGAGCCGTCAGCACGAAGGCCGCGACGATGCTGATGATCGTCAGTTTCGCCGCACGCATGCGGCGCATTCTGCGGCCGCTCCAGTCATACGTCATACTCATCCTCCACGCAGACGCAAACTCTTGGACATGATGTCCAACCAATTCAGTGTCTTCTTATATATCCCATTTGCCAAGCCGTTATTTTTACCAGTGATTTTGGTGGTATGGCCCGGCGGCAGCCGTGCTTCAGGGAAAAAGCCGAATGAGTTGATTGTCTTTCAGCTTCAGGCGGCTTGCCTCGTCGGAGGAAATGCAATGCTCTATGTTCTTGCGCAGGTCGTCGGGAACGGTCGGTCCGCCTGCCTTCAAAAGCTTGTGGCTCATCGAAAACAGAATACCGAACTGGGCCTCGCATTCGGATGACGTCATCAGGAGCGGCAGGGACGCGACCGTATTTGCCGGAAAAACGCTATCGGCCGTATCGTACATGGTGACGAGGTACCAGGTCAGAAACAATCCCAGCCAGAGGCCGGTGCTGACCATGATATATTCGCGCATCGGTGCTCTCCCTCAATGGCGGTAAAGCAGTGGCAGTCCCTGGATCGCGTATCGGGGGAGCGGCTTCCACGGCGTGCCGTGATCGTGCTTCTGCACGCCGAACAGGAAACGCATTTCGGTCGTGAGTTTTGTCGGGTCGGTCAACCCTTCCAGATACAATTCTATTACCTTGCGGGCAGCTCTGTTGTGCAGCTTCTTGTCGCGATCCTCGGTACGGTGATTAAAACCCACGCTCTCGAGAACGGCCTGGAGCATTTTGAGATCCTGAGAGGAGATTAAAAAATTGCTGGACACGGAAGACATGAAGTCCTCCTTTCTTGCTGGTTCAGAAAAGCCAAAGCCTCGCGCGCTCCTTTAAAAGGTTGCACGGGGACGCTCCAACGCTTTGAAACGATATGCCGGGCGGTCGATGGACCTGCCGGTTTCGGGCAGACGCCTTCATGCGTGCCCCGGTAAATTCCAGAAGCCGCCCTGTCGATTGAAGGCATGTGCAAGCGGGGCTAGAGACGGCAGACAAGCCTGACAGCGGTAGCGCCCTTTGATTACCGATGGGGAAGCGTGCGCTCTTTGCGCGAAATAGGCAAGCTAATTCCACTGCTCGTGGTGAGTATGTGACCGGTACGGCGCCAACACCAAGGGGGTGTTACAGACAACAAAAAAGGCCGGGGCAATATTGCACCGACCTTCCTCATATCGCTCTTAACACCAGTGCCAGTACATCCGTGGTCAAAAGTCTGAAGCGACTAAAACAACTGCGAACGACATTTTTGCGCTCACCAGCAGCTGCTACATGAGCTATATAGAGAGGCAATGTGGCCAAAACAAGTCCGGGTTCTGAAGAATTGTTTTATTCGTCACGATCCCGAATTTCGGACCGCCATTATTCTATTTCTTTTTGCCGTCAGCCGTCGTGGAGTTTGCGAACTTGACCTGTGTGCCAACGGGCGGTGCGTCCGGAGTTTTCGTCTTGTCCTTCTTCGGTTTACGGATTTCCTTGTTGCTGCGTACTTGACCCTTGGCCATGGTGTCCTCCTGATATTAACTGATGTCGGATGGGTGGTGTGGTCCGGTGCATGGTCGCCCGCCGCAGACGCGCTGCGGGAAGCGGTTTCATCGTCAGGGTAAAGGCGGCCCGGCCAACGGATGTTTCCCGAAGGGAAGGGTCCCTTGGGATAGGCGGATACGCCCTGCGGGGACGCTTCGCGCGAAGTCTGTCTGGAGGCCAAAATCTGGAAAGGCCGCAAAGCCGATGGGCGCGCCGCGATCCAGGCGCATAGCCGTTTCTTCGGCTGCGTTCAGGAGAAAACGAAGCGAGACGTTTTCCCTATAACCCGCACCGCCGGTGCGGACGAGATTGCGTGAAAGGCTTGATGAATAAAAATCGGAAGACATCTCGTCCTCCTTTCGTTTGGGGGCGAGGACACTCTGCCCTCAATCATCAGTGCACTTCAGCTACGGTGCTGACAGGCGAAGCGTGCGCCTGTTGCGTATAAGGTTCAAGAAGTTTTTCGGGGTGGTGGCGTCAAAAGGCGCACCCGGGCTATTTCTTCCCGGATGGCCTTTTGGTGCGGGTGGGCGCGGGGGCGACGATTGCCGCCTCTTGGGCTTCGCGAAGCTGGCGAAGCCGTTCCGTCTTTTTGGCGCGCTGGTCGGATTCGGCAGTTATGATCTGCTTTGCCGCCCTGTCCGTAAGGGATGCCTTGTCCTGCGAGGATAATTTTCCAGGTTTGAAAAAAGCCTCTTTTGTCGCGGTCATGGCATTCTCCTTCACGGATGCGCCGGATTGACGTTATCGAGCGCGGGCAACCTTTTTAGGAGCGGGAAGCAATCCTTCGCGCTGCAATTTTTTCTTCGCCATCTTGCGGTGGCGGCGCACGGCTTCCGCTTCTTCACGGATGCGCTTTTCCGACGGCTTTTCATAAGATTCCCGCGCGCGCATCTCGCGGAAGATACCCTCGCGCTGCATCCTCTTTTTCAAGACGCGGAGGGCTTGCTCTACATTGTTATCCCTGACGAGTACCTGCAACATATCTCCTTAACGCAGCCATGCTGCTATTTTCTGATTTTGATCGTATTCGAATTGATCCAGCTCGTTCCCGCATCGCGCGAGGACGAGCCTTCGACTTCCACGGGTCGCGACGACGATGACGCTGCCACATCGATTTCATCGAGCGCTATATTGCGTTCGAAGTTCTCGTACTGGAAACGCACCCTGTAGCGAACCGCGCCTTGTGTCTCGGGCAGTGCCGATACGACCCGGCCGGGACCTTTGGGCTGATCGCCCTTAAGTACACCCGGTTTAAGAAAGATCGCATCGCCGGAACGATAAAGATTTTTGCGCATGAGAGCCTCCCCATGGCCAAAAAAACAAAAGGCCGGGCTTTAACCCGACCTCTCACAATCACTCAGCTCCGCTACCCAGTACATCCGTGGTCGGCGGGGCAAATGACAAATCAAGCTGCGCGGAGATTGTCAGCGGAGCTCTTGCCGGACTTGCGGTCCTGCACGATGTCGTAGGTGATCTTCTGGCCATCGTTCAGCGAACGCAGACCTGCGCGCTCAACAGCAGAGATGTGAACGAAAACGTCCGTGCCGCCGTTGTCAGGCTGAATGAAGCCGAAGCCCTTGGTGGCGTTAAACCACTTTACAGTACCAGTGTTCATAACGATTTCCTTTCGTAGTAATCGTTGTGGTTCCCGCGATACCTTGCGGGATTAGATCGATTATTTGAGAGGAAATCCGACGGGAACGTAGAGTCCCAGGAGCGACGTCACAAGCAATTGTCGATTTGCAGAATATAGACTCAATTTTTGATTTTGCAATGGGCCAACCGGAAAAATGCACAGCCCTCTGATTGCCTGCGCCGTGCAGGCCTTTTTTCGGCCGTCAGGGCGAAATTTCGGCTTTTTTCGCCCCTGTTCATGCCGCGCGCCACCCATTTGCAGAAACAATCGGGCCGGTGGCGATGATGATAAGCGGAACGTTATCCGTTCCTTGGCGGCAATTGCGGCATGCGGCATCGCTGTCCAGGGGCCGCATGCCCGGCTGTCTAGAGGGGCAGGGATTTCACCGTTGCCGTGCCGCCTTCGCGGGCGCTTTTCAGCGCCGCAACACCACAGAGAACCGACATGGCGCCGGCGCGCGAACCCGCCCGCTGCCGCAGCCGGTCGTTCGAGCCGGGCTTGAAGATCATGTCGCGCATGCGATTGTCGCCGCCGTAATGGCCGCCCGGCTCATGTGGCACCCAGATACGCTCGACACCGCCACCGAAACTTTTCACCAGCAGGATTTCGTCGGCGGGCGGCTCCGTCCAGGGCTGCTTTTCATATTGGCGCATCTCGATGCGGCCCTTATGGCCGTTAAAGGCGATGTGGTGGCCCTCGATCGGCATATAGGTATTGAGGGAATAGGAGACCTGTACGCCGCTCGCATAGCGGATCGAGGCGCTCATCGTATCGGGAATGTCGATCTCCTCGCGGAAGACGCAGGCGTCGCGCATATACCCGTCCACAGCCGAAGGGTCTTCGTAAAGCGCATCGAGGAAGGGATCGGCGCCGAGATCCATGAAGTAATCGCATTCGCCCTTGTGCGGACAGGTGCGACAGCGCGTTCCCCGAAACGGGCCGTTCTTACCATAATGCAGCAATTGCCCGAAGCCCTTCACTTCCACCGGGTCGGAATCGAGATACCAGTTCAGGAGATCGAAGTGGTGCGTGGCCTTGTGCACGAACAGGCTGCCGGAATGTTCGGTGAAGGCGTGCCAGCGGCGGAAGTAATCCGCGCCGTGCTGGTTATCGAGGTACCAGTGGAAATCGACCGACGTAACGGTGCCGATCGCGCCGTCGTCGATCAGTTCCTTGATACGGGCGGCAGTCGGCGAAAAACGGTAGTTGAAGGAAACGTCGACGCGCCGACCGCTCTTGGCCTCCGCCGCGCGGATGCGGTCGATCTTTTCCGGGGTGGTGGTCATGGGTTTTTCGCTGATGACATCCGCTCCGCCTTCAAGGGCGCGAATGATGATGTCGTCATGGGTGTCGTCAGGCGTGCAGACGATCACCAGTTCCGGGCGCTGCTCGGTCATCATCCGGTCGAAATCGTCGTAAAGCGGTGCGCTCGATCCCATCATGGCGCGGGCCCGTTCGGCGCGCATCAGGTTCAGGTCGCAAATGCCGACCAGTTCGACATAGTCGCTCCACCCGGCCAGAAGCTCGCGTCCCCACATGGTGGTGCCGCGATTGCCGGTGCCGACCAGCGCATAACGTTTGCGTTTCACCTTTTCAGGCATTTCCTCTCTCCCGGACATTATCAACAAACAGTCTTGAAGCGCTCCACCACGGTGGACAGAACCTCGTCCATCGGGCGCGCCTGCCAGCGATGCGAAAAAATCTCGACTTCCTGCGGGCCGTGGAAGCCGGCGGCTTCGATCATGGCGCGAAACGCCTTCAGGTCAATCACGCCGTCGCCCATCATGCCGCGATCATTGAGCGGATCGGTGGTGGGCACCAGCCAGTCGCAGATATGATGCGCCAGAACCTGCCCGTTCTTTCCGGCGCGCGCCACCTGTTCCTCCAGCTCCGGGTCCCACCAGACGTGGTAGACGTCGATGGCCACGCCGGTTCCGGCACCCAACCGGTCGCAGAGATCGAGCGATTGTTTCAGCGTGTTGAAACAGGCGCGGTCGGCGGCATAAAAAGGATGCAGCGGCTCGATGGCGAGCGGCACGCCGGCAGCCCGGGCATAGGGAAGAAGTTCGGCCATGCCGTCCTCCACCATTTGCCGCGCACCTTTTAGATCGCGCGAGCCGGCGGCCAGGCCGCCGACGACCAGCACAAGGCAATCGGCCTTCATGGCGGCGGCTTCATCGACGGCGCGTTTATTGTCCTCGATGGCGCGGCGGCGGCCTTCCGCATCGGGGGCGGGGAAAAAGCCGCCACGGCAGAGGCCGCTGAGACGAAGGCCGTTCTGTTCGACGATGCGGGCGGCCTCGGCAAGGCCGGTGCCGTGCACCTGATCGCGCCAGGGCGAGATGGTGGTGATACCTTGCGCAAGACAGGCATCGACGATCGCGCCGAACGAACCGCCCTGACGCACGGTCGCGAAATTTATGGAAAGGCCTTCAAGGCTCATCTCATTATCTCCCCTTGTTCTGTCCGCAACCGGTGCGGCCATCTCAACCGACGCCCCGGACCGCGAGAAATGCCTTCATGCGGTGCGTGGCGAGATCCGGTTCGGCAAGCACATTGGCCTTGTCCGCCAGCCGGAAAAGCTCGGCGAAATGTTGTGTGGAGCGGGTACTTTCCTGCCCGCCGATCATGGTAAAATGGTCCTGCAGGCCGTTGAGATAGGCGAGGAACACGACGCCGGTCTTGTAGAAGCGGGTCGGCGCCTTGAAGATATGGCGCGAAAGCGCCACCGTCGGCTCCAGAATGTCGAAGAATTCATTGTCCGCCCCGCGCTTCAGGCTGGCGAGCGCCTTGGACGCCGCCGGCGCAATGGCATCGAAAATGCCCAGCAACGCGTCCGAATGACCTTTTTCGTCGCCGGCGATCAGTTCGGCATAGTTGAAGTCGTCGCCGGTATACATGCGCACGCCAGCCGGCAGGCGGCGGCGCATGGCGATTTCCTTTTCCTTGGAGAGAAGCGAAATCTTGATGCCGTCTATCTTGTCGGCATTCTCCTCGATCATTGCAAGGCAGGTTTCCATTGCCTCCATGTGGTCGCGAGACCCCCAGTAACCCTCAAGCGCCGGATCGAACATTTCGCCCAGCCAGTGGATCACCACCTTGTTCTCTGCACGGGAAAGAACCTTGGCATAGGCGCGCAGATAGTCATCCGGGGAGCGGGCGGCAGCGGCCAGCGCGCGGCTCGCCATCAGGATTACACGTCCGCCATGTCCCTGAACGAAATCAATCTGTTCCAAGTAAGAGTCAATAATCTGGTTCAGCTCATAGCCGCCGTTATCAAGATGATCAGTGCCGACGCCGCAGGCAATCAGTGCATCCTTGCGGGTGGCCGCTTCCTTCAGCGAACGGGAGATCAGTTCCTGCGCCTGCGGCCACGCCAGCCCCATGCCGCGCTGCGCCGTATCCATGGCCTCGGCGACGCCGAGGCCGAGGTCCCACAGGCGGTGACGGAAGCGTAGCGTGGCGTCCCAGTCGATGGCGGGCGTCAGCCACGGATCGTTGTCGGCAAGGGGATCGGCCACCACATGGGCGGCGGCGAAAGCGATGCGGTTGAAATCGGCCGCACTTCGTTTTTCAACGGCGACCGGCGTACCTGACAGGCTGTAGACCTCGATGCTGCGGTCGTCTTTCGGAAGCTTGAGTTCGCTCACCATCGCCTCCTCAGGAAATGGCCGGAACGTCGAGCCAGCGGCGCTCCTTCCAGGATTTCAGACCCAGTTCGGCAAGCTGCACACCCTTCACGCCCTCCATCAGCCCGTAGGGCCACGGGTCGTTGTCCACTAGATGACGCACGAACATTTCCCATTGCACCTTGAAGCCGTTGTCGTAGGTGACGTTGTCAGGCACTTCCTGCCAGGTTCTGTAGAAATCGATCGTCTGCGGCTGGTCCGGGTTCCACACCGGTTTCGGCGTGTTGGTGCGGTGCTGGGTCCAGCATTTGGTCAGCCCCGCCACCGCCGAACCATGTGTGCCATCCACCTGGAAAGTCACGAGGTCGTCGCGGCGCACGCGCACTGCCCATGAGGAGTTGATGTGGGCGATAGCGCCGCCTTCCAGCTCGAAGGTGGCATAGGCCGCATCGTCCGCATCCGCCTTATAGGCGTTGCCCTGCTCGTCGAAACGCTCTGGGATATGGGTCGCGCCGAGGCAGCTTACCGATTTCACCGGCCCGAACAGATTGTCGAGCACGTAACGCCAATGGCACAGCATATCGAGGATGATGCCGCCGCCATCTTTCAGACGGTAATTCCAGGAAGGACGCTGCGCCGGCTGCCAGTCGCCCTCGAAAACCCAGTAACCGAATTCGCCGCGCACCGAGAGGATCTTGCCGAAAAAGCCGCTGTCGCGCAGCATTGCCAGCTTGCGAAGGCCCGGCAGGAACAACTTGTCCTGCACGACGCCGTGTTTGATGCCGGCGCTTTCGGCCAGCCGCGCAATTGCCAGCGCCTCTTCCATCGTGTCGGAAATTGGTTTTTCGCAATAGACGTTCTTGCCGGCCTTGATGGCTTTCTCCAGCAGGCTGCCGCGCATCTGCGTGGTGCCGGCATCGAAGAACAGCGTATCATCCGGGTTCGCAAGGGCGACGTCGATGTCGGTCGTCCAGCGCGCAACATTGTGCTTCTTGGCGATTTCCTCGATTTTCGCGCCATTGCGGCCGACCAAAATGGGGTCGAGCATGACCCTTTCGCCGTTCTTCAAAAGCACGCCGCCCTGATCGCGAATAGCGAGAACGGAGCGTACGAGATGCTGGTTGTAACCCATGCGGCCGGTGATGCCGTGCATGATGACGCCGATACGTTTCATGAATTTCCTCCCAAGGCGGCCCTTTCCCGTAAGGCCGCTTCCGTCAAACGTGGTAATTTGTAACCATTTGGTTATTTGTGGTCGCGAAGGACGCGATCTGTCAAGGTGTTTTTGCCAGGAAAAATACATGTCATGACGGCGGCCGAAATCACAGCTTCGTGCCGCATCGCAAAACGAAACGGCGCGCTTCGCGGATGCGAATGGCGCGCCGTCGCTGTTGTTAAAGGGGAATTCGGTTTTTGCGGCTCAGACCGGCCGCACTGCAGCAAGCAGAGTATCAACGATGTGCTGGCCCCACCGTTCCAGTTCTGCGGGGTCGGTCAGGTCGCGCTGGAAGATCGTCGAGAGCGTGAACCTGTTCGACAGATAGAAAGCGCCGAGCGAGGCGATCGTCAGATAGACGTCGATCGGATCGAGACCATCGCGGAATTCTCCGGTGTCGCGGCCGCGCCGCAGCACGTCTTCCAGCTCGGAAATGAAGTTCGAATGCATCGCCGCGATCGTCGCCGATTGCCTGAGGTAACGGGCTTTATTGAGGTTTTCGGTGGCCAGGATGCTTAAGAATTCAGGATGGTCGAGAAAATAATGCCAAGTGAAAAGCGCAAGTTCCCTCAAGCCCTCCGAAGGCGCCTTGCGGGCGAGGTCCAGCCGCCTTTCGGTGTGCCGGATGTGGCGATAGGCGTCTTCCAGCACGGCGAGGTAAAGCGCGTCCTTGTCGCCGAAATAATGATAGATCATCCGCTTGTTGGTGCCGGCACGCCGCGCCACGACATCGATTCGCGCGCCTGCCAGTCCCTTGGCGGCCACCTCGCGGCGGGCGGCTTCGAGGATGGCTGCCCGCGTTCTCTCGGGGTTTCTGACCTGCGCCGTTCCGCGCTTGCGTTTGGGGGCAGGTATTTCCTCAAGAGCCGGATCGGGCTGATGGTTTTTCGTCGTTTCTTCCATTTCAGCACCCGCTTGACAATGTTTGCGATCAGTGTTCCCATGTAACCAATTAGTTATAAAACGGCAATAGTCGTTTACGCTCATCATCAATTTGGCAGTCAACAGGGAGGAGTTGCCAATGTCCGTGATGCTTCACAGGAGAAGTGTGCTTTCCGCGGGCCTTGCGGCCCTTTCACTTGCAACATTGGGGGGTGGTTCGGCGCAGGCTCAGGCCGCGCGGCTGCGTATGTTGTGGTGGGGGTCGCAGGAGCGTGCGGATCGCACCAACAAGGCGATATCAGCCTATAAGCAGGTCAAGCCGGATCTCGACATCGCCGGGGAATTCGCCGGCTGGAGCGATTATTGGCCGCGTCTTGCCACGCAGGTGGCCGGCCGTAACGCGCCTGATCTGATCCAGATGGATTATCGCTATATCTTCGAATATGGCCGGCGCGGCGCGCTTGCGCCCCTCGACGATTATATCGGCAAGGGCCTGAAGATCGAAGATTTCGGCAAGATGAACATCGATTCCGGTCGGGTCGACGGCAAGCTTTACGGCATCAATCTCGGGGTCAATTCAAGTGCTGTCTTCTTCGACAAGGCGGCCTGGGAAAAATCCGGTGCGACGCCGCCGTCGATTGGCCAGACCTGGGAAGAATTTGCCGAAAACGCCGCCAAGCTCAGCAAGAACAAGCCGAAGCCCGGTTATTACGCGACAGCCGATGCGAGCGGCGTGGAACCAAGCTTCGAGAACTGGCTGCGCCAGAACGGCAAATCGCTTTACACGCAGGATGGCGGCATCGGTTTCGATCCCACTGATGCGACCAAGTGGTTCACCATGTGGGCGGATCTGCGCAAGAGCGGCGCCTGCGTGCCGGCCGATATTCAGGCGCTGGACCAGTTGAACATCGAAACAAATGCGTTGACGACGGGCAAGGCGGCAACCGCATTCGCCCATTCCAACCAGTTCGTCGGTTATCAGGCGCTCAACAAAGCCAAACTGGCGATAACCTCCTATCCCAGGAGCGCCAAGGACGGCCCTTCCGGCCATTACCTGAAGCCCTCGATGCTTATCAGTGTCGCCAATGGCAGCGCCGGCATCGAGCAGGCGATCGGCTTCATCAACTTCCTCGTCGCCGAACCGCAGGGCATCGATATTCTCGGCGTGGAACGTGGCGTTCCGGCATCGGAATCCATGCGCAACGCGCTGACCCCCAAGCTCGACGAGGTCAGCAAGAGCATGGTGCAATATATTGCCGAAATTACCCCCGGTGTCGGTGATCTGCCGCCGGCACCGCCTCCGGGTGCTGGCGAATTCGCCTTCGTCCTGAAACGCACGGCGGAAGAGATCGGCTTCGGCAAGGTTTCGCCGGCAGAGGGCGGCGACCGGCTCGTCAAGGAATCCGAAACCGTTATCAAACGGAAGTGATGGCATATGGCCTTTCGATCTGAAACTCTCATTGAGGAGAGCCGTGGCGCGGCTCTCCCTAGGCGGGCAGGCGTGAAGCGGATTTTCGACCGCAACATCCACGCCTACCTGTTTCTGCTACCCTGGCTGATCGGCTTTTTCGGCCTCACCCTCGGCCCGGCGCTGGTGTCGCTTTATCTGTCGTTCACCAATTATGACTTGCTTCAGTCTCCGGACTGGGTGGGGGCCGCCAATTATGTGCGCATCGCCACCGCAGATCCCAAATTCGCCGCCGCCATGCAGGTCACCTTCACTTATGTGCTGCTGTCGGTGCCGCTGAAGCTGATCTTCGCGTTGCTGGTGGCGCTCGCCTTCAATCGTGGCATAAAGGGCCTGACGCTTTACCGGGCGATCTTCTACCTGCCGTCGCTACTCGGTTCCAGCGTGGCGATCGCCGTTCTCTGGCGCCAGCTTTTCGCCTCCGATGGCCTTGTCAACATGATCCTGTGGCAAGCATTCGGCTATGAAGGCCCGAGCTGGATTTCCAATCCGGATTATTCGATCTACACGCTGGTCATTCTGTCGGTCTGGCAGTTCGGTTCGCCGATGATCATCTTCCTCGCAGGGCTCCGGCAAATCCCGCAGGATATGTACGAGGCCGCCGATATCGACGGTGCGAGCAAGGTGCGGCAGTTCTTCCGCATTACCCTTCCGCTTCTGACGCCAGTGATCTTCTTCAACGCGGTGATCCAGACGATCGACGCCTTCAAGGCCTTCACGCCTGCCTTCATCATCTCCGAAGGCACCGGCGGGCCGATCAACTCGACGCTGTTCTACACGCTTTATCTCTACCAGGAAGCATTCGGTTTCTTCCGCATGGGATATGCCTCGGCACTTGCCTGGATTCTTGTGATCATCATCGCGCTGTTCACGGCCTTCTCGTTCCTCAGCGCGAAATACTGGGTGCATTACGATGACTGACGCTGTTACCGCTCCCCGGCCGGGACAAGGCTCGCAACGCTCGCCGCTGATGTCGGTGTTGCTGCACACGGCCTTGATCATCGCCTCCTTTGCGATGCTTTATCCTATCCTGTGGATGATCTCGGGTTCGTTCCGCCCGCAGGACGAGCTGTTCGGCTCCTCCTCGCTCATTCCCTCGTCGGTCGATTTCGGCGGCTATATCCGTGGCTGGACCGGGCTTCAGGTAAGCTTCGGACAGTTCTTCTTGAACTCGTTCTTCATCTCGGTACTCGCCACCATCGGCAATGTGGTCGGCTGTTCGCTTGCCGCCTTCGCTTTCGCCCGGCTGCGGTTCGGCGGGCGCAATTTCTGGTTCGCGCTGATGCTCGGCACCTTGATGCTGCCCTATCATGTGGTGCTCATCCCGCAATATATCCTGTTTCTGGAAATGGGCTGGGTGAATACCTCACTGCCGCTGATCGTGCCGAAATATCTGGCGACGGACGCCTTCTTCATCTTCCTCATGGTGCAGTTCTTCCGCGGCATTCCGCGCGAGCTGGACGAGGCGGCGGTGATGGACGGCTGCTCGCCCTTCCGCATCTACTGGAAGATCATGCTGCCGCTGTCTTTGCCGGTTCTGGCCACGGCCGCCATCTTTTCCTTTATCTGGACGTGGGACGATTTCTTCGGTCCGCTGATCTACCTGAACGACATCAACACCTACACCGTACAGCTCGGCCTCAGATCCTTCGTGGATTCCACCGGCAGCTCGGACTGGACCTCGCTTTTCGCCATGTCCAACCTGTCGCTGGTGCCGGTCTTCCTGTTCTTCCTGTTCTTTCAGCGGCTGTTGATCGAGGGCATCGCCACGACAGGAATGAAACGCTGAACGGAAGACGGATCGAGAACGAATTTTAGCATCAACACTGTCGCGGCCGGCCTCTGCGCGGCGCGACAGTCGGGAGAAACAGCATGGCAAGCAGCATTACGCTCGAAAAAATCGTCAAGCGGTTCGGCGCTTTTCCGGTCGTCCACGGCATCGACCTCAAGATCGAGCCGGGTGAATTCACCGTTTTCGTCGGCCCCTCCGGCTGCGGCAAATCCACGCTTTTGCGCATGATCGCCGGTCTGGAGGAAATCTCCGAAGGTGATCTTCACATCGATGGCGAAAGGGTCAATGAGACCGCCGCCTCCAAGCGCGGCATCGCCATGGTCTTCCAGTCCTATGCGCTCTATCCGCATATGAGTGTTTACAAGAACCTTGCCTTCGGGCTGGAAACGGCGGGTTACAAGAAACCGGAAGTCGAGGCGCGGGTGCAGAAGGCCGCCGATATCCTGCAGATCGGCCCGCTGTTGCAGCGCAAGCCGAAGGCGCTTTCGGGCGGCCAGCGCCAGCGTGTCGCCATCGGTCGGGCGATCGTGCGCGAGCCGAAAATCTTCCTGTTCGACGAGCCTTTGTCCAACCTCGATGCCGAATTGCGCGTGCAGATGCGTGTCGAAATCGCCAAACTGCATCAGACGCTTGGCAGCACCATGATCTATGTGACGCACGACCAGGTGGAAGCCATGACCATGGCCGACAGGATCGTGGTCCTGCGCGATGGCCGCATCATGCAGGTCGGCCGCCCGCTCGATCTTTACAACAATCCGGCCAATCAGTTCGTGGCCGGTTTCATCGGCTCGCCGAAGATGAACTTCCTCTCCGCGAAGGTGGCTTCAGGCGACAGCTCCAACCGCACCATCGAGGTCGCCGGCCAGCGTATCACGCTGGAAAAACCGGTTGCGGCTCAAGAGGGCGAACCGCTCACCTTCGGTGTGCGTCCCGAACATGTGAATCCGCAGGCCCAATCGGCCTCGCTGGGCGAAGCCTCCATCCAGCTCGTCGAACATCTCGGCGGCTCGACCGTGGTTTACACCAGCACGCCCGACGGCCAGCCCGCCACCGTGCTTCTCGACGGCCAGCGCCATATCCGCATCGGTGAAACCATTCCCTTTGCGTTCGATCTGGCGAAGACGCATCTGTTCGGATCGGATGGGCGGCGGATATAGCCTGCACCCGTTGCGGTTTTCTGAACCGGAACCCGGTATGTCTTAAGCGGCGTGTTTCGGGCGGCCGGGCCGGCGGGGACGGAAATGCGCATGCATCAGAAGCGGGTCGCGTTGGGTGGCCCGCAGCAGCATCTTGACCGCGTGGCTTACAGGTGCACCCGCACGGTAGTTGTTCCACGTCCGTAAAGTGACACCGAGAAAATCCGCGGCCTCATTATTGGAAAGGCCGATCTCCTCCTGCCATTTGCGCAAATCCTCGACATCGAAGTCCCGCTGGTCCTCTGCGATCTGGTGAAGATGATAGGCATCGATCGCCAAGTCGTCGCCGTCCCATTCCACGCTGGCGCCATAGTCGGTAACTGTCGCGGTCTTCCATATATCCGCCGAACGGAGTGGATTGAGCAATTCTCCCCCGGTCGCTATCCATCCGCTCAGGTCGGCGGTTGATCGGCTTCCGTCGGCCCAGTCGATGGTGAGCAAGCTAGGCAGATTGGGCAGGATGGCTTTGACGCGTGGTGTCATGACTTGTTTGCCTTTTCTACAATGGGAAAACGCGGGTTTGTGCGGTTCCATTCATCGACAATCAGAATCCCGTTGGTTTTCGCCCATGCCAAAGCTTCGGCCTCTGCCCTGCGGGAAAGCTTGCCGCGCAGGATTTCCAGAGTTTCGATGTCGACAAGAGCATCAGCATCAGGTGTTATGATGTGAAAATGCGGCGGCAAGTGATCATTCGCATACACGCGTATGATGATGTTCCCGATCTGAATTAATTTGCCCATGCAACACCCACAACGTCAGTAAAACATAGTGCATAAATTTCACTATGTGAAGTGAGGGAATGGAGTATATTTCTGGTAAGTGGACAGGCAGAAGGCGAGCTTTATGATCTACAAAGAACGTCCCTGAGCGTCACCGCATCTTCCGCAAACTGGCCGATGTCGTCGCCCTTGACGAATTCCAGCATCGCATAAGCCGGTTTCGTCCATTCGCTCTCCGGCAAGGCATCGACACAGGCCCGCCAATAGTCCTCACGTTCGCCAAGCGGCAGGCGGCTGGCATCACTGAGCCAGGCGAAGACGTGCAAGTGGCAGATACGCGAGCCGAGCGCGGATATTTCATCGAGAGCATCGTCGAGCGGCAGGCCGGGGGCCGGTTGCCAGTAGAAGAAGAGGTTGGGCATCGGCAAATCCTGCATGAGTTGCAGGGCCGAAGGCAGCGTGTCCGTCAGCGAATTGGGATGATATTCGAGCCCGATGGTCATGCCATAATCATCCGCTCGCCGGGCGATCATCGCCAGTGCGTCGGTCGCCGCACGGCGCTCCATGGGCGAATAATCGGCGGAGGGGCGTTTGCGGCTGCCGGGCCAGATGCGGATATGGCCGGTGCCGAGTGCTTTGGCTGTTTCCAGCACGGCGGTCAAATCCTTCGGCGCAAAATCGGGCGCGAAGATGTAGGAGCCGTAAGAGGAAACGGTAAGGCCGGCTTTCGCAGTTCGCTCGGCCACATCCCTTGCATTTTCGAGATCACCCGGCGGCACATGGATGTCTGCGCCCCATTCTATCGCCTTGATCCCGTTTGCGGCGGCTAGATCGATAACGGCTTGCGGTGTCATCGCGCGGAAGGTGACGGAGCAGAGGCCCGGTGCGAAAATTCTCATGCGATCAGTTCCAGATGTTCCGGCCGTACCTGCTGTTGCAGCGCAACGCCGTGACAAAAGCGTTCGATTTCGGCAATCGCCATGTCACCGAGACGCGCGCGTTCAAGGCCGATGGCGCCGGCAATATGCGGCGTGAGGAACACGTTCGGCAGGCTGTAGAACGGTGAATCCTGCGGTGGCACTTCAGGATCGGTCACGTCGATGACGGCTTCGATACGTCCGGTTTTCAGTTCCGCCAGAAGGGCGTCTTCGTCGACCAGCGCCCCGCGCGCCGTGTTGATGAGGGTCGCGCCGTCCTTCATCCGGGTCAGCGCCTCTGCTCCGATCATGTGCCGGGTTTGCGGCAGGGAAGGCGCATGCAGGGAAATGACGTCGCTCGCCGCCATCAATTCATCAAGCGGCACCGAACGCACGCCGAGCTTTTCCGCCTCCACAGCACTCAAAAACGGATCGAAAAGCGTCAGGTCGAGGTCGAAAGGCTGCAGTAGATTGATGACCCGACGCCCGATGCGCGACGCTCCGACGATGCCGACTGTCAGGCCGAGATTGCCGATGGCCTGCGATTGCAGGCGCTCGACGTTGTCCCGTCCGCGATCATCGCCATAGATGCGCCGGAAACCGAAAGTGCGTTTGCCGGAAAGCAGGATCATCGCCAGCGCGAACTCCGCAACCGGTTGAGCATTCGCCTCGGCCGCGCTGCATACCGTGATGTCGCGTTCGAAGACCGCTTGCGACAGGAAATATTTGACCGTGCCGGCGGCATGGGAGATCAGCCGCAGTTGCGGCATGAGCGCCAGTTCCCGCATGCCGATATCGGGACAACCCCAGCCGGTCAGAAGAATATCCGTCCGTTCCAGCTGGTCTCTCAGGGATGGATCGTGAAAGTCGTTGATCCGCCTGACGTCGAGAATATCGACGCTCTGCGACAGCCTCGCGAGCGCCTGTGGCGTCAGCACATGCTGCGTCCGCTCCGGGTCCATGGCAAGGCTGAGACGCGGAAGCGGGCTCCTCATTGCGGCTCTCCCGCCGCCGCCATGCTGCTGACCGGAACACCGTGTTCCGCAAACAGGCGGTCGAGCGCCTCGATGTCTGGAAGTGCAGGAACTGTCGCCACGGCTTTTTCGCCTTCCGGCCCTGTCAGTCCCGCAAAGACGGCGCAGGCGAGCAGGGTTTCACCTGCGGGGATGTTACCCCGCAATTGCGGCACGGTGGTTTTGGCGTTGATGAGATTGGTATTGGGCAACGCCTTCAGCGCCACACCCCGGCGAGATATGCTTGAGCCGAGATCGACGATGGCGGATATGTCGGTACCGCAATCGGCCGCCGCCTTGCCTGCCTCCTCGCTCATTGTATCGCAGTCGCCATCGTTGCGGTTGATCGCAAAGCCGCCTTCGGTAACGACAAGGGGGCGGGCGGAGGTGATCCGATGCAGCCTGACATGCCAGTCTCCGGCCGCAATCAGTGTCGTTTCAACAGCCACATCAGGGAATGGCTTCCATGTCGCCCGCAGGTTTTCCCCCGCCAGTAAAACCGTGTCGTTGGTTTCGCGCACCCGGTAGTGCCGGCCGTCCTCGGAAAAGGCCAGCATATTGTCGAAACCATTGGTCTTGAAACCGCGCTCGTCCACTTCCACGCCAAAACCGTAGCGGGAGGAATAGGCGAATTTGGCGTATTTCTCTGGCCCGCCACGCATGGACAGGTTTTCCTGCCCGCTGGTCAGCGCCGTGACGTTGCCTTTGGTGCGCATCATCACCATGCCCGGATGAACGAGCGGACGTGGTTTCGCAGATGCGTCGGGCAGTTTTTCCTCGGCCTGCCAGAAGGGGTGACTTTCGGGCAGAGCGAGCGGCAGGAAGGCCTTGAAGGCCCAATAGGGTGAGCCCGCCGAATTATAGCTTTCCGACATGGTGAGCTGCGGGTAGGCGTAACCGATGGAGAGCACGCCGTCCCGGTCGGCAATCGGTTTGTTCGCCCACCAGCGCAGATGCCTGAGATAAAGCCCCTTGATCTCGCCCCAGGGCAGCGCTCGCTCATCGGCAAAGGCGAGGCCGGCCCAGAAACCGCCGCAGGCGAAACGATAGGTCATGGAGCGGCCGAAGGCGAGGACACCGCCATCCTCGTCGAACCAGCTTGCGAAGTCTGCGGCGAACAGACGGGCGCGTTCGCGGTAACGTTCGGCGTAAACATCGCCCGGTTTGCTGAACCTGGCGTAGATCAGGCCGTAAAAATGCATGGCGAAGGCGATGTAGTGGTCAATGCGGCGGTAATTGCCGTCACGATACCAGCCATCGGCGATATAAAACCCGTCCAGCTCTTTCAGATACGTTTCCGTCAGGCTCCGGTCGAATTCGATACCGAGATGATCGAGCGCCATATCGACCATCACCCGGAAAAACTTCCAGTTATTGTCGGCATAGATGCGCTCGCGCGCCGCCAGAAGATAGCGGCGCACATTGTCTTTCTGAGCATTCGACAGCGGTTCCCACAGGTGCTGCGGCGCAAGCCGAAGCGCAAAGCCGAGGGCCGCAAGCTCCACCAGCCGCTGATCCTTCTGGCGCACGTCGCCCCAGTAATCGGGATGGGTGGGGTCGGTGCCGTTGGCGATGCCTTTCGCCAGCAGCGGCCAATGGGCGAATGTATCGCCGCTGAGCGCAAGCGGCGCGATGCCCCAGAGCGGCCGTGCAAATCCTTCCAGATCGGCCGCCGCCCGGTCGAAATGCGCGGCGGTGCCGCTGAGCGTCACCCTTGCGCCGCTCTCTGAAAAATAGGGAAGCAGCGGCGCAAAGCTGTCGTCCAGCGCCCGCCGGACGTCGGCGCGGGTCTTGAGCGGATTGCCGTGTAGCGGATTGAAACGCGTCATCGGATCATGGTTTGTCGCATCATGCATCGCGCTCTGCCTTTCCCGTCTGTTTCACCTGGCCGGCGGTCTGTCCTTCCACCAGCTGTACGCTCAGCTGAACCTGCCGGGCATTGGCCGATGGCTCCGTCAACCGGCGGCGCATCAGCTCCACCGCCTCGCGGGCGATTTCGCGGCGGTCAACGCGGATCGTGCTGAGCCTTGGGGTGGAAAGCTCGGCGAAGGGCAGGTCGTCAAAGCCGATAATGGAAAGATCGTCCGGCACGCCAAGGCCAAGTTCCTGCGCCGCACCGAGCGCGCCGAGCGCGATCGCGTCGTTCATGCAGAAAATGCCGGTCAGATCAGGGTTTTTGGCCAGCAGCTGGCGAACCGCATCGCCAGCCTGCCCGAAGCCGCTATCCACTGTGGAAAGCAGAAACTCCTCATAGGTGGTTCCTTCCTCCTCGAGGATCGTTTGCCGGAAGCCGCGCATGCGCTCTCTTATGGTGTGGCGGTGCTGTGGGCCGATATAGGCGACCTTCCGGTGGCCCAGTTCCAGAAGCCGCCGCGCCGCCATCGCGCCGCCGTAAAAATTGGAAGGCGAGACGCAATCCAGCATCATCGATGGATCGGCGCTGTTGACCAGAACCGGCTGCAGCACACCCTGCGTGATCCGGTCGATGATCTCTTCTTCAGGATCAAGGCCGATTGCAAGAAGGCCATCGACCTCGCAGACCCGCTGCGTCAGCGCGTCGTCGATCTGCTTCTGGTGCAGGAGCCGGATATCGAGTTCGAAACCCTCCGTCTGGGAAAGGCTGCGCAGCATGTCGAAAATATCGTGATAAAAAGCGCCGATATCGCCGGTCGCCCTCTCGGCGGACATGAGGGCGAGAATTTTCTTGCCTTCCAGCGATACGCCGCCGGTCTGGCTGGTGACTGGCCGCAGCGGATAACCAAGTTCCGCCGCAACACCCAGAACCTTGGTCTGGATCGATGCGCTGATGCCTTTTTCTCCCGCGAGAACCCGGGATACGGTGCTGATGGAAACCCCGGCGCGCTGGGCGATATCCGACTGACGCGGGCGGCTGATGTCGGGCGTATCGTTCATATCGTCTCCTGCGCTTGCAAAAAAATCTATTATGATGCAAATATTGCAAATATGGAAAATTTGCAAGAATTTAAGCGATAAGTAGAAAATTTGCATAACGCGGGAGGAGCAGATGCAAACTATCGACAGACGTGGATTTATGGTGACGGCGGCACTGGCCGGTCTTGGGGTTGCGGCGGGCGGTTTGCGCGCGGCGGCGGCTGAAACCCGGATTCGGTGCGTATGGTGGGGTTCGGCTGACCGCAGCAGGCGCACCAATGAGGTGATCGCCCTTTACCAGAAGGCCGATCCGCAAACGGTGATCAGCGGCGAGATGATCGCCGGTTCCGATTACTGGACCAAGCTTGCGACATCCATGGCGGGACGTAATGTCGCCGATATCTTCCAGCTCGAGCCTTCCACCATTGCCGATTATTCCGGCCGTGGCGCCTGCATGGAACTGGACCAGTTCGTCGGCTCGTCGCTTGATCTTTCCACCTTCGGCAAGAGCGAAGTCGATCTTTGCCGCATCGATGGCAAGCTTTACGGCGTCGGTCTCGGGCTGAATTCCTTCTGCATGATGTATGACGCAGAGACGCTGAAGGAGGCCGGCATCTCCGTGCCGAAGGACCAGATCACCTGGAAAGCGCTTGCGGAACTGGCGCGCGATTTCAAGAAGAACGCCCCGGCGCGTCGCAACTACTGGGCTGTGCCCTATGGCGCACGTTATCACTATGTCTTCGATGTCTGGCTACGCCAGCGCGGCAAGCTGCTGTTTCAGGACGGCACCATCGGATTCAACAAGGAAGACGCCAAGGAATGGTTCGCCTATTGGGAGGATCTGCGTGAGAACAAGCTCTGCGTTTCCGCCGATATCCAGACGCGTGACGACAATACCATCGAGTCCAACGCACTGACCCTTGGCAATTCGGCAATTGGCTTTGCCTATTCCAACCAGCTTGTGGGTTACCAGGCGCTCAACAAGAAAACGCTGTCCATCGGCATGCTACCGGGTGAGGGGGCGGGCAAACCGACCGGGCATTATTACCGGCCGGGCCTCATCTGGTGCATTTCGTCCACCTCCACCAATCCGGAAGCGGCGGCGAAGTTCATCAACTTCTTCGTAAACGATCAGGACGCCGGCAAGGTGCTCGGCGTCGAGCGCGGCGTGCCGCCGGCGAAGAAAGTACGCGAAGCGGTGTTGCCGAGCCTCAACGAAACGGAGCGCAAGACGGTGGACTATATCGAGAGCCTGTCTGGCAAACTCGATACCTATCCGGAGCCCGCCCCCATCGGCGCCAATGAGTTCGACCGCGGCGTGATGCGCCCCATCGCCGACTCGCTCGCCTTCGGCCGCGCCAGCGTGGATGAGGCAGCGCAGAACCTTGTCGATACCGGCACCCGGACCCTGCGCAAGCGCGGATAAGGAAAAGGGGCAGCGCATACGGCATCGAAACCGTTTGCGCTGCCTCCGTTGACTGTTACCCCGCGGCAAGGCTTCAAATATATCGTCACGGCAAACAATGCTGGACAGCATAAATTATTTAAGCCAGAAATTCTGATCTAGATCGATAAATCTGAAGTTTAGAGAATGGCCCCCAATTTCCTCCTTATTGACGCAGAAAAAGAATTCGATGTTTTGAAGGCGGCTTCGTCGCTGATCCGCGTGCAGATATTGAAGCTGCTGCACGAGGCCAACGGTCTGAATGTCAATGAGATCGCACAGAAGCTTGACCTTCCACAGTCCACGGTTTCGGCAGGTGTGACCGTTCTTGAGGAGGCGGGGCTGCTGCGAACCGAAGCGCGCAAGGCGCGCAAGGGCAGCCAGAAAATCTGTTTTGCGACCTGCGACGAACTCATCGTTTCGTTTCGAAGACCCGAAGCGCCAGCGGCGTCGAATTACATTGCCGTCGCCATGCCGCTCGGCCTCTACACGCAGAGTTCAGTGACGGCGCCTTGCGGCATCTGTTCGCCGGAGGGCATTATCGGGCTTCTCGACGTGCCGGATACCTTCATGGACCCGGACCGCATGAAGACAGCGCTTTTGTGGTTCACGTCGGGACATGTCGAGTATCAATTCCCCAATAATGCCAAGATTCAGGGCCGAAACGTCGAGGAAGTCGAGTTTTCGATGGAGGTCAGTTCCGAGGTGCCGGGAACGCACAGCAACTGGCCCTCGGACATTACCCTCTCCGTCAACGGCAAGGAAATCGGTGTCTGGACCTCGCCCGGCGACTTCGGGGACAAACGGGGGACGTTTACGCCGGACTGGTGGAAACTGTCCGGCTCCCAATACGGCATGCTGAAAACCTGGCGTATCACCGCCCAGGGAACCTATGTCGACGGGACGCGCATTTCAGACGTGACGCTGGCGGATATCGATCTGTCCAGCCATCGTTCGATCCGGCTGCGCATCGAGGTCAAGGCCGATGCGAAACATCCGGGCGGGCTCAACATCTTCGGCCGTGGTTTCGGAAATTACGATCAGGACATCGTATTGCGTCTGCGCACAGCGGACTGATCCAGTCATTTTTTAAAAGTATGATTTTCGCGGTTGACAGGCGCGGATTCCCTTGGCAACTATATCAGTAAATATGGTTTATATCATATTTTATGATATAGTGCGCATGGGAGGAGAGCCTTATGAAAGCACGGGTTTCAGTCCACCGGGACTTCCGGATTGGACGTATTGACGATCGCCTGTATTCCGCCTTTATCGAACATATGGGGCGGGCGATCTATGGCGGGATTTACGAACCCGGCCATCCGCAGGCGGATGAAAACGGCTTTCGCAAGGATGTCCTGAAATTCGTGCAGGATCTGAAAATCCCGGCGATCCGTTATCCTGGCGGCAATTTCGTTTCGGCCTATCGCTGGGAAGATGGCATCGGTCCCCGCGACAAGCGGCCGATCCGCCTCGATCTCGCGTGGCGCTCCAAGGAGACTAACCAGATCGGCGTCAATGAGTTCGCGGACTGGGCCTCGATGGCTGGCATAGAGATGATGCTTGCCGTCAACCTGGGTTCCCGTGGTCTGGACGATGCCCGCAACTTCCTCGAATACGTGAATTTCCCCGGCGGCACGGAACTCAGCGACCTTCGCCGCAGCCATGGCACGGAAAAGCCTCACGGCGTGAAGATGTGGTGCCTTGGCAACGAGATGGACGGCCCCTGGCAGATCGGTCACAAGACGGCGGTGGAGTATGGCCGGCTCGCCAACGAAACTGCAAAAGCCTTCAAGGGTTTCGACCCGACCATCGAGGCGATCGTCTGCGGAAGTTCGAACGACGGCATGCCGACCTATCCCGAATGGGAGCGCGAGGTGCTGGAAGAATGCTACGAGAATGTGGATCACATCTCGCTGCACAAATATTTCGGCAATAACAGCCGCGACACGCTGAATTACTTCGGGAAGATCGAAGAAACCGGGCGTTACATTCAGACTATCGCCGGCGTCATCGATTATGTGAAGGCCAAGAAGCGCGCCAAAAACGACGTCTCCATCTGCTTCGATGAGTGGAATGTCTGGTATCACATCCGCGAAGACGACAGCAAACGCATCAAGAGCTGGGACTGGCCGGAAGCGCCGGCACTATTGGAGGAGACCTACAATTTCGAGGACGCTCTCTTCGTTGCCGGTCTGCTCAACGAATTCATCCGTCGCTCGGACCGCGTGCGCATCGCCTGCATTGCCCAGCTCGTCAACGTCATCGCCCCCATCCGGGCGGAAAAGAACGGGCCGGCGTGGCGGCAGACGATCTATTATCCCTATCAGTTCGCCTCGCTCTATGGCCGTGGCGTCGCGCTGAACATCGCTGTCGATTGCCCGACCTATGATTGCAACGCGGCCGACGACGTCAAATATCTCGATGTCGCCGGCGTGTTCGATGAGGAGGAGGGCGTCGTGACGCTGTTCGTCCTCAATCGTCACCTGACCGAGGCGGCGGAACTCAATGTCGGCCTCACTGGTTTTTCGCCCGTTGCACTCAGCCTGCATCTTTCCATGGCGGGATACGATTTGAGGGTCGGCAACGGTCCGGATCAACCTGATCGCGTCGTGCCGGTGCCGGGCAGCGGCATCGGCGTCGAGGATGGGGCGCTCAAAGGCTCCGTGCCGGCGCTGTCCTATCATGTCCTGCGCGTGAAGGTTCAGTGAGGCGGTGATGGGTGTCCGTCTTAGCAATATCGCCAAGTCCTTCGGCTCCTTTGCAGCCATCCGGGACGTTTCGATGGAAATCCCGACGGGCAGCTTCGCGGTTTTCGTGGGGCCTTCCGGTTGCGGAAAATCCACCCTGTTGCGCATGATTGCCGGTCTTGAGGAAACCAGCGGCGGTCACATAGCCATAGATGACCGCGACGTCACTGCGGTCGAACCGGCGGATCGCGGTGTTGCGATGGTCTTCCAGAACTATGCGCTCTATCCGCATCTGACGGTGTTCGAGAACATGGCGTTCAGCCTGCGCCTCGCCCGCCGGCCGAAAGCGGAGGTGAACGAGAGGGTGGGGGAGGCTGCTCGCATCCTTCAGCTCGAGGATCACCTGCACAAAAGACCGTCGCAGCTTTCCGGCGGCCAGAGGCAGCGCGTGGCCATCGGCCGCGCGATCGTCCGGCAGCCGAAGGTGTTTCTCTTCGATGAGCCCCTGTCCAATCTGGATGCGGAACTTCGTGTCCAGATGCGGCTGGAACTGACCCGGCTTCACCGCAAGCTCGGCGCCACGATGATCTATGTCACGCATGACCAGGTGGAGGCCATGACGCTTGCGGACAAGATTTTCGTGCTGAAGGGCGGCATCGTGCAGCAGGCCGGTGCACCGCTCACTCTTTACGACGATCCGGACAACCGTTTCGTGGCGGGTTTCATCGGATCGCCAGCGATGAACTTCCTTGCAGCCGAAATTGTCGGGCAGCGGGACGGTATCGTGACGCTTACGTTTGAAGGTGGTGAAAAGCAGCTCGAAGCCCGGCTTTCGCAACCGGTTTCGCCCGGTCAGCGGGTCGAAATCGGCATAAGGCCGGAACATCTGGTGATCGTCGAGCAGGGTGCATTGCCGGTCAACGTCGAGGTGGCCGAGGAGCTTGGCGATCTTTCCTACCTCTATACCCGCACCAGGGCGGGAAAGGAGCTTGTCGTGCAGCGGCAGGGCTCGCGCGAGCGGCTGGATGGCCGCTCCGTCTCTCTAAGCGCCTCGCCCGATCACATCATGGTTTTCGACAGCGACGGCAAAAGGTTGCGATAGGCGCGAGGAGGCGCCTTTCGATGCAGTAAACCATCCCCTGAACGGGGTGTTCCAAAAACGGGAGGAGTGAACGATGCGACTGATCAAGACATTGCTTGTTGGTACGGTTCTGGGCCTGAGCGCCCTGCCGGCGCTGGCAAGGCAGGATATCGTCTGGTGGGACTTTCTGTCGGGCGGCGACGGCGTGCGCATGAAGGCGCTGATAGACGCCTTCAACAAGGAACATCCCGATATCCAGGTCAAGGGTACCACGCTCGAATGGGGCGTTCCCTTTTATACCAAGGTGCGCACGGCTTCCGCCGTTGGCGAAGGTCCTGATGTCATGACCTATCACCTGTCGCGCGCGCCGCTCGGCATTGAGGAAAAAGTGCTGAGCGAAATCACCGAAAAGGACCTTGCCGACGCTGAGCTGAAGGCGGCTGATTTCTTCAGCGCGCCCCTCGATGCGGCGACCCAGAACGGCAAGCTCTACGCCGTACCTTTCGATATCCATGCCCTCGTCCTCTATTACAATGCCGATCTCCTGAAGGGGTCTCCCTATCTCGATGCCGACGGCAAGCTGACCGGCATCAAGACGATGGAGGATTTTGAAAAGGCGCTGGCCTGGGCGAAGGACAATGGCGTCCAGACGCCGATTACCTATCAGTCGGGTGGCGAGGGCGGTGTATGGCGCGTGTTCTATACGCTCCTGTCGCAACAGGGTGGCGAACTGGTCACCAACAATGAAGTCCTCGCCGGCGACAATGCCGATAAGGCGGCAAAGGCCATCGAGACGATGTCCAGATGGCGGGAAAACGGCTGGGCGCCCGAGCAGGCGGAATATGAGGCATCCGTCGCCCTCTTTTCCGCCGGCAAGTCCGCTTTCCAGCTCAACGGCGTCTGGGAAGTGCCGACCTACAAGGATCTGGAAAAGAACGGCAAGCTCGGCTTCAAATGGAATGCGGTTGAAGTGCCGCCTTTCATGGGCAAGCGCGCCACCTGGGCGGATTCGCACGCCTTTGCCATTCCGAACGAAGGCGACAAGACGGTTTCCGGCGAAAAACGCGCCGCCGTCATGAAGGTCATCGGCTGGATGGAAAAACACGCCATCAGCTGGGCCGATGCCGGGCATATCCCGGCCTATAAATCGATCACCGAAAGCAGCGAATACAAGGCGATGCAGCCGAATGCCACCTATGCCTCGCTGGCGGAGGCCGCGGTGTTCGACCCGAAGACCACGATTACCGGGGTTGCCTCTCCCGCTTACGACGCGGCGCTCAACGTCATCGCTCCGGCCATTCAGGGCTATATGAGCGGCCTGGATGCGGTCGAGCAGATCAAGGCGGAGCTGCAAAGCAAGATCAAGTAATCCGTGACTGCCCTCCGGCGCTAAACAGGCCGGAGGGCAGCGTGCAATGCGGGAGGTCCCGGAGGCATTCCATGGCTATGATTGAAAACCGGCGCAAGAAATCGCTGATCGCGCTGTCGATGGTGACACCGTTCATCGTGGTCTTCACCACGTTCTTTCTTTACCCCCTGATCGAGATGGTGCGCATCAGCTTCACGGATGCGCCGCTGATCGGCGACGGCAACTGGGTCGGCCTTGAGAACTACGCGAAATTGCTGAGCGATCGCCTGTTCCTCACCTCGCTCAAGAACAACGGCTATTTCGTACTGCTGACGGTCGTGCCGACAACGGTCATCGCCTTGATGATTGCGCTGGCCGTCAGCCGCTTGTCGGGCGTCAAGCAGACAATCGCCATGAGCCTGTTTTTCCTGCCCTACGTCCTGCCTGTTTCGGTCGTCACCGAGATATGGGCCTGGATGCTCGATCTGCAGTTCGGCATTCTCCAGCCGGTCATATCGTTGCTGGCGGGTAAACCCATCGCCGTTTTCAAGAACCCCAATTGGGTCATGCCGATGGTCGCCGTCGTCACGATCTGGTGGACGAACGGCTTCAACGTGCTGCTGTTCATTGCCGGCCTGCGAAACATACCGACCGAGCTTTATGAGGCGGCGGCACTCGATGGCGCGACGACCTGGCAGCGTTTCTGGCGGGTTACATGGCCGCTTCTGTGGCCGGTGACAGCACTTGTCCTGACGCTGCAACTGATCCTGCAACTGAAGATATTCGATCAGATCTATCTGTTGAGCGGCGGCGGTCCCTTCAACTCCAGCTTCGTGCTTCTGCTCAAGGTCTATCGGGAAGCGTTCCAGATGAACAATGGCGGCTACGCATCTGCCGTTGCGACGGTGCTTTTCCTCCTGATCGTCGTCGTTTCCGTTCTCCAGTTCCAGTTGCTGCGCATCCGGAGGAATTCATGAGCCCGACAAAAAAACTCGAGAACATCATTTTGACGCTGCTGACGTTTTCGGCGGCGATCGTATGGATTTTTCCGCTCTACTGGACTTTCGTCACGTCAATTCGTTCCGACGAAAATGTTGCCGGCAATACATCGCTGTTGCCCGACGAATTCCAGTTTGGCGCCTATGTAAACGCCATCTTCAATACGCGGTTGATGAACTGGTATATGAACTCCATCGGCACTGCGGTCATCGTGACGGTCTCCGTCCTGGTAATTTCGATGTTATGCGCCTATGCGCTGTCGCAGATACGCTTTCCAGGGCGACGGCTGCTTTACGGCATCGTGCTGGCGAGTTTCATGGTGCCGGCGCAGACGCTTGTCGTCACGCAGTTCATCCTGATGAAGAACCTCAACCTCATCAACACCTGGGCCGGGATCATCCTGCCGCAGCTGATTACCCCCATCGTCATCATCGTCTACAAGCAGTTTTTCGACAGCGTGCCCAAGGAGATGCGCGAAGCGGTGGTTCTGGATGGCGGCGGCGAATACACGATCCTTTTTAAGGTGTATCTGCCGCTGAACTGGGGCATCACGACCGCCATGGCGATCGTGACCTTCATTACGGTGTGGAACGCCTTCTTCTGGCCTTTCCTCGTCGTCACCTCTGAAAACATGATGACGATCCCGGTCGGCATCACGCAGGTAAACGACGCCTTCGGTGTCGCCTATGCGCGCCTGATGGCCGTTGCCATGCTGGCGGCGCTACCGGTCATCGTCGCTTATGTCATCTTCCAGCGACGCGTGACGGAAGCCATCATGATTTCGTCCGGTGTTAAAGGGTGAGGAAGTGATCGGCTACGATGCATTATTCAGGAAAAAACGGTTCACCGGGCGTTGCAGGCCGAGATGATCGCGCAATGTCGGTCCCTCATAGTCTCTCCGGAACAAACCGCGTCTTTGCAGTTCCGGCACGAGGAGGGTGGTGAAAGCGTCGAGACCGGCGGGTAGGAAGGGGAAGGTGACGTTGAAGCCGTCCGAGCCCTCTTCGTAGAGCCATTGCTCCATCTCATCGGCAATCGTCTGCGCCGTGCCGACGAATGCGAGACCCGCATAACCGCCCAGCCGCTGGGCGAGCTGGCGCACCGTCAGGCCTTCGCTTCTGGCGAGTTCGATCACCCTTTCACGGCTGGATTTACTCGCATTCGTTTCGGGAATGTCCGGCAATGGACCATCGGGATCGAAGCCGGAAACATCATGGCCGAGCGCAATCGAAAGCGAGGCGATCGCGCTTTCATAATGGACGAGACTGTCGAGCCGGGCGCGCTTGGCTTTTGCCTCCTCGACGGTATCGCCGAGCAGAACGAAGGCGCCCGGCAGAATGACGATGCCGTCGCGGGAACGGCCCGCCGCGACAGTCCTGTCCTTGACGTCTTTGTAAAAGGCCTTTCCCGCTGCAAGGGTGGGTGTTGCCGCAAAAACGACCTCTGCGGTTTCGGCAGCTAGCTGGCGTCCCGGCTCCGAAGCTCCAGCCTGAACGATGACGGGCCAACCCTGCACCGGACGCGCGATATTGAGCGGCCCGCGCACGGAGAACTCGGGTCCCTTGTGATCGAGAACGTGCATTTTTTCAGGATCGAAGAACAGCCCGCTATCGACGTCCCGGATAAAGGCTTCATCGGAGAATGAGTCCCAGAGGCCGGTGACGACATCGTAAAATTCCCGCGCTCGTCCATAACGCTCCGTGTGATCAGGTTGTTCTTCCCGACCGAAATTCAGCGCCGCATCCGGGTTTGACGTGGTGACGATGTTCCAGCCGGCGCGGCCATTGCTGAGGTGATCGAGAGAGGCGAAACGCCGCGCCACATGATACGGCTCATCGAATGTTGTGGAGGCGGTGGCGACAAGACCGATGCGGGAAGTGACGGCTGCTAGCGCCGAAAGCAGGGTGAAGGGTTCGAAAGACGTCACGGTATGGCTGCGGCGCAGGGCTTCCGTCGGCATGTTCAGCACCGCCAGATGATCGGCCATGAAAAACGCATCGAATTTCGCGGCTTCGAGTTGTTGCGCGAAGCGCGCCAGATGGGCGAAGTTGAAATTGGCGTCCGGGAAAGATCCCGGATAACGCCATGCACCCGTGTGGAGACTGACGGGCCGCATAAAGGCGCCGAGATGCAGTTTGCGATCATTTGCCATTAGGCTTCACTCTCTCATTGGTGTTTCTGATCCGGGCGGCTTATCTTGTCGATTGCTGCGAACAACCGCAGGCAGGCCCGATCCTCATCGCGACGATATCCCTGCCGGGGGATTGGCGCGGCAAACACTATTCCGATAGTGACTTCCAAACCGAAAGATTTTTCCTGAAATTATCCATTTCGCATGATCTCTTTGCTGGCAACGGGTTTGCCTCGGCCTTGTTGGCCGCAGGAACCGGCTGGCGGCGTGCCATCCGTGGCGACTGCCAAACGAATGGCAGCGTATTTTTCACATGGGATTTTATGCACTAAAACTAAGTAAATTCAGTATATTGTCTAAAATAGTTAATGTAGTTTGTTCTTTCGGGCTTGCTGGTCGAGATCGATAAAAAACACGTCGATTCCACGTCCGGCGCGGTTGGAACATTCCCAAACCGCGCTGGACTGTTTCGCGCTCAAACTCCCACCTTCAAACCGTCAGCAGTTTCTCGTTACCGATGCGGGTAGCCACAATGGCTCCCTCGATTTCGATCCGCTTGCCCGTGGCGGGGTCAAAGAAGTGGAGGTGGTTGGGGGGCAGCTCGAAGTGGATGCGCTGGCCGGGTTTGACCAGCAGATCCTCGCCAATGGCGGCGGAGAAGGTCTCGCCGGCAATATCCGCATGCACGATGCGGCCGGAGCCCAGTTCTTCCACGAAATCGACGGTTGCCGGCACGCCCGCACCTTCGGTGCTGACCAGGCATTGTTCCGGGCGGATGCCCACCGTCACGTCGCGGCCGCGCAGTTCTAGTGCCGTTTCGGGGAAGAGTTTGACTGGCGTGCCGCCCAGCATCACGGCAGGAGATTCGACTTCCACCCGCGTGTTGAACAGGTTCATGGCCGGTGAGCCGATGAAGGAGGCGACGAAGGTGCTGGCCGGACGGTGATAGATATCGAGCGGATGGCCGACTTGCTCGACATTGCCCTTGTTCATCACTACCAGGCGGTCAGCCAGTGTCATGGCTTCCACCTGGTCGTGGGTGACGAAGACGGAGGTGGCGGACAGGCGCTGGTGCAGCTTGCGGATTTCAGCGCGCATCGTCACGCGCAGCTTGGCGTCGAGGTTGGACAGCGGCTCGTCGAAGAGAAACACCTGCGGTTCGCGGATGATTGCGCGGGCCATGGCCACACGTTGGCGCTGGCCACCGGAAAGGGCGGCGGGCTTGCGCTCGAGAAAGTCGGAAAGGCCGACGATCTTTGCCGTTTCCTCGACGCGGCGCAGGCGCTCGGCCTTGGCGACGCCGGCGACTTTCAGCGCATAACCGATATTGCCTGATACCGTCATATGCGGATAAAGCGCGTAATTCTGGAACACCATGGCGCAACCGCGCTCGCGCGGCTCCAGCGTGTTGACGACACGCCCGCCAATGGCGATTTCACCTGACGTGATATCCTCCAGCCCGGCGATCATCCGCAGAAGCGTGGATTTGCCGCAGCCCGAGGGACCGAGGATGACGACGAATTCGCCGGTTTCGAAAGTGAGATCCACGCCGTGCAGGGTCGGGGTCTTGCCGTAGGATTTGCGGACCTGCCGAATATCGATCTGAGCCATGATACTGAAAACCTTGTTGTTGAAAAACCGTGCCGTCACTTGTCGGACGAGACGAGACCGCGGACGAACCAGCGTTGCAGGAACGCCACGACGAGAAGCGGCGGCAAGATGATGATGAGGGAACCGGCAAGCGTGACGTTCCAGTCCGGAGTGCCGTCCTCGGAGGGCAAAAGCGCGCGCAACGACATCATCACCGTCTTGTAGGAGGGGTCGGTGACCATCAGCAGCGGCCACAGATACTGGTTCCACGATGAGACGAAGAGAATGGTGGTGAGGGCGAGCATGTTGGTGCGCGACAGCGGCAGCAGCACGTCGAAAAAGAAACGAACGGGACCGGAACCGTCCATGCGCGCCGCTTCCGCAAGCTCGTCCGGCAGGGTCATGAAAAACTGCCGGTAGAGAAAGGTGCCGGTGGCCGTGGCGACAAGCGGCAGCGACAGACCCGCATAGGAATTCAGCAGGTTCCATTCGACATTGATTTCGACACCGCTGACCAGCGCTATGAGGTAGCGGAACGGCTGGAACACATCCGCCGCCACGGCATAGGTCGGAACGGCGCGAATTTCGAGCGGCAACATCAGCGTGATGAAGACGGACCAGAAGAACAGGTGTTTCAGCGGCGAACGGAAAAATACGATGGCGAAGGCGGTGAGCGCGGACAGAGCCACCTTGCCCGCTGTAACGAGCGAGGCCATCACCAGACTGTTGAACATGGCGGTGCCGAGATTGGCGCGGTTCCAGGCGGTGCCGAGATTGTTGAAAAGCTCGCCCTGCGGCATGAAGCTGAAGGGCGTGTGGTTGACCTGCTGCACCGTCTGGCTGGCGCCAGCCAGCACCACGATGAAGGGGCCGATGAGAAGCAGAAGTCCCGCGACCATGACCACGTAGGTCAGGGCGTCGGCATAGGGCGTGCGCTGGATCATCTCTCAGGCCTCACTTGTAATGGACGCGCCGCTCGATGAAGCGGAACTGGATGAAGGTGAAGACCATGATGAGACCGATCAGGACGATGGTTTGTGCCGACGCGCCGGAATAGTTCAGTCCTTCGAAGGCCTCGGTGACGATGCGGTAAACCATCACGTCGGTGGCGCGATTGGGACCGCCTGCCGTCAGAGAATGCACGATGCCAAACGTGTCCTGGCCGACGAAACCCTCGGTCATCATCGTCACCATCAGGAAGAACAGCGTAGGCGCGAGCAACGGCACCTGAATGTCTATGGCGCGGCGGATCGGGCCGGAGCCGTCCATCGCTGCGGCTTCCGTCAGCGAACGGGGCACGGATTGCAGGCCGGCGAACAGGAAGATGAAGGTGTAGCCCGCCCATTTCCAGATGAAGATGGCGATGACGAGCGCCAGTGCATGTTCCCCGTACTTGGCCGGGTTCCAGATATCCGGCCAGGTGGCGTTCAGTGATGCGGCAAGCCCGCGCTCCGGCGACAGGATGAAGCGGAAGGCCATGCCGGCGGCGGGGCCTGCAATGGCGAAAGGCAGGATATACAGAACCCGGAAAAATCCGGAGCCGGGAAGCTGGCGATCGACGGAGAGAGCCAGAACGAGGCCGATCGATATGGCGACGAAGGGGCCGACGGTTGCGAAGATCAGGCTGACGGTAACGGAATGCCAGTAGAACGGATCGGAGAAGACTTCCTGGAAATTGGCGAAACCGACGAATTCCGCCGCGCCGCCAAAGGGCGGTTGAAGGGTGAAGGCCCAGTTGATCACCGCCGCCACGGGCCAGTAGAAGAACAGGAGGATCAGTGCCAGCTGCGGCAATGCGAACAGCAGCGGCAACCATGTGCTTTTGAAAACGGCGCGCTTTTCCATGAAATATCCGAAACAGAAAATGGCATTAAGAGTTTGCCCGTGCGGACACGGGCAAACCCAGGCGAAAAGGACCGGCTTAGTTCAGCTTGGCGCCGGCATAGGTCTTTTCGAAGCGACGCAGATTGGCGTTCGAACGCTCAACAGCCTTGTCGAGTTCGGCCTGAATGTCGGCGTTCTGCATGAAGATGGCTTCGAGCGAGGTCGAAACTTCCTTGCGGATCTGCGTGAAACCGCCGAGACGGATGCCGCGCGTATATTCGGAAGGCGGCGTAAACGTCAGGCTTTCGATCGCCTTTTCACGGCCCTTGTAGGGAGCCTTGTCGTAGAAGCCGTTGGCCTTCATGGCGTCGAAGCCGGTCTTGGTAACCGGGATGTAGCCGGTAACGGTCGACCACCACTCAACCATATCAGGCTGGGCGATGAAGTTCAGGAATGCGGCCGCACCCTTGTATTCGGCGTCCGGACGACCGGCCATGACCCAGAGCGAAGCACCGCCAACCAGCGAGTTGTGGCGCTCGGTGCCCTTCCAGATCGGCAGCATGGCAACGTCCCACTTCACGCCTTCCGGCATGGCCTTGCCGACGGTGCCGTGGCCGGCGATCGAGGACATGAACATCTGGCAGGTCTGCGAGGTGAAGGCGGGCAGGATGTCCATGCCGAGCTGCTTGGTCTTGACGACGAACAGCTTCTCGTCCTGCATCTTCTTGAAGAATTTGACCTGATCGACGAACTTCGTCTTGTTGATCGTCAGTTCGGCGTCGAGACCCTGATAACCGTTGCCCTTGGTGGCGATAGGCTGGTTGTGGATGGCGGAGAACTGCTCCATCAGCATCCAGGTGTCGAAATTAAAGGCCAGCGGGCACTCGAAACCGGCGGTCTTCAGCTTCCTGGCGGCCTCTTCGACCTGTTCCCAGGTGTCGGGCTTGAAGGTGATGCCAGCTTTTTCGAAGGCGTCGACATTGTAATAAAAGACGGCGGTGGAGGAATTGTAGGGGAAGGAGTTCAGCTCGCCGTCAGCCGTCGCATAATAATTGGCGATGCCGGGGAAATAGTTGTTCCAGTCGATCTTGTAACCGTTGTCGGCCATCAGCTTCTTGGCGGGAATGAAAGCCTTGGACAGCATCATGTCCAGCGTGCCGGCATCGTAGATCTGGGTGATGGCGGGCTGCTTCTTGGCGCGGTAGGCGGCAATGGTGTTCTGCAACGTGGCGTCGTAATCGTTCTGCGAGGTGCAGACGATCTCGAATTCAGCCTGGGAGTCGTTGAACTTCTTGCAGGTTTCCTGAACGCGGTCGCCGAGATCGCCGGAAAGGCCGTGCCAGAATTCGAACTTGGTCTTTTCTGCGTGGGCAGCCGTGGCGCCGAAGGCGGCGGCCATGGCAACGCCGGCCACGAAAGAGGTCAGAGCGGAAGGTTTCATGAGGTGAGCCCCGTTGATGGATTGATGGCATGATCGGCAAGGACGTCACATCCTCCGCACGAAGCCATGGGCTCTGCTAGCAGCCGTTTTTGACGGATAGCTTACATTTTGTTGAACGTTTTGTGATGACTGGCCGCGCAGGGAGATCTGCGCGGCGGAGCAGGCGGGAGAAAAGCCGTAGAGACGGATTTCCACTTATTTTACATGCTATTACGGTTTCGAAGCAACTTCGCTACTTGCTGCTGAATAGTGCGCCTGCATCAACCGCGACGTGCGGCTTCGATGGCGGCGACGTCGATTTTCGTCATATTCATCATTGCCGCAAAGGCGCGTTTGGCCTCCGCGCCGCCCACTGCCATGGCTTCCATCAGCACGCGCGGGGTGATCTGCCAGGAGATGCCCCATCTGTCCTTGCACCAGCCGCAGACGCTTTCTGCGCCGCCATTGCCGACGATGGCGTTCCAGTAACGGTCGGTTTCCGCTTGATCCTCGGTTAGGATCTGGAACGAAAAAGCTTCGCTGTGCTTGAATTCCGGCCCGCCATTGAGGCCGACGCAGGGCACGCCGACGACTGTGAATTCCACCAGCAGCACATCCCCCTCCTTGCCGGAGGGATAGTCGCTCGGTGCATAGTATACCTTGCTCACCGCGCTGTCGGGAAAGGTCTCGGCGTAAAACCTGGCGGCTGCCTCGGCGTCCTTGTCGTACCAGATGCAGATCACATTCTTCTTCATTTGCGCCTCCTCCGAAATTCAGGCCCCATTCGGCATAGAATGCTACTATGCGGCGAACGTTCCGAACGTAGCGGAGAAAAGGCACAATTTTACGATTGAAGAACAGCGGAAGGTCTGGGAAAATCTTCTCGATTGCCTGATGATTGGTGCATCGCGCCTGGAATTTGCGGGGAAATTCGTTTGGCAGGGATATCGACTGGCCACATCGGCCTTGCTCTCTGGTTTCTGGCTTCGGCCTGCGGCGCGGCCGGGGCTGAGGAGCCGGCTGCGGGAAAGCCGACCTGTACCTACACCCATGATGTTGCGCCGGAATTGTGCATCCGCGTCGGCAGTTACAATAGCGATCTGTGTCACGCCATCGAGGTTCTGGCCGGGCGCCATGCCGTGCCACCGGATTATTTCGCCCGGCTCATCTGGCGGGAAAGCCTGTTCCGGGCCAATGCGGTCAGTCCGAAAGGCGCTGAGGGCATAGCCCAGTTCATGCCGGGAACGGCAAGGCTGCGCGGCCTTAAAGACAGCTTCAACATCATCGCCGCGCTGGAGACGTCCTCCCGTTATCTCTCGGAGCTGAATGTGCAATTCGGCAATTTCGGCCTTGCAGCTGCGGCTTATAATGCCGGTGAGGCGGGATTGCGGACATTCATCGCCACCGGCCGGTTGCCGACGGAAACCCGGGATTACGTGTTCGCGATAACGGGATATCCCGCAGAGACATGGAAGGACAATCCGCCGGAAAAGGCGGCCCCGGCGCTGGACGACAGCCGGTCCTTCATCGATGCCTGCCTGCGTCTGGCCGACACCCGAACGATGAACGATCCCGTCCTCATCTCATCGGCCGACTGGGCGCCATGGGGCGTGCAGCTTGCCGCGCATTATAATCCGGCGGTGGCAAACCGGCTTTTCACCCGTGCGATAGGCCGGTTGTCCGGGCCGCTTAATGCCGAGCGGGCATTGATCGTGCGGCAGCGAGGCGGAAATTTCGGTTCGCGCCCACGTTATGCCGCCCGCATCGGCCGCGACACACGCGGCGAGGCCAATGAGCTTTGCGGTGAAATCCGGCAGGCCGGCGTTTCCTGCACCGTATTTCGCAACCGGTAGAGAATGCCGGCATGGTGGACGTCGATCATGACAAGTTGATCGGCATTTTGGCCGCTCCTTCTTTCAGCGCAAGATGATCGATCCTAGATTGCGCTGACACGGCGGCGAAAACGCATCGGCCGGTGGCATTTTGTGAGGGAAGAAACTGAAAAAAATGAGATGGCTCGAAACGGGATGTCTGGTCGGTATGCTTACTATTGTTTCGGCGTGCGCCAGCACCGGACAGGCGGAGGTTTCCCGCACCGTGGCAAGCCTCGTGGGTCAGCCCCGGGAGGCGGCTATCGCCAGATTTGGCCGCCCCAACAAGGTCATTATCGAGAACGGTGAAACGGAGTCCTATTGGCTGAAGGTCGAGGTCGAGACCTATGCCGGTCTCAGCAACAGACGGGAGGCCCGTATCGTGAACGGGCAGACGCAGATATCTGAAACCGAGGGCATGAAAATCAAGGAGCATCGCCGCGACTGCATCATCAAGGTCACTGCGGGTGCTGCCTCCATCATCAAGACGAGCGAAATCATCGGCAATCCCGCGAGTTGCGAAAATATTACAAATCGTCCGCAGTCTTGAGATAGGTCAAGGTGATGTTTCCCCCGGCAGCCCCAACCACCGTAACAACCGGATTGTGAGCGGTCTCCTAATATGCGACCATCCGTGCTGGAGGAAGTATGCATGGTATCGACGCTGTCGCATATACGGGAGATCGAACGTGTCGGCATGGGGGCGGTGAGCCCGCGTGATACGTCCGTCATCCAGTCATGGCTGCGCTGTCTGAACGACTACAAGCTTGACCCCACGATCGCGCAGGAAGCCTATATCGTGCCGGAGCTGAAGCTTCGGGAGCATCGCGAGCAGGCCGAGGAGTTGATCCGCATCGGCCGCTCCGGTCTTGAAGCCCTGTTCAACCAGATTGCCGAGCAGAACTATGTCCTGCTGCTGTCTGATGCGCGCGGCGTCACCGTCGATTTCATGGGCGATCCGACCTTCGACAACCAGTTGCGTCGGGCAGGGCTCTATCTCGGCTCTGAATGGTCCGAAAACCGGGCCGGCACCTGCGCCGTCGGCGCCTGCCTCGTTTCCGGCGAGCCGGTGATCATCCATCAGGACGACCATTTCGATACCAGCCATATCGGGCTGACCTGCACGGCGGCTCCCATCTTCGACACGCTGGGTGATCTTACCGCCGTGCTCGATATTTCCCAGCTGCGCTCGCCGACGGCCAAGGCCAGCCAGCAGCTGGCGCTGCATCTCGTCGCCTCCACCGCGCGGCGTATCGAGCTTGCCAATCTGATGACCCGCACCCGCAATGACTGGGTGTTGCGTCTTGCCCGTTCGCCTGAGTTCCTCGATGTCGATCCTGATGCGGCGATTGCCCTCGATGGCAGCGGGCGCATTACCGGCATGACCCATGGGGGTTTCGGGGCGCTTGCGCGCTCCATGAACATGCACGGCCTTGCTACCCGCGATTTTCTCGGCAAGCCGATTTCTTCGGTCTTCGATATCGACGTGGACGACCTGCCGCGCTTCATGCGCGGGCGGCCGAATGGCGAACGGCTTTTGCGCGCGCGCAATGGTCTGGTGCTTTTTGCCAGCGCCATCGCGCCCGCCGTCAGCATTCGCACCTCCCTTGCGCCGGAGCCACGCTTGCCTCGGGCGCTCAGGGATCTGAGCGACGGCGATATGGCGATGGAGAAGGTGCAGGCACGGGCCGCAAAGCTCGCTGCCCGCGATATTCCGATCCTCATTCAAGGCGAAACGGGAAGCGGCAAGGAATATCTGGCGCGGGCAATCCACGACAGCTGCGGCAGCGGCGGCAATTTCGTCGCCGTCAATTGTGCGGCGATCCCGGAGCATCTCATCGAATCCGAATTGTTCGGCTACGCGCCGGGCGCTTTCACCGGCGCCAGCCAGAAGGGCAAACGCGGCCTCATCGAAGAGGCAAGCGGCGGCACATTGTTTCTGGATGAGATCGGCGATATGCCGCTTTCCCTGCAAAGCCGCCTGCTGCGTGTGCTCTCGGAAAACGAGGTGCAGCCGGTCGGTGCATTGAAGGCGAAGCCGGTTCGTCTGAGGGTGCTGTCCGCCTCGCATCGCGATCTTGCCGAGCTGGTGAAGGAAGGCCGTTTCCGGCAGGACCTCTATTATCGCCTGAATGCGGCAACGGTGACGCTGCCGTCGCTGCGGGAGCGTGAAGATCTCGGCTGGCTTATCGACCAGTTTCTCCGGCGCATCGAGAAGGAAAACGGCGAGGCCTATCGGATCGATACGGCGGCACGGGAAATCCTGCTTGCCCATGACTGGCCGGGCAATCTGCGCGAACTTTTCAATGCCCTGCGTGTTGCAGCCGCACTCTGCGACGGCGGCGCCATCGATCCGGGTTGCCTGCCGGAACACCTCTTCACCGAGGCTGCCACTGATACGTCTCGGGATGACGACGATCTGCGCCGGGCGCTGCAGGACTGCGGCAACAATGTCTCGGCGCTGGCGCGGAGCCTCGGCGTCAACCGCTCCACCATCCACCGTCGTCTCAAACGCCTGAACTGATGCGTCTGGACTGATGTGCCCGAACTGGCGCAACTGCTGCAACACCTGTTGCGCGCGACCTGTTGCATTCGTTTGCCGGATTGAAATCGCGTTTTCGCAACCCGTTGAAAACACGACGTAATATAGCATATCCCATTCTGGCATGCCGCTTGCTGAACCTCCTGTGCAAGAACAACAGGAGGAAATGCAATGAAAGCACTGCGCTTTCACGCCGCCAAGGATCTACGCATCGAAGATGTGGATACGCCGCCCGAGCCAGGTCCGGGCGAGGTGCTCGTCGAAAACAAATTTTGCGGCATCTGCGGCACGGATCTGCACGAATATGCCTATGGCCCGATCTTCGTGCCGAAGGAGCCGCATCCTTTCACCGGGGCATACGGCCCGCAAATTCTCGGTCATGAATTCGGCGGTGTCGTCAAGGCCGTGGGCAAGGGCGTCAGCCATGTAAAGCCCGGCGACCGGGTATCGATCCAACCGCTCATCATGCCGCGCCATGGCGATTATTATGCCGATCGCGGTCTCTATCACCTGAGCGCCAATCTCGCACTCGCCGGCCTGTCCTGGCATTCCGGCGGCATGGCGCAGGCCGCTCTTCTCAACGATTATAACGTCCAGCCGATACCCGACGCGCTTACCGATCAGGAAGCGGCCCTCATCGAGCCGACGGCAGTCGCCGTTTATGCCTGCGACCGTGGCGGCGTGACGGCCGGCAGCAGCGTGCTTGTCACCGGTGCCGGACCGATCGGCATTCTCGTCGCCATGGCGGCGCGTGCGGCCGGTGCCTCGCAGATATTCCTTTCCGATCTCAACGACACGCGTTTGGCGCTGGCGCGGGAGGCGCTGGGCGAGGTGCGCACGATCAATCCGAAGACGGAAAAGGTGGGAGATGTCATCCGTGCCGAGACCGAAGGCAATGTCGGCTGCGATGTCGCAATCGAATGCGTCGGCAATGAATATGCGCTGAAGAACTGCGCCGATGCCGTGCGCAAGCAGGGCGTTGTGGTGCAGACCGGCCTCCACCCCGGTGAAAACCCGCTGAACTGGTTCGACGTGACCTTCAAGGATATCGATATTCGTGGTTCCTGGGCCTATCCGACCCATTATTGGCCGCGCGTTGCCCGGCTGATCGCCAGCGGCCAGATTCCGGCAAGCCGGATCGTCACCAAATATGTCTCGCTCAGCGAGGCCGTCACTGAAGGGTTCGACCAGTTGCTCGACCCGGCCGGCAAACATCTGAAAATCCTGATCGACTTGTCCCGATAGGCCGATCCGTCTTGCGGGGCGGTTGAGGAGCCGTCCCGTTTCCATAGTGAGCAGGAGGAGGAACACATGCTCGAAAAAACCCCCACCACCCGCCTTCAGGCGCTTCTCGACACCTTTGACGCGGTGCTGGAAGCTGGCCGGATCGACGATGCCGTCAATCTGTTTGCCGAGGATTGTTACTGGCGCGATCTCGTCGCCTTTACCTGGAACATCAAGACCGTCGAGGGCCGCGATCAGGTGCGCGACATGCTGCAATCGCAGCTTTCGACGGCCAGACCATCAAACTGGCGCATCGCCACCGGCGAGGAGGCAACGGAAGCGGACGGCGTGCTGGAAAGCTGGATCACCTTCGAGACGGCGACCGGGCGCGGTTACGGTCTGGTTCGCTTCAAGAACGGCCAGATATGGACGCTTTTGACGGCGCTTTCCGAACTGAAGGGCCACGAGGAAAAATCGGGTTTCACCCGCCCGCTCGGCGCCCGGCATGGCCAGAACCTTGGCGCAAAAACGTGGAAGGAGGAGCGCGAGGAGGAAGCGCGCACGCTTGGCTACGACAAACAACCCTATACCGTCATCATCGGCGGCGGCCAGGGCGGCATCGCGCTTGGCGCCCGGCTGCGCCAGCTCGGCGTGCCGACGATCATACTTGAAAAGAACGACCGACCGGGTGACAGCTGGCGCAAGCGCTACAAGTCGCTCTGCCTGCATGACCCGGTCTGGTACGACCATCTGCCTTACATCGATTTTCCGAAGAACTGGCCGGTCTTTGCGCCCAAGGACAAGATTGGCGACTGGCTGGAATTCTACACCAAGGTGATGGAGCTGAATTACTGGACCCGCTCCACCGCCAAATCCGCCAAATGGGACGAGGCGGCGAAGGAATGGACGATCGTCGTTGATCGCGACGGCGAGGAGGTGGTGCTCCGGCCGAAACAACTGGTCTTTGCAACAGGTATGTCCGGCAAAGCCAATATTCCCGAGTTCAAGGGTCGGGACCGGTTCAGCGGCGATCAGCACCATTCCTCGCAGCACCCGGGACCCGATGGTTACAAGGGCAAAAAGGTCGCGGTCGTCGGCTCGAACAATTCAGCCCACGATATCTGCGCTGCGCTCCACGAAGCGGGCGTCGACGTCACCATGATCCAGCGCTCGACCACCCATATCGTCAAATCCGACACGTTGATGGATATAGGGCTCGGTGCGCTCTACTCCGAACAGGCCTTGGCGAATGGCGTGACGACGGCAAAGGCCGATCTCATCTTCGCCTCGCTGCCATACCGGATCATGCATGAGTTCCAGATCCCGCTTTACGACAGGATGCGGGAGCGTGATGCCGACTTCTACGCCGCGCTGGAAAAAGCCGGCTTCCAGCTCGACTGGGGTGCGGACGGCTCTGGCCTCTTTATGAAATATCTGCGGCGCGGCTCCGGTTATTATATCGATATCGGCGCCTCGCAGCTCATCATTGACGGCAAGGTGAAGCTCGCCGCCGGTCAGGTGGACGAGATCACGGAGAACTCGATAAAACTTGCCGATGGCAGGGAAATTCCCGCTGACGTCATTGTCTATGCGACGGGCTATGGTTCGATGAATGGTTGGGTCGCGGACCTAATCGATCAGGAGACGGCTGACAGGGTCGGCAAGGTCTGGGGTCTCGGTTCGGACACGCCGAAAGACCCGGGGCCGTGGGAAGGCGAGCAGCGCAACATGTGGAAGCCGACGCAACAGGAGGCGCTGTGGTTCCACGGCGGCAACCTGCACCAGTCGCGCCACTATTCGCAATATCTCGCCTTGCAGCTGAAGGCACGCATGGAGGGTATTAAAACGCCGGTCTATGCGCTTCAGCCCGTTCACCACACGCGCTGACCGGATCGGGTATTCCCGGCAAATACACGATGAAAGGAGAGGGCGGATCATTCCGCTCTCGCTTTCTATCGGGAATGCGGCGCGGGCAACGTCAGGGTGGCAGGGTTCGGTTTCTGTGGATCGCCGCAACCGGTGTTGTTAGTGTGAGCCTCTACGCATATGCTGGAATACTTATTCTCGATTTCCGGCCAAAGCGGACAGCAGTACAATGACCTCCCAACTGGATTTTTTCGCTTCCGCGACGGCGCGGCTTCCTCAGGCTGAACGGGGGCGACAAGCAGGTGGTCGTGAAACGACACCAAAAACTGTTCCCGATGACGAGGCTCTGGCCGGATATCTCGAATCCACCGGCCATTACCGCATCTTGCGCAAGCTGCAGCCGCGCGCGATCAGCGAGCAGCCGCGACCGGGGTTTCCACGTCAGGGCGTGATCCTCGACACCGAGACGACGGGCCTCAACTACCGAACTGACGAGATCATCGAAATCGGCGTCATCACCTTCACATTCGACGATCAGGGGGCGATCGGCGATGTCACCGGCGTCTATGGTGGTTTGCGACAGCCGGGCATCGCCATTCCGGAGGAGATCACGCGGCTGACGGGCATCACCGATGAGATGGTTGCCGGGCAGGCGATAGACATTGATCGGCTGACTTCCCTTATCGCCGATGCCGATTTGATCATCGCCCACAATGCCGGCTTCGACCGTCCGTTTTGCGAGGTCTTCTCGCCGATCTTCCGAAATAAAGCCTGGGCCTGCTCCGTTTCGGAGATTGATTGGAGTGCGCGGGGCTTCGAGGGCAGCAAGCTTGCCTATCTGATCGGACAATCCGGCTATTTCCACGACGGCCACCGCGCCGTAGACGATTGTTTTGCGCTGCTGGAGGTGCTGGAACAGCAACGCCCCGGCCAAAGCGGGACGCCCTTCATGGAACTCCATGAGGCCAGCCAGCACTCCAGGGTCCGCATTTATGCGGAAAACAGCCCGTTCGACATGAAGGATCATCTGAAAAAGCGGAGCTACCGCTGGTCGGATGGTTCCGATGGCCGGCCGAAATCCTGGTGGGTGGAACTGCCGGAAGAAAAGCTCGAAGACGAGCTGCATTTCCTTCGAACCGAGATTTACCGCTGGGACGCCGATCCCACGGTCAAACACCTTACGGCTTTCGACCGGTTCAAGGCGGGTTAAGACGAAAGCTCCAGGGCAAGGCCCGTCGAGATTATATAGCTCTGCATTTTTGGGTGCATGTCGATTTTCTTGCTTAAATTTTAAGCGAGTGGGTGCGGAAATTTTCGGTATTTTTTGATTTTAATAGAATAATCCGTTCTGGCACGAGCCTTGCTTTCAGTCTTGTATGCAAGATTTACATACCAGGCAGGACCGTCAGATAAACATCGAAGAAGCCATCATTTCCGGCATTCTTTCGGCGCGCATCCGGCCGGGCACGCGGCTGAGCGAAAATCAGCTGGCTGGACTTTTCTCCGTTTCGCGCACCCGTGTACGTGAGGCGATGATGCGGCTGGAAACGCGCGGCATCGTCCATGTCAGTGCACGGCGGGGGTGGTTCGTCGTCGAGCCTTCCGCCGAGGAGGCGATGACCATCTACGAGGCGCGGCGGATCATTGAATCCGGATTGCTGCGCAGCATGCGGGTGCTCTCGGAAGAGGGGCGCAAGGTTCTCCTCGCGCATCTCGAGGAGGAGAGGATTGCGATAGCCGCTGCCGACCGCCAGCGCCTTACCTGCCTCTTGGGCGATTTCCATATCCGCATCGCGGAGCTTTGCGGCAATGCCGTGCTCATCGAGCTGCTGCGCGATCTCACCGCCCGGACAATTCTGATTTCCATGCTCTACCAGTCGGAATTCCATGCCCTCCAGTCCCATGAGGGGCACTGCCGGATATTCGAGGCCATGGCTGCGGGCGATTTCGTGAAGGCGGCGGAGCTTTCCATAGAACATCTCGACGAGGTGGAAACCGGCCTCGACCTCACACGCCGCCCGGACCCACTCGCGGGCCTTCGCCGCTCGCTCGCCTTGCCGGAAATAAATGGCGGCGATCCGGACAAAATCCCTACGCAACAAAAATCATCAAAAGGAGAATGACAGATGATCTTCAGCCGCACACTCATCGCTGCCGCAGCAATGGCGACCGCCTTTGGTCTTTCCGCGCCCGCCAAGGCGGATGCCCTTGCCGATATTACCGCACGCGGAACGCTGCGTGTGGCCGTGCCGCAGGATTTCCCGCCCTTCGGCAGCGTTGCGGCTGATATGACCCCCCAAGGTTACGACATCGACATGGCCAAGCTGATCGCCGACAAGCTGGGCGTGAAGGTGGAACTCGTGCCGGTCACGAGCGCCAACCGCGTTCCCTATCTCCAGACCAACAAGGTCGATCTCGTGATCTCCAGTCTTGGCAAGAACGCGGAACGCGAAAAGGTCATCGATTTCTCTGATGCCTATGCGCCCTTCTTCAACGGCGTTTTCGGCCCGACCGATCTTGCGGTCTCCAAGGCCGAGGACTTGACGGGCAAGACCGTCGCCGTCACCCGTGGCTCCGTCGAGGATCTGGAACTGACTAAAGTTGCGCCTTCGGACGCCACCATCAAGCGCTACGAGGACAATAACGGCACCATCTCCGCCTTCCTTTCCGGCCAAGCGGAAGTCGTTGCGACCGGCAATGTGGTCGCAGCCGCAATTCTCGCCAGGAACCCGCCGAAGCGCCCGGAAATGAAGTTCCTCATCAAGAACTCTCCCTGCTACATCGGCCTCAACAAGAGCGAGACGGCCCTGCTTGAAAAGGTCAACGCCACCATCGCGTCAGCCAAGGCGGATGGTTCGCTGAATGCGATCGCCGCCAAATGGCTCGGCCAGGATCTTCCGAAAGATCTTTGATCACCCTTTACCCTGGTCATCCCGGACCCGCCGGGATGACGCCTTTCTCCATCGGCGCAAGGGGACGGTTTCTTGAGCTATCAATTTGATTTCCTGTGGCTTGGCGAATATTGGCCACAAATTGCCAAAGGCATTGCCATTACCAGCCAACTTACGCTGGTCGGCGGTGTGGTCGGCGTCTCGCTCGGCATCGCCTGCGCCTGGGCCCGGGCGCTGGGCCCTTCATGGCTGAAGCCCGTGGTCGGCACCTATGTGGAACTCATCCGCAACACGCCCTTCCTCATCCAGCTGTTCTTCATCTTCTTCGGCCTGCCATCGCTTGGTTTCAAGCTTTCGGAGCTGACCGCAGCCAATCTGGCGATGATCGTCAATCTCGGCGCCTATAGCTGCGAAATCATCCGCGCCGGCATTCAGGCGACGCCGAAGGGCCAGTTCGAGGCGGGGGCGAGCCTCGCCATGACTCGCTTCGAGACGTTTCGCCATGTGGTGCTCACACCCTCGCTGCAACGCATCTGGCCGGCGCTCTCCTCGCAGGTGGTGATCGTCATGCTCGGCTCGGCGGTTGTCTCGCAGATTGCCGTGGAAGACCTGACCTTTGCAGCGAACTTCATCCAGTCGCGCACGTTCCGCGCCTTCGAGGCCTACATCCTGTCAACCATCATCTACCTGCTGCTCGCCATCCTGCTGCGCCAGGGCATGCTGGCGCTCGGCAGCTTTCTTTTCCCGAGGAGGACGGCACGATGACCGAATTCACTCTTTGGGACATTCTGCGCAATCTTTTGCTTTCCGCCCGCTGGACGCTGCTGCTCTCGCTCGTTTCCTTCATTGGCGGCGGCATGGTCGGCATCGTGATTCTGTGGCTGCGCATCAGTCCGCGCCGGGCTTTGAACCGTGCGGCCCGCATCTATATCGAGGTCTTTCAGGGCACGCCGCTGCTGATGCAGCTCTTCATCGCCTTCTTCGGTCTTGGCCTCATCGGGATCGACGTTCCGGCCTGGCTTGCGGCGGGCGTTGCGCTGATCCTCTGGACGGCCGCGTTTCTTGCGGAAATCTGGCGTGGCTGCGTGGAGGCGATTGCCAAAGGGCAATGGGAAGCTTCGGCCAGCCTCGCCATGGGCCGCCTGCAACAGATGCGTTACGTCATTCTGCCGCAGGCGATGAAGATTGCCATTCCGCCGACGGTCGGTTTCTCCGTACAGGTCGTCAAGGGCACCGCGCTCACCTCCATCATCGGTTTCGTCGAGCTGTCCAAGGCCGGCACGATCGTAACCAACGCCACCTTCCAGCCTTTCACCGTCTACGGGCTGGTCGCTCTCATCTACTTCGCTCTCTGCTGGCCGCTGTCGAAGTCCAGCCAGTTCCTCGAAAGGAAGCTCAATGTCGCTCATCGAAATCACTGAAGTCCACAAGAGCTTTGGCGACAATGAGGTACTGAAGGGCATAAATCTGGATGTCGAACCCGGCGAGGTGATCGCCATCATCGGGAAAAGCGGCTCCGGAAAATCGACGCTGCTTCGCTGCATCAACGGGCTGGAGACGATCAGCAACGGTTCGATCCAGGTGGCGGGTGCGCAATTGCTGGACGACGAGCTGCATCTGAAGGCATTGAGGCTGAAGGTCGGCATGATCTTCCAGCAGTTCAATCTCTTTCCGCATCTGACGGCCGGCGGCAATGTCATGCTCTCGCAGATGGTGGTGAAGAAGGTCACCAAGCCGGAGGCAGAGGTGACGGCGCGCAAAATGCTGGAGCGCGTCGGGCTGGCCCACAAGTTCGATGCCTATCCGGATGAACTGTCCGGCGGCCAGCAACAGCGCGTGGCGATTGCCCGCGCCCTTGCCATGCAGCCGATCGCGCTTCTCTGCGACGAGATCACCTCGGCGCTCGACCCCGAACTCGTGTCCGAGGTGCTGGCCGTTGTGCGCGAGCTGGCAAAGGAAGGCATGACGCTGTTGATGGTGACGCATGAAATGAAGTTCGCCCGCGATGTCTGCTCGCGCGTCGTCTTCATGCATCAGGGCCGCGTGCACGAAATCGGTCCACCGGAAGAGGTTTTCGCCAATCCCCGGACGCCGGAACTCAAGCAGTTTCTCGGCATGCTGTGAGCGCCGTGCCGACGCAAAGTCACCTGCCCGGTGCGTGCGTCGGCATTGCCAAGATCGCATACAATTTCTACATAGAATCGAAAACAATCGCTGCAATTTTGAGCAGCCCGATGGCCGGACCAGAGGCCATTTTGAAATTCTCCTTTCATATCAAAGGCAAAGCAGACTGGCACGCCTCCTGCATGACAAAGACGTCGCAGGAGAGTGTTCATGAGCAAAGCCGCAGCAATCGACATCGCTTCCGTTTCCAAGATTTATGGAAACACCACAGCCGTGCACGCGATAAGCCTCAAGATTCCGGCTGGAAGCTATTGCTGCCTGCTCGGTCCGTCGGGCTGCGGAAAAACCTCGACGCTGCGGATGATTGCCGGTCACGAAAGCATTTCAAGCGGCGATATCAGGCTTGGCAATGTGGTGGTCACCGATCTGCCGCCCGCCAGACGCGGCACGGCGATGATGTTCCAGTCCTATGCGCTGTTTCCGCATCTCGATCTCGTCGATAACGTCGCCTTCAGCCTCAAGATGAAGGGGGTGGACAAGGAAACGCGCCGCGCCAAGGCGCTGGAGATGCTGCAGCTGATGCAACTTGAGCCCTATGCGACCCGACGCCCGGCCCAGCTGTCCGGTGGGCAGCAGCAGCGTGTGGCGCTGGCGCGCGCATTGATCACCGATCCTGAGGCGCTTCTGCTGGACGAGCCGCTTTCGGCACTCGACCCTTTCCTCAAAATTCGCATGCGCGCCGAGTTGAAGAAGCTTCAAACCTCGCTCGGCATTACCTTCGTCCACGTCACCCATAGCCAGGAAGAGGCCATGGCACTGGCCGATGTCATCGTCGTCATGAATGACGGCCGCATCGAGCAGGCGGCGACGCCGCGCGAGCTGTTCGAGCGTCCGGCCACCGCTTTCGTCGCCCGCTTCATGGGCGACCACAATGTCATTTCCGGACGCTTCAAGGAAAAGAGCGGCGATCTCATCACGCTGGAAATTGCAGGCGGCGGCGCCTTCACCGCGAGCGGCATTGCCCCGAATGACGGCGCGGTCGATATCGCCGTTCGCACCGACCGCGTACGCGTGGGCGAGGCGGATCAACCCGGTTTCGGTTTTACCGGCATCGTCTCGAATGTCGAATATCGCGGCGCGAGCGTGAAGATTGCCGTCACAGGCGCGGGCATTGAGGATTTCAACGCCATCCTCAGTGACGTCGCCTTCTTCGAAAAGCCGGTAAAGACCGGCGACGCCATACCGCTTTCATGGAATGCGGCCGATGCCATCGTGCTCGGCCGGGTAGACAAGTGACCCCAATAATAACCAGAGGAGAACTTTGAAATGACCGATACCTCCAAGATCAAGACCGGCCTTTCCCGCCGCGGCCTTCTGAAGGCGGGCGCTGCCGCAACCGGTGCGGCGATTGGCTCCGGCCTCATCACCGGTTTCCCGACCATCTGGGCGCAGAACCCGATCACCATCCGCCAGTTCGGCACCGGCGTATCGAACCTCAACGCGATTGCTGAAAAGTGCAAGGCCGACCTCGGTATCACGCTCGAGATGACGGCGACGGATTCGGATGCGGCCGCCCAGCGCGCCGTCACCCAGCCGAACTCCTATGACATTGCCGATATCGAATACTGGATCCTCAAGAAGGTCTATCCGGCGGGCGTCATCCAGCCGATGGAAATCAAGAAGCTGAAATATTACGACAAGATCGTGCCGCTGTTCAAAAACGGCAAGCTGACACCGGACAGCGTCGTGGCGCAGGGCACAGCCCCGCACACGGTCGGTTTCGTCGAAAAGCCCGGCGACAAGACTTTCGCCAAGGGTGAGACCGATTATTTCACCATGGTTCCGACGATCTACAACGCCGATACGCTCGGCATCCGCCCCGATCTCGTCGGTCGCGATATCACCAGCTGGGCCGATATCATGGATCCCAAGTTCAAGGGCAAGGCCTCCATCATCAACATCCCCTCCATTGGTATCATGGATGCGGCGATGATCATGGAAGCCACGGGCAACATCAAATATGTCGACAAGGGCAACATGACCAAGGAAGAGATCGACAAGACGATCGATTTCCTCATCAAGGCGAAGAAAGACGGCCAGTTCCGTGCGTTCTGGAAGAGCTTCGACGAAAGCGTCAACCTCATGGCGTCGGGTGAAGTCATCATCCAGTCCATGTGGTCGCCGGCCGTCGCCGCTGTCCGCTCAAAGGGCGTCGCCTGCAAATACCAGCCGCTGAAGGAAGGTTACCGCTCGTGGGGCGGTGGTCTCGGCCTCGCTAAGCACCTCTCCGGCGCCAAGCTCGATGCGGCTTATGAATATATCAACTGGTACACTTCCGGCTGGGTCGGCGCATATCTCAACCGTCAGGGCTACTACTCCGCCGCCATGGGTACGGCGAAGGAGCACATGTCCGCCGACGAGTGGGGCTACTGGGTCGAAGGCAAGCCCGCGCAGGGCGACATTATCGCGCCTGATGGCAAGGTCATGGAAAAGGCCGGTGCAGTGCGCGACGGCGGCTCCTTCCAGGAACGCATGGGCAAGGTCGCTTGCTGGAACTCTGTCATGGACGAGGACCGCTACATGGTTCGCCGCTGGAACGAGTTCATCGCGGCTTGATATATGCAAAAGACAAGACTGGCGGCTTATAACCGTCAGTCTTGAGAACGGCAGGGCGTCCCAACTTCTCAACCGTCATCCTCGGGCTTGACCCGAGGATCCACAACCCGGTGTGGCCATGGATCCTCGGGTCAAGCCCGAGGATGACGTCGAGAGTGTGGAGGACTTTTCAACATGCTCGCCGGCGACCTTGCCGCCGGTGCATCCGCAAATTAAGGGAGAGGCCCCGATATGGTGACAGTCAGATTCATCGGCGTGAGCGAAAAAAAGGACAAGCCGTCCCGCAGCTTTGCCCTGCCGCAGAAGCTTGTGTCCTATGTTCAGGCCACACCGCTTTTCCTGATCCTCGGCTTTTTCCTGGCTTTGCCGATCGTCATGATCGCCGTCGTCAGTTTCTGGGATTATGATTTCGCCCAGATGTACCCGGGCTTCGTGACCTTCAACTATACCGAGACGCTCGGTTCCTGGGTCACATGGCAGACCTATATCAATACGCTGAAATTTGCCGCCATCGTCTGGGCGATCACGCTGTTCTGCGGTTTCTGGGTCGCCTATTTCCTCGCTTTCCATATCCGCACGACGACCATGCAGATGGTTCTGTTCCTCATCTGCACTGTGCCGTTTCTGACGTCCAACATCATCCGCATGATTTCCTGGATTCCCGTTCTCGGGCGCAACGGGCTGGTCAACAGTGCGCTGCTCAGCGCCGGCATCGTACCTGCGCCGATCGAATGGCTGCTTTATTCGGATTTCGCCGTGGTGCTGGCCATGGTGCATCTTTATACGCTGTTCATGGTCACGCCGATCTTCAACACGCTGATGCGCATCGACAAATCGCTGATCGAAGCGGCACGTGATGCCGGTGCGAGCGGCTGGCAGACCCTCTGTAACGTCATCATTCCGCTTGCCAAACCCGGCATGGCGATCGGCAGCATCTTCGTCGTGACGCTGGTCATGGCTGATTTCTCCACGGTTCAGGTCATGTCCGGCGGGCAGAGCGCGTCGGTGGCGCTGATGATGAAAAACCAGATGTCGCTGCTGCAATATCCGGCGGCCGCCGCAAATGCCGTCATCCTGCTCATCCTCGTTCTTCTGATGGTCGCGGGCATCCTGCGCATCGTCGATATCCGCAAGGAGCTGTGACACATGCATTCGGAAAAACGCGGCCGCGAATTTTACGTCCTTGCCTTCTTTTTTCTTCTTTTCGTGCTGTTCCTTTACGGCCCGCTATCGGCGATCCTCATCCTCGCCTTTCAGGGGCCGAATGGCGGACTGACCTTTCCGTTGAACGGCGTTTCGCTGCACTGGTTCGGCAATCTTTTCGAACAGCAGGCGGTCGGTGATTTCGGCGGCTCGTTCCGCCGCTCCTTCGGCCTCGGTGTGATGGTCATGGTCGTCACTGTGCTCGTCTCGCTTCTGGCGGGTCTTGCTTTCCGGCGCAAATTCATCGGTGCGACGCCGCTGTTTTATCTCGCCGTTGCCAGCCTCGTGGTGCCGTCGATTATCATTTCGCTTGGCATTGGTGTTCTTTTCCAGCAACTTGGACTGGAACCTTCATGGTATACATCAGCTTTCGGCGCGCACCTGACCTGGACACTGCCCTTCGGCGTTCTCATCATGCTGGCCGTTTTCAACCGCTTTTCGCCCTCCTATGAGGAGGCCGCCCGCGATCTCGGCGCATCCGCCTGGCAGACCTTTGCCCATGTGGTGCTGCCGATGATTGCGCCGAGCCTGATCGGTGTCGGCCTGTTCGGCTTCACGCTCTCCTATGACGAATTCGCCCGAACGCTGATGACGTCAGGCACCTACAACACCCTGCCGCTGGAAATCTACGGCATGACTACCAACGTCACGACGCCGGTGCTTTATGCGCTCGGGGCCGTCACGACCCTGTTCTCCTTCCTGGTGATTGCGGCCACGCTCGGCCTGATCGTTACCCTGAACCGCCGCCATTCGCGCGGATAAAGAAATGTAAAAATGCGCATCCTCGTCATCAATCCGAACACGACGCAATCCATGACGGCGACGATCGCCGACGCCGCAACGCGGGCAGCCAGCAGCGATACGGAAATCCTCGCCGTTACCTCTTCCATGGGGCCTGTCTCCATCGAAGGATATTACGATGAGGTTTTCGCTGTGCCTGGCCTGCTGCTCGAGCTTGCGAGGGCGCCGGCGCTCGGTGCCAAGGCAGCCGTCATTGCCTGTTTCGACGATACCGGGCTCGATGCGGCCCGCGCGCTGGCAGATATACCGGTGATCGGCATCTGCGAAGCGGCGGTTTCCGCCACCGCCTTCATTGCGCAGAGGTTCACCATTGTCACAACGATGGAACGGTCACGGCTGCCGCTCGAGCACCTTGTCCATCGATATGGCATGTCTGCCCGTTGCAACGTTCGTGCCGCCGATATTCCCGTCCTGTCGCTGGAAGAACCGGGCTCGAATGCCCGTGAGCGGTTGCGCGAAGAGATTTTGCTGGCGCTGAAACAAGATCGCGCCGAAGCGATCGTGCTTGGCTGTGCCGGCATGGCGGACCTTACTGCCGAACTGCGCAGCGAATTCGGCGTGCCTGTTATCGATGGCGTTGCCGCGGCCGTGAAACAGGCGGAATCGCTGGTATCCATGGGGCTTTCCACCGCCAAACGCGGTGCCTATGCCACACCGGTTGCTAAACCCTATCGCGGATTGCTCGAAGCGTTCGGGCCGGAGAGGCTTGCCGGGGTGCCTGCGGACGGTTGAAGCAGCCGTTCCAATATGTGTTTCGGATGGTGACGCGGCCTGCCGTAAAATACACGCGAATATATCCCAGAAATCAGCGACGGATTTTGCGCGGGTCTGCGTTAAAGTGGCAAGGTGCGGAACGCCGTCACTGAAGCCGCTGTCAATCCGCATGGAATTTCCCCCTGTCCGGCAGGACGGTACGGAGACAAAGCCTGATACATGGTAAGTGATCCGGATGCAGATTTGGTGGCGGATGTCGCTGCGGGAGATGTCCGCGCGATGCAGGCGCTGGTGACGGTCAAACTGCCACGGATCATGGCGCTTGCCACGCGCATGCTGGGTGATCCGGCAGAGGCGGAAGACATCGCGCAGGAGACGTTCCTGCGGATATGGAAACATGCCGGCACCTGGCGGCAGGGACGCGCGCGGTTCGATACCTGGATCCACCGGGTGGCGCTCAACCTCTGTTACGACCGGCTGCGAAAGCGCCGGGAAATATCGGTAGCGGAGCCGCCCGAACAGATCGACGGCAGCGCGCTGCCCGATGCCGACCTGCCATATGATGGCGACGAGAGCGGTGCCGTGGCGCGCGCCCTGCAGGCCATACCGGCCCGGCAACGGGAGGCGATCGTTCTGGTCTATTATCAGGAGATGTCGAACCGCCAGGCGGCCGATGTCATGCATGTCAGTGTGGATGCGCTGGAAAGCCTTCTGGCGCGGGCGCGTCGGGCACTCCATGCAATTTTGAACGAGGGCGACAGATGAACGGCGCGAACAAGACGCTCATGGATAGCCAGATTTTTTCCGAACTTGTGTCGGCCTATGGTGCCGATCCCGAGCGTTGGCCGCAGGATCGGCGGGTAGAGGCCATGGTTTACGCGGAGACGGAAGACGGCAGACACCTAATCGCGCAGGCGGCCGGTCTCGATTCCGTGCTGTCGACGTATCGTCTTCGGGACCCATCGGCCATCCTCAACGCAAAGATCATGGCGCAGGCAAGAACCCAGACGACCAGACGCAGGTGGATCGTCCGATACGGGTTGGGTGCCGGCATGATCGGCATCAGCCTTGCCGGAGCGCTGACGGGAGCGGTTGCCGTCATCAACCTCACGCCGCCGCCGGCCCTGACACTCGGCGATACTTTGACGGCATTCGGAAACCTGCAAAACGATAGTGAAATGGCCGAGGACACGAAATGAGCGATCAGAATTTCCGCTGGATAGTCGTTGTCCTTCTCGTCGTGAACACGTTTCTTGTCTGCGCAATTGCCGGCGCGGGTTTCGTTTATCTGAAGAATGACCCCGCCGCCGTCGCTGCCCGCATGCCGCTTGCGGGCGAGCAATTGCCAAAGGCCGAAAGGGAAGCCTTCCGGCGCAGCCTGAGCGACGCGCGCAGGACCATGCGGGAAACCTCCGCCGAGGCGCGTCAGGCGCGCATCGAGGCGGCGTCTCTGATGGGCGCGGAAACGCTCGATCCGGAAGCGCTTTCCGCAGCGCTCGAACGCGCCCGCAAGGCGGAATATGAGGTGCGCGCCGCAACCGAGCTTCAGGCGGCGGAGTTTGCCCGCACATTGTCGCTCGAGGCGCGGCGGCGGCTGGCGGAAGGGCTGCTCGCCCGCGAGGCGCCAAAGCCTGCCACGAAATAATCACATTTCAACAACGACGGATTTTGGCCCTGGCTCCCGTTGAATGGTCGATAACGAAACGGAGTTCGTATCGGCCATGTCAAATTCCAAGGAACTGGATGCAGCCCTCTGTCTGTGGCGTTTCGGCCTCGGCGCGCGCGAAGGCGATATCCAGGCGATCAAAGACGATCCGCGCGACCTGTTGCGGCTGGAAGTTACCGAACGCGCCACACCAATTCCCGTCGGCGCGCAGCTGCATTCCAGCGCTGATCTTCTGGTATCGCTGCTGGCGTATAACAAGGAGATCAAGGCCGAGCGTGAAAAACCGGCTGTCCTTGCTGTTTCTGCCGGCACCGGCGGAGCAGGAGCAATGGATCGCCCGTCGCCAGAAATGGGGGCGGCCGCAAATGCAATGGACAAGGAAGGCATGACGCCGCCCACCGGCGGCCAGGCGGACAAGAAACCGGACGCGACAGTCTTAAAACGCCCCTATTTTCCCCAGCAGATATTGCTTGCGGAGGCGGACGCCCGCTTCAACGGCACGATACACCAGCCGCTGATCGGCTTTGGCGAACGGCTGGCTATGTTCTGGGCCAATCATTTTGCGATCGCCACCGGCAAGGGCGGCGATGTGCACATTCTGGCCGGGGCTTTCGAGCGTGAGGCGATCCGTCCGTATGTCTTCGGCAATTTCGAGGATATGCTGCTCGCGGTCGAGACCCACCCCGCCATGCTGTATTTTCTCGACAACCAGCAATCGGTTGGACCGAATTCGCAGGCCAACAGGAACGGCAAGCGCGGGCTCAACGAAAACCTCGCACGCGAGATCATGGAACTGCATACGCTCGGGGTGGATGGTGGCTATAGTCAGGCCGATGTGACAGCTCTTGCTCGCATCATCACCGGCTGGAGCGTTTATCGTGATGAGAAGCTTCCCGGCCCGCTTGGCCGTTTTTCCTTCAACGCCAACAGCCATGAACCCGGCGACCATGCGGTGATGGGCATCACCTATGGCGAAGCCGGGGTGGAGGAGGGGCGTCGGGCGCTGCGCGATCTCGCGCACCACCCGGCCACGGCCCGCCATCTCGCTTATAAGCTGGTGCGTCATTTCGTCAGCGACCATCCCCCACCGGAACTGGTCGCGAAACTTGCCGCCGCCTACACCAAGAGCCATGGCGATCTTTCCGCCACCTATACGGCGTTGATCGAGGCGGAACAGTCGTGGAACCCGACCCTGACCAAGCTCAGACCGCCGCTCGATTTCGTGACGGCCGTCATCCGGGCGAGCGGTATCGAGCCGAAACCCGAACAGGTCGTCTCCGTGCTCAAAGCACTGGGCCAGCCGCTATGGAACCCCTCCGGCCCAAACGGCTTTGCCGATGTCACCGACAGCTGGGGTTCTTCCGAAGGACTGGCGACGCGCATCGATGCCGCCAGCCTGTTCGCCCATCAGGTTGCGGGTTCGATTGACCCGCGCGACTTCGTCGCAGACCGGCTGGGGCCGCTTTTGTCCGACGAGACGAAAAAGGCCGTGCAGCGGGCGGAGAGTAAGCCGCAAGGACTGACGATCGCATTCCTTTCCCCCGAATTCCAGAGGCGTTGACCATGCTGTGTGAACATCTTTCCCCCACCCGCCGTGCTCTTCTCGGCACAGGCGGTGCGCTTTTCGCCTGGGCTTTCATGCCGCGCTTTGCTTTTGCTGCCGGTGGTCGCGACCCACGTTTCGTCACCATCATCCTGCGCGGCGCGCTCGACGGGCTGACCGCCGTGCCCCCGGTGGGTGACCCCGATTATGAGGCCTTGCGGCAACAGATCGCCATGCGCACCGAAGGCGACAATCCCGCCCTTGCGCTGGATGGTTTCTTCGCACTCCACCCCTCTCTTCGCAATTTCCAGCGGCTTTACCGGAAGGGCGAGGCGGCAATCGTCCATGCCAGCGCCACCGGTTACCGTGACCGTTCGCATTTCGACGGGCAGGATGTGCTGGAATCGGGTTTTCCGACCCCCGGCCATGTCGAGACCGGTTGGCTGAACCGCCTGCTCGAACAGCTGCCGGCGGGTGAAACCATCAATCCGGCGGCTGGACAGCGGGTGAGCGGCCTTGCCGTTGGCGCCAGCGCACCGCTGGTCATTCGCGGCAAGGCGCCGATCCTCGGATGGGCACCATCCGTTCTCAAACCCGCCGATGGCGATCTGGCCCCGCGTCTTGCCGATCTCTATGGTCAGACGGACCCGATGCTGGCGGCATTGCTTGCCGAGGGCATCGAAACCGGCAAGATCGCCTCGGGCGTCGACATCAAGGCGCGCGGTGGTCCGGGTGATCCCGTCGGCATGGAGCAGATGGCGCGCGGTGCCGCGCGGTTGATCGCCCACCCCGAAGGCCCGCGCGTCGCAGCACTCGCCTTCGAAGGCTGGGATACCCATGCCCACGAGGTAGACCGTCTGGCGAAGTTGCTGAGCGGACTGGACAATGCGCTCGCCGCCTTCGAGCAGGAACTGGGGCCGGCCTGGAAGGACACGGCAATATTGGTCGCCACGGAGTTTGGCCGCACCGCCCGTATCAACGGCACGGAAGGGACAGATCACGGAACGGCAACAACGGCCTTTCTCGCCGGTGGCAGCATCCGTGGCGGACGTGTCATCGCCGATTGGCCCGGCCTCAAGGTCGCGCAGTTGCGGGATGGGCGGGACCTTGCGCCCACCACGGATATTCGCGCAATCATCAAGGGTCTCGCTGTCGATCATCTCGGCGCAAGCGCTGCCATGCTCGACAAGGCGGTCTTTCCCGGCTCGGAGGCCATCCGGCCCATGAAGGGGCTGATCGTCTGAGGCTGGAGAATACCTGAAACGAAGATATGGAGCGCGTCCTACGACACCTTTTATAAGGACGCACTCCGGCCTCTTCATATCCCTGTCATAATAGTATCTGATATCGATATCGTTTTAAGATATCGGCATTGTGTAGACGAACAGCCGTTGCACGCTCAGGGAGCTTTTTCGTGAAGTCGTCAACGGAAACAATTCGCACTGAAACCGCTACCCCTCGCAACGGCACGCCCGGCGAGGTCTTCGCGGCCTTCCTGAAGCTCGGCGTCACCTCCTTTGGCGGCCCCATCGCCCATCTCGGTTATTTTCGCGATGAGCTGGTCGTGCGGCGCAAATGGATCGACGAGGCCGGCTATGCCGATCTCGTGGCGCTTTGCCAGTTTCTACCCGGCCCGGCCTCCAGCCAGGTGGGTTTTGCCCTTGGGCTGCTGCGGGCAGGGCCGTTCGGCGCGCTTGCGGCCTGGACGGCGTTTACCCTGCCATCCGCCATCCTCCTCCTGCTCTTCGCTACGGTTGCCGCATCCATCGAAGGGCCAATCGGCACCGGCCTGTTGCATGGCCTGAAGATTATCGCCGTCGCCGTTGTGGCGCAGGCGGTTTGGGGCATGGCAAAAAGTCTCGCCCCCGACCGTGAACGCGCCAGCATCGCGCTTGCTGGCATCATCTGTGTCGTCTTCCTTGCTGGCGCCTTCGGGCAAATTCTGGCGCTCGCCGTGGGCGCCGTCGCCGGTCTCGTCTTCTGCCGCACAGATGCGGTTCGACAGGCCACCCATCTCGCATTCCGGGTGCCGAAAAGCGTCGGATACATCGCACTCGCCGCCTTTGTCCTTCTGCTTGGCCTCTTGCCGCTCCTTGCGGCGGTGGCCGGATCGCAGGGCCTGTCGCTGTTCGATGCGTTCTATCGTGCCGGTGCTCTTGTTTTCGGCGGCGGCCATGTAGTGCTGCCATTGCTGCAATCGGCAGTCGTTTCAACGGGCTGGGTGACGGAAGATGCGTTTATCGCCGGTTACGGCGCAACCCAGGCCGTTCCCGGTCCGCTGTTTACCTTCGCGGCCTATCTCGGCGCGGTGGTCGGGCCGCAGCCGAACGGCATTGCGGGGGCAGCCATTGCCCTCATCGCGATCTTTCTGCCGGGCATGCTGCTGCTCGTCGGCGCGCTTCCCTTCTGGGAAGGGTTCCGCAAGCACCTTCTGGCGCAGGCCGCCATGCGCGGCGCAAACGCCGCCGTCGTCGGCATTCTCGGAGCCGCACTTTATGACCCGGTGTGGACAAGCGCCATCTTCACCCCAAAAGATTTCGCGCTCGCGCTTGCGGGATTCATCCTGTTGACGGTGTGGAAGACGCCGCCATGGATCGTCGTGGTCATCTGTGCTGCCGGCGGCGTTCTGCTGGCCCTGTCATAGGCCGTCCTGCGCAGGGCCGATATTGGCAAACATCCAGTCGTAAAAGGCCTGCATGGCTGCGGTCTGCGGCTTTGATTGCAGCCGCGTCAGCCAGTAGCTCCCAAGCGATATGGTGATGGGAAAGGGCTGCACGATCTCCCCGGATGCCAGATGCCGCGAAAACATCGAGGGTGGGGCGAGCGCCACGCCCAGCCCCTGCAATGCGGCCTCCATCATGCCGAGCGAAGTATCGAAAACGATCCCGGCATTCACCTGCGCCACCGGCGTCACGCCAGCCGCCGTAAACCACGTGCTCCACTCATCTGACCTGTAGCTGCGCAGCAGCGTTGCCTCCGCGAGAGCGGCGGGCGATTTCAGTGTCTCCGCCAGTTTCGGCGTGCAAAGGGGCGACAAAGGCGCTTCGAAAAGCCGGAACGCATCCGTGCCATGCCAGGAGCCCTGGCCGAAGCGAATGGCGAAATCCAGCCCTTCGGCGGCCATGTCTACCCGGTTGTTATTGGTGGAAACGCGCACATCGACAAATGGGTGCTGCTTTTGAAACTCTCTTAGTCGGGGCAGCAGCCAGCCAACGGCAAAGGTTCCCACAACCCCCAGAAACAGTAGCTCGCGCACCTGTCCGGCCTCGATCCTGTCGAGCGTGGTCGCCATCTGGTCGAAGGAACTGGTCACCGTCGGCAGCAGGGCCTCACCTTCCGCCGTGATTTTCAAACCCCTCGGAAGCCGTTGAAAAAGCGAAACCCCCAACCGCTTTTCCAACCCCTTCACCTGCTGGCTCACAGCCGCCTGCGTCACGCACAGTTCAATGGCCGCGCGGGTGAAGCTGAGGTGCCGGGCTGACGCCTCGAAGGCCCGCAGGCCATTCAGGGGAAGAAATTGCCGAACCATTCAAGACCTAGATTTTCTTGTATCTGCTCCGAGATATCATGATTTGTTCGTGCATAGTAGGGCGGTTAAACGTCTTTCATTGGGTACGACGCACACGCCGAAAATCCACCTGAAATCCTGGAGAACGCGAAAGATGATACTTAATTGCAGACACGTCGCACTGGCCACCTTGCTCTCGACAAGCCTGTTCACGCAGGTTTTCGCCGCTGATGATGCCAGGCTGAAGGCGATAACGGATGTCGCGATCAAGCCGGTCATGGAGAAAAACGGTATTCCGGGTCTTGCTGTTGGGATCAGCGTCGATGGTGAAAATCACGTCTTCACCTATGGTGTTGTGTCAAAAAGTACGGGCCAGCCGGTCACCCCGCAGACGCTTTTCGAACTCGGCTCCATCAGCAAGACATTTACGGTCACGCTCAGCACTTATGCGGAGGCGCAGGGCAAGCTGTCATTGTCCGGCAAGGTCGGAGATTATCTTCCGTCCATGAAGGGGAAGCCCTTCGGCGATGTCACGCTGATGCAGCTCGGCACCCACACCGCTGGCGGTTTTCCGCTGCAGGTGCCGGATGATGTGAAAACCGAACAGCAGCTTCTGGCCTATCTCAAGGCCTGGAAGCCCTCTTATAAGGCTGGGACAAACAGAACCTACGCCAATCCCAGCATCGGAATGCTCGGATACGTCACCGCAAAGGCCATGGGCCAGGGCTTTGACAGCGCCATGCAGGACGTGCTGTTTCCCGCGCTTGGATTGAAGAGCACCTTCACCGTGGTGCCCAAAGCGAAGATGGCCGATTATGCTCAGGGCTACAAGAGAACCGGCGAGCCGGCCCGCGTGACACCGGCCATTCTCTCTTCGGAGGCTTACGGCGTCAGATCGACAGCGACAGACATGATCCGCTTCGTCAGCGCGAATATGGGTCTGGAAAAGCTGGACGCGAAACTCCAGCAGGCGATCACCAGCACCCATACGGGATATTTCAGCGTCGGCGCGATGACGCAGGATATGATCTGGGAGCAATATCCTCAAGCCGTCGCACTGAAAACGCTGGTTGAGATGAACTCCGGCGCGTTGCTGAAGACAGTGCCGGTCAAGGAAATCACGCCGCCGATGAAACCGGCCCCGGATGTTCTCATCAACAAGACCGGCTCCACCAACGGCTTCGGTGCCTATGTGGCGTTCATACCGAAGCAGAAACTCGGCATTGTCATTCTGGCCAATAAAAACTATCCCAATGAGGATCGTGTTTCCGCGGCTTACCGGATTCTGACGGCGCTTAGAACTTCCGAATGATGCCCAGGCCGTTGTGAACTTGCGCGTTGGGAGCGACGGCATTCCGGTTGTGAGGTGCCGGCAGGCTCGGCGCGCGGTTCTCCGGTCGAACCCTCATTCTTGCCTTGGGAGGATGCAGTCCTCTTCCTGAAAAACAGCACAATGCCCATATTTTGAGCTGTTCAAACGGCGGCTCAAAATTGGGCTTGACGTCTGCGAAATTTTCTCACCAAATGAACCAATACATGATTGGTTCACAAATGGTGCGGTGTGGCGGCAGGTCCTAACGACAATTCAAACTACGCTCTGGCGAAGCTGCGCGCGTACATTCAGGCGCCGCATCTCGCGAAAGATGGCCGTCTGCCGACGGAACGGGCTTTTGCCGAGACCTTCAATGTCGGTCGCCGGTCAATCCGCCGCGCTCTGGAGGTTCTGGAAGCCGAAGGTTTGATCTGGCGTCGTCAGGGGGCGGGGACCTTTGTCGGCGAAAAGCCGGATGATTGGTCCGCTCAGGTCACCGAACTGGTCGCCGGCACGGATATCATGGAAATCATGGAAGTGCGTCTTCGCATCGAGCCGCAACTGGCGCAGCTTGCAGCCATGCGCGCCAAGCCCGCCGAGGTCGAGCGCATGCGTGCGCTTGTCCAGAAGACCGGCGAGAGCACGGATGCCGACGCCAAGGAATTGTGGGACGGTTCGCTCCATCGCCAGATCGCCCAGAGCGCCGGCAACAGGCTCTTCCTGTCGATTTTCGATGTCGTCAACCGTATTCGTCAGGACGATGCCTGGCAGTCAATACGCGAGCTTGCGCGTCGCACCGGCACGAATGGCAGGGCTTCTTTCGAACAGCATATGGCCATCGTCGACGCCATTGCCGACCGCGATCCGGCGAGAGCCGGAGAAGCGATGCGCCAGCACCTTCTCATGCATCAGGAAAGGCTGATCCGCGCCACTTCGTTCGGTTTTCACGAGGAGAAAACTACGCAAGACAGCGCGGCACAAAGCCTCGACGAAGCCGACAATCCGCTTACCCCGGCCTCATAGGCTGCGGGTCAAAACCTGTCGGCCTTTCGGGCCGGCCAATTTTAAAAAGCAACGACAAAAACAAAGAAAACCAGACCAGAGGATCGAACATGAAGAAAATCTACACACTGACTGCGGCCCTGTTGGCCAGTGCGTTTCTGGCAGCACCAGCCATAGCGTCCGAATTGCGCATCGGCCTCAATGATGACGCAGATGTCCTTGATCCGGCGCAATCGCGCACCTTCGTCGGCCGTATCGTATACACTGCCATGTGCGACAAGCTGGTCGACATTTCCCAGGACATGAAGATCGTTCCGCAGCTTGCCACCGAATGGGCCTGGTCCGAAGGCGGCAAGGTGCTGACGATGAAAATTCGCGACGGCGTGAAGTTCCACGACGGCGAAACGCTGGACGCGGCGGCCGTCGTCGCCACCATCGAGCGCAACATGATCCTGCCGGAATCCCGCCGCAAGAGCGAGCTGTCTTCGGTCGAGAAGGTTGAGGCTACCGGGCCGCTGGAAGTCAAGTTCACGCTGAAGACGCCCGACGTCACGTTGCTTGCGCAGCTTTCCGACCGCGCCGGCATGATCGTCGCGCCGAAGGCAGCCAAGGAACTGGGCGCGAATTTCGGTTCGAAGCCGGTCTGCGCCGGACCGTTCAAATTCGTCGAACGCATCCAGCAGGACCGTATCGTGCTCGAGAAATTCGTGGATTATTGGGACAAGGACAAGATCAAGGTCGACAGGATCGTCTACCTCCCCATCCCCGATACCACGGTGAAGCTTGCAAACCTGCGTTCAGGCGATCTCGATATCGCCGAGCGCATCTCGGCATCCGACGCGGAATCCGTCAAGAACGATCCCAAATTGACCTATGCGGACGTGATCGGTCCGGGCTACATGGCCATGTATGTCAATATCAACAATGGTGCGCGCGCTGACAATCCGCTCGGGAAGGACAAGCGCCTGCGTCAGGCCTTCTCTTATGCGATTGACCGCGAGGCGATCGGCCAGATCGTTTTCGAGGGGACTTCCAAGGCCGGCAACCAGTCATTCCCGCCGACAAGCCCCTGGTTCAACCAGAACCTGCCGGTGCCTGCCCGCGATATCGACAAGGCCAAGCAGCTGATGAAAGAGGCGGGCTACGAGACGCTCGATATCGAACTTCAGCACGCCAACAACACCACGCAGACGCAGATGATGCAGGTGATCCAGTCTATGGTGGCGGAAGCTGGCTTCAACGTGACCCTGAAGGCCACCGAATTTGCGACGCTTCTTTCCGAACAGACGGCCGGCAATTATCAGCTCAGCCGCTCCGACTGGTCTGGTCGTATCGATCCGGACGGCAATCTTCATCAGTTCGTCACCTGCAAGGGCGGCATCAACGACGTGAAATATTGTAATCCTGAAGTCGACAAGCTGCTGAACGAAGCACGCGCCTCGACCGAAGATGCGGTCCGCAAGGAAAAATACGATGCGGCGAGCGTCATCCTCAACGATGACATGCCGATCATCTATCTCGGCCATCAGCCCTATGCCTACGCCATCTCCAACAAGGTCAAGGGCTGGGCGCCGTCGCCGGATGGCATGATCCGCCTTCTCGGCGTCAGCAAGGACTAAGCGCTTCAAATCCGCCGCACGGCTTGCCGTGCGGCCCTCCAGAACGTGTACGAACGGGGGCAATGCCATGCCTGTCTACATCGGCAAGCGACTGCTGGTCGCTATCCCGACCCTTTTGATCATCTCCATCTTCGTCTTCTCGCTGCAGAAACTGTTGCCGGGCGATCCGATCCTCGCCATGGCGGGTGAGGAGCGCGATCCGGCGACGATAGAATTCCTGCGTGAGAAATATCGGCTGAACGACCCGGTGCCCCTCCAGTACATCAACTGGCTGGGCGGCGTGGTGACCGGTGATTTCGGTATTTCGCTGCGCACGAACCAGCCGGTGCTGGAACTGATCGGCCAGAAGCTGCCGGTCACCATCCAGCTGGCTGTGATGGCGATGTTCTTCGCGATGGTCATCGGCATACCGATCGGCATTCTGGCCGCCGTCAAGAAGAATACGTGGATTGATTACACGGCCAATATCGTGGCGCTTTCGGGCCTGTCGATCCCGAATTTCTGGCTCGGCATCATGCTGATCCTGCTGGTTTCGGTCAAACTCGGCTGGCTGCCCGCATCCGGTTATGAATCGATCTTTGTCGACCCCGTTCGCTCCATCGAAACGATGATCATGCCCGCCTTCGTACTCGGCAATGCGCTTGCGGCAACGCTGATGCGCCACACAAGGTCGGCAATGATCGCGGTGCTGAATTCCGACTATATCCGCACCGCGCGCGCCAAGGGCCTCTCGCCGCGCGAGATCATCCTGTCGCACAGCTTTCGCAACGCGCTTCTGCCTATCATCACGCTGTTGGCATTGCTCTTCGGGGAACTGCTGGCGGGCGCAGTTCTGACGGAGCAGATATTCACGATCCCCGGCTTCGGCAAGATGACCGTCGATGCGGTCTTCACCCGCGATTACGCTGTCGTACAGGGCATCGTCCTTTGCACTGCGGTCGGCTTCATCCTCATGAACCTTCTGGCCGACATCGCCTACGTCCTGCTTAACCCTCGCCTCAGGGCGACGATCTGAGGCCCGATATCATGACCGCTCTCGATCAAAACCTGTCCGTACCGGTGCTGAGGCAGGAAAGCCGCGCCTGGAAGAAAATGAAGCGCAACAAATCGGCGATGGTCGGTCTGGTTATCGTGCTGTTCTTCACAATTCTTGCCGTTGCAGCACCGATCTTGCCGATCGCGGACCCGATTGCGACCAGCTGGTCGGCCATCCGCAAGGCGCCGTCCGCCGCCCACTGGCTCGGCACCGATGACCTCGGCCGCGACATTCTTTCGCGCATGATATACGGCGCGCGCGCCTCGCTGATGGCGGGCGTCGTCTCCGTGATGATCGCGGTGGTCATCGGCGTGCCCTTCGGCCTGATCGCCGGTTACTTCGGCGGCTGGGTTGATATGGTCATATCCCGCATCACCGAAGCCTTGCTGGCCATGCCATTCCTTATCATGGCAATTGCCCTTGCGGCCTTCCTCGGCCCGAGCCTTACCAACGCGATGATCGCCATTGGCCTCTCCGCCATGCCGATTTTCGTGCGGCTGACCCGTGGTCAGGTGCTGGCGGTCAAAATGGAGGATTATGTCGAAGGTGCAAGGTCGATCGGCCTCAACCACATCGACATCATGACCCGTTACATCCTGCCGAATGTCTTTGCTCCCATCATCGTGCAGGCAACGCTGACGGTTGCGACCGCCATTATCGCGGAAGCGAGCCTTTCCTTCCTCGGCCTTGGCCAGCAGGCGCCGGCGCCGTCATGGGGTTCCATGCTGAACACCGCAAAGAACTTTCTGAGCCAGGCGCCATGGATGACGATGTGGCCCGGCATTGCAATTTTCCTCGTCGTCATAGGCTTCAATCTCCTGGGCGACGGCCTGCGTGACGCGCTCGATCCGCGCGAAGCATGATTTCTCATAAGGAACTGACTGAATGACCGAATTTACCACACGCCCCGAAATCCTCGGCACATTCGGCGTCGTCACCTCGACGCACTGGATCGCCTCGGCCGTGGGCATGGCGATCCTAGAAAAGGGAGGCAACGCCTTCGATGCTGCTGTCGCCACGGGCTTCGTTTTGCAGATCGTCGAACCGCATCTCTGCGGCCCGGGCGGTGACATGCCTGCGGTCTTTTATTCGAAGAAGAAGGACAAGGTCGAAGTCATCTGCGCGCAGGGTCCTGCTCCGAGCGGTGCCACGATCGAGCACTACACTTCGGAGGGGCTGAAGCTGATCCCCGGCGATGGTCTGCTCGCAACCGTCATTCCCGGAGCCTTCGACGGCTGGATGCTGATGCTGCGCGACTATGGCACGATGAGCGTTCGCGAGGTGCTGGAGCCCGCCATCTACTACGCCGAATACGGGCACCCGACGCTGCCGCGCGTTTCCGCCACTATCAAAGGGCTGGCGGATTTCTTTGAAAAGGAATGGCCGACCTCCCATGAGACCTGGCTGCCGGGCGGTGCCGCACCCGAGCCCCATGCCCTTTTCAGAAACCCGTTTCTTGCGGAAACCTACAAGCGGATCATCAAGGAAGCCGAAGCCCGCTCCGGTCGCGAAAACCAGATCGAAGCGGCGCGCGACGCCTTCTACCGAGGTTTCGTAGCGGAAGCTATCGACACTTACGTCAGGACCGCCGAAGTCATGGATGCAAGCGGCACCAAGCACAAAGGCGTGCTGACGGCGCAGGATATGGCGGACTGGCATGCGACCGTCGAAGCGCCGCAGACGCTCGATTATCATGACTGGACGATTGCGAAGACACCCGCCTGGGGGCAGGGTCCGGTTCTGTTGCAGTCGCTCGCTTTGCTGAAAGGCTTCGATCTCGCGGCCATGGATCCGTCCGGTCCCGATTTCATCCACACCATTGTCGAAGCCATGAAACTCGCCTTTGCTGACCGTGAGGTCTATTACGGCGATCCGGAGTTCGGCCAGATTCCGACGGAGTATCTTCTCTCCGAAGGCTACAATGTCGGGCGTCGTAAACTGATCGGCTGCGAGGCATCGCTTGATCTGCGTCCCGGCACCGTGCCGGGTTACGAAAAGCAGGTGGATGCCACCATGGCCATGCTGGCCGAGATGAGCGGCAAGGGTACCGTTTACGAACCGACCATGTCGCATCTGACGGAGAAACGCGGCGACACCGTACATATCGATGTCATCGATCGCTGGGGCAACATGGTTTCCACCACGCCATCAGGCGGCTGGCTGCAATCCTCGCCAATCGTGCCGGGCCTCGGTTTTGCGCTCAATTCCCGCGCCCAGATGTTCTGGCTGAAGGAAGGTCTGCCGACTTCACTTGCGCCGGGAAAACGCCCACGCACCACGCTGACGCCGTCCCTCGCATTGCATCAGGGACGCCCTTCCATGGTGTTCGGCACGCCCGGCGGCGACCAGCAGGATCAGTGGCAACTTCCTTTCTTCCTGCGCTACGCCCATCACGGCAAGAACCTCCAGGCGTCCATCGACATGCCGCTGTTCCACACCTCGCATTTTCCGGGCTCGTTTTACCCGCGCACCAGCTCGCCGGGCGAGATCATGGTGGAAAGCACCGTCGGAGACGTCACGTTACAGGAGCTTCGCCGTCGCGGGCACAAGGTCACGGTTGCCGATGCGTGGACAGTGGGGCGTCTGACCGCCGCACGACGGGATGCCGATGGCCTGCTGCGGGCCGCCGCAACACCCCGGCTGATGCAGGCCTATGCTGTGGGACGATAGAGCCATGAATACGACACCTGTCCTATCGGTTAGAAACCTGACCACCTCTTTTCTTGTCGATGACGAGTGGAAAAGCGTCGTCCGTAACGTCTCCTTCGATGTTGCTCCCGGCGAAACCGTTGCCATTGTCGGCGAGTCCGGCTCGGGCAAGTCCGTCACCTCGCTGTCTATCATGCGCCTGCTTAACCCCGCTTCCAGCCGGATCGAAGGTGAAATTCTGCTGAACGGCCGCAATCTTCTGGCGCTTTCCGAAAAGGAAATGCGGGGCGTGCGTGGCAACGACGTCTCGATGATCTTTCAGGAACCGATGACGTCTCTCAACCCGATCTTCACGATCGGCCGTCAGATTTCCGAGGTTCTCGTTCGGCACAAGGGCCTTTCAAGGCAGCAGGCGAGGGCGGAGACGGTTCGCCTGCTGGAAAAGGTCCGCATTCCCAACGCGTCGGGCCGCTTCGATGAATATCCGCATCAGTTTTCCGGCGGCATGCGTCAGCGCGTGATGATTGCCATGGCGCTCGCCTCCCGGCCGAAACTGCTGATCGCCGATGAACCGACAACTGCGCTCGACGTCACCATTCAGGGCCAGATTCTTGATCTGATCAAGCTGCTTCAGGAGGAGGAGGGCATGTCGGTCCTCTTCATTACCCATGACATGGGCGTGGTGGCTGAGATCGCCGACCGCACGATCGTCATGTTCCGGGGTGACGAGGTTGAGACCGGACCGACAGAGGATATATTCCAGCGCGGTAAACATCCCTATACGCGGGCGCTGCTTTCGGCGGTGCCAAAGCTCGGCTCGATGCGTGATCGGCGATGGCCGACGCGTTTTCCGGTCCTCGACATGAAAACCGGCCTGTCGACCGAGCCGGTGGAAGTGGCCGAAACGGTGGCGAGCGGACAGACGCCGGTTCTGTCGGTCAAGAACCTTGTGACCCGTTTTCCCATCCGCTCTGGCCTGTGGGCGCGCCAGACGGGTGCTGTTCATGCCGTTGAAAACGTCTCCTTCGATCTGTTCCAGGGGGAAACGCTGGCACTTGTCGGCGAGTCCGGCTGCGGAAAATCGACCACCGGCCGCTCGATCATGCGCCTTGTGGAGCCGACGGCCGGCGAGGTGTCGCTCGACGGTTACGATGTGATGCGGCTTGATACCGTTGGTCTGCGCAATATGCGCAAGTCCGTGCAGATGATCTTTCAGGATCCGTTCTCTTCGCTCAATCCGCGTATGACGGTGGGGACCGCGATTTCCGAGCCCTTCATCAAACACCAGCTGGGTACCGCAAGGCAGGCAAAGGATAAGACGGCCGATCTTCTGGAGAAGGTTGGTCTGGCTGCCGACATGGCCAGCCGCTACCCCCATGAATTCTCGGGCGGCCAGCGCCAGCGCATCGCAATCGCCCGTGCGCTTGCCCTCGATCCGAAGGTCATCGTTGCAGATGAAAGCGTGTCGGCGCTCGATGTGTCGATCAAGGCGCAGGTCTGCAACCTGCTGCTCGACCTGCAACAGAGTCTCAATCTGGCCTTCCTGTTCATCTCCCACGACATGGCGGTGGTGGAGCGCGTCAGCCATCGCGTCGCGGTAATGTATCTCGGTGAGATCGTCGAGATCGGCCCGCGTGTGGCCGTCTTCGACAATCCGCAACATGCCTATACGAAGAAGCTGATGGCGGCGGTGCCGGTGCCTGATCCGGCAAGGCGCGGGATAAAGCGGAGCATATCCAACGACGAACTGAAAAGCCCGATACGGCCGATAGGTTATCAAGTACCGGAGCGGAACTACACAATGGTCTCGCCCGGCCATCTGGTCCAGATGGCTTGAGCCCTGCGCAGTTCGTAACGATGCACCCGGCATCCTCTGATGCCGGGCGTGGAGGCGTGAACTTCATCCCCGGTTCTGCTATTCAGAGTCGTCGCAACGTCTTTCGAAGGGGGGAGCCATGATTGCAGCCTATATTGATGAAATCATCATGTTTTTTGCCGGCTTGTGGATGACGCTGGTGGGGTTTGGTTATCTGCGCCTGTCAAAAAACCAGATGAGCCAGCCGCCGGTGGTCCGTCACTTCAAGTGGATGGGTCCCTTGCTGCTCGTGATCGCCCTCGTTCTGGCCGCTGCCTCATAGCTGTGGCCGCCAACCCGAACGACGAGGCGAAGAAAAACCCGCCGAAGCGGGTTTCCCATTACCATGTCTGACGACCGTACCAGTCGTCGACGTCCTTGCGGGCTCTGTCCTTCTCGTAACCGTAGCGCTCCTGAAGCTTGCCTTCCAACTGCTCGCGCTTGCCGTTGATGACGTCGAGGTCGTCGTCGGTGAGCTTGCCCCACTGTTCCTTGACGTTACCCTTCATCTGCTTCCAGTTACCTTCGACACGATTCCAATCCATTGGGACCTCCCATAGTTTTGTTTTCAGCTTACGATGGTAAATGTCTCAATCCACATGAGGTTCCGGCGAGGCGACCTGGACTGCTTCTCGTCCCACCGCACCCTGGAACAATCACCGGCTTTCTTTGTTAGTCTCACCGAAACCGAACACGGTGTGTGTGCGGCAGTGCAAGACCGCAAGGTATAGAGCGCTTCATGAATAGGCTGTTCACTCGCCTCGCAGGCGGTATCGCTTCTTTCTCAGGCTCCCCGATCGCATTCGTGGTGGCGCTGGGAACAGTTCTCGTCTGGGGGATCAGTGGTCCGTTATTTGGCTTTTCAGAGGTCTGGCAACTGGTCATCAACACGGGCACGACCATCGTCACATTCCTGATGATCTTCCTCGTGCAGAATTCGCAGAACAGGGACTCCGCCGCAATGGAAGCAAAGCTGGACGAGTTGCTGAGGGCGGTGGAGCAGGCACGCGGAGATTTTATCGGAATCGAGCACCTCACGGCGGAGGAAATCGAGGAAATCCGCGCGCGTCTTGAAAAGGACAATGGGCAGGAAAGCGACAAGCCTCCTCCCCATCACACCGTGGCTCGTCTGCTTTCCCGGCGTTAGACCCGATGCCTCGCCAGAGGAGACGGCAGCCTGAAACGTCCATCGGCCCAGCCAGCGGAAGGAGCTATCATGTCGCTCACAGCCATTGCTTTAAACGCAACGCTCAAGCCGTCGACGTCAGTCGATGGTTCTTCGACGGAAAAACTGTTGCAGTTGATCATTCGGGAACTCGCCGGTCATGACATTCGAACAGAGACGATCAGGCTTGCCGACCATAACATCAAACCCGGCGTCTCCTCCGATGAAGGTGAGGGCGACGCGTGGCCCGCCATCAGGAGAAAAATCCTCGAGGCCGATATTCTCCTGTTTGGAACGCCGATATGGCTCGGTCAGCCTTCGAGCGTGTGTAAAAGGGTGCTGGAGCGCATGGATGCGTTTCTCGGCGAGACCGACGATCAGGAGCGAATGGTTTCCTATGGCAAGGTCGCAGCCGTTGCCGTTGTGGGCAATGAGGACGGCGCCCACCATGTATCGGCAGAGCTTTTTCAGGCACTGAACGATGTCGGCTTCACCATTCCGGCCAACGCGGTTGCCTACTGGGTCGGAGAAGCGATGGGCTCGAAGGATTTCATCGACCTCGATGAACCACCTGAGGCGGTGGAGACCATGATCGGCATGCTCGTACGCAATACCGTCCATCTGGCTGCTCTTTTGAAAAATGCCCAGTATCCGGGAAGCAAGGCGTAACGGCATTTCCGCCGCGAGCCGGTTTGCGCCACTTCTCGTCGGACGAAGCAATATTTCCCGTGACTTCAATTATTTTGGGAACTTGGCCGATGTCGCGGAGTTCGGAGGGCGTCCGAATCCGGACCTTTCAGTATCGTCACATCAAGGAGGAGAGACATGCCAAATCAAGGTGGATCACACGACCAGGGCAAGGCTGGTCAACAGACCAAAAGCAGCAACAACAAGGGTGGCAACGACACCCGCCGTTCCTCGGCCAGGGACGATAACAAGCAGGGCGGCACACATGAACAGCATGTGAAGGCCGGGCAGCAAAGTCACAAGAATGACCGTTGATGTCTGTCTGAGAACGGGTTCCCGTCTGGAGGAGGGGAACCCCGGAGATGGAAAGGTCGATTGGACCAGACGGATCGAGACCGGAATGCCAAGCGGAGGAAAACCGGATGAAAACGACCATTCTAGTTGTGATGCTCTTCGGGGCCAGCACGGTGTCGGCCGTAGCCCAGCAGGCTCCGGCGACCAATCCCAGCGGAAACACGCCGGCTGTTACCACGCCTGACAGCAAAAATCCCACCGCTCCGGTGGAGGGCGCCAACAGCTTCACTGAGGCCCAGGCTAAGGAGCGCATCGAAGCTGCCGGGTACACGCAGGTCAAGGACCTGAGGAAAGACGACAAAGGCGTGTGGATGGCATCGGGCATGAAGGACGGCAAAGCCATGGCCATCGCGCTCGATTACCAGGGCAACATCGTCGCCAGGTAAGGCGCGAAGGACTTTTTGGGAGGAATGACATGAGAACCGTAACCGGACTTTTTGACGACTACGCCGACGCAAAAACGGCTGTCAGCGAACTCGAGGCGGCCGGCGTACCGTCACGCGATATCAGCATCGTATCCAGCAATGCCGACGGCCGCTACGTAGAGGGCTCGAAAGCGGCTGAAGGAGCAGGCGCCGGCGCGGGAATAGGCGCTGTTGTCGGCGGCGCCGGCGGTCTGCTGACCGGCCTCGGCGTGATGGCGATCCCCGGCGTCGGGCCGGTTGTGGCCGCCGGCTGGCTTGCCGCAACGGCTGTTGGTGCAGCGGGCGGAGCCGTGGCGGGTGGCGCTGCCGGTGGCCTTATCGGAGCGATGACCCGTTCGGGCATTTCCGAAGACGACGCCAACGTCTATGCGGAAGGCGTTCGCAGGGGAGGCTCGCTCGTCACGGCAAGGGTTGAGGAGAGCTTCGTGCCGGAGGCGGAAAGCATCCTCAAGCGATCCCGCTGGATCGATCCGGTGGAGCGTCGCGCAGCTTACAGCGAAGAGGGCTGGACACGCTTTGATGAGACGCAGAGGCCCTATGCGCCGGAAGATGTCGAAAGGGAGCGGAACCGCTATCGCCATTCCTCCGTTTGACGGAAGACCGCTTTGTTCAGCCGGGGTCGTGGCTTCCTCGACCCCTTGCTCACTCTTTTTTGGGATCTAAAATGGCTAGGAAAACAGCGTCCACCTCATCTGTCGGAAAAAACGCCCCTGCCACTATCCACGATCAGAAGCTCGATCGTGGTGCAGGTGGCGAACTGCATCAAACCGCCCAGGGCGAGGGAGCCATATTGACCACCGCTCAGGGCGGGCCGGTCGCCGACGATCAGAATTCTCTCCGGGTCGGCCCCCGCGGCCCCCTGATCATGGACGATTTCCATTTCCGCGAGAAGCTTTTTCACTTCGATCACGAGCGAATTCCTGAGCGCGTTGTCCATGCCCGAGGTTATGGCGCGCATGGTTATTTCGAGACATATGAATCCCTTGCGGCCTATACCAAGGCGGACCTGTTCCAGCGTGCAGGCGAAAAAACTCCGGCCTTCGTCCGGTTCTCGACCGTCGCCGGCAACAAGGGATCGGCGGATCTGGCCCGGGACGTGCGGGGCTTCGCCGTCAAGCTATACACGCAGGAGGGTAATTGGGATCTCGTCGGCAACAATATTCCGGTATTCTTCATTCAGGATGCAATCAAGTTTCCTGACCTCATCCATGCCGCCAAACAGGAGCCTGATCGCGCTTTTCCCCAGGCGCAAACCGCGCATGACACGTTCTGGGACTTCATCAGCCTCACGCCTGAAAGCATGCACATGGTCATGTGGATCATGTCTGATCGCACCATTCCGCGCTCGTTCCGGTTCATGGAAGGCTTCGGCGTGCACACCTTCCGTTTCGTCAATGCGAAAGATCAGTCGACATTCGTGAAATTTCACTGGAAACCGAAGCTGGGTCTTCAATCCGTGGCGTGGAACGAGGCTGTCAAGATCAATGGCGCCGATCCCGATTTCCACCGGCGCGATCTGTGGACCGCGATCCAGTCAGGCAATTTCCCTGAATGGGAGCTTCAGGTCCAGCTTTTCGATCAGGAGTTTGCCGACAGCTTCGACTTCGACATCCTCGACCCGACCAAAATTATCCCGGAGGAAATATTGCCTCCGCAACCGGTCGGCAGGCTTGTTCTTGATCGTATGCCCGAGAACTTCTTTGCCGAGACCGAGCAGGTGGCGTTCATGACGCAAAACGTTCCGCCGGGTATAGATTTCAGCAATGACCCGCTGCTGCAAGGCAGAAATTTCTCCTATCTGGATACACAGTTGAAACGGCTGGGCAGCCCGAACTTCACACATCTGCCGGTCAATGCTCCGAAGTGTCCTTTCGCGCATTTCCAGCAGGACGGCCATATGGCGATGCGCAACCCGACGGGCCGGGCCAATTATCAACCGAACTCGTTCGGGGAGGGGCCAAGAGAATCGCCGGCGCACGGTTTCCAGCATTTCCCCGCTGACGAGGAGGGGAGTAAGGCGAGGTTACGGCCGGAAAGTTTCGCCGACCACTACAGTCAGGCCCGGCAGTTCTACATCAGCCAGACGCTGCCCGAACAACGCCATATCGCGTCGGCCCTTACCTTCGAACTCAGCAAGGTCGAAACACGGGTTATTCGCGAAAGGATGGTTTCGCACCTCCTGAATATTGACGAAGGGCTCGCCACGACCGTCGCGCAGAAGTTGGGCCTGCAGACGATGCCGAAACCGGCGGATGCTGCTGTGCCGACCCGCCAGGATCTGGAGCCGTCGCCGGCGTTGAGCATCATAGAACGTGGCCCCCAGCGCTTCGAGGGGCGCAAGCTTGGCATTCTTGTCACCGATGGCGTCGATGCAAAGCTGCTGCAGGGGCTGACGGAGGCCGTTACCGCTGAGAAGGCCGTCTTCGAGCTGATCGCACCGAAGGTCGGGGGTGTTACCGCTTCGGACGGCGCTTTCATCGAGGCTCACCACATGATCGATGGCGGCCCCTCGGTTCTGTTCGATGCGGTGGCATTGCTGACATCGACGACGGCTATCGACGATCTGGTTAAGGAAGCGACTGCCCGGGACTTCGTCGCCGACGCATTCCAGCACTGCAAGTTCATCGGCTACGATCAGTCGGCGCTGCCGTTGCTGGAAAAGGCCGGCGTTGCGGAGGCCATGGATGAAGGCGTTCTCCCCCTGCCGGGTAAAGAAGGACCGGCGGCCTTCGTTTCCGAACTCGGCAAGTTGCGCCTCTGGGGCCGGGAGCCTTCGCTGAAATTAGGCAAGGCGTCCGCTCCCCTCGGCAGGGAGTAACGAACGCAACCGATACTGGCGACACTTCGTTTATCCGGCGGGTTTTGTATTCAAACGAGGTCGAATTATGAAACTGCTTCGCGATAATGGGTTGTCGATTGTCCTGCTCCTTGCCTCCCTGCTTACCATCGGCGGCATGTTCGCTACGGGCTGGGTCGTTCACAATGACGAACTCGCGCAACATCACGATACACCGCTGACGTTCCTGTCCTACGCGACCAGCGGCCATTTCCTCTCGGCGCTGTTCGAGAACTGGGAGAGCGAATTTCTACAGATGTCGGCCTATGTGGTGCTGACGGCGTTCCTGTTTCAGAGGGGCTCTGCCGAATCGAAAGATCCGGACGAGCAAGCGCCGCAGGACGAGGACCCGGAGCGGAGAAAGCACGAGCGTCACGTTCCATGGGCGGTCAAAACCGGCGGCGTCATCCGTGTGATTTATTCCTATTCCCTCGGTCTCGCCCTTTTCGCTCTCTTTATTGCGAGCTTTCTTCTGCATCTCAGATACAGCGCCAATGCCGCAGCTGTGGAGGCGCGCCTGCATGGCGAGCCTGTGGCGACGGTGTTCACCCACCTTGGAAGTGTCGAATTCTGGTTCGAGTCCTTCCAGAACTGGCAATCGGAGTTTCTTTCGACCGCGGTTCTGGTAATTCTTTCCATTTTCCTGCGCTTCAGGCGGTCGCCGGAATCCAAGCCCGTTGCCTCCCCGCACAGCGAAACCGGAGGATAAGGGCAGAGGGGCGAACAACCAGGGGAGAGGCAATTCCGCTCCTTGTTGGGGCTGGTTGACGCACGCCGCAGCTTCTTATTCCGGTTCCGCCATCATCGTCTTCAGCGGCTGCTGCGCAAGATTGGCCTCGATCTGCGCACGCCCTGGAGTCTCGTTCAACGCCTTTTTCATGTTCCTGCGATAGTCTTCCGGCATCCTGGGCGGCATCATCGGTTCGTAAGCGTCGACAACCGCTTCGATGATCACAGGCCCTTCATCCGCGAATGCGGCGTCCAGTACGCCGTCGATCTCTTCGGGCCGGGAGATGCGATAGCCGATACCGCCGAGGGCTTTGGCGGCAAGCGTAAAATCGATGGGTTGAAGTTCGCAGGCAAATTGCGGATTGCCGAGAAACATCATCTGCTCCCATGCGATCTGGTTGAGCATCCCGTTCTTGATGACCAGCATTTTCAGCGGAATCCTGTGCCGAACGGCGGTCGAGAACTCGCCGAGTTGCATGGCGAAACCGCCATCGCCGACGACAGCAAGGACGGGACGGCCGGGGAATGCGATGCCGGCCGCGATGGCATAGGGCAGGCCGCACGCCATGGAAGCGAGCGAGCCCGATACGGCAAACGCCTGAGTGGGCTTCATGTCGATGTGACGGGCCGCCAGCTCGGTATTTTGGCCGGAATCGGTGGTGAGGATTGCATTGTCCGGCATGCGGTCCCCAAAAGCCTTGACGATCCGCTGGGGTTTCAGAGGCACGTCGTCTCTTGCCTCGGCTTGCCTCATCATTTTGCGCCAGCGGACCATGCCCTGTCGGGCGCGGTCGAGAAACGAACGATCCGGCTTTCGCTCCAGTTTCTGATTGAGAAGGTTAAGAGAGACAGCGGCGTCGCCGACGAGACCCGCTTCAACAGGACAACGTAAGCCGATGCGCTGCGCATCACGATCGATCTGCACGCATCGCGCCTGACCCGGCTTTGGGTAATATTCGATATAAGGAAACGTCGAACCGACAATCAGCAGCGCGTCGCATTGTTCCATGATTTGCTGTGAAGGAAGCGTTCCAAGGATGCCGATACCGCCGGTCGTATAGGGATGATCGTCCGACAGGACCGCTTTGCCCAGCAGGGCTTTTGCGACCGGAGCGCCAAGCAGGTCGGCGGTCTTTTCAAGCTCAGCCCTCGCGTGCAGGGCGCCGCGTCCGACCAGAATAGCGACATTCGAGGCTTCCTTCAAAATCGCGGCGGCTTTTTCGAGTTCAGCTTCGTCAGGCAGTTGGCTGCCATTAAACCACCGGGTCGGTGCGTGACCTTCGCGGTTTCGACGCGAGCGTTCGCTGTCGTCCTTCGTCATTTCCTGAACGTCGCTGGCGATAGAGATGTGAGCGACACCTCGCGCCGCGAGCGCCGAGCGGCATGCAAGGCTTGCGACGTTTTCCATATGAGCGGCGTCGGCCACCTGTACGTTGAACACGGAGACATCGTTGAATACCCGCGTGAGATCGACATCCTGCTGTGTAAAGGTCTCGATCAGGTCATGGAACTGCATGCCGGTGATTGCGAGAACCGGAGCCTGATCGAGTTTGGCGTCGTAAAGACCGGTCAGCAAATGCGTGCCGCCCGGGCCGGAGGTCGCGAGGCAAACTCCAAGCTTGCCCGTCCATTTCGCATAGGCGCTTGCCATGAACGCCGCGGATTCCTCGTGGCGCACCTGAACGAACCGGATACGGTCCTGTCGCGTCCGCAGCGCTTCCATGATGCCATTGATGCCATCGCCGGGAAGGCCGAAGATGACCTCCACGTCCCAGGCAATCAGAGTTTCAATCAGGATGTCTGCTGTATTGGTCATGTCAAATCGCCCTCTTTGGCAACCCGTGCAGTTGTTCTCGCGTGGCGAGCCTTGCAGTATGGGATTGGTCAGCGCCTGCGCGCTCCAGCCCTTGTCAACCGGAGGAGTTTTTCAATGCAGGGAATGAAGTCAGGTTCATCTTTTTTTAAGGTTGCCGGTTGGCGGAGTGGTCCTGTTCCTGCTCCGTCTTGATGGCGTTGCCGTCCTGGCCGCGTTCTTTCGAGTGCTGCTTCTTGTCTCGGTTCGAAAGCACCTGATTTTCTCCAACCGCCTCTTTGTCCAGCTCGGTCATTGCACCTGCACCGGAACCTTTTCCCTGCGTTCCTTTTCCGAAGTGTTTTCTGTCTCCCTTCGCCATGATCATCTCCTCTTTCGTGGCTGGAGTGATGCTGCGGCGCCGGACGCAGCCCGATGCCGCAGCCTGTCATTTCCAAACTCCAGGCGGGCCGATTCGTTCCGGAACTTCTGCCGCCGCGCGTAGTTCGTGAACGCAAAAGGGCTGCTGCGGATTGGGGAACATCACCGCATCGAAAGGAGGATCTCGATGACCAGCAAACATCCGAAGACACGCAAACCCACCGACAGGGATCTGCGGAAAAATCCCGGAATCGGTACTTCCAAGGGCGCCACCGAAACCAAGAAAAATCTCGATGAGGAAGAGGACCTGTTGGGAGACAACACATTCGAGGGCGATGTCGCGAATGACGTCACGCCGCAGGGAGGCATCAATCCCGGTCAGACCGGGCGTACGAACAAGTAAAACAAGTAAAAGGAGGCACGACCATGGCCGGCCGAAAGACCCACGAACAACAGCTGCGCATCATCGAAAAACGCGAAAACACCGGTAATGCAGGCGACGATTTCAACGCCGAGGAGGAGTTGAAGCGATCCAAACAGGTGCGGGAGGTTCATCTGGGTACGGATAATCTTCGCGATGACGGTGTGGAGGTGACGGATAAAGATGATCGTCAGATGGTGCGGGGTAAAAATCAGGAAAGTCAGCATCACAAGCGCGGAGGAGGCGATTGACGATATTCGGCAGATTTACCGGTCGCGGGAAGGTCACGGCTGTCCCGCATCCCGGCGGAAAGCGCCTGCCGGATTGGTGGCAAAATGCGGAGGAGCCACATAATAGGGGCATATTTTGCGGTGGGATTTAGACGCTTCAAATGGCAAGCCGGGTTACGCCGTGCTTGATTATGCACTAGGATATTAAAAAAAATGAGGACTCCACCATGGCCGACAGTGCGCGTTTTCCCATCGTCGGCGTTGGTGCGTCTGCTGGCGGCATACCGGCGTTTGAAGGCCTGTTTCGCGGCCTCCCGGTCGATTGCGGCCTTGCTTTCGTTATCGTCACCCATTTGAGCCCCGCGCGCCAAAGCCTTTTGCACGAGGTCATCGCGCGCTATACCGAATTGCCGGTCCAAGTTGCTGAAGAGGGCTGCCGGGTTGAGGTGAACCACATCTATGTGATGCCGGAGAACGTCATTCTGACGATCGAAGGCGGCATCCTCAGGATGAAAGAGCCAAAGGCCGGCGAACGCGAGCGCAAACCGATAGACGTCTTCTTTGCTTCCCTCGCAGAGGATCAGGGAGAGTTTTCCATCGGCATCGTGTTATCCGGCGGAGACGGTGATGGAACCCTTGGCGCCAAGGCGATCAAGGAGGCGGGCGGTCTGACGCTTGCGCAAACCGCCGATGGCTCGGGGCCCAGACATTCCGATATGCCGCAAAGCGCGATCTCCAGCGGGATGATCGACATCTGCCTTCCGGTTGAGAAGATGGGCGAGAGGCTCGTGAGTTTCGCCCGCAGCTTCGACATGCTGGACGGGCCTGCGCAGGATGACGGCGACGACGAGGATGCGGCGCTCGACGCCGCACGAATGGAGATCTGCGCCATCCTGTCGAGCCACAGGGGTCATGATTTCTCAGGCTACAAGACCAAGACCTTCTTCCGGCGCGTGCGCCGGCGCATGCAGGTCCATCAGCTGGCGTCGATGTCGAAATATATCGACGAGCTCAGGAAAAACGAGAACGAGGTCATCAGCCTTTTCCGCGATCTGCTGATCAACGTCACCAATTTCTTCCGTGATCCCGACGCCTTCCGATTGCTTGCGGAGAAGATCGTTCCGAAGCTATTCGAAGGTAAAGGAGCCAAGGATGCCGTGCGGATCTGGGTGCCCGGATGTGCAACGGGCGAAGAGGTTTTCTCACTCGCGATCCTTGTGCGGGAACATATGGACAATGTGTCAGTGCATCCGAAAGTCCAGATCTTTGCGACTGACATCGACGAACCCGCGCTTGGGGTGGCGAGGCAGGCGCGTTATCCCGGGCATCTGCTGGATGGCGTCAGCGAGGAACGCCGCCGAAGGTTCTTCCGGCTGGACGGCGCAAGCTACGTCCTCGATGCCGAGGTCCGCGAGCTGTGTATCTTTTCTCCGCATAACCTGATCCACGACCCGCCGTTCTCACGCATGGACATGGTTTCCTGCCGCAACCTTTTGATCTATTTCGGGCCCGAGCTTCAAAAGCAGGTTATTCCGACGTTCCATTATTCCCTGAAACCCGGTGGGTTCCTGTTCCTTGGAACGTCGGAAAGCATAGGCGTTCACGGACATCTGTTCTCGCCGGTAGACAAGAAGTTCAGGATATTCCAGGCACGCGAGACGCCGTCGCAGATGCCACGCCTGCCGAGCCTGACCGGACAGGACCGTTCGTTCCCACTGCAGGATGTCAGAGGGAGCGGCACGAGGGACATGGCGGCAGCGCTCAAGCAGGTGGCGGAGTGGCAAATCCTGGAACGTTATGCGCCGGCGCATGTGATCATCACGGCTGATGGCGACATCCTGCACTATTCGGCGGGAACCGGACGTTTTCTGGAAGCCGCTGCCGGCATGCCCAGCCGGCAATTGATGACCGTTGCGCGCCGCGGTCTGCGTCTCGACCTGAGATCGGCCCTGCGGGAAGCGGTGGAGAATAAACGTACGGCCGTGCGCGGTAATCTGACCGTTGAACGCGACGAGGATCAGACCCAAGTCGTCACGGTCACCGTTGAGCCCCTGCGTGAGGGTGTCAGCCCCGAGCCATTGTTTCTCGTCGTATTTTCTCCCCAGGCCGCACCGCAACCCGCATTCATACGCCCCGCGACCGAGAAGCTGAACGCCGAAATCGAGGCGGATCTTCGGGCGACGAAGGACAAGCTGCAATCGACCATCGAGGAATACGAGACCGCGCTGGAGGAACTGAAATCTTCCAATGAGGAGTTGGTCTCGGTCAACGAGGAGGTTCAATCGAGCAATGAGGAGCTTGAGGCTTCGAAAGAGGAGACCCAGTCCCTCAACGAGGAACTGAATACGATAAACGCGGAACTGCACAGCAAGGTCGAGGAACTTGACCGTGCCAACGCCGATTTGCGCAACCTGTTTGAAAGCACGCGGATCGCGACGATATTCCTTGACCGGAACCTGGTGATCCGCACCTTCACACCCGCAGCTGCGTCCTTCTTCAACCTGAGGCCTGCGGATGTCGGCCGACCGCTGACGGAGCTTGCGAGCCAGCTCGACTACCCCGAGCTCAAGGATCACATCACGGGCGTTTTCGAGACGGGAGAGCCGCTCGATCATCATCTTGCGCAGGACAAGGAAGGCAAAAGCTACCTCGTAAGGCTGATCCCGTATCGCCGCAGCGGCAACAGGGTCGACGGCGTCGTGGTCACCATGGTCGATGTGACGAGGCTGACAGAGGCCGAAAAACACCAGCAGGTCCTGAACGCCGAGCTTAATCACCGCGTCAAGAACATGTTGGCCATCGCCATCGCCATTGCCCATCGCACACTCGAAAGCGCACAGACGCCGGAAGCCTTCTACAAGGCGTTCACCGGCCGGCTGAATGCCATGGCCCGCGCTTACGGTGTGCTGTCGCAGCAGAGCTGGACGGAGACGTCGCTGCACGCCCTGATCCGGCAGGAACTGAACCCGTTCGGCGAACAGTGTTTCAGCATCGGCGGCAACGATATTCCTCTCAAATCCCAGTATGTACTCCCGATAGGCATGGTCCTGCACGAACTGGCCACCAATGCCGCCAAATACGGAGCTTTTTCGCAAAAAGACGGCAGAGTGCAGGTGGACTGCCGGGCAGATGAGGGAATGTTGCACATTTCCTGGCGCGAAACCGACGGGCCGACCGTTCGCGAGCCGGTTCGGATGGGGTTCGGGCTGAAGCTGCTTGAGGGCGAGGTCAGCTATCGTCTCAAAGGCGAGTTTGAAACCAATTTCAGCCCGGAGGGTTTAACGGTGCTAATTCGCATTCCAATTACGGAGTAGCGATCGATGACTGACAGAAAACACGTCCTCGTCGTGGAGGATGAGTGGCTGCTTGCCTCGGAGATTTCCCGCAGGCTGACAAAAAGCGGCTACGACGTGATCGGGCCGGTGCCGACGGTCGAAGAGGCGATGGAGCGGATTGAGCAGCGCCAGCCAAATTGCGCCGTTCTGGATGTCCAACTGGACGGAGGGACGACGCTTGCGCTGGTGCCGCGTCTTGTCGAGAAGCACATACCGTTCTTCTTCCTTTCAGGACATTCCACGCGGGATTTCCCGGAACTCGTTGCACATACCGTTCTTTCGAAACCGGCTGACTGGAACGACTTCTTCCGGACGCTGGAAACGAAACTGCTGCAAAAAGCGTGATCCGACGTCAGCGCGCATTGTGAGGTCGCGGCGATAACCGCTGTACCTGGCGCTCAGCCCCTCGCTCTCCCGGCGGCCGTCAACTTCGCGACTGGCAGACGCAGATCCGTCCCCAGTTCGATGAGCCCGGCGTCGCGTGCGATGATCATGGTTTTTAGTCCGACGTGTTTCGGCGGACGGCGGAAGCTGCGGTCGTCCAGATGTTGCAGGAGCGCCGTCAGCCGATTTTCCGCAATTGAGGGCTTCTTTTTCGCTTCGTCCTCTGGCCCGCCCTCCGGAAACAATAGGCGAGCTGCGAGGAGCGCATTTGTCTGGACGGAGCGAAGATGCTCTTCGCTCAGCTTCTGCATGTCGCGAAAATTTTGCAAAAGCCTTTCGGCCAGCGCCGTGTCGCACCGTGCCGCCCGCAACCGCGTGATGACTTCCTGTTGGCGATCTATCCGGCCCTGTCCATCCCGCAGGTGGCGCAGGCACCTCGCTTCTGTCGTCTCGCGCATTCAGGCACCTCCTGAAAGGAGAATACCCGATCCAGCACCCGTGATCGACTATTAAGTTTCCCGGTCTTCAATTCCAGACACGGCATGTCGGCGCGCCGTACCGGTGCTTGCGGCTCTCCAAGGGCATCACAGCCGGAGATATCGGGAGCAGGAACGAAACATTGCCGCTGCGGTTAGGCGGGTTCACAAACATCCAAGACCGAGGAGAAATACCATGCGACACATCTCCCCAGACCAGCAGGCCTGCATCGACGATTGCCTGGCGTGTTACGCCACATGCCTCTCAACCGCGATGAACCATTGCCTCGAAAAGGGCGGCAGGCATGTCGAGCCGAAACACTTCAGGCTGATGATGTCCTGCGTCTCCATATGTCAGACGGCGGCCCATTTTATGCTGATCGGCTCCCGGCATCACAAACATGTCTGCCGGGAATGCGCTGAAATATGTGAGGAATGCGCCAACGACTGCGAAGCGCTCGGCGATATGAGAGAGTGTGTCGACGCGTGTGCGAAATGCGCGGAAAGCTGCCGGAAGATGGCCGCCTGACATGCCTGGTTGTTCGCCCGTCGAAAACTCACGGCCCGGTCGGCTGGCGGGTCATGAAATAGGTCGCCAGCGGGTCGATGTCCTCTTCCTTCAGATGTTCGACCGCGCGTGTCATCATGATGTGGAATGGACCGCCGCCGCGCCGCTTGTCGCTGAAGAGGCGAAGCTGATTGGCGAGATAGGCGCTGGGCTGGCCTGAGAGGCGTGGAATGACGGGATTGCCATCGGCCTTCTCGTGACAGTTCAGGCAGGCTGGAAGGTTTCTTTCCGGATCCCCGAATTCGGCAAGTCTTTCGCCCCGTGTTCTTAGCGACTGATCCACTGTCTGCATCGCGCCGGATGCGGCTTGCCCGGCAAAGACGGCGGCAAGGGTTTTCCGTTCTTCCTCGCTCAATCCTTCCGTCGCCACAGCCATGATACCGCTAGGGCGGGTATTGTTTGCAAAGGCGGTAAGGGCCTGTTGCATATAGGTGAGCGACTGGCCGGTAAGCCGGGGAACGAGACTGTCGGCTTCAAGGCGCTCCGGGGCATGGCAGCCGTTGCAGGTCTCGATCAGCCGCTCGATCCTTTTCGAGCGCGTTGCCGTGTATCCGGCAAGCGCGCGGTAGTCCCGAGCCGTCATTTCCGGGTAGCGCCGGAGGAAAGACACCATGGCCCACGTCTCGTCGTCGCGCTCCGCAACCGGCCATGCCGGCATGCCGGTAAAACGTATTCCGTGCTGCACGATCTGGAAAAGTTCGGCGTCGGTCCATGTTGGAATCCTGTCTTTCAATTCAGGGGGCACGGGCAGCATGTTGCGAACGCTGGCGGGCGGCGGCGTGCCGGGAGAGCCGTGGCAGAGGGCGCAGCCCTGTTCGAAATGACGGGCCGCCATCGGTAACATGCCCTTTGTGAACGGGGGTATGGTCGTGCCCAGCGCCGCCGTGCGCACCGAGGAACGCATGGCCCAGTGCAAGAACCAGTCTGTCGCTTTCCAATGGCCGGTACTCGCGCCGACACCGATGATGCCGCTCCAGGCAAGGAGAAGAGCACCAAGCCCGCCGGCGACGATCAGGCCGGCTATATGTTTCCAGCCGATCACCATCGCGGTTTCTCCACCGGGATGCGGCGATCCTCGCGCAAAAGACCCGAGATAAGGATGACGCCGCCGATGAGATAAGAGAACGCGCCGGCCACCAGCATGAACACGCCGCCCAATTGCTGGTCGGCTGCGGCTGAAAGAGGAATGCCGAAACAGGTCACCTCACCTTCGCCATAGAGCGGGCGCGGGGCGAGCGCAAGCAGTACGCCGAGCAGGGTCATGTGCATGAAGGTGAACAGGAGGCCGATCGCGCCTGCGAGGCGTCCTTCCTTCGGTTGAAGGCAGGCGAACCAGAGTAGAAAGCCGGCGGCAAAAAAGCTGATTTGTTCCAGGAGGGAAAGGGCAATACTGGCATCGGCGGCCGTGCGCAGCGCCGGCGCGTGCCAGAACCAGACCACGGCGAGTTCGATCAACGAAGCGGGCATTGGTGTTACCCGCTCCAGCAGCAACACCGGCCCCTGTGCAGCGCCGGCCACGGCATAGGCGATGAGCGGGGCTGCGAATGCCACCGTTCCCATGTGAACGATCATGTGAATGGTGAAGGAGCCGTTGCCGGCGTTCGCCACGAGAAGGATCGCGATGAGGGCGAGAAGAGCGAGGCCTGCTGTAAGGCAAATAGTCTTCATGGCTGGCAGGTCTCCATGAAAACGAGCGGAATGGCGACGAAGAACACGGCGACAAAGCTGAGGCCGCAGAGAAGCAGCGTGGCAAAACCCTGGAAGAGCAGCCGGTCTCTGCGCGTCGCCGCACCATGCGGCGGGTCATCGGAGCCAAAGCCCCATTGCCGCCAGGCGAGGAAGGCTGAAAGAGCGATGCCGGCAAGGGCGGCGAGCGTTATCCCTGCAAGGATAAGACGCATTGTTCCGAAGGAAAAGGGCGCGGCCTTTGCGCAAAAGACGGCGGCAAGAACGTAGCATGTCAGGAAATGCAAAGCCCAGATGACGGGAGCTGTGAAAAGCGTCCAGAGGGTCTCGATTTCTTTGGGGATCAGGCGCATTAGCGTCACCTCGCAGCCGGAAAAAGGCCGAGCACGCCGAAGGACGTGACCGCCGTGATGACGAGGAAATGCCAATAGAGCACGACATTGCGAAGGTCCATGTCATGCCGCGTGCTCATCCGGCCGGCGAAACTGCGCGCCAGGCAATAGAGTTGCATGATGGTGCCGACGAGGCCGTGCGCGACCGTCCACAAAACCACGACCCAGACAATTGCCGGATAGACGTGGGTCGTCGGATCCATGGCTGCAAAATGGGGTCCGGCAAGGCCGGAGCCGCAGGCGGCAAGCGCAAGCAGGAAAGACGTAGCCAGCCAGAAACGGGTAAGGCGGTGGCGGTCGTTTTCGTTTACGTGGCGGGCAATCAGCATGGCCACCCAGGAGAGCGTGAAAAGCGCGACCGCGACAAGCGGCCAGAACAGGCCCGGCCCGACATGGCCGCCGGTGAAGTCGTCGTGGATTGTCCAGTAGAAGAAATATCCGAACATCAGGCTGGCATAGGCCGTGCCGTCTCCCGCCATCGTGATGAACATCGCCCACCAGCCGACCGATTGCGGGCCGGAGGCATAGAGGGGAAGTCTCTCGCCCAGACCGATCTCGCGCATCTCCTCCTTGGGAATGGCGGCCGTCCCCGTCCAGAGCCAGGCGATGATCGCGGCAAGCGCGACGAGCGCAGAGATGGCCGTCACGATCCACCAATGGAAGGTCAGCGCGATGAATACTCCGCCGAGAGCAAAGGCGGCAATGATGTTGAGGATTGAGGTGCCGCCAACACGCAGGCATTGAATGGGTTTTGCATCCAGCACTGATGTGACGAGGGTCTCACGCGCACCATCACTGGCATCGGCCAGATAATAGCGGCCGGCCTTGATCTCCTCGATCAATCCGGGCTGATCCCATAGCGGATAGCGGCTACGGATGATCGGGATGGAACGCACTCCCCAGGTCTCTTCCGGTTCGCTTATCCATTCGAGCGTGCCGGAATTCCACGGATTTTGTTCGCCTTTCGGCTGGCGATGTTTCGGGCGCAGCACATCGATCACCACAAGCGCAACGCCGGCGGCGAATATGAAAGCGCCTATGGACGAAATCAGGTTGAACCAGTTCCAGCCGATATCGGCGGGATAGGTGAAGACCCGGCGCGGCATGCCGCGCAGCCCGGCAAGATGCATGGGAAAGAACGCAATGTTGAAACCGGAGAACATCAGCCAGAAGGCGATCTTGCCGAGCCTTTCGGACAGCCTTCGTGCGTTCAGCAGGGGATAATAATAATAGATGCTCGCGACGACCGGGAAGAGCATGCCGCCGATCAACACATAATGCAGATGTGCGACGATGAAATAGGTGTCGTGCGCCTGCCAGTCGAAAGGCACGAGCGCCACCATCACACCCGTCAGGCCACCGATGATGAAGATTGCGAGCCCGCCCGCCCCGAAGAGCATAGGAACGGAGAAAATGACGCGGCCGGCGAGCATTGTTGCGATGAAGACGAATATCTGCACCCCGGTCGGGATCGCCACGGCCTCCGAAGCGGCGGAAAAGAAGGCGAGCGAAATCTGCGGTAGACCGGTGGTGAACATATGATGCACCCACAGGCCGAAACTCAGGAAGCCGGTGCCCACTGCGGCAAGAACGATCCAGGAATAACCTACGATCGGCCGCTGGGCGAAAGTCGGCACGATCATCGCCATCAGCGCGATCGCCGGCAAAAAAATGATGTAGACCTCGGGGTGGCCGAAAATCCAGAAAAGATGCTGCCACAGCAGAGGATCGCCGCCACGTTCGGCATCGAAGAACGGCCAGTCGAACATCCGCTGCATCTCGAACAGGATGTCGCCGGCGATCAGCGGCGGGAAGGCGAAGAGGATCATGCCGGCAACGATCAGAAGATACCAGGCGAACAACGGCATCATGTTGATACGCATTCCCGGCGCCCTGCACTTCATGATCCCGACGATCAGCTCCACGGCGGCGGCAATGGAGGCGACTTCGATAAAGGAGAGGCCGAGCAACCAGATATCCGCGCCGATGCCGGAATATTCCTTGTCGGTGGCAAGAGGCGGATACATGAACCAGCCGGTGTTCGGCGCAGCACCGAAAAAGATGGAGCCGCAGACGAAGACGCCCCCAAGTGCGAAACTCCAGAACCCGAAAGCGGCCAGCCGAGGAAAGGGCAGCTCCCGCGCGCCCAGCATCGAGGGCAGAAGGAAGATGGCCACCGCCTCGAAAATCGGCACGGCGAACAGGAACATCATCACCGTGCCATGCAGGGTGAAGGCCTGGTTGAACATGTCAGCAGACAGGAAGTCATTATCCGGCACAGCAAGCTGAACACGCATCATCAGTGCCAGCACGCCGGCAAACAGCATGAAGATGAAGGCGGCCGATCCGTACCAGAGGCCGATTTCGGTATTGTTGACCGAGGTCCAGTAACGCCAGCCGGAGGGCGTGCGCCAGATTTCCCGCAGCTGCGCTTCCTGCATTTCGCGTTCTTTACTGGAAAGATGCGGCACGGGGGCGCTGGTCATCTCAGCTCCGTAAGATAGGTGGCTATGGCCGCGATGTCCTCATCCGGTAACATGTCGAAAGCGGGCATTTTCACGCCGGGTTTGATTGCCTCTGGATTGCGGATGAAGCGCGCGACATTTTCGCGAGTATTTGCGAGCGTTCCGGCGCCGAGCGTCAGCCGCGCACCGAAGAAGGTGAGATCCGGCCCGAGGGTTGCGGGCGACGTAACGCCGCGTATGCCGTGACAGCCGACGCAGCCGTGATGCTCGAAGAGCCGTTCGCCCTCGCTCCGCTCCGGCCGGTTGCCGCCGGCCTGCGCGCGGCGCCAGGATGCATAGGCTTCCGGCTCCATGACGATGACGGAAAAAGCCATGAGCGCGTGGGAGGTTCCGCAAAACTCCGCGCAAGGTGCACGAAAGACGCCGGTTCTTGTCGGCAAAAGAGACACGATATTGGTGCGGCCGGGGATCATGTCCATCTTGCCGCCGAGCGCAGGTATCCAGAAGGAATGGATGACGTCGGCGGTCTTCAGCGAAAAGGCGGTACGCTGCCCGACCGGCAGGCGCAATTCATTCGCCGTTTTGAAAGCAGCAACGCCGTCGGTCGGCGGATAGTTGATGCGCCACCAGAACCGTTCGCCGGTCACCTCGATCATCTCTCCCGCCGACACGGACCTGGATAACCAGGGGCGGATACCTGGCATCAGCCAGACGGTATAGGTCAGCAGCGCGAAGAGGATGACGACTGGAAATGCCACTCCGCCCCAGGCAATCAGGCGGCCTGCGTTTTCACCAGACCACGGTGGAGTGCGGCGACGTGCGGCAATCATGAGCAGGCCAACGACGGAAATCCAGATCAACGCGCCGCCAACGACCATGACAAGGAACAGCCGATAAATCGCCTGCGCCTCCTCTCCTGCCGGAGCGAGGGCAGATTGCCTGCCGGAGCAGCTCGTCAAGCCCGTGAGGGCGACAGCGCAAAATCCGGCTAAAAATACGTTTCCGGGCCGGTCATGATCAAGTGGCATGGCAAGCGCTCTTCGATGGGCGGACATCGACCGCCGCAGCGATCTCGCAGGTAGCCAACAGGTTTCACCGGCACGGCCACAAATCCAAAACTGGAATCGGCGGGAATTGTTCCGGGCAGACCACGGGGCCGGGCCGGAGGACGCCTGCAATCGACCGGAGAGGCTCCCCGGCGTATCCAGCATGTCCGTACGCTCGAAGAACTCCGTATCGGCCGCATCTGGCATCAGGCAGTGACCGTGACGCTGATGCATGAGGAGGTGCTAGTGATGACTGCAAGGCCAGGCTCGTTCTCCTCTAGGGATTGAGAACGACCTTGATGCAGCCGTCGTCCCTGCCGCTGAAGGTCTTGTAGAGATCGGGGCCTTCGTCGAGAGTGGCGCGGTGGGTGATGACAAAGGAAGGGTCGATTTCGCCCCTCTCGATCCTCCCCATCAATGCCGGCAGGTAAGCCTGTACGGGCGTCTGCGCCATTCGGAACGTCAGGCCGCGATTGATTGCCGAACCCATCGGAATCTTATCCAGAAAACCGCCATAGACGCCGACAAGCGAGACCGTGCCGAAGTTGCGGCAGCAGTAGATCGCCTGACGCAGGACGTGCGGCCGGTCGGTTCCCATGAAGGTGGCAACCTTGATGCGATCCAGCCGGGAGTCCCAACCTGCCGCGGGATCGGCCTCCGTTCCCACCGCATCGATGCAGGCATCAGCGCCACGGCCTTGGGTCAATTCCATGATCCGCTCGTAAATATCTTCGTCCAGATAATTGAGCGTCAGCGCGCCGGCGGCGGCTGCGAGATCGATGCGTTCCTGCACCGCGTCGATGGCGATCACTCTTTCGGCGCCGAGCAGAAAGGCGGAACGGATGGCCATCTGGCCCACGGGTCCGCAACCCCATATGGCGATCGTATCGCCGGGCTGGATATTACAGAACTCGGCGGCCATGTAGCCCGTCGGGAAAATATCGGACAGAAACAGCACCTGCTCATCGCTGAGCCCATCCGGAACCTTTATCGGTCCGGCATCCGCAAATGGCACGCGCATATATTCCGCCTGCCCGCCGCTGAAGCCGCCGAGAAGATGGGTATAACCGAACAGCCCCGCCGGCGAATTGCCCCACATTTTCCTGACTTTGGACTGGTCCGGGTTGCTGCGCTCGCAACCGGAGTAATAACCGCGTTTGCAAAAAAAGCATTCGCCGCAGGCAATGGTGAAGGGAACGACCACGCGATCGCCGACCTTCAACGACGTGTTGTCCTTTCCGACCTCCACGACTTCTCCCATGGTCTCGTGGCCCATGATGTCGCCGCTGTGCATGTCCGGCATGATACCATTATAAAGGTGGAGGTCGGAGCCGCAGATGGCACACGCCGTTACCTTTATGATCGCATCGCGTCCATGCTCGATTTGGGGGTCGGGAACGGATTCGCAGCGAATGTCGTGTTTGCCGTGCCAGGTCAGTGCCTTCATTGTCGCTCACCTTCGTCGTTTATCTGATTGTGAAATGCCGTCCCCGCCAGCGTGCGCCTAACCGGCGCGGCGTGCCAAAGTTCCCGCCACAGGGGTCTTCGCCGTGCCGGCTTCCGCCGTGGGCGCAGTTTTTTTCGTTCAGCGGAAACCAGTAGCGCTTTCAAAGGTTCGGAGCCCAGAAACTTGGGAGTTGGATCATGACATCGCGACGCAAGACGTCTCCCGACATCGGCTTCAATCCGGGTCCTGCCGGTGGCTGGGGTTCAGCCAAGTCGGTCGGGGAGGTGCTGTTGCGTGAGCATGTCCCATTATCCGGCCCGGCATTGCTCAAACATCAGAACAGGCCGGAAGGCTACATGTGTGTCAGTTGCGCCTGGGCGAAACCGGCGAAGACCCATCCTCTGGAGTTTTGTGAAAACGGCGCCAAGGCAACGGCCTGGGAAGTGACAAGCCGACGCGCCGACAGCGCGTTTTTCGAAAGGCATACCCTCAGCGAACTGGAGAACTGGCTCGACCACGATCTGGAGGAACAGGGTCGGCTTACCCAGCCCATGCGCTGGGACGCCGCTTCGGACAGATATCTGCCGGTCAGCTGGAAGTCGGCATTCGAGGAGATCGGCGGCGAATTGCGTGCCATATCGCCGGAACAGGCGGAGTTTTACACGTCCGGCCGCGCCTCGCTCGAGGCGTCCTATATGTACCAGCTTTTCGCCCGTATCTACGGCAGCAACAATTTGCCGGACTCTTCAAACATGTGCCACGAAAGTTCGTCCGTCGGCCTTCCGGAAAGCATAGGAGCTTCCGTCGGCACGGCCATCCTCTCCGATTTTCAGAACTGCGACTGTATTTTCTATATGGCCCAGAATGTCGGAACGTCCTCGCCCCGGCTGCTGCACGATCTGCAGGACGCCGTTGATCGTGGTGTGAAAATACTGACATTCAATATGCTGAAGGAGCCGGGTCTGGAGCGCTTCGTGAACCCGCAATCGCCAGGCCAGATGCTGGCAGGCGGCCCCACGCCCATCTCATCAAAATATTATCAGGTGAAAAACGGCGGCGATATCGCCGCGTTATTCGGCATATGCAAGGCGCTGATCGAGGCGGACGACGCACTGCATGCGAGCGGCGTTAGCAAGGTCTCCGGCTCGGACGCGCAGCCGCGCGACCCGGACTATGCGGCAGCCGTGGCTTTCGCCGCCGCCGTCGCCGCCGCTGACAAAAAACACGTACTCGATCATGATTTTCTTGCCGAGCACACAAAGGGATTTGAAGCCTTCGCGGCTGCTGCCCGTGGACATGAATGGGAGGAGCTGGAGCGTGTTTCGGGCCTTTCCCGCGAGGAAATGATGGAAGCGGCCGCCATTTACGCCGATTCGCAAGCCGTGATGATGGTGTATGGCATGGGCTTGACCCAACATCTGATGGGCGTGGAAAACGTCCATATGGTCGTCAATCTGGCGCTGCTGCGGGGGAATATCGGCAAACCGGGAGCAAATATCTGCGCTGTGAGGGGGCATTCCAACGTTCAGGGCCAACGCACCGTCGGCATTACCGAAAAGCCAAGCCTCGTCCCGCTTGACAAACTCGCCGTCCTCTATGATTTCCAGCCTCCCGTCTCTGAAGGCCATTCGACGGTGGATACTTGCAAAGCCGTCCTTTCAGGCGATGCGCGTGCCTTTATCGGCCTCGGCGGCAACTTTCTGCGGGCCGCGCCGGAAACGAAAGCCATGGAGACGGCGTGGCGTAAGTTGCGACTGACGGTGCATATCGCCACGAAGCTCAACCGCAGCCACGTCATCCATGGCGAACTGGCCTTTCTGCTTCCCTGCCTCGGGCGCATCGAAATCGATGAACAGGCGACCGGGCCGCAGGCGGTCTCCATGGAAAGTTCCGTCGCTCATTTCCACGGTTCGCGCGGCAGGGCAAAACCGGCGAGCCCGGATCTGCTTTCCGAACCCGCGATCATAGCCGGCATGGCGATGGCGACGCTGACACGCGGCAGAGTACCATGGCAACAATGGGTGGACGATTATTCCCGCATTCGCGACGCCATCGAGCAGACCTATCCGGAAACCTTCAAGAACTTTAACAAACGGCTTTTCCAGCCCGGCGGCATTGCGCGTCCGCTGCCTGCCCGGGAGCGGAAATGGGTGACTGCAAGCGGCAAGGCGAATTTCCTGACGCCCGACCGCCTGTTCCCGGAATTCCCGCCGGAGGCTATGGCCCCGGAGGTGCTGCACCTCGCGACCCTCAGGTCGAACGATCAATTCAACACGACGGTCTATGGCTACAGCGATCGCTTTCGCGGCGTGGAAGGAACGCGCCAGGTACTGTTCATGAATGTCGACGATGTTGCCCTGCTTGGCTTTGCAGATGGCGACATCGTCGATATCGTCACGGCGATCGAACCGCAGACGCGTAGGGCCGTCAACGGTTTCAGGATTGTGACCTACGATATTCCTCACGGCTGTTGCGCCGCGTATTTTCCGGAAACCAATCCGTTATTTCCGTTGAGCCATCACAGCCCAAAGGCAAAGACCCCGTCCTACAAGCTTCTGCCCGTAAGATTGACGCCGTCAACGACAGTCCCGATCAACTGAGGATCGTTGAGGTGCAGGATGCTGACGGAAAGGGGAAACAATCTTTCATCGATCGGTCTCTGGTTCGCATTGGGAACTTTTCTGGCAGGCGCTGCGGTGTTCGCGGGGTGCTTTCGGGAAACCCGGACGTTTCGTACCGATCCTCCGATATCGGCTGCTCTTGATAAATTCCGGTTGATGCCGGTTCCCGTGGCCGGCGCGCCTGCGGAAGTTTATTTTGCGCTTGGCAGGCCCTTTGAGCGCACTGCCTATGATCTTTCGCAGGGCAAGCGTCTCTATGCGTGGTTCGGTTGTGCAGCCTGCCATGGCGAGGGGGAGGGCGGTAAAGGCCCGCCGTTTCTTGACGGCCAATGGCTTTACGGCCCGTCCATGGTGTCTGTCGCGGCATCGATCAGGGATGGCCGTCCGAATGGCATGCCGCCTTTCCGCGACAAAATGACGAGCAGGGAAATCTGGCAACTTGCCGGATATGTCAGGACGATCGGGGCCTATTCTGCCTTGATAGCCGCACCGGCCCGCAACGACGATCGCCAGACCCGGCCAGCGGAAAACCGGGCGCCTGCGGCAATCCTTTTTAAGGAGGATCCTGTGCCGCCACGACCACCTCAAGGCGCTTTGCCTTGAAGCGCGCCGCCTCGATTTTTTCGGTTTTTGGGCTGCTTTCCGGGTGCGGCGGCATTCAGTCTGCTCTCAATGCCGATGGTCACGCGGCGGCGACGCTGAGAGATTTGATCTTTCTGATCGTCGGCGTGAGCCTTGTCGTCTGGCTGGCAGTTAGCGGTGTCTTGATCTGGTCGCTGTTCAGACGTCGGCGCACGCCGGTGCAAAACGAACAGGCGACCCAGCGCCGATTGCAGCTAGTCGTGACGATCGCGGTGGCGATGACGGTTGTGATCATAAGCTGGCTGACGGTGGCGAGCTTCCGTGTGACGCGGACCGTCGGATTTGACGACGACGCCGACCTGACGATACGCGTTCGCGCCCATCAATGGTGGTGGCAGTTCGATTATGAGGAAGCCGGACTGGGAGGGGGCTTTCAGACTGCCAATGAAATACACATTCCAGTGGGGCGGAATGTACGGGTGAAACTCGAGAGTGCGGACGTGATCCACTCGTTCTGGGTGCCGAGCCTTGCGGGTAAAATGGACCTCGTTCCAGGGCGGGAGAATATTCTGATTTTCCGGACCGACCGGCCGGGCGTTTATCGCGGCCAATGTGCGGAGTTCTGCGGGCTTCAGCATAGCCATATGGCTTTGATGGTGATTGCCGATGACGAGCCGGGATATCTGCGGTGGGCCAAGGCGCAAAGGGCCGACGCTGACACGCCACAGAATGTGGATGCGCAAGCCGGCATGTCTGTCTTCATGCGCAAGCAATGCGCCGCCTGTCATACCATCCGCGGAACGCCCGCTTCCGGCGTGACGGGACCTGACCTGACGCATGTCGGCAGCCGCCGGACGATTGGTGCAGGTCTTCTTGAAAACACCCGTGGTTCGCTTGCCGCATGGGTAGCCGATCCGCAGACTCTGAAACCCGGCAACAACATGCCGCTGGTTCCGCTTTCCAGCGAAGAACTGCGGCAGGTTTCCGTCTATATGGAAGGGCTGGAATGATGGTGCAGGGACAGGCTTTCGTCCTCATCGACAGCGACCTGACTGCTCTGCGAACAGAGAGCGAACTGGAAAAGACATGGGGCTCGCGTCCGGGTTTCTGGGGCGCTGTCGCCTCCGTCGACCACAAGGTGGTGGCGCGGCGATACATCGTGACGGCTTTTGTCTTCCTGGTGCTCGGCGGAATTCTGGCACTTGTCATGCGCCTGCAACTGGCCACGCCAGAAGCGCGTTTTGTCGATGCGGACCGGTACAATCAGATATTCACGATGCATGGGGCGAACATGATGTTCCTGTTTGCCGTGCCGGTCATGGAAGCGATGGCGGTCTATTTCGTGCCCCTGATGGTGGGCACGCGCAATATCGCCTTCCCGCGGCTGAACGCCTATTCCTACTGGGTGTTTCTCGCCGGTGGGCTGCTTCTGTGGGTTTCATTCCTGCTGGATAGCGCGCCGGATGTCGGCTGGTTCGCCTATGTGCCTCTGGCGGGTCCGGAATACGGTGCCGGCAAGCGGGCGGACATATGGGCCCAGATGATAACCTTCACCGAACTCGCCGCACTTTCCATTGCGGTGGAGATCGTTGTAACCGTCTTCAAGCAGCGTGCGCCCGGCATGTCGCTCGACCGTATTCCGCTTCTGGTCTGGGCAATGCTTGTCATGGCCTTTCTCGTCATCATCGCCATGCCCGCAATCATGTTCGCAAGCTCCACGATGATCATGGACCGCCTTGTCGGCACACATTTTTATAATCCTGCCGAAGGCGGAGACGTGCTCCTGTGGCAGCACGTCTTCTGGTTTTTCGGGCATCCGGAAGTCTACATCATCTTTCTTCCCGCCGTCGGCATGGTCTCCACGATCCTGCCAGCCTTCGTCGGGCGACCTGTGTTCGGGTATATGGCAATCGTCATGGCCATGATCGCGACCGGCGTCCTGTCGTTCGGTCTCTGGGTGCACCACATGTTCGTTGCCGGTCTGCCGAAGCTGGGAGAGAGCTTCTTCACAGCCTCCAGCATGGCGATTTCCGTGCCGGCCGGTGTTCAGATATTCTGCTGGCTCGCGACATTATGGGTGGGACGGCCGGTGTTCAGGACCCCGCTCCTTTTCGTCATCGGCTTCATCGTCACCTTCGTCATCGGCGGTCTGACCGGGGTGATGGTGGCATCCGCGCCGTTCGATACGCAGGTTCACGATACCTATTTCGTGGTCGCGCATTTCCATTATGTCCTGATCGGCGGCGCGGTTTTCCCGCTGATAGGCGCGGTCTATTACTGGTTCCCGAAGATGACTGGCCGGATGATGAGCGAGACGTTGGGTCGCCTCAGTTTCTGGCTGATTTTCATCGGCTTTCATCTGACGTTTTTCCCGATGCATATTCTCGGCCTGCTGGGAATGCCGAGGCGCATCTACACCTATCAGCCGGATCTTCCATGGGCGGGTCTCAACCTGTTTGTAAGCCTGAGCGCGGTCGTTCTTGCTTCCGGTTTTCTTGTCTTTTTCCTCGACGCCATCCGAAGTTTCTTACGGGGCCATGTCGCCGGCAACAATCCGTGGGGGGCATCGACCCTGGAATGGGCGACGAGTTCACCGCCGCCAGCCTTTAATTTTCGCTCGATCCCCGTGGTCGATCGCTGTGATCCTCTCTGGCCAACGGTCGATGAACTACCCGTCGTCTCCGGGCTGCGGGTGGATCGTCGCGAAATTCTGGTCACCAGCGTCGTGCAGGCGCTGCCCGAGGCGCGTGAGGCATCACCAACCGACTCGGTCTGGCCGTTCTGGGCGGCCATAGCAACGTCGATCATGCTTATCTGGTCGATGTTTTCACCCTGGGCCGTCGTCTGGGGATCGATCCCCATCGCGGTCACGCTGATCGGCTGGTTCTGGCCGAAGGGAACGACGGAGGAGGAAGCGTGAAGGAACGTATCGTGCTTGATGTCTCGAAGTTGCCCATGTCCGGCACCGGCACCGCCAGCCCCGCATGGTGGGGAACCTGCGCCTTCATGCTGATAGAGGGTTCGGGTTTCGCGCTTGCAATCGCCGTCTATTTCTATCTGATGAGCCTTGCGCCCCATTGGCCGATCGATGCGCCGCCGCCGGATCTTTTCGCTGGCATGGTGCTGACCGCGCTGCTTGTAATAAGCGTCATTCCGAACATTCTCGTCACCCGCTGGGCAAGGCAGAGACGGCTTGCACGCGTCCGTTCGGGTCTCGTCGTGATGTCCGCAGCTGGAATTGCCGTGCTCGCCGTGCGTGTTTTTGAGTTTCCCGCCCTTCAGGTGAAATGGGACGACAATGCCTACGGGTCGATCGTTTGGACGATCCTCGGGCTGCACACGACCCATATCCTCACTGATCTCGTCGACACCATGGTGCTCACCTGCCTGATGTTTACCCGGCACGGCGACAGCACCCGGCGTTACGGCGACGTGGAGGACAACGCCCTCTACTGGAACTTCGTCGTTCTGATCTGGCTCCCACTTTATCTGTGTCTTTACTGGATACCGCGGCTATGACGTTAAAGACCGGACATCTCGGTGGATTGTTCGTTGCTCCCGCCATGTGGGCGCTCAACACGCAACTCGGCCAGATCCTTCCCGCAATCGATTGTACGAGCCGGACCGCATCAATAGTCGTGATCGCCTTCGCTTCAGCGGGTGTGGCGGTCGCTGCCGCCGCTGTTTCAGCGAGAAGCAGGGCTGTGAAGCCTTCACGGGTTTTGACGTTTCTGGCGTCGCTGAGTGTTCTGGTCGCGCTTGTCTTCGCGTTCGCGCTTTTTCTTCAGGGAGCAGCAACGTTGCTGATAAGCCCATGCGCGCGCTGACACTCATAGCCCTGTTCATGGCAAGCGCCGGTCCGCTTGGCGCTCATGACGGGGAGACACATTTTTCCGGGCTGGTCTGGACTTTCGATGCCTGGATCATTGGCCCGCTCCTGCTGTCGGGCGGGCTTTACGTCATTGGCTTCGTCCGTCTCTTGAGGCGGTCCGGCGCGAGCCGGCGGATGATAAGATCTGCGGCCGCCTTTTGGAGCGGCTGGCTCGTTCTGGTCGCCGCGCTCGTCTCTCCGGTCCATTTCATGGGAGAGCGTCTATTCACCTTTCATATGATCGAACATGAACTGGTGATGGCCGCGGCCGCGCCCCTCATCGTGCTGGCGCGTCCGGTCGGAATTATTCTTTGGAGCCTGCCGAGAATGTTTCGCCGTCTCGTAGGTGTAGTGATGGCCAGTCGGCAAATGCGCGCCATATGGAATATCCTTGCCGGTGGTGCGATGGCGACATCCCTGCACGCGCTGGCCATCTGGGGCTGGCATGCACCGGTCCTGTTCGATGCCACCGTGGCCAACGTGGCGCTGCACCGGTTCCAGCATCTCGTCTTCTTCCTGACGGCGCTGCTCTTCTGGTGGGCAATTCTCTGGCGGGCCGACAAGGGGCTGGCGGCATGGCATCTTTTCGTCACCATGATGCATACCAGTATTCTCGGCGCGTTGATCACGCTCGCTCCACAAATCGTTTACGTATCGCAGACGCAGGATGCGCCGCGCTGGGGCCTGACGCCCTTTCAGGACCAGCAACTCGCCGGGCTCCTCATGTGGGTGCCGGGCGGTGTTATCTATGCGGGGGCGGCGCTTGCGATGCTTGCGGTCTGGATTTCCCGCTCAAGCAGGGGAGGTCGGCATGAGGACCCTATATCCGTCTCTTAAGGTTGGCCGGGTGCTGATCGTCCTTGTCTCTGCGGCGCTCGCAACGGGCATTATCACCAATATCGCCGAAGACAGGGCGCGACGCAGCGCGGTGGCCACGGCGATGACCGGCGGCGACGCCAGGCTGGCTCCTGAAATATTCCGGCGCTACGGTTGCGCCGGATGCCATACAATCCCCGGCATTCCCGGCGCTGACGGGAAGGTGGGCGGAGAGCTTCGATCCATCTGCGAGCGGGTCTATATCGGTGACGGCGTCAACAACACACCGGAAAATCTTGTCCGATGGATCGTCTCGCCGACGCATTTCTCGCGCGGAACAGCGATGCCCGAGACCGGTATTTCGGAAGCCGAAGCGCGGCATCTTGCAGCCTATCTCTACGCGGATTGAGCATCAGGGAAGGGGCGTCGGCCTTGCCGGAAGCGACTTGATGTAGTGGGCGATGGCGTCGCGATCGCTTTGCGGAAGTTGCGACAGATTGGAGATCACATCCGTCATGCTGGAACCCGCATGCCTATGGCCGGGGGTTTCTCCCGTCGCAAGCAAGGTCGAGATGTCGGCCTGCGTCCATGCGCCGAGGCGCTCCGAAGTAATGTTCGGAACGAAGCCGGTGCCCTCGGTATCCGGTCCGCCCGCAAAACGCGTTTCGGGTCGGATCGCGCCGAAAATATTGCGGGTGGAATGACATTCCGCGCAATGCGCAAGCGTTTCAGCCAGATAGGCGCCGCGATTGAAGACGGGATCTCCCGTTTTCACCGGAGCCGTGCGGCCTTCCGTGAAAAACAGCAGCTTCCATATCCCGATAAGACGGCGGATGCGGACGAGCGGTTGCAGATCGTGCTGCCGTGATCGGCCTGACACGGGAGGAAGGGTCCGCAGATAGGCATAGAGGTTTTTTATGTCCTGAATGTCTATCCCCGTGTAGCTCGTATAGGGAAAGGCAGGGTAATAATGGTGTCCGCCAGGCGATACGCCGGCGACGAGGGCGTTGGCGAGGTCCGCCGCAGACCACGATCCGATACCGTCCGCGACATCAGGAGAGATATTGGGCGGGCGGAACACGCCGAAAGATGTAACCAGCGCCATGCCGCCGCCGAGCACAAGCGGGTTCGGTTGTCCCGGAGTGGCGTGACAGGACGCGCAACTGGCGGCCAGAAACACCATTCTTCCCAATTGCGGATCTCCCGGGGTCGAACCCATCTCCTCCGGTCCGAAAGGTCTCCTTGGCGCGGTGGCGAACCATGATCCCGCACATACCGCCGCAACGCAGGCCAATACCGACAGCCAACCTGCCCGAGGCAATAGGTGAGCACCTTCAGCTTGCTGGACCATCATCGAAACGTCCATATTCCGGGCGGTTGCGTGCGCGGCGACGGCGGGAGCCAGACATTTTCCCGTTATCGAACTTCCAATCTCGATTGATGTTCCCACGACGATCGGGCAGCTGCATCGGTTGTCTATTATTCCGCGATGACCTTGCATCGGTTGGAACAACCCGGCCCGAGCGGGGTTAGGCGCTCTATGTTCAACCCAGATGGAGGTCGCACCCGTGGACCCGGCAATTGATCACGAGACCTGCAACAGCCTGAACATCGAAGCTGCGACCCCCAAGGTGATTAAAATCATCATCGGGGAGCGTACCGTGCTTGAAGGCGTTCTGAACACGGGCAGCGTCCTGAGCGTGCAGACGAAAGAGGGCGCCGACCCGCAATCCATCGAACTGGTTGTCGAGGACCTTTCGCGATAACGGCTTTCATTATCCGAAACCGCCTTAGCCGCGAAAGTCGCCCTCGTTCGTCTCCCGTTCGTCGTAGTTGATGTCCCAGTCTTTCTTGGGCTTTTTGGTTCCCGGCGGCAGCTTGTTTGCGGTCGCATCGTCGGAGCCGGTTACGACCCTCGGTTTCGCGCTGGCAACGCCGTTATTCGTCGAGGTCTTTTTTCCACGCGCAAACTGAGGGGCGCTGTCTTTGTGGATCTGCTTGAGCTTGTCTTTCTTGTTCATGGCCTACTCCTCTCGCATTCCTAACCGTTTTCGGCCGCGACTGTTCCCTCAAACCTTTTGAGATCAGGGAACCTCCGTCCGCTCCTGCGGTTAGAACAGATGGCAGGACCGCGAGGACCTGCGGCCATGAGGACGATATTCAATAAAAGAAGGGGGTTCTGCGATGGGGCGAACAGAAGACGGTGTGAAGCCTGAACCCGGCACCGACGACGCCCGTTCTACCGATAGCGAGGAGAGCCGGCAGGATCGGGAGCAGGCGAAAAGGAACGCGGAACGCATGATGCGGTTGCGATACGGACAGGACCGGAACGAAGAAGACAAAGGCGCGTGACCGCCATAGGTGCAATCGACAGGAGGCTGATGTGACGGAATCTGTGACAACGACCGATCACGACGAAATAAGGCAATGGGTCGAACAGCGGGACGGGCATCCCGCGAAAGTTGACGTTTCAGGCGACGGAGGCATACTTAGGATCGATTTCGGCGAGCCGGAAGACACACTCACGGAAATCTCGTGGGAGGAGTTTTTTGAAATCTTCGAGGACCGGAAGCTCGCCTTTCTTCATCAGGATAAAAAGTCGGACGGCCAGAGCCGGTTCAACAAATTCATTTCGCGCTGACGAGGGAGAGGCGAGTGAGCGACGACGTGGGACGCACTGTCAGCCCCAATCGTGAACAGCAACAAAAAGCCTACCGCTTCTGGGCTCCGGTCTATGACGGTATCTACGGGTTTTTTCTGAAACGGGCGCAGACTGAACTGGCCCTGCGAGTTGCCGATGCAGGCCGCGATATTCTGGAAATCGGCGTGGGAACAGGGCTGGTGTTGCCGCTTTATTCACCCGGCAGCAGTGTGACTGGTATCGACATATCAGAAGAAATGCTCGTGAAGGCGAAGGCGAAAATTGCCGAGGGCACGCTTCCCCATGTGAAAGCATTGCATGTCATGGATGCGTGCGACATGGAGTTTCCGGACGCGTCTTTCGACGTGGTTTCGCTTCCCTTCGTCATTCCCCTCATTCCAGATACCGACCGGCTCCTGTCCGAATGCGCCCGCGTTCTCAGACCGCGCGGCGAAATCATCATCGTCAGCAAGATAACCACCAGCGAAGGCGCCATGCGCCGTGTCGAGCAGCTGGTCTCGCCGCTGGTGCAAAATATCGGACTGAGTTCGGCTTTTCGCCTCGACGGAGTTCAGGAATGGCTGAACCGTAATCCGTCCTTTCATCTCGCTGAAAACAGGCCGATCCCGCCGACCGGACATTTCCGTTTGCTGCGTCTTTCCCGCCCTTGATCGCCCCCATGGCGGCGCCGTCATTGTACGTTGGCGTACGGCAACCAGGCTGCCGCTGGCCCATTTCCTCCTTGTGAAAGGACAAGGACAATGGCCAAACACGCTGTAAGTGAACATTCCGGCGACGCCCTGAGCGAAGCGCAACTCGAGACGTTACGCGACGGTATCGCCGATCTTGCGCCAGCGTTAACGGCGTTTGCGCATCGTTTCGTCAAAAACGACGAGGACGTCGACGATCTCGTTCAGGAAACCATGTTGCGGGGACTGCGCTCCCTGCATCGTTTTACCCCGGGTACAGCTCTGAAATCGTGGCTGTTCACGATTTTGAGAAATACATTCTGTACACGATACAAGGTAGCGAGACGCGAATGTATCGGCCTGCCGATCGGTATAGAACAGACGATGTCCGTCCCGGCGAGCCAGGAGTGGCGGATGGAACATGAGGAAGTCATGCGCGCCATCCGCGATCTCGACGCCGATCAGAAAAAAGCCCTGCTGCTTGTTGCTGGCGGAACGAGCTACGCCGATGCCGCCTCCATCTGCGGCTGCAGGGTCGGCACCATAAAAAGCCGCGTCAACCGGGCCAGGGAATCCCTGAGACGCAATCTGTACTGATAATCACCCGGCAACCGCAAACAACGCGCTGTAGCCGCAGGTTTTTCCCGTTGTGGTATCGATGCTGCCGTGTAGGTGGAAGATTTCTCCTTCCACGGCCGGCAGCTCGATTGCTGTACCGGACAGATTGGCGCGCATTTGCAATCGCCCGGCACTGAACCTCCAGTCGGTCGCCAGCGCTTGCGACGGACAATCCAGCGCGACGCCCCTCTCAAATGCGGAGCCGAGCAAAGGCCACACAAATTGACGGCGCTTGGAAAGCACCGCTGTCATTGCCTCGCTCCTGCGTTTTCCGTTCTTTTGGCGCGCGGAGCACCAGTCCAATGTCGAAAGGGCCTGTGTCCGTTGGTCGTTCGGATCTTTCACCAGTCCGGCAGCGTTGGCTGGAAGACTTCCCTGGAACATTTCGGCCTGTATCAGGCGCCTTTTTATCTCTTCGTCCCGATTCTCTCCCGGATGGTCGGAAAAAAAGTAGAACGGTTGCGCAGAGCCGTGATCGTCCCCCATGAACATCAGCGGGGTCTGCGGACAAAGCAGAAGAAGACACTCCAGCACATCGAAAAGCTCGGGCGCGATCAAGGCGCGCAGACGTTCGCCGCACAGCCGGTTTCCAGCCTGATCGTGGTTGTGGAGGAAATTCACGAATGTCTGCGGCGGCAGGTGGTCACTCCGCTCACCGCTCTTTTCGAAGTCTTTCGAAGGACGTGGATCACCCTGATAGACGAAACCGGTCGCCAGTGAACGGCGAAGCCTGTCGTGCGGCTCGAAGGCGAAGTCGCCATAGATGCCGCCGTCTTCCCGCGTCGTGATGACGTGGACGACGTGATGAAAGTCATCGTTCCATTGAGCGTCGATCAGGGCGGGGGCGTTGCCCGCGGGTGTCATCGGCGCCACCGCGTTCCTTGCGTCTTCTATGACAAGGTGCACATGCCTGCCTGTTATCGAATTTCGGACGGTTCGCGCCAGCTCTGTCAGAAAGTCGACTTCTGCGCCGCCACCGGCCAGGTGGTCGGCGGCATCGATCCGCAATCCGTCGAAACGATAGGTTTGAAGCCAGTACAATGCGTTTTGCAGGAAGAAGGAACGCACTTCGGCTCTGTTGAAATCCGGTGCCGGTCCCCACGGCGTTCCATCTTCTTTGAAGAAATCGGGCGCATAGGTCTGGAGAGTGTTCGCTCCGGGACCGAAATGGTTATAGACGACATCGAGTAAAACCATCATGCCGCAGCCATGTGCGGCGTCTATGAAGGCCTTGAGATCATCCGGCGATCCATAGTTTCGCTGGGGCGCAAATTGCAGCACACCGTCGTAACCCCAGCCGCGATCTCCCTGAAACGAGGCGAGCGGCATCAGTTCGATGGCGGTAATGCCGATTTCAGCCAGCCGTTCCAGTTTTTCTGCGGCTGCCTGAAAAGTGCCTTCCTCCGTGAACGTGCCGACGTGAATTTCATATATCACCGCCTCGTGCCAAGGGCGGCCGCTCCAGCGGTCATTTTTCCATGCGAAGCTGTGATCAACGACCATCGATGGACCGGTCGGTCCCCATTGCTGCCGATGGGAGGCGGGGTCCGGAACCTCTCGCCCCTCCGGAAGAAAAAAGTGATAGGGATCGCCGTCTTTCACGCCGGGCGCTGTTGCCTCGTACCAGCCGTCGCCCTTGTGTCGCATCTCGAATTCGGCGCCCTTCAGTATCAGTCTTGGCGTTTCCGAACCGGGCGCCCATATCGCGAAGGTTGCGCTTCTCGAGCCATCGAACTGCACGCCCCAATTGCGGTATTTCGTTGTGTTCATCAACCGAACCTCCAGTCAGCTTCGTGGCCGTCCTAACCGGGTCGTGAACGGGCGGTTCCCTTCATTGCACCGCGAATGCGTGGTTGCCGGAACAAATAGGTTGGCCCGTGGTTTCTGAAGGACAACCGACAGCTGGTTAAGACGCACAAACAGCGTGTTGCTCGGCGAAGTGGCGCGCTTATCGGGAAAGCGATGGCGAAATGACACAGGAAACGGACCTTGCCGACTTCTTTCACGTCGCGACAGACGACGAATTGTTTCACAAGATGCGAGAGCTTGAGGTGAAGAGCGAAAAGGACGGGTTGAGCGAGGTTGCCGCACTGGTGGAACTGACCGCCACCGAAATCGAGAACCGGTTCCCCGGCCAGTCTCTCGCTCCCTACGTGCGGTGGAAGCACGACCGCCTGTTATGAAGCCAGCGTCAGAACGTTATGGCCTGGCCTGCCGCCGCTCAGTCCGCATTTTTGCAAATGCTTCCGGCATCATGGCCGGCATGGTTTGAGTCTCCTGAGCTCTCTTGCGGACGAGCCCGTTAAAAAGCGCCAGATATTGCGCAGCGCTTTTCTCCCATGAAAAATTGGCGCGCATGGCCTGCGCCTGAAGCCGCTTGAAAAGCTCCTTGTCGTTATAAGCGGCGACAGCACGTTCCAACGCTGACCGCAGATCGTCGGTGTTTGCCGGTTCGAACTGGAAACCCGTGGCAACCCCGGCATCTATCGCGGCGTCATTGGCGTCGATGATCGTTTCCGCCAGGCCTCCGGTGCGGCCGACGATCGGCAGCGCGCCATATCTTAACGCGTAAAGCTGGGTCAGCCCACAGGGTTCGAACCGCGACGGCTGAATGATGAAATCCGATCCCGCATGGATCATATGCGCCAGGCGCTCGTCATAACCGATATGGGCGCAAACCATCTCCGGATAACGCTTCGACAAGGCGCGAAGAGCATCTTCCAGCCGCCCGTCTCCTTCCCCGTGGACGATCAGCCTGCCTTTTCGGGCGATGATGAATGGTACCATTTCGGGCAGAAGATCGACGCCCTTTTGCCAGGTCAGACGGCTTACGACACCGAATACCGGTCCTTGCGTAGGAGCGAGGCCGAGGGCCTGGAGCAAGCCGTATTTGTTCAGGCTCCGTTTTGTCCTTGCGGTCGATGTGAAATTTGCCAGAATGCAGGGATCGGTTGCGGGGTTCCAGACGTCTTGATCGACACCGTTGACGATGCCTCGTACGCTTTCGCTCCGCATGCCGAAGACCCCGTGCATTCCCATGCCCGCTTCGGGCGTCAGGATCTCACGCGCATAGGTCGGGCTGACCGTGGTGATGGCCGATGCCGTTGTCAGGCCCCCCTTCAGAAACGACATGTCGCCATAATATTCGAGGCAATCCACCGTGCAGAGATGTTCCGGAAGTTCGAGCATCTTTGCCCGTGCCAGCGGGTATTGTCCCTGGAACGCGAGGTTGTGGACCGTGATGACGGCGGGCACCTTGCCCGGTGCTGCCTCTGCCAGATAGACGCAGGTCAAAGCCGTGTGCCAGTCGTGGACATGAACGATATCGGGCTTCCAGCCGGAAACCGAGCCCAGCGCGATTTCTGCAGCAGTCTTCGACAGGACGGCGAACCTGAGGTCGTTGTCGGGGAAGGGGCGTTCCTTTTCCCCATATGGATGCCCGTCTCTGTCAAACAGTTCCGGCGCGTCCAGAAGCAGCAGGTTCTTTCGGTCGGCGACAACGGAAAATACCGAAACGGCCTTTCCCAATATTGTGGAGGAGAAACACGGTTGATGGTCGTCGACAAGGGGGCGCAATTTTCGATACAGGGGCAACAGCGTGCGAACCTCCGCACCCTGTTTTGCAAGCGCATCCGGCAGAGCTCCTGTCGTATCGGCCAATCCGCCGGTTTTGACGAAAGGGAACATTTCAGCCGTGACGGCAAGAATCTGCATGAAAGCCTCCCGCAATTGCGTCAATCTGTCATTATGAGGAAACGCGGGCTTCAACGATGTCGCGAAACCTCTTGCTGGTGTCGTTAAGTCGTCGCTTCATAAGGTACCGGAACGACGCCGGTAATAATAAAGCCACTCGCTGGCGCCGCAGGGATCCGGCGATGGCGGATCCGCAGGTCCTGCTTCGGCACGGTATAGGTCATCGCTCGGGTCAGCAGACGCACGGCTTCCGCCATAATCGCAACCGTCACCTTTTCGCCGGGGCAGCGATGGCCTTGTACTACGTCGCCGGCACCCTGCGGAATGAAGCGACCGCCGCCCACCGTCGATGAAAGCTGCCGGTAAGGCTTGAACTTGTCCGGTTGTGGAAAAAGGTCCTCGCAGTTCATCGTCCCGTAAAGATCGAGTAGAAACCATTGTTTCGGTTCAAAGGTGATTTCGTGAAGTCGGAAGCCATTTTTGGCGACCGCCCCTACAAACGGAAAGAACGGGGAGATACGCCGGACCTCTTCGACAAAATCGTCGATCAACTCATCACCGCCGTTTCGGAACAGCCAAGGCCATTGCGGATGCAGGTGCAGTCGCAAGGCGGCAAAGACGATGTATCGTCCGATCGCGGTAATCGGGCGCAGCAAGTTGATAACTTCCACTGCGGCCGCTTCCACCGTGATCAACCGGCCAGCGTGATCCCGGTGCATCGCGATCTGGCACAGGGGAGAACGATCGTTCCGCGCTTCCGGGCGGCTTCTCGTTTCCTCAATCAGAGACTGTAGCGAACGCTCAAAACCGGACCGCCGGAAAAGTGTCAGAAATGTCCGCGGCCCGAAGTGTCCTGCGGCCTCGATCATTTGCGCGAGTATTCGCCTTTCGTCCGCCAGCCCATAGCGTTCGGGCACACCGCACCATGACAGGCTCACTTTCGCAAGCAGATCGGAGACCTCCTGTAAAAGTGTCACGCGTTTTTCCTGTTGCCACAGCGGCAGTCTCCTCAGCCATTCCCGCCTGAACAGGTCAACCAGCCTTGCTGTTGCATTTTCGTCTCTCATCAGGAGCCGAACGAACATTTCTTTGCGGGCGCGATGTGCGTCACCGTCCAGTTGCTGGACGCTTTCCCTGTCCTGAAGCAGGCGCAATACCGTTTGCGGCATGCCGCCCACCCTGGTCAGGTTTTCATTTCCATATATGAAATTCGCTGCGGCCGGACCGCGCATGCAAATGACACTCCTGCCCATGATACGTGTTCGAAAGGCGTCCGAATTCAGTTTCCTGCATCTGTTGGAAATGAAATCATAACCTTCACGCAGCATGAAAACCGTTTCGTCCGGAAGGATTGTACTGCGAGGCACGTCCTGCAGAAAATAGACGGAACCGGTTTGCTCCAGCGACGTGGCGTCCATGACAGCATGTGTCTCCTCGGAAAAGTTGTTCGCTCCCCGGGTGCCGGCGGGAACCGGAGACACTATCGATCCTGCTGGTGACCCTGATGCGTCGTGTTGATTTTTATGTTGGCCTGCCGGCCCGTTCGGGTAGAAGCTTTTTTCTCCTTTGCGGAAGAAGCGTTTTCGGCGTTCAGGCGCTCCCTGTCACCGGGGCCCTGATGGCTTTGGTTGTCTTTCGGGATGGGCAGTGTTTTCCTGGTCATTTTTGAACCTCGTTTGGCGTGGTGCGGATCATTTCCTTCGAACGAGCCGAACCCGGCTGCCAGACGATTGTTCCCGCCCCGTCGTTCAAATCCGCGCTTTTTTGCGGCTTTCCGCGCCGTCAGTCGCTTAGCAAAAATTCCTCGCGACGATGCAGCCAATCCCGCGCGCCGACCAGCGTCAACTGTGCGGCAAAGCGACCTCGAAGGACCGTCAGCGAGGCGTCATGCGTCGTGTCGCGCGCGCTACAGACTGCGTCTTCCAACAGGAAGATGCGGTATCCCAGATCCACAGCGCCGAGGACGGTCGCGAGTACGCAGACATCCGTCTCTCCCCCGGATATGACGAGCGTGCCGACCCCTTGCCGTGCAAGTTTCCGGTGCAGCCGCCCGTCCGTCCAGGGCGAATAGGTCGTTTTCAGGAACTCCTGCGCAGGCGGGATATAGCCGGCGAACTCGGAAACGATCTCTGTCATTTCGGGACGAAGGTGCTCGCCCGTCATCATCCACCATTTTTCATAATAACGCCCCCACCGCCCCGCTGCGGCATCCGCATCCGGAGGAGGGATAAAACGGGTGAAAATAGTTCTGTGGGGCGAGTTCTCCACCACGCACCCGACATTGTCGATGATGCGCGGCATCCAGCCCACGTGCCACGGCGTTTCTTCGGCAAACATGCGCTGCATGTCGATGCAGAGATGACACCACCGTGGAAAGGGGCGCTCCTGTGATTTCATGGCAATGTCCGAAAAATTTCGCCCGCGTGACTTTATATAGATGTCAGCTAACAATCCGGCTCAATGAAAGTTCCGTCCGCCGGTCAGAAGTCACCCCACGCGCAACTTCGTTCTAAAATAAAGGGCAGACATCCGCTGGAGTTTGCCGGGGTCGACAATACCGCGGTCGTACATCTTCAGAACGTAACGGGCAACTTCGTCGACACGCAGACAAGGATCCTGCTCCGCAGACAAGACGCCATCATAAGCTGCCTTGACGATATTGATATCGTCGTCCAGGAAAATGCCTGAACTTTGGTACGCGCGGTTGGCGGACATTGCACCTCCTTGGCGGATGCGCTCCACATGCGCCGGAAAAACGGGAGACATGTCCATGTTATACGGAAACGCCCGAAGGTAAATGTTCGCAACCGTACCGATAGAGCTAATTCTTGCATCGGCGCGCGTTCATCCCTCTCCTGCCGCAGAGCCTGGCTGTCCGATGGAGCTGAGATCGTTCATCTGCGCTTTGGTCTCATCGAGAAAAACGTGCGAACACGCGCGTGCTTTCGCTCTCCGCCAGCCCGTATAAATCCCGGGCGTAGACTTCGAGCGCCTCGCGGTTCCTCACCGTTATTTTTGCTCTTTCGGAGCGAATAAATCGCTGGCTTTCGAGGACGTGCAGTGCATCCGTCACACTCGGCCGCCGGACCGCCAGCATCATTGACAGGAAGTCATGCGTCAGTTGAAGCTGGTCGCCCTTCACCCGGTCTTGACACATCAACAGCCAGCGCGCCAGACGTTGGCTGACCGTGCAGGTGGCGTTGGCCGCAGCCGTGCATTCCACCTGCGTTCTCGATACGTGCAGGGCGCAGATCATGATTTCGGAGAAAATGCGGTGTTTTGCAATCAGCGCGCGGAAGGACCGCATATCTATCGCCAGGGCTTTCCCCGGCGCCTGGACGACGATCTCGTTGAAGCTCGTCTCCGCACCGGCAAGGACGCCGGCCGGCACGAAACCTTCATTGCCGACGATACCGGCCTCGGTCTTCCGTCCTGATGTCGAAATCACGACGATCGACGCGATACCTGAGGAAAGGAACAGGGCGTGTTCGATGGGCGTGCCGGCGGAAACCAGCTTGTTTCCCAACGCCAGCTTCACGGGCATGCAGGCAGCAAGAACCTCGCGCCTGATGTCTTCGTCAAGGAGAGAAAGCAGAAAATTTGCTTCTCCCGGCCCCTCGCTCCTCTCCGGCATAACACTTGCCTCGCTTCAGTGTCTTATGCCTCCACCTTGCGCCATCAAAGCGGAAGCGATGTTCTCGATATCCTCTGAACGTTCGGAGAGCACAAAAGGTCCCGGTTCGCTGTCGATGACGAGCCAGGGCACAAAAAATAGGTAAGGAATGGCCTTTCCTTCGAGCTGATCCGTCAGGCGCAGCATTATTTCCGCCTCGTAGCGAACGTCGATAATCGCAGCAGAAAATTTAAAGGTGTGGTCGTTGTCCATGGCGTCGGCCGGGTAGGGGCCTTCAAGACCGATGCGGGCGCGGGACCACGCCTCTCCGATTTCCGGTGTAACGGTGTCCGCCGCGCCGATAACGACGATAGTGAGACGTTTGATGGTCTGCATGCCTTACTCCTCGCACGCCGCCGGCAATGCGTGCATCCATTCCCTATTATACTGTCAAATAAAGCCATTTCTGTATCCGCTATACCTCATTTCATCAAATAAGCGCGAGCCTTGCCCAGTCGACACGTTTTGTCACCTTCCATTGGAACAATTGCGCGCGCGCAGGGTTCGGGGCGTCATTCTAACAGGGAGATTTCCATGGCTACTCAAAAAACGCTTGATGATCTGTTCCTCGATGGCCTCAAGGACATCTATTATGCGGAAAAACAAATCCTCCGAGCCCTTCCGAAAATGGCGCGCGCCGCGCAGCTCGACGAGGCGAAGCAGGGTTTTCTCCACCACCGCGATGAAACGCAGGGCCATATCGAGCGATTGGAACGGGTGTTCGAAATCATCGGCAAGAATGCGCGCGGCAAGACCTGCGAGGCCATTCAGGGCATTATCGGCGAGGCCGAGGAAATCATGGAATCCTTCAAGGATTCTCCGGCGCTTGATGCGGGTCTGATCGCCTCCGCGCAGGCCGTCGAACACTACGAAATCGCCCGTTACGGCACGCTGGTGGCGTGGGCGGGCCAACTGGGTATCAACGAAGGGGTTCCGCTGCTGCAGGCGAACCTCGACGAAGAAACGGCAACCGATAAAAAACTGACGAAACTTGCCGAAACCGTTGCGAACCCGAAAAGCCAGAAAGCGGCCTGACAGGGGCATCAAGGCGGCATCCGCCGCCCCCGGGGGCGGCGGATATTCTGCGCGGGGAGGGCATTTCGGCCCTCTTGAGATGCTGGCGGTTTCACGATCATGGAGGAGATAATGACAACAATTCCGGTGCTCGGCGCATATCCACTCGAAATTTCCGTGGGCGGCCGATGCTTCGTCGTCTTTGGCATGGATGAGGCAGTTCGTTTGCTGGAAGAGGAGTGGCCGGAAAAAGCGGGCGTGCATTACGCGCGAGCGTTGAGGAGCTGCCGTCTGGCGATGTCGAGAAACGGGTCAGCGGCGGTGGCGCGGGAACATTTGATCGCCGCATGCCTGGAGGCAGGCATTCCACATGAAGCCTCTTCCAGTTTCGAAGCAGATCAGTTGCCGCTGTTTGCCGGACCGGAGACAGGCGAAAAGGGAACCTTGGCGGTCGAACCTCGCCTGTGAGGTTCGATGCGTGCGGGAGAAAGCAAGAGGACAGGATGGCAGAGCGGCGCGAAAGCATCAGACCCGAGCAGGATCTCAATCGTCCCGTCAGCGAGGAGCTAGATTCCAAATTCTCGCCGGTCGGCGTCGATGACGGTGCTTTTCGCGGACGAAAGCGGACATGGAAAAGGATGATAGTTTATGTCATGGTCATTTTTGCGCTGGCAATCGTGATTGCGTTTTCTTTTCTTTTGGGCACGCATCCCGGCCGCGTATCCTGATTACTCTCGGACAGGGGGAAATCGCATGAGCGAACGTACGGATGAAAAGTCGGTCTACTGGATGATCGTCGGCGCGGATACCAACACCAACCAGGGACTTGTGCGATTGCTGGGCGTCATCGTCGCCCTGATCGTTGTCGGGGGCGTTTTCGTCTGGCTGCTGGCCCACTGAACCGTTCTTCCACCTTTGTAGGTGGTGCCCGCCGCCCGTGGAGCCGCATCGGACGGCGGCTTCTGTGGTAATCCCGGAGTTCCCGGCTTAAAGTTTCCCGGTGGCCAGGTCACGGCCCTCAAGCGAAACCGGCGTGTTTATCTCTCCGTTTCTGTACTTCAGTGGAATGTCCACCTGGTAGGGCACTGCCACGGTCAACCGGAATGCGTTACCGGTTCCGCGCGACGCTGCGGCTTCATCCGTCAGCACGAAATCGACGTTCTCCGCCTTCATTGACGTGACCGCCAGATAGCGGCTTGGATAAACGGCCTGCATGACGCTGCCGACCAGAACGGCCCAACCGTTTTCGTGTGGCATGATCTCACATTCGATCTTCTTGTTCATTGTGATCATCCTCCCTTTCGGCAGCACCTAACCACGATCGAAAAAGCTTGTTCCCGACGGCAGGGATGATTGCTGCAATCGACGCGCGCTATTTTTCTGCTGCAAGGAATTCCGTGATCTTGCGCAGATCCGTGATAAACGCCCGCCGTTCCTGCCGCGCCTCCTCACGGTTGCGAAGGCGCAGCAGATACGAGGGATGAATGGTCACGAGAAGACGTTTTCCATCCGGTGTGGTCGACAAATGCCCCCGTTCCCTGATTACGCCTGATGTGCGGCCGGTCAGGGAGTAAAATGCCGTCGCGCCCATGGCGACGATCAGTTGCGGATCGAGCAGCCGCAGTTCCGCTCCCAGCCACCAGGCGCAGCGCTGCACTTCACCGCTGTTGGGGCGCGCATGCAACCGCCGCTTGCCCCGTTGTTCGAATTTGAAGTGCTTTACGGCATTGGTCACGTAACATTGGGAGCGATCGACCTCCGCCTCCTGCAGGCAGGCGTCCAGCAGCCGTCCAGCCGGACCGACGAAGGGGTGGCCTTTCAGGTCTTCTTCGTCGCCAGGCTGTTCGCCGACGAGAACGACGTTTGCATTCGTTCTGCCCTCGCCAAAAACAAGCTGGGTGGCATTCCTGTACAGATCGCACCGCTCGCAATCCTCGGCCTGGCTGCGTAACGCGGCAAGGGAGGGCGCATTGGCCGTCTCCGGCTGAAAGGCAGGCGGCGGGCGCGCTTTGCGGGCTGCTGTCGCCATGGGCTCATCCTTCCGGCGGCGGCTCTACCGCATAGGGGCGGGCACCGCGACGGCACAGGTAAACCTCCCGTTCCGGATTTCGCTCGATGATGAAACCGGAGCTGCGAAGAATTGCCTCCACAGCAGCCTTGTTCGGAATAAACCAGTTCGTCGGATCGGCCGCGTAGCGGTCTTCTACGAAAAACAGTTTCGGGTAGGTGGGGTTTTCGAAGACGGCCCATTCGGAAAAGGGGTAGTCCTCCTCCAGCGTCTGCGTTCGCTCGTCACCTCGCTGGAGGGACTGGAACAGCAGCATGTCGTCGGCGACATGTTCGTGGATGAGGTCGAGAGCCAGTAACGGATGCCGCAAATGGTAGAACACGCCCATGAAGATTACGAGGTCGAAGCGCTCTTTCAGCTTGCCGATGTCGTATACCGACATTTCGCGGAATTCTATGTCGAGGGCGGATTGTTCGGCCACAAAACGTGCCTGGGCGAGATAACGGGGATCCGCGTCGATGCCGACGACACGGCCCGCATTGCGGCGTTTCATCTCGATGCTGTAAAACCCGGCATTACAGCCGATATCGAGAACACTGCGTCCGCCAAGATCATCCGGAACGATGTGGCGGAACCCCTCCCATTTGAATGCGGGATAGTTTCCGAGGAAATGGTCGGGCGCCGTCTCCACGCCGGCGATTGCAATGTTCTGAAACCAGGGGCCGAGCTCCTGGATTTGTTTTTCCAGTTTATGACGCATGATCTAAGCTCCCAGCATCGCGCCGTTCGCGACTGCTGCGGCCCGCATCCGGGCGGCGGCTCCGGTTTTGACGTTGCTGCTGCCGAGCGTGAAAGCGAACCATTCGGCCGTATGGCGAAGACCTTCTGCCAGCGGCACTTTCGGTGCCCAGTTCAATAATTTCCCGGCGCGGGAAATATCGGGCCGCCGTCTTCTGGGGTCATCGGCTGGCAGAGGCCGGTGCACCACAACCGAGCGTGTGGGAACCGTCAGGAGAACGAGATCGGCAAGCTGTTTCACCGTGAATTCCCCCGGATTGCCGAGATTGACGGGAACGCCGGGGTTGGGCTGCACATCCATGAGCGCCATCAAACCTGCGACGAGATCGCTCACATAGCAGAAGGATCGCGTCTGCTGGCCGGTGCCGTAAATCGTCAGCGGCTCGCCGGAGATTGCCTGCACCAGAAGGTTGGAGACAATGCGCCCGTCGTCGGGCCGCATGCGCGGACCGTAGGTGTTGAATATCCGCGCCACGCGAGCATCCACCTTCCCGGTCCGCAGGAGATCGAAGCAAAGCGCCTCCGCTGCACGTTTTCCTTCATCGTAACAGGCGCGCGGACCCGTGCAGCTGACATTGCCGCGATATTCCTCCCGCTGCGGATGTTCGTCGGGGTCTCCATAGATTTCGCTGGTGGAGGCCTGCAGGAAGGATGCGTCGTGGCGGTGGGCAAGAGACAGCAGATTACCGGTGCCCGACACGCAGGTCATCATCGTATGCACTGGATCCGCCTGATATTGCGGCGGTGAGGCCGCGCAGGCGAGATTGTAGATTTGATGGATCGGCTCATCGATCTCCTGAAGATCGCATATGTCGCATTCTATCAGCCGGAAGTGCGGATGGTTAAGGAGTGGCCGGACATTGGACCGCGAACCGGTGAGAAAACTGTCGACACAGATCACCCTGTCGCCGCGCGCCAGCAACGCATCGCAAAGATGCGAGCCGACGAAGCCGCCGCCGCCTGCAATAACAACCGATCTAATAGCTTGATTTCGTTTCGGCATACTCACTCTCCCTGTTTTGGAGTCTGATGAGGTGTTTTTCTGTCTCCGGAAGCCGCTCCGGTATTTCAGAAAGATATGCTGTCAGTTCGCCGGCTCTCGTTTCGCCGGTGTGAAGGCTGAGGATCCGCCTCTGGGCTGCGGTCGCGATTGCCTGCCGGTCTCCTTCTTCGATGGAGGTGAGAGCCTTCACCACGTCCTCAGTGCTGCGTGCTATGACGATCGCTTCATTTTCAGGCAGCAATTCTTCAAGACCACGCCAGAAATCGCTGATGATCGGCGTGCCGCAGGCTGCTGCCTCAAACAGACGCACGCTTGGTGACCAGCCTGCCGCTACCATATCGGCCCGTGTGACATTGAGCGTGAAACGCTGACGGCTGTAAAAACCGGGATGGCTTGCAGGCGGCAGGTGCTCGATGCGTTCTACATTCTCCGGCCAGCTTATCGTGGATGGATATTGAGGTCCGGCAACCACGAAACGCATGTGGCGAAGCTGCCGGGCCGGTTCGATCAGTAGTTCTTCGAGACGAGGCTGGCGGTCCGGGCTGTAGGTGCCGAGGTAACCGAGATCCCAGAGAAAATCGTCACCAGAATTCCGATATCGCTTTCCGTCTACCGAGCAATAGAGCGCTTCCGCCCGCCGGGCGCCGTAGCGCCGTTCGAGACGGTCCAGCGTTTCGCCGCCGGTGAAGGAGAAGTAGATATCGAAAAGGGGTATCTGTCGCCGGGCGAGATATTCCTCGTCGTTCCGGTTGAGTTTCTCCAGTGTAACCGGCGTATCGATATCGTAAAAACACAGGCGCTTTGGTCCCAGCGCCTCAATGGCGTCAATCACTGCCACGCCGTCCGGCACATAGGAGCCAATGATGACGGCATCCGCCTGCCGCAAACGAGCAGCATACGCGGTGGTCATGGCGAGCGGATCGTCGTAATAGACCAGTTCGCAAAAATCGGGATCGGGCAGGTCGCGCCGTGTGGCATACCAAGGCGTCTCGCGCTCCAGAAACAAAACGCGGTGCCCCGCAGCGTCCAGCCCCCGGATGAGAGAGCGGAATGTGGTCGCATGGCCGTTGCCCCAGGATGATGAAAGGCAGAGGCCGACAAACACGATGTCCAGCGGCTTTTTCATTCTGCCGCCTCCACCCGCACGCCCGCCCGGGCTTTGAACAACCGGTCCACTTCCTCGGCGCGGTGTTCGTAGGTGTGCTCGCGAAGCACCCTTGCCAATGCACGCTCGCCGATGGCGGCGGCCTTTGCCGGTGTGAGCGTCGTCAGAATGTCGCCGACATCCTTGCCGTCACGCGCGACCAGGATTTCTTCGCTAGGCTTCAGGAAGAGTTCGATGCCCTCCCAATGATCGGTGATGATGCACGCGGCGGCGCCAGCCGCCTCGAATACGCGGGTGGCGGGTGAAAACCCGTTCTGCGCCATGCTGGCGCGCGAAATATTGAGAACAGCTTGCGGCGTCGCGTTGAAGGCGTTGTGATCGCGCGTGGATACGTGCCCGATATAGCGGACGTTGGTGGACATGGTCTTGTCCTGCCAGCCCGAGCCACCGAGCAGGAAGGTTCGGTCCGTGAGACGGGCTGCTGGTTCAAGGAAAAATGTCTCCACTCTTTCTTCACGATCCGGCAGGCGGTTTCCGAGGAAACCGAGGGAGGCGGCAAAACGTGGATCCGGGGCAACCGGGTGATGGGTCTCCGGATCGAGCGCGTTGTAAACCGGAATGCACCCCTTGGCACCGAACGCCCGATAGGCATCGACCACCGGCTCGCCGCCGCCATAGGTGAGCACCAGATCGATGTTTGCAAGCGCGCGGCGCAGGGGATGATCCGGCGACGCCCGAAGTTCGGCAAGCGTTGCTGGCGCGTCGACGTCCCAAAATATCGTGATGGCGTCGGCGCGGGCATTCTGCAGCACCTCAACGAGCAGCAGGTCGTCTTCAAACCCGACGCCGCTTGCCTTGACGACGATATCCGCTTCGGCGGCCTGTTCTGCTGCCTGGCGCAGCGCGGGCAGACTGTCCTCATAGACAACGACCTTGCACCATTCCGGCGGATCAATGTCCCTGTTGTTCTGCCGGTCGAAAACATCAGGCTCATAGAAGGTGATGTCGTAGCCTCTTTTCGCCAGCGCGTTGAGGAGACCGCGATAATAAGTGGCGGCGCCGTTCCAGTAGGCGGAAACCAGGCTCGATCCGTAAAAGGCGATTTTCATTGCGCAGCCTCCCTTGCGGTCAATGCATCGGTCACCCGTCTCGTGCCGCAGGCGCAGAGAACATCCAGAAGCTCATCGACACGATGACGGCAGGTATGCCGGGCACGAATGGTCTCCAAACCGGACCGGACGAGGTTGTCGGCAAGGTCGCGGTCGGCGAGAACGTTGCGTAGCTGCCGTTTCATTTCCGCGCCTGATTTGACAGAAATATAGTCCTCGCCGGTGCGGAAAAGCCCTTCGCAATCGTTCCAGGGGGCAGAAATCAGGGGTATGCCGCAGGCGAGTGCTTCGAACACCCGGATCGTGGGAATGCCGGGAAGATGTTCGACGTATGGCCGGCGCGGAATGTGAACGGTTACCCGGTTCTGCGCGAAGGCGAGCGGCACTTCCGCGTTGGCTATCCATCCCTGATAATCAATGCCTCCGCGCATCAGGGCTTCCAGCGCTTCTGCCGGATAGCGGACACCGCGCACGGTGGTTCGAACCCGCAGTTCCTCGGCTGGTCGAATGAGAAACTCTCTGATCTCGCTGGACCTTTCGTCATCTCCCCAGTTCCCGATCCAGATCAGATCTCCGGTTTTAGTCACCGATGGCATAGGCTTGAAGAGGCTGTCGTCAGCAGCCTCGTGCCAGACGAAGACACTGCGCCCCCAACCGGTAGCGCGATAACGCTCCCGCAGGGTTTCACCGAAAACGAGAACGCCGTCATAATCGGCGAGTTCAAGGCCGGCTATGTCGCTGCCGGCGGAGACGGCGCGATGATGGGTATCGTGAAACAGGAGCGTAAAAGTTGCGCCCGCCCGCCGCACGTTGCCGAGGCGCGCGACCATCGCCGGGTCTGTCCACTCGTGCACGATCACCACGTCCGCATCGTCAACGGCTGCCTCGTGATGGAAGTCGTCGCCATAAATCACCGAGCGCAGTTCGGGAAAGGTCTCGTGGAACGTATTGACGGCCGTATCGCCCTGATCCGCCATCAGATTTTCCCGGCTCCACGATCCCGCAGGTTCGAGAGCGAAGACTTCGTGTCCGCGGCGCAGGAGATCGCGCATGATGCCTCGCAGGAAGTGGGCGTTGCCGTGGTTCCAGTCCGAGATCAGCGAATGCGTATAAAAAACGAACTTCATGGTCTACTCCGCAGCTGTGAGAAAACGGGGAAGGTGCATCGCCGCGCGATAGAGATGAAGCATGGCGTCGACCTGCGCCCGCAGGGTAAAATCAAGCGACCGGGACATCGCCTTTGTGCCCAGCCGTTCCCTGAGAACACGATCCCGCGCGAGGCGGTTTATCGCGGTGGAAAACGCGCCTGGGTCACGAGGGGACGCAAACAGCGCCGCTCCATCCCACAATTCGCGATAGGTGGCGATATCGGCCAAAACCAGCGCGCAGCCGCATCTGGCAGCCTCCAGCGCCGCAAGGCCAAAGGGTTCATAAATCGAAGGGGAGACGAAGATCGCAGCGGCGCGCATCAGCGACATCACGTCGCGATGCGCGCACTCGCCCTTCGACCGGCAATTGGCTATATCGAGGCGCTGGCCGTTCGGACCAGACACCGAACCCGCCATGACGACCGGCCAGATTGCGTTCCGCGCTGCTTGGTCAAGTATGGCTCCGTTCTTCCCCTCGTCCCACCAGCGCCCGGCCCCCAGGACGAAATCGTCCTTTTGCGCTGGCGGTGAGAAGACGTCACTTGAATTGTAAACCACCTTCAGGCGGGGAAGGTCTCCATAGGCAGCCTTCAAACTCTCTCCGTGGCTTTTACTCGGAACAAGAACGAGATCGGCGCGGCTGAATCCCTGCCGTCCAAGCTTTTCGTGAAAGCGCCAGTCCGGCGGCGAAGGCGTGCCCCGAACGGCGGAAAACCAGGTGGGGATGCAGGAATGCGACATGACCACAACAGGTCTTTCAAGGCGCAACCCGGCTGCCTGCGACGGCAGATTAAGGTGCAGGACATCTACCCTTTCCCGCAGGGCGACCTCCTCGATCATCCCGGGCACCTGGGCAAGCCTGTCCGGGTCGTCAACCATCCAGTCGAGCGGCGCATCCAGCCATACAAGCCTGCAATTGTGGGGAACTTCCTGAATATGATCGTTCGAGGGGGGAGGTCCAAAACCGGCCAAAATGACGTCGACGTTCTTCTCCTCAAGCCCGGCTGCCAGATCGAGCGCGTAACGCCAGACGCCCCCGACCGCATCGACCGTCATCAGGATTTTCCGGACTGCCCCGTCTGTCGTGCGTAAAGTCATGCGCGCCTCCTGCCGCGTTCCTGAACTTCCGCCATGCCCCCGAACCGGTTTTCGACCAGCCATGCCGCGAGATCGCGAAGCCCCTGTCGCCAGGAGGTTCGCGCTTCCCATCCGAGCACGCTTTGCAGTTTCCGCGTATCTGCGACAAAAAACAGCTGGTCACCGGCGCGCCATTCGCCAAAGCCTGTTTCCGCCTTGCGCCCTATGACCGTCTCGATCTCGCGTATCACTTCCAGCACGCTGACGGCGTTGACGGGCCCGCCGCCGAGATTGAAGGCCTGCCCTGTTACCGCCTCGATGTTCGCAAATACCCGGCGATAGGCCGCAACAGCGTCGTCGACGTGGAGAACGTCGCGGACCTGCCTGCCGTCGCCGTAGATTGAAACCGGCTCACCCGCCAGCAAGCGGAGCAGGAAATGCGCGACCCAGCCCTGGTCTTCGGTGCCGAACTGGCGCGGGCCATAAATGCAGCTCATACGCAGCACGGCAGAGGGAATGCCGAAGGAATGGGCGTAGTCCAGCACGTATTGATCGGCCACGCCTTTCGAGCAGCCATAGGGGGTGCAGAAGGCAAGCGGGCGATCTTCCCCGATCCCGAACGAGCGAATGGCCTCGCTGGCGGGCAGATAGCGGTCACCAGCCTCGATCATTTCCAGATCGTCCAAGGCTCCATAGACCTTGTTCGTGCTGGCGAATACGACTGCTGCCCGGTTGCCAGCCTTACGCACGGCCTCCAGCACGTTCACGGTACCGCGGCCGTTCGTCTCGAAGTCGTCCGGCGGGTGCGCGAGGCTGGTCGTAACCGCAGTCTGTGCTGCCAGATGAAAAACCGCCTTGGCATCGGTAAAGACCGCTTCGATGCCGTTGAAGTCGCGAACGTCGGCGAGAACGGGATGAACCCTGTCGCGATGCTGCTCCATCAGCCACTCGAGGTTCTGGTCGACACCGGGGCGCTGGAGATTGTCGAGAATGACAACGTCTTCGCCATCGTTGAGAAAACTCTTCGCAAGATTGCTGCCGATGAAGCCGCTACCGCCGGTTACGACGATCGGCGACGCATGAGTGGCGAGCCGGGGCGTCGCCAGCCGGGTCACCTCTTCCAGCCGGGCAATGCCGCCTTCGGTCAACAGACGTGCCAGAAGTTTGGGCTGATTGTCGTGGCTGACCGCGCCAAGATGATAATGCCTCGGGTCAAACCAGAGACCCTCCTGCACCGCGACGTCGGGAGGCACATCCTGCCAGGCGTACCAGTACATCCGGTCGGCATCGACGTTCAGCGCCACCATGAACCGCCGCGCCTGTTCTATTTCGTCCTTGCGCCAGGTGGAGTAGCCGGTCTCGGTGATCCAGATTTCTGCGTCCGGGTTGAAGCGGTTGAGAACCTTGCGCATTTCCCCCAGATGCATGTCCCAGCCGCCCCAGGCGCCTTGCTCGCTGTCCCAGGTGCCGGGAAAACCATGAAAGCCCACCGCATCGACCACGCCGAGGACGCCCCGTTCTCCCATAAGGTTCAACCAAAAGGGATCGAAAGGGCAGGGACCGCCGAGCACGGGCTTGAAACCGCGTTGTCTGGCCCAATAGGCCGCTCCGCCGACCATTTCGCAAAACAGCATGAAGTCGCTGTCTTCACGCCAGTCCCAGTCGAGAAGGTTGTTAGGTTCGTTCCACAACTCGACATGCGTGAAATGGTGCCCGTAACGGGTTAGGATGTGGTCGATGAAATCGGCATACGATTTCAGCTCGACGGGAGCCCCGGAGGAGCGCCCGGTGCGGGACATCGAAGGCGGCGTATAGTGAATGCAGGGCAGAAGTTCGATCTGGCCGGCGAGATGGGGGATCAGCCAGTCGAACCATTCTTCACCTCCAGGAGCCAGATACTCCGCCCAGGAAAGATGAGTGCGCAAATAGCTCGCACCGCTGGCACGGATGTCGAGCAGGGCGGCTTTCGCCCTTTCGAATTCGCCCGGCCGAAACCATTCCACGAAGCCGAATTTCCGGGGGGCGGGTTGCAGGCTTGTCACGCGTTCCATCATGATACCAGACCTCTCGCGAGCAGTTCCTGCTGCATCTGAGCGCCCCGGTCCTGCCCACCGGTGCTGCGTACCCACGCGGCGAAGGGACCGAGGGAGTTTTCCAGCCGGTAGCGGGGCGTGAAACCGAGAAGCTCCTGTGCCTTGGAAATATCCGCAAAGCAGTTGCGGATGTCTCCCGCCCGGGCCTGATACGTCATCTCCGGCGCGATATGCGCTCGATCCAGAGCCTGCGCGAGCAGGGTGGCGACCTCGGCTATCGTATAGGCCTGGCCGCTACCAATATTGAAGACATGGCCGGGTGCGGCGGGTTTCTCAAGCGCCAGCCGGAAGGCCCGGGCGACATCCTGCACATGGACGAAATCCCGTCGTTGCTCGCCATCTTCGAAGATGATTGGGCGCTGGTTGTTGGAAAGGCGGGCAGCGAAATTCGCCAGAACACCCGTGTAGGGATTGGAAAGCGCCTGCCCCGCGCCAAAGACGTTGAAGAGGCGCAGGGCTACCGCCTCCACGCCATAGGCCCTGCCAAAAATGAGAACCTGCCGTTCCTGGGCATATTTGGTTAAGGCATAGATCGAGGCGAGATCGACGGGTTTTTCCTCGTCGGTCGCAATCGGCGTCAGGTCTGCACCGTCGGCATCGGTGGGGTTCCAGATATGACGTTTGATCTGGTCCTCGTGTCTGCGTACATGGCCGAGTATCGTGCCCTGCCTGTTCCGGTAGAGCCCTTCGCCGTAAACGCTCATGGACGAGGCGACGATGATCCTGCGGACGGGGCGCTCGATCAACGCCTCGAGGAGAATTGCCGTGCCGAGGTCGTTGCAGCCGACATAACGGGCGATTTCGTACATGGATTGGCCGACCCCCACTTCCGCGGCAAGGTGTACTACGGCATCCACACCGTCGAGCGCGTTAATAACCGCCTTTTTGTCGCGGATGTCAGCTTTGACGACGTCGGCGAAATCACCAATGGCGGGGCCGCAGTCGCCGTGAACCTGTTCAATGAACGCATCCAGAACCCGGACGTTATGACCATGTTCTCCCAGTTCTGCCGCCACATGCCGACCGATGAAACCGCCGCCGCCTGTTACGAGAATTGTTGCCATCTGGAGTGTCCTCTGCCTGGCTTTAAGGGGTGGAAATCGGTCCCCCAACCGCAGATGGATGTAAAAGTTCCTTCTTGAATGACTTCAATGTTGTCTTCTACTTCATCAATGACTTCTTCCGGAACCAAAGCCGGGCTTCGTTGTTGGACAATTCCAAACGCGTTGTTTCTCCTCCGGCGGGACTGTGTACCTGTCGGACAATAGCCGGAAAGACCACAAGGAGCGCTTTGATGAACCTCATGGACAACCGTAGCAGCGTCATGGATGCCGCAGTCGTCAGCGGCCCTGAAACCCTGCGCGTCGAGAGACACCCTCTCCCGGAGCCGGAGCCGCATCAGGTACGGATCAGGCTGCAGGGATGCGGCGTCTGCGCCTCAAACCTCACGCCCTGGTCCGGTCCGGAATGGATGCACTTTCCGACGGAACCCGGTGGTCTCGGACATGAAGGCTGGGGTGTGGTCGACGGGATCGGCGCCGGTGTCGACGATCTCAAGGTTGGGGACAGGGTTGCGGCGTTGAGCTATCACGCCTACGCCACCCATGATGTCGCCGACGCCGAGCTTGTGGTACGCCTGCCGCCCGAGCTGGACGGTAGGCCCTTTCCCGGAGAGCCTCTCGGCTGCGCCATGAATATTTTCGAGCGCAGCGAAATCGAGGCCGGGCAAACCGTTGCGATCGTCGGCGTCGGCTTTCTGGGAGCTTTGCTGACGCAATTGGCCGCCCGCAGGGGAGCAAGGGTCATCGCAATATCTAGGCGGCCCTTCTCGCTGGCTGTCGCGCGCCGCATGGGTGCGGCGGAAACTGTCGAAATGGAAGACCACTGGCAGATCATCGAACGTGTCAAAAAACTTACTGACGGCCGTTTCTGTGATCGGGTCATCGAGGCGGTCGGCAAGCAATGGCCGCTCGATCTGGCTGGAGAGCTTGTTTCGGAGCGAGGGCGGCTCATCATCGCCGGCTATCACCAGGACGGACCGCGCCAGGTGAACATGCAGCTATGGAACTGGCGTGGACTGGACGTTGTGAACGCTCACGAACGGGATCCGAAAATCTATATCTGGGGAATTGCAAGGGCGGCGGCGGCAGTGGTTTCAGGTGAACTCGATCCATCGACGCTCTATACGCATACCTATCCTCTGCGCGATCTGGACAAGGCCCTGAACGATACCAGGGACCGACCGGAGGGTTTTCTCAAGGCTCTCGTGACATATCCGTGACACACGAAGGTGGTTTCGATCCGCTTGAAACGAAACGGAATCCCCAGGATGCGGTCGGAACGACAAACTGACATCAGTGTCAGACATTGGTACGGTAACGTACATAGCATTTTCTTACAATTTTCAGCTGCTAACCTCTCGGTCGGGTTGGCGCTGTCTAACCAGGGAGCGAGCCAGACGAACCGTTATGCCTCAATTGAATAATTTCGTGCACAACCGACTATTGAAGGCGTTCGGCGACGAGGGCTTTTTGCGGCTGGCCGCCCGTATGGAGGCGGTCGAATTGCCCGTAGGACATCGGCTCGTCGCTGCGAATACGCCGATCTCACACATCTGTTTCATAGAAGCCGGTCTTGCTTCGTCCGTCGCTCGCACTGACGGCGGCAAAAGCATGGAAAACATGCCCGTTGGACGCGAGGGCGTCACGGGATGGCCCGTTCTCCTGGGGGCCGAAACGACGCCGGACGAGACGACCATGTGCGTTTCGGGCAAGGGTTTCATCATCCCGGCTGCCGACCTCAGGCAGGAGATGGAGCGCGACGCCCGGCTGCGCGACCTGTTGCTGGGGTATATCAATGTCTGTCTGCTGCAGGTCGGACAGCTCGTTCTTGCCAATGGGCAATATACCCTGCGGGAGAGGCTGTCCCGTTGGCTGCTGATGTGTCACGATCGGCTCGATACCGACGATTTGCCGATTACCCATGAGTTTCTGTCGGCCGTGCTCGGCGTGCGCCGGCCGGGGATCACCAACGAACTGCATATTCTCGAGGGAATGCACGCCATCCGGGCGACGCGCGGAAATGTCCGTATCGTCAACCGTCGGGTGCTGGAGGAGACAGCGGGCATGACCTATGGCGTCCCGGAGAGGGAATATGAAAGCCTGATCGCCCGTTTGCGGCCGGATCTCTCGACGCCGTCAGCACTTTCTGTCGAGAGCATCGGCGAAAGGCACCACCTTTAACAACTCGTGGGCGGAATCGCGGATAACGACGCATCCTTCGGATATGTCGCGCCCCTGAAGGATCGCTTCGCTCATCAGTTCGCGCGCGTCCTTGCGCGCCTCTTCTATGGCCTGATCGAGCGAGACGAGTTCGCTTCCTTCGTCGTCATCAAGAACATATTGGCCACTGACTATACTAAAGAAAAACCTTGGCATCGAAGTGTCCCCAAGATCTGGCCGGCTACGGCGGGTTTTCCCGCTCTCGTGGCTAACCGAACTCACGCAAAATCTGCGCCTGTTTTTCCAGCCGCCCGGCAAGTTCTGAAATGCTCATATTCGTCGCACATAGATGAATGGCGCATTCGAGAAATTGAAGGGACGAACGCTTCAGGTAGTCCCGCTGTTGTTCGTACGCGATCCGGGAGATGCGATCGGGTTCGTGAGGTTTGTCCGTCATCGTCCTGCTCCACCAGTTTTGTCTGTCAAAATCGCCTAACTGCGACCCGGTGGAATTGTTTCGAAAAATTCCTGCCGGCGGTTTGCCGTGTTTTACGGAACATTCCCGAGGCAAAGCAGTTGGGACCCACCGACAGTGAACTCGGAGGAAAGAATGGCCAACAATTCACCAAAGGACGGCGCGCCCGGAACCACGGAGCAGTCTCCACGCTGGGAAGGCCCCGCTGAAAACCGGCCGCGCGGCTACATGAAGCCCAAGGACGATCCCGAACATGACAGGGATGCCGTGGGCGAAAACCTGCGCGATCCCAGGAAAAAACGCGTCTCCGACGCGATGAAAACCAGGGACGACCAATAGGGCGGGACGTGAGCAACCCGTCATACGAACGACAGGAGGAAGAAATGTCGACCTCGACGAAGACACCGGCCAGTATCCGCCAGGGCGGACCCGGCGCTTCACATGAAAACGCCAAGGCGCCGCTGGAGATCAAGAAGCCCCCGGCAGATAGTGATAAACGGTCGAAAAGCAAGGTTTCCGGAGGTGGAGGTGAGCGTGACAGCCATCACACGCATGATCCGGAGCGGAAGTGACGCTCCGCTGGGAGAAATTCGATGAAAAAAGGCAAGAAGAAAAAGAAGTGGTCGCAACGTGTGACCGAGGAAAGCGACGCACTCGATCTGGAGAAAGATGTCTTTACGAAGAAGGACCCGACGCAGATCGCCCGCTCGCTGAAAGCCTCCGCAGAACAGTCCACGAGGCGCAAGGCCAATCCTTTCCGCTCGGCGATGTCGATGCTCGTGTTCTACATCAACCGGGCCGGACGCGGTCTCCCGGACAAACGCAAGGCGACGCTTGAGGACGCAAAAGACGAATTGCGCAAAGAGTTCGGCAAATCGAAATAGTCACGCCATGCCGGCATCACTTTTTTCAAAGTAGAGCCTCCTCGCCGAACCGAGGAGGCTCTTGGCCGACTATTTCTTTTCGAGGTCTTCGGCGGCTTTCAGGTGATGCTGAAGGGCAGGCAGTGTTTTGGCCGCCCAGGCTTTCAGAGCCGGGTTTTCCCCGCTTTCGGAATAACGCTGGAACAGGTCGACGGCGTCTTCGTGAACGGAAACCTGATCTTCCTTGTATTGTTCGATAAACTCGGCGCTCTGAAGTTTTTTCAGGTCATCGAGCATGTCCTGATGGGCAGAGCTTGTCTTGCCGTCCAGCGTTGCCTTGACTTCGCCGCTCTCTACGAGCTGCTTGAGTTCGGTGCTGGTTTTCTGATGGTCGGTTACCATCTGTTGGGCAAATGCCTTGGTGGCGTCGTCGCCGCGTTCCAGCGCAAGTTTGCTGGACTCAATCTCGAAAACGTCGCTGCTGCTGACTTCCCGGACAAAATCCTCCACGCTCGGAGCGATTCCGAGCGCCGAGTTTACGCCGGTTTTCTCCGTGGCGGACTGGGCCAGTGCGGTTGTCGCAAGAGCCACAAATGCAGAGCCTATAAGAAATTTCTTCATCGTTTCCTCCTGGGGTTGGGTTGCGGTGCGTCCTAACCTCAGGTGGGTGGAGATGTTCCTGACTTCGTTTCAGATATGCTGGGGTACCGGCACGTTGCCGGCCATCCGGCGCTATTGTGGTTGCAGATGTTCGGCCATGAATTCGATGAATGCCCTGAGCCTGGGCGTGATCTGGCGGCTGGCCGGCCACAGGACGCTGAACTGATCGGTCTCCGCCACGAACTCCTCCAGGATGGACACGAGGCGACCCTCAGCGATTTCAGCACGGATCGCAAATGGCGGCAGGCAGGCTATTCCCAGTCCCTCGGCTGCCAACGCGATCAATGGGTCAACGGCGGTCGCGCTCATCCGCTCCGGCAGAATGATCTTCTCCTGATTTTTCGAACGTGCCAACGGCCAGGACCGCAGCTTGCCCGTACTCGGAGAACGTTGCAGGAGGCACTGATGATGCACCAGATCATCAGGCGCTTCTGGCGTACCGTATTGCGCGAGATAGGCTGGTGAGGCCACTATTTTCAGTCGAAACCGCCCCACATTGCGGCTCATCAGCCGGCTCTCCGACGGATGTCCCGTGCGAATGACCGCGTCGAAGCCTTCTTCCACAACATCGACAAGCCGGTCAGTGAAATCCAGGTCGAGTTGCACTTCCGGCCATCTGCGCATGAAACTTGCCATCACTGGTGTCAGCAGCATGCCCACCAGCGGCAGACTGATGCGGAGTCTGCCTTTTGGCGTTCGCGCGGAATGGGCAAGCTCGGCCTCGGCCGCCTCGACCTCTTCGAAGATGCGGCGACAGCGCTCGAGGAAAATCCGCCCTTCCTCGGTCAGTGTCATATTGCGGGTGTTGCGATGAAACAGCCGCACATCCAGCCGTTGCTCAAGCCGCACGACGGCTTTGCCGATTGCCGAAGCCGAGAGGCCGAGCTTCCGTCCAGCTGCAACGAAGCTGCCGGTTTCCGCCGATTGCACGAAGGCGTTCAGTGCCGCGAATTTTTCCATAGCGAATAGATAGCGGAACTTTTGTCCTTAGTCATCGGAATAGAGGCTTGTTTTTCCGGGAAACTCCCTCGGTTATATCCGGGTCTCCGCAACCAAGGAGACGACCATGATCCCCGCTTTCACGACCCAGCCATCGCCAACGACTTTCATCGTCAACGTAATTCACGTTCACCCCGGCAAACAGGAGGAAGCGTTCCAGCTGATCCAGGATGTCGTGCACTATGTCGCGGAGCGGAAGCCCGGCTTTCTGTGGAGCAACCTCGCCAAGAGCACCGATGGTCTGACCGTCGTGAATATCGAAGCTATTTCCGATCCCGGCGACGTTGAAATCTTCTTTTCCGATCCGGTATTTCTGGAGAAGTTCGGTCGGCTCGATACCGTGTCGAACAGCGAGTTTCACACCTATACCGTCGGCGATCTGGTGCTGCCTAAGGTGCCGTCGTGAGGACGCGTGGCGTTTCTTTGCCACTTGCGGGCTTGTCCGCTCTCGCGGTAGCCGGCTTCGTCACGATCCTGACAGAGGCCCTACCGGCCGGGCTGCTCCCGCAGATCGGAGCATCGCTGGGTGTAAGCGAAGCCCAGGTCGGACAATGGATCAGCATCTATGCGCTCGGGTCGCTGCTTGCCGCCATCCCGCTGACGGCCGCTACCCGAAGCTGGCGCAGACGGCCGCTTCTGCTTGGGGCCGTGGTCGGTTTCGCGCTCGCCAATCTGGTCACCGCCCTGACGGGAAGCTTCATTGTGGCAATGGCGGCGCGTTTCGTCGCAGGCCTGTCGGCCGGCTTGCTCTGGGCGTTGCTCGCGGGTTACGCAGTCCGGATGGTGCCGTCGCACCTTGCGGGACGCGCCATGGCAATTGCCATGGCGGGCACACCGCTTGCGCTCTCCATCGGCATTCCCGGCGGGACCTTTGTCGGCATGCTTGTGGGATGGCGGCTGACATTCGGGCTGCTCAGTGTCATTGCCCTGCTGCTGGTCGGCTGGATTATTGCGAAGGTGCCGGATTTCGCCGGCGAGCGTGAAACGGAGCGGCCTTCATTATCGCAGGTCTTTGTGGTTCCGGGCATAAGGCCGGTGCTGGCGGTGACACTTTTGTTCGTGCTGGCCCACAACCTGCTCTACACCTATATCGCGCCCATTCTGACCGGCCATGGCATGGCTGCCCAAATCGACAGCATCCTTCTGGTCTTTGGCGGAGCCGCACTGGTCAGTATTGGCCTCACGGCAGCCCTGATCGACAGGTGGTTGCGACCAATGACTTTCGTCAGCATCGGCCTGTTCCTCATTGCCACGCTGGTATTTGTGTTCGCAACCGGCGCGCCCCGGGCCATCTATTGTGCCGCGCTTATCTGGGGGCTGGCGTTTGGCGGGGCGGCAACGCTGTTCCAGACCGCATCGGCGCGTGCGGCAGGCCCGGTGGCCGATGTGGCTCAGGCAATGATCGTCACGGCATGGAATGTTGCCATTTTCGGTGGCGCAGCTGCGGGCGGCTTCATCCTCAATACCGCCGGAGCGGAGGGATTATCTCGCATCGCCATCGTCCTGCTCGCAGGGGCTGTCGCAGCAGCAGTCTGCATGAAACGCGCCGATACCGAATGCCAGGCTGTCGGCCTGTCGTCTCCAAATTGAAATTTGCCGTCCGGTTGCCGGGGCGGTCTGCCTGATGATGCCGTGCAGGCAAAAAAAAGGGGCCATCGGAAAACCGAGGCCCTTAGGTATGAAGGTTAAAAACCTCCAGAGGGGAACAGCTGATGCGATGGAACTGGGAGGACACCATCGCGTGCATCAGCTATGGGCTTAATGACTAAAATTTGTGCGGCACGCAAACAAATTTTGTGCAGTGCAGCTATGCAAGAACAGTGAGGGTGGATTTTGCCGGCTGTTCCCCGGTCTCATCCCGGTCGTGTTCATATCGCGTTACCGCCGTCCCAGCGCCGGAATATCGCGCTTGCATTGACCCCGCCGAAGCCGAAACCGTTGGATATTGCGTATTCCGTTGCGAGACGGCGCGCGTCATTGGCGACGAAATCGACACCTTCGGCTTCCGGATCCGGCGTATTGAGGTTGAGGGTCGGCGGTGCGATCTGGTTCCTGAGCGCCTGGATCGCGAAGATCGCTTCCAGCCCACCGGCTGCACCGAGCAGATGCCCGGTTGCGGATTTCGTCCCGCTGACCGCTACGCCGTTGTCAGAACCGAAGACGCTTTTGATGGCCCTGATCTCGCCGAGATCTCCGACCGGCGTGGAGGTGGCGTGCGCATTGAGGTGACCGATGTCCCGAGGCGTTATTCCGGCCTGCGCGATGGCGATTTCCATGGCGCGGCGAGCGCCGTTGCCGTCTTCGGGGCCGGAGGTAATATGATGCGCGTCGGCCGTCGTGCCGTATCCGACGAGTTCGGCAAGCGGCGTGGCGCCGCGGGCAAGGGCGTGGCTCAGCGCCTCTATGACGAGCATGCCGGCGCCTTCGCCCATGACGAACCCGTCACGCGACACATCGAAGGGACGCGATGCCTCGCTCGGCGTATCGTTGAAGTCGGTCGATAGCGATCTGGCCGCGGCAAAACCACCGAGGCTGACGATGTTCATGCAGGCCTCTGTGCCGCCGCAAATCGCAATGTCGGCTTCATTGGATCGAATGAGCCTTGCAGCATCGCCGATCGCCTGAACACCGGCGGCACATGCGGTCACCGGCGCACCGAGCGGGCCTTTGAAGCCATGGCGGATCGAGACCTGTCCGGCCGCGAGATTAACGAGGAACGACGGTATGGTGAAGGGCGAGAGACGGCGGACCCCGCGTTGATCGACGGTGCGAACGGCTTCGGTGATTGCTGGAAAGCCGCCGATGCCCGACGCGATGATCGTCGCTGTTCGCAGGCGGTCTTCGTTAGAGGTGGGCTTCCAGCCCGCCTGGGCGAGCGCCTCTCCGGCAGCTGCGAGCGCGAAGATGATGAACCGGTCGACCTTGCGCTGGTCCTTCGGAGCGACGGCCGTATCGGGATCGAAGCCGCCTTCCGGATCCTCGAGGAAGGTGGGCACAACGCCCCCGACTTTCGAAGGCAGATCCCCGACGATATCGTCGCCCAGCCGACGAAGGCCGCTTTTGCCCGCGATGAGACGCGACCAGGAGATGTCGACATTCTTCCCGAGGGGGCTTACAGTTCCCATTCCTGTCACAACGATACGACGCATAATCTTTTCCACCTGTCTTTACAGTAAAAATTGAGATGCCTTGAGTGCCCCGGGCTTCAGCATGCCGGGTTGGCAACGTGGCTCACGTCCTTGTCGGCTCCGGATCATCGGACCTGTCGATAGTCTTCAGGCGGCGTCATCGCCGCGCGCGATGCGCCTGACTTCACCGGCGGCCGCGTCGAGAATGCCCTGCGACAGCTTCTCATCCTCCATGATGCGCGATATCGTGACGGCGCCGACCATCAGAGACAGTATCGCCATTGCCTTGTCGCTGGGACCGGACCTTTCGGGATTGTCCATCAGTTCATCAAGAACTTCGAAGTGCGCCCGGATTCCGTCCTCAAACGGACGTCTGACCCCTTCGCTTTGTCGCGCCGCATCCGACCCCAATGCCACCAATGGGCAGCCTTCTGCCTTTTCACCGCGATGATCCGGCGAGAGGTAAAATTGCACGACGGCTTCGAGAGGGTCGGAGTTATCCGCAGCCGCTTCCGACCATCTTCGTGTCGCGCTTTCCATCGCGCGCCTCGATGCCAGTGCGGCAAGATCATCCTTCGAGGTGAACTGCTTGTAGAAACCGCCTTGCGTGAGGCCGGCACCCTTCATCAGATCTTTCAGGCCGATTCCGTCAAAACCATGCTCCCGAAACAGGCGGCTGGCGACGTTGATAACTGTTTCCCTATTTTCCTCGGCCTGTGCGCGGCTCACTCTCATGATGATCTCCAATTAGATTTCATTTGACATCTATAATCGAAATAGAGTTAGATCGCAATCTAAATTATATCGGTCGCTGGTCAAGAAGAGAACCTGAAATGAAACGCAAACATGTACTGACTTCCGTAGGTCTCGTGGCAGCGGCTGGAGCCGCCACCATCTTCCTGCTGTCTGAAATGCCCAAACCCGAAGCGGAGGCTAAAGATCCGCGAACGGTGTCGCCGCTGGTGCGGGTGGCGCAGGCGAAGAAGACTGAAACGGCGGAACGCTCGTTCACCGGCACGGTGGCGTCGCGGGTGCAGAGCAACCTCGGCTTTCGGGTTCCTGGCAAGATCGTCGAGCGGCTGGTCGATGTCGGTCAGCAGGTGAGACAGGGGCAGGCCCTGATGCGTATCGATGAAACCGATCTCCAGCTCGCGCTGACGGCGAAACGCAATGCCGTTACCGCAGCACGTGCAGGTCTGGTTCAGGCGCAGGCGGACGAAAAGCGCTATGCGGCCCTGGTGAAGAATGGGCTGGCTGCCACTCCTCAGCGTTATGAACAGGCGAAAGCAGCGCTCGACACTGCCACGGCACAGCTTGCTGCTGCCGAGGCGGATGCGGAGGTTGCTGAAAACGCAGCAAACTACACCACTCTTCTCGCCGACTCGGATGGAACAGTCGTCAATACCCTTGGAGATTCCGGACAGGTGGTGGCTGCTGGCCAGACGGTCGTACAACTGGCGCAGGCAGGTCCACGCGAAGCGGTCGTCTGGTTACCTGAGACGCTGCGACCTCAGGTTGGATCGGAGGCGCAGGCCAGTGTCTATGGAAGCGGCGGGCTCAACGGAAATGCCAGACTGCGACAAATATCCGATTCTGCCGATCCTCAAACCCGGACCTACGAAGCCCGGTACGTTCTCGAAGGAGGCGCAGCCTCCGCGCCCCTGGGCTCGACAGTGACGATTAAAATTCTCGATGCCGACCGCCAGTCGGAGGTCGCGATACCAGTCGGCGCCATTCTTGACGACGGTAGCCGCACGGGTGTGTGGGTTGTTAACGGCACACCATCCATGGTGAAATTCACCCCGATCAAGGTTCGGCGGGTCGGTGAGGAAACCGCCTTCGTCACGGGGATTGAAACCGGAGAGAAGATCGTTGCTCTGGGCGCGCATCTTCTCGACGATGGCGCAGCCGTCAGGATTGCCTCGACCCAGGAGGTGAACAACTGATGAACTTCAATCTCTCCGCCATCGCCGTTCGCGAACGCGCCATTACCCTGTTCTTCATCGTTCTTCTCGCCGCCGCTGGAGCCTACGCCTTCGTCAAGCTGGGACGGGCGGAGGATCCATCCTTCACCATCAAGACCCTGACGGTCACCTCGGTCTGGCCGGGTGCCACTGCGCGGGAAATGCAGGATCTGGTTGCCGAACCGCTCGAAAAGCGCCTCCAGGAACTGACCTGGTACGACCGCGTCGAAACCACGACGCGGCCCGGCTACGCTTACCTCACGGTCACGCTCAAGGACAACACGCCGGCGAGCGCCGTCGCGGAAGAATTTTATCAGGCCCGCAAGAAGCTCGGGGATGAAGCCCGCAATCTCCCGCCTGGCGTCATCGGACCGTTCGTCAACGATGAGTATTCCGACGTGAGTTTCGGCCTCTATGCCCTGAAGGCCAAGGGAATGCCGATGCGCGATCTGGTTCGGCAAGCGGAAATCATCCGCCAGGATCTCCTGCACGTGCCTGGCGTCAAGAAAATCAACATCGTGGGCGAGCGTCCGGAGCAGATTTTTGTCGAGTTCTCCTATGCGAAGCTCGCGACACTCGGCATATCCGCGCAGGATATCGCTTCTGCGTTGCAGCGACAGAACACGGTCACGCCTGCGGGTTCCATCGACACACGAGGACCACAGGTCTTTATCCGCTTCGACGGAGCTTACAACAGTGTGCAGGCGATTGCCGACACGCCGATTGTTGCTGCTGGACGAACCCTGAAGCTCTCCGACCTTGCAGAGGTGCGTCGCGGTTATCAGGATCCCGCAACCTACCTCATCCGCCACGAGGGCGAGCCGACAATCATGCTGGGTGCCGTGATGCAGGCTGGATGGAACGGTCTTGATCTCGGCAAGGCGCTTGAGGCCCGGTCCGCAGCGATCGCACAGACGCTGCCGCTGGGGATGACGCTGACCAAGGTCAGCGACCAGGCCGTCAACATCGATGAAGCCGTCGGTGAGTTCATGCTCAAGTTCGCGATGGCGCTTGGCGTGGTTCTGTTTGTCAGTCTGGTGGCACTCGGCTGGCGCGTTGGCATTGTTGTCGCACTTGCTGTGCCACTCACCCTTGCGGTGGTCTTCCTCATCATGCTGGAGACCGGGCGTTTCTTCGACCGCATTACGCTTGGCGCTTTGATCCTCGCGCTTGGCCTTCTTGTCGATGATGCCATCATTGCCATCGAAGTGATGGTGGTGAAGATGGAAGAGGGTATGGACCGCATCAAGGCGGCCGCCTATGCCTGGAGCCATACGGCAGCGCCGATGCTGTCCGGTACGCTGGTCACGATCATCGGACTGATGCCCGTGGGTTTTGCCAAGTCGACCGCAGGCGAATATGCCGGCAACATCTTCTGGGTCGTGGGCTTTGCGCTCATCGTATCCTGGATCGTCGCCGTTACCTTCACGCCCTATCTCGGTGTGAAGATGTTGCCCAACATCAAGCCGGTCGAGGGCGGTCATCACGCCATCTATGACACGCCGAACTATCGTCGTCTGCGTTCCGTCATCGAGTTCGCCGTCCGCCATAAGTTCATGGTCTGCGCTGTGGTCGGCATTTCCATGGCCGTTTCGGTTGTCGGCATGGGCGGCGTGAAGCAGCAGTTCTTCCCGACATCAGATCGTCCAGAGGTCCTGGTCGAGGTGCGCATGCCCGAAGGCACGAGCATTGAAGCGACAACATCCGCTGTCAAGAAGGTCGAAGACTGGCTGCAGACCCAGCCCGAGAGCAGTATCGTCACGTCCTATATAGGGCAGGGCGCGCCCCGGTTCTTCTTTGCCATGGCACCGGAATTGCCCGATCCGGCCTTCGCCAAGGTCGTCGTACTCACGCCTGACGCCCACGCCAGGGAAGAACTCAAGTACCGCATGAGGGCTGCCATATCCGAGGGTCTTGTTCCCGAGGCATCGGTGCGCGTCACTCAGCTTGTGTTCGGTCCCTACACACCGTTCCCGGTCGAGTTCCGGATCATGGGTCCTGATCAGGGTGAGCTTTACAAGATTTCCGAGCAGGCCCTGGCGCTCATGAAGACCGTTCCCGATGTCCGCCAGGCCAACAGGGATTGGGGCAACCGCACACCTGTTCTGCGATTTGTGCCCGACCAGGAGCGGCTCAATCTGATCGGTCTTTCGCCCTCGGAGGCGGCTCAACAATTGCAGATGCTACTCACCGGCATCACCGTCACGCAGGTGCGCGACAACATCCGCAACGTGCCTGTCGTTGCGCGAAGTGCCGGTGAAAATCGCCTCGATCCGTCACGGCTTGCCGACTTCTCGCTGATGAGCAGGGATGGCCGTCAGGTTCCGCTGGATCAACTCGGGCACTCGGAGATCCGGTTCGAGGAGCCGATCCTGAAACGTCGCGACCGCACTCCTGTCATAACCATCAGGTCTGATATCAACGAGACGAGCCAGCCTCCGGAGGTTTCCCAACAGGTCATGAAGGCTCTCCAGCCGCTCATCGCATCGCTTCCGGTTGGATATCGTATCGAAATGGGCGGCAACATCGAGGAGTCCCTGAAGGCGAATACGGCACTTGCTCAGGTGTTCCCGCTGATGATTGCCGCCATGCTGATCGTCATCATTCTGCAGGTTCGCAGTCTGTCGACGATGACCATGGTGATGCTGACCGCACCGCTTGGTCTCGCAGGCGTGGTTCCGACCTTGCTGCTGTTCAATCAGCCATTCGGCTTCAACGCCATTCTTGGCCTGATCGGACTGGCTGGTATCCTCATGCGCAACACATTGATCCTGACGGAGCAGATCAAGGAGAATCAGGCAGCAGGGCTCGATGACTATCATGCCGTGATCGAAGCGACAGTGCAGCGGACACGACCTGTGATCCTGACGGCTCTCGCGGCGATCCTGGCATTCATACCTCTGACCCACTCGGTGTTCTGGGGGTCGATGGCCTACACGCTGATCGGTGGAACGGCGGCGGGCACGGTGATGATCCTGCTCTTCCTTCCAGCCCTCTACGCGGTATGGTTCCGGATCAAGCCAACGGCGGGAAACGGCCACGAAGACATGGCTGAACCTCTGAAGCCGGTGCCTGCAATGGCCGCCGAATAGAGTGTTTCAGACCGGGGCCTTGCTCCTGTTTTACCAGGCGGATAACCTGTTTCCTCCGCCTGGTGCAGTGGATGGCGGACAACTTTGGCCATCTCAACGCGCGGCGTCGATAATCATTCCGCCGTCGGGCATGAGGCTGTAACCGGTGATGAACCGGGAATCCCTGCTTGCGAGGAACAGCGCGACGGGTGCTATATCCTCTTCGGGCGAGCCGAACCGGGCAAGCGCGTTGTCGGGCGCCGGCGTGTTGGCCTCGGCAGCGCCCCAGGTATCGGCAACTGGCAGGATGTTGTTGACCGTGATCTTGTCGACGCCCCATTCGCGGGCCGCGCTACGGGTCAGCGCCCGGATTGCCTCTTTCGCCATGTTGTAAGGGGCGTAGGGCGACAGGCCGGCAATGCCAGCCAGCGAGCCGAAATTGATGACGCGGCCCTCTCCGCTGACCTTGAGATACGGATGAACTGCCTGCATCATCCGCAGGAAGGCGACGGGAGCCATATCGAAGTTGCGCTGCAACTGATCGACCGACAGATCGAGCACAGAAGACTGCGCCACGGAGGGGTCGAAAGCGTTGTTCACCAGAATATCGATGCCGCCCCAGGTTGCGGCGACCTTATCGACCGCGGCTTTGATCTGATCGGCCTTGCTGACGTCGGATGCAATGCCCACCGCCGTTCCGCCCGCTGCCTCGATGTCGGCCACGACGGCCGCCACATTGGCGGGAGTGAGCGACAGAACCGCGACTTTTGCGCCCTCCGCCGCAAAAAGCCTCGCTGTGGCGCGGCCGATGCCGCGGCCGGCACCAGTGACGATGGCAACCTTGCCCTCAAGTCTTTTCATGTTCATCTCCATTTTCCGGTTTATCGGTACGTCATTGCTTCGAGCGCATAGGGCGACGGCATGTCGCGTGCGTCATTCTGTGTTGCGAAGGATGCAGCCAGAAACAAAAGGCCGATCGCTGCGGGCGCCGCACCTTTCAGACTGCGCACACCGAGATGGGCCAGTCCCGACAGGATCAGGTGATAAAAGATGCCCGCATAGGCGAGATCGCTGAGCGGCACGTTGACCCTCGTCAGGATCGCCATGGGTCCGAAAACCTTCACCGCGATTATGAATGGCACCAGATTTGCAGCGTGATAACCAAGGTCGGCTTGTGCGTTTCGCACAAATTCCGGCTTGGTCACGTACAGGAAGGCGGATGACAGATACAGTAACGACAGGAGCGCCGTGCTGATCCAGTATATGTAAATCGCGGTCATGAAATATCCTTGATCGTCGAACCGTTGTGGCGGGACTGGGCGAAAGCCGGGCTCTTTTCGGGTGCTGCGTTGCACCGGCGGCCAAGAGCTTGTATTGAAAATTGTAGCGTATGATGGATTTTCGCAAGTAGGATGAATTTCGATCAGTAAGTATGGAAAATATGACTAATGGCCGAGAATGATTTCACGATGCAGAACGAGATGCGCCGCGCCTTTGCGATGCTGTCGGGAAAATGGAAACTGGAAATCATGTGGTTGCTGCACCAGCGGATTTACCGCTTTGGAGAGTTGCGCAAGGCTATTCCCGGCATCACGCAGCATATGTTGTCGGCGCAGCTTCGTGAGCTGGAAGCGGATGGCTTGGTCTCGCGCACCGTTTTTGCCGAGGTGCCGCCGCGTGTCGAATATGAGATGACGCAAAAGGCGCGTGGTCTTGGGCCGACGATGGAGGCTTTGAGCTCCTGGTGGGAAGAGTATGGTAAGACCGTTCCTGCCAAACCTGCCGCACGGGGGCGCAAGCCGAAGGATGCCACCTTCGTCGCGAAGCGTACCCGCTAAAAAGCCTGTCAGGTCAAACTTCTGGTGAGGAGGTCTGGATCGAGACATCATGAATCTGGGCCGCAATTGGGCAAAATTGCCACGAAAACACCAAGGTTCATTCAGCTGCAATTCACCGGCCAGGGCGCTAAATCCCTCCATCCCAAAAGGAGGGAGATGAAATGCGTAAGATGATTCTAAGCGCTGGAATAATTCTCGGTGCCCTGTTCGGCAGCGGCGCGAACGCCATGCCTGTCGGTCAACTGTCCACGCCCCTGGCGTCCAACATTCATAGCGTGGACTATGCCTGCGGACGCGGCTTTCATCTATCGCCGCGCGGATATTGCCGGCCCAACGGACCGCCGAGATATGAGCGCGGCTGGGGCAGGCGTGATCATTGGGGCGGCCGTCGGGAGTGGCGCGAGCGTGAAGCACGCAGAGAATGGCGTGAACGCAGAGACTGGCGCGAACAGCGCGAATGGCGAGACCGCCGCGATTATCGTTGGTAGTGAGCGCAAGGCCCTCTCTCAACCGGGAGGGTCTTTTTCACATACGGCTGGTTTCAACTAAGCGTGAGGAAACCTGAGGCGAAGTTGTGGGTTAATCCACGAACCCGTCATTCAAAGGAGAAAATCATGCATGTCACCAGACGGACCATCCTCGCAGCCGGTGCTGTTACCGCCGCCGCAACGGTCTTTCCCCGTCCGCATGTCGCACATGCCGCTCTGCCGTTGACGCAGCCAGCCCTTCCGTTCGCGCAGGCAGATCTGGCGCCCGTCATTTCGGAGAAAACGGTAAGTTTGCATTACGGAAAGCACCATAAAGCCTATTATGACAAGCTCAATACACTGGCCGCCAGCACCCGTTACGCCGACATGGAGTTAGTCGAGATCGTCAAAGAGACCGCCAAATCTGAAGCGGCGGAAGATATAAAAATTTTCAACAACGCCGCCCAGGCCTGGAACCACGTCGCCTATTGGGATCAATTCGTTCCGGGCGGGCCGAACCGGCCGGAGGGTGATCTTGGCGACCGGATAAACGAGACTTTCGGCGATTATGATGGCTTCATCAAGCGCGCAGTCGATGTTTCCGATACGGTATTTGGTACAGGCTGGGTCTGGCTTACGCGCGACGAGGATAACAAGCTTGCGCTCATCGGATACGAGGATGGTAACAACCCAGTCGCTGTCGGCCGCCCCGCTTATCTCGGTATCGATATCTGGGAACACGCATATTACGTCGATTATGAAAATCGCAAGGCAGAGCATATCCGTTCGGTACTCGACAAACTGGTCAACTGGCGGGTTATTGAAGAGCGCATGAGCGCTTGAGCCCGCGCAAACGGGAAATCAGGGAGCGAAGTAAAGGGAGCCGGCATTACACCTCTCAAATTGTCTGCCACGACGGCTTCTCATGCGGTCGGGAATCGGAATCATCACGCGAATTTCGAAACTGGTCCGAATTTTCAACCACCCATGTCCAAAGCGGGATCATGCGGATTAAAAGGCCCATTCCCAGCTCGGTAAGCTCGTATTCCACGCGTGGCGGCATCTCCGAAAGATCGTAGCGCGTCAGCAACCCATCTCTCTCAAGCTGGCGGAGGGTGCGTGTCAGCATCCTCTGGGTAACGCCGTGCATTCTACGGCCAATATCGGCATGGCGTAGTCTGCCGTACACACCCAACGTATGGATGACACCCAACGACCATCGACTCCTGACGATATCGGTGCCTTGACGGCAGAGGTAGTCTTTGCTCAACCGACGATCCGCAACGAGATCGTCTACCTTGCTGGTGACACGGTGACCTATGGCGAGGTTGCCGACAAGCTTCAGCGGGTGCTTGGGCGTCCATTTACAAAAACGGAATGGACGGTTCCGCAGCTCAAGTCAGAACTTGCACAGGACCCCGACAATCACATCAAGAAATATCTGGCGGTCTTTGCTGAAGGCAAAGGGGTGGCATGGCCAAAGCGCGACAGCTTCAACGAGCGAAATGGCATCAATGTCATGACTGCTGAAGAGTGGATGCGCGAAAACCTCCGGTCCTGATAGCGCTGCAGCTCGGCCGGTTCAGGGGCCGCGCCGAGCGCTTTAATGTAGATTGCAGAATGAAAAAGCATCTGAGGCGCTTCGACTACTTCGCCGACATTGCCTCACGCCAGATCGAACGACGCGTCGCGCATCCATTGCTAGCGCTGACGAGATCGTCTCGAGTTCGGCATAGCCGATCCGATCGACGATCGCCCGGATGGCGGCTCCGGCTTCGATCAGCTGAAGCTGTTCCAGATCGCCGACCAGAACCACTTTTGTCCCAGTCTTCGTCACAATTTCGATGAACAACGCCATCTGCCGGAGAGATTGAAATCGGGGAAGGGGGACTGCAGTCTGCCTTTGAGGACGTGGTCAGACGGCGTCGCGGAGGGCAGGACGCTACGATCGGAGTGGAAAAGGACGTCCGCGACAAAAGCAAACAGGCGCAGACCACGCCGGACACACCCGCTGCCGGCGCGGGCAGCGCTGGCGAGGCTTGAGCGCATGGCGACATCCGACGCCCACAAGAAGGACATGCGTGAAAAGATCGAACTCGGCGCCCTGATCGTCAAAGCAGGGCTTCGTTACGAGAAGCGAGCGCTGCTGCTGGGCGCGTCGATCGAGACAGCGCGTCGCATCAAGGGTAACGAGCCCGGCTGCTCATCCAGCCACACGAAGTTCTGTGCATGCGGGCCAACAAACAGATCGTCTTCACCCAGGGAAACGCACCGCTCAGATGCGGACGTGCCATCTGGTTCCGCCGCGAGGACATGAAGGGCATGCGTCGAGACAAACAGGTTTCACCGGGATTAAGCGCCGATCCCAGAGAGAAGTGCGGGGAAAAGCGCGTGGGTACGCCTGGAAAATCACTACGGCGGGCAGCGCGCGGGCACGGATATGTACCTATGATCGAGAAGCGGCTGCGCGAGTTCGCGCCCGCATTGTGGTTCGGTACGGATCGATGATATCTGCGGCAAGTGGCGTTATCTTCGGACTTCAAAGATCAGCAAAGCTGAAAAATCAACCCTCAAATAGACTTGCTTTGCCTCATTGGTAATTTGCGACATGTTCGTCCCGGGCCTTTCCGGTCACCCGGTCACGCACGCTCTTCAGAATCTCGTCGGACAAGGCGGGATCGTTCACCGCCCGGGACATGACCAGAGCGCCGACGAAGCTTGCGACATCCGCGATCGCTCGGGCGCGGTCAGGTCTGGAACTACTGTCCGTCTGCCAGTTCTCCATATGGGCGATCAATCCGCGGATATGGTCTGTCACCGGCCCCCGCTCCGCCTCCGGCAGCCTCGCGAGCTCCGGACCAAGAGCGGCCACGGTACATCCCGCGCCGGCGGCGGCGCGATGCTCCGGTGAAAGATAGGATTTCGCGAAATCGTCCAACGAACCATTGAGGGCGTCGGCCTCCAGCATGGTCTGCATCGCATGGGCCAGCGCCTGCTCTGCAAGTTTGCTCTTGGATTTGAAGTGACCGTAAAAGCCACCATGGGTGAGGCCGGCCCCTTTCATGATGGCATCGACACCGACAGCATGGATGCCATTCTCGCGAAACAGCTTTGCCGCCGTATCGAGAATCCGCTGCCGATTATCCTTTGCCTGTTTTCTGGTTGGACGCATCCGCAACTCCTTTTTTGAAAATGCCCTTGACAAAATATATGACGATCGTAATTTAAATGCAATACATGACGATCGTCATTCAAGTTAATAAACCTGGCGGAACCGCCTTTTTAGAGGATGAAGCACATGAGCATGCGTTATAGGGTTTTCGGCCGCACAGGCCTTCGCGTATCGTCGCTGGCGCTGGGCACTGGCAATTTCGGCACGGGTTGGGGCTATGGCGCAGACCGGGAGACTGCAAAGCAGATCTTCGACGGTTACCGCGCCGCTGGCGGCAATTTTATCGATACGGCCGACCAGTATCAGTTCGGCCAGTCGGAAACGCTGACCGGCGAGTTTATCGCCAGCGAACGGGATGATATCGTGCTCGCTACAAAATTCTCGCTGGGTGATGCGCCGACCAGCGGTCTGCAGAACACTGGCAACAGCCGAAAGACCATGATTCAGTCTGTGGAAGCCAGCCTGAAGCGCCTGAACACCGATCACATCGATCTTCTCTGGGTGCATATGCCGGATGGCGTCACCCCGATCGACGAAATCGTCCGTGGCCTTGATGACCTCGCTCGTTCCGGCAAGATCCTCTATTCTGGACTGTCGGACTTCCCAGCCTGGCGCATCGCCACCGCTGCGACCGTTGCAGACCTGCGCGGCTGGTCGCCGATTTCGGCGCTGCAGATCGAATACAGTCTCGTGGAACGCACCGTCGAGCGTGAACTTATACCCATGGCCAATGCCTTCGGTCTGGGCACCGTTAGCTGGTCGCCGCTTGGCGGTGGTCTGCTCACCGGAAAATATCGCAAGGGTGAGACGGGCAGGGCGCAAGGGCTTGGCGCGGTTATTCATGGCGAAAGCGACGATCGCAAGACGGCAACTGTTGATACGGTTCTGGCGATTGCTGAGGAAACCGGACTTCCCGCCGGTCAGATCGCCATCGCCTGGGTACTGGCCAAAGGCACAACACTGCCGATCATCGGTCCACGCACCAGGGAGCAGCTCAACGACAACCTCTCAGCACTCGATGTTCGCCTGACCGAAGAACAGATCGCCCGCCTCGATACAGCCAGCGCCATCCCGCTCGGCTTTCCCCACGACATCGTTGCCGCCAGCCGGGATCGTCTGGCAGGTGGCAAGGCCGAGGTGATGGACTGGCCGGCCGCTTCGGTGAAGTAAGGCCGTCGATCGGTCGAATTTTCCATCCGTCATGCTCGGCCTATCCCCGGCTCAGCAGCCGGGGATGACGGAACGGCTCCCGGGCAGAAGTCCAGTGTCACCCGCAGCGCGCCGTGGTTCGCCTCGGACCCTGTCTGCGGACTTCGATCGCTGCCAGCGGTCGTGAGTTGCGCTAACCGGCCCGACACATTAGCGCACCCGGCTCCTGACGTAGTCCCGTCGGTCCGGCCCCTATTGGGGGATCGGAATCCGATAGATCGTCCCGTCGCTCCACGCCGCCGTCAGCAGCGATGCCCCATCTGGCGACAGAACCAGACCGACAGGGCTTTTGATACCGTCCGCCACGGTACGGGACCGACCATCAGGAAGGATTTCCCGAACTGTCGTGCCGCCATAATCAACCACGAACACGCGGCCGTCCCGGGTCATCGCGACGTCGGGTCCGGGCGTGCGGAAGGCGGCTCCGGCTTCGACGCGCGCGCCATCGGGCCGAACGATCGTGACACCGCCGCCGATGTTGGAAACGACGTAGCCGCCGTCCGGCGTCTGCACCGCGCCCACAGGTGTTTGCAGGCTGTCGATGACAGGTGTGGGCCGTCCGTTGTCGGTCAGGCTGAGGATCTCGTTCGTGCGGCGGTTGGCGATCAGCAGCCTGCCGGTGCGGTCGAAACCGATGCCGGCAGGCGTTGCCAGCCCCGTCACATGCAGACTGCGCGCGCCCTCGGGGGTGAATCGATAGATTTCGCCGCGGGAATAGGACGCGACATAGATCGCGCCATCCGGCCCGATTGCGAGACCCGAGGGGCCGGCAAGCCCGTCCGCGAAGACTGCGCGGGTGCCGTCCGGCGCGATCCGCAAGACGCGGCCGGCGCCCCATTCTGCGACATAGAGATGGCCCGCCGCATCGAAGGCCATGCCGACGGGTGAACTGAAGCCGTCCCAGAGTTTGTCCGGCGTGGGCGGATTGGCGCGGACTACCGTCGGGGCCATGAGAGGGACAGCAGAAGCCGTCGTGAGGACAACAGCTCCCCCAATGACGATGGAATGGAGGAGGCTCATCATGCTGCGCGCTCCTGCTTTGTCGTGGACCTGGGCGCAAAGACTTCTTTTGCGGCAAACAGGCCGTTGAGCGCGGCAGGAAAACCGGCATAGATGGCCATCTGCATGATGATTTCGATGATTTCGTCGCGAGATAACCCGACATTCAGGCCAGCCTCGATGTGCACCTTCAATTGCGGGGCCGCGTTGCCCATGGCGGTCAGGGCGGCAATAGTGGCAATCTCGCGGGCGCGCAGGTCGAGGCCGGGGCGGTTGTAGATGTCGCCGAACGGAAACTCGATCAGATAGGTGGCAAAGTCCGGTGCGATGTCCGCCAGCGATGCGACAACCTTCTCTCCCGCCTGGCCGTCGATTTCAGCGAGTGCGCGTCGTCCGCGTTCCAGCCGGCTTTCGCCGACGCTCTGGTAGTGTTGCGTCATAGTCCTTCATCCTCTGTTCCTGGCCGGCATAGCCGGCGATCTTGGTATCGAGGACGAGAAGAGAGGCTTGCAGTTCGACCACATGGGCACGGACGCGCTCGCGATGCTGTTCCAGCATTTCGCGTCGCTCCATCTCCGTGCCGACGCCGCGCTCCCGCAAAGCTGCATACTGCAGCATGTCCCGGATCGGCATCCCGGTCGTTCGCAGACGACCGAGGAATTCGATCCAGATCAGGATCGACGCGTCGTAGTCCCGTTGGCTCGATCGGTCCCTGTCCGCATAGGGAAGCAGCCCGATCCGCTCGTAATAGCGGATGGTATGGGCCGACAATCCGGAACGCTTCGCCAGTTCACCGATCTTCATGAGCACCTGTTCTCGTCACGACGCAAAAACAGATACGGGTTGGAGTGCACTCTAAGTCAAGGCGTTTTTTTTTGACCATGAAGGCTCGGGATTGCTGCTTCACTCTCCAATGCCGCTGTGCCGGAGGGTGTAATACTACCCGCGTCATGCAGGCTTCGACTTCGCCTCAGGGCAAGGAAATATGCCCTACCTTATAGGTCTGGATGTCTCGGGACCCTGGCAGTTGCCCTTCCGGCAGGAGATGCCACAGCCGGAATTTCACCAGCGTCCAGCCCGTCGGATCGAAAGCCGAAATGGCTGCGAGTGCGCCACAGCGGACCGCCATTTGTGCGTCAGCGACGGCCTCGGCTCGCAAGGACGCCAGATCGGAATGAGGGGGGATTGGTATGATCTCGCGGGTCGCGAACCGCGCTTCGCGAAGCTCTGCCCCGAGTTCAGCGTGCCAGGCCACCCATGTCCGCACCCTCGGCCATCCGAAATCCCGCGATACTGCGACAAAGCCAGGCCCGGTCAGAAACGCGTCGAGCCCTTCCGGCTGGTCCCAGAGGTAGAACGGCGCGTACAGGTTGTCCGCGCTTATGAAGCCGCTGTCGTGCTTGCGGGCAGAGAGATAGGCCTTGAACCGCAAATGTGGAAAACCGTCGAGCAACGGTCCTTTGTCACGGATGCGCCGGTCGATGACCGCCATGTCGTAGTCAGCCGGCAGGATGAAGCTGTATTGCATCGCGATCATGAACATTGCTCCTTGGGCGCGACCGCTTCCATCCAGTGCACGGCGGTTCCGTCCTTCACCGGCTGTACGCTGATATAACCGAAAGGGCGGGCAGGGCCTGCACCGTGCCAGTGGCGCTCGCCTGGGGCAAACCAGACGCAGTCGCCCGCACAGACTTCGATGACATCGCCGCCGTCGCGTTGAACGAGACCAACGCCGTCCAGCACGAACAGGAGCTGACCACGCGGGTGGCTGTGCCAACGGGTGATGACACCGGCGTTGACGAAGGCGCGCATCGCCGTCATCTCGCCCTCTGTCTTGCTTGAAAGTAGCATCTGCACGCGGAACGGCCCGCTTGCGATACCCTCCGGCGCGGGCGCTATTCCAACGCCGTCACGCACGATAACCATTGCTGGCGAACAGGCGGTGTTCATCTCGGGTAGATTGCTCATCGGTCATCCTCCTGTGACGGCATGGCGGCTGAGGTGCCTGAAGCGAAAGACCAATCCTCGAATGTCGAGTTGGCGATTACGACCATCACATCCTCTGGCCTGACCCCCGGTGCTTTGGCCAGATTGTCGACCAGACGCCGAAAAAATCGTGCCTTGATTTCCGCAGACCGGTTCTTTCCAGTGGTGATGTGAAAGAGCATAAAATCATCCGAACGCGGACCGCCCCGATACGTGCGGTCGAATACAAGCTCTCCGGGCTGATGGGCGTGGAACACCACGAAACGGTCATTTTCCGGCACTTCGAAGCATTCGACAAGGGCGCGGTCGAGACTGTTGGAAACAGCGGAAATGTACTGGGAGGATTTTCCCGCCAGCATGGATACTCGGGTGAAGGGCATGGCAGTCTCCGTAAGGTGATTGACATGCGCATTATCCGATACCACAATAGTCCTGAAAATCAAATTATTCAGGACTGATGATCCTGTTATGCGGGATGATTTCGATGCGTGTTACCAACCTGGACATGGATGCCCTTCGTAGCTTCGCCGCCGGCATGGAGGCAGGGTCTTTTGCCCGGGCTGCCGACCGGCTCGGCCGGTCTACCTCGGCCATCAGTGCACAACTGAAGAAGCTTGAAGAGCAGGCTGGCGTGACATTGGTACGCAAGTCGGGACGCGGCCTGACGCTGACTGATAGCGGGGAAGTGCTTCTGTCCTACGCACGGCGGCTGCTCGATCTCAACGACGAGGCGATGAGCGCCGTACGGGGTGTGGAACTCGAGGGCTGGATCAGGTTCGGACTTCAGGAAGATTTTGGCGAAACCGTTCTGCCGCAGGTGCTCGGCCGCTTTGCGCGTGCCCATCCCAAAGTCAGGATCGAAGGACGGATCGCCCGCAACTCCGAACTTAAGGACAGGATCGCCTCGGGTCATCTCGATCTGGCGCTTGCCTGGGACGATGGCTCGACATCCGGCACCACCGAGCGGATCGCCACCGTACCGCTGTGCTGGCTGGGTGCGGCAGACCGTGCGCCTGCCTGGCTACCAGATGGCCGGGAGCCACTGCCGCTTGCGGCCCTCGAGGCTCCCTGCCTTATGCGCACCATCGCGTGTGAGCATCTCGACAGGCTGGGCCTCGCCTGGCGTATCGCCTTTGTCAGCCCGAGCCTCGGTGGACTCTGGGCGGCCACCGAAGCTGGACTGGGCATCGCCTTGCGCACGCCCATTGGGCGACCACGATCGATCCGGCAGCTTGAGTCACGATCTCACGGTCTGCCGGATTTGCCGTCGCTGGGACTGGCGCTTTTTCAAGCGGGAAAAGACACCAGCCCCTTGACGGCGCATCTGGCAGGGATCATCCGCGAGGCGCTTTCGGAAACATTGCCTGCCGAATGGCTGACACAACATGCGATCGAATGGTCGCCTGCTGCCTGATGTCTCAAACGGTTGCCCGCGTGGGTCTTCGATGGCCTGTCGGGACGGACAGGTCGCATCGACCTCACTTCGTGGTGTAACCGCCGTTGACGAGGATTGTCTGGCCGGTCATCCACCAGCCGTCCGAGACCATGAAGCGGATATAGGGAACGATGTCCTCGATATCAGTCAGGCCCGTTTTCGAGAAGCCGGAGAGTGCCGCGGCGGTCTTGTGATAAGCGACGGCGTCCTGGCCCTCAGCCGGATAGAAGAACGGCGTGTCCATCGGACCCGGCCCGATCGCCGTCACCGAGATTCCACGCGCGCCAAATTCCTTCGACGCTGCGCGCGTGAAATGCTCGACTGGCGCCTTGGTGCCGGCATAGCTGGAATAGAAGGGCGTGAAGGCACCAAGCAGTGAGGTGACGAGCGTCACCAGCTTGCCATTGTCGTTAAGATGCTTGCCTGCTTCTTTGATGAAGAAGAAGGCCGTCTTCGCGTTGACCGCACTCATTTCGTCATATTCGGTTTCGGAAATTTCGACGATCGGTTTCTTGAGAACCTTGCCGACGGTGTTGATGGCGATGTCGGGCTTGCCGACGGCGGCGACCGCATCGGTGAAGAGCTTCTCGATGGCGCCGGCCGTCGTCAGGTCGGCCTGAAGGGCGACGGCCTCGGCGCCGGTCGCTTTGACTGCAGCTACTGTCGCGTCAGCTTCCGCCTTGGTCGCCAGGCTGTTGTAATGGATTGCGATTGCCCTGGCGCCTTGCTGAGCGAGATCGCGTGCGATCAGTCCGCCGAGATTCTTTGCCCCGCCGGCGATGATGACGGTTTTACCTTTGATGCTGTGGTCGGTCATGAGTGGGTCTCCTTTGCCGGTTGCGACCACATCGCGGCCGCTTTCGTTGGAGGAATATATCGACTAGGATCGCACGATAAAGGCGACCATTTTGACATCACCTGTCAGAAATGCAGCACAATGGAGACACTCCCACCTTTGGACCGCGTTGACCTTTTTCGCATTTTTACCCGCGTCGTCGAATGTTCGAGCTTCACCCGTGCAGCCGACACGCTCGGCGTGCCGCGCTCCTCTGTTTCTGCAGCCGTTCTGGAACTGGAGGGACGCGTGGGCGCTCGCCTGCTTCATCGCACGACGCGCAAGGTCTCGCCCACCCAGGACGGTACCGCCTTCTATGAGCGCTGCCTGCGCGTGATCGCCGACGTCGAGGATACCGAAAACCTGTTTCGGCAGACGGCGGCGCAACCGTCGGGCAGGCTTAGAATCGATGTTCCGGGCCGAATCGGGCGTCTGATCATCGCGCCGGCACTTCCAGAATTCCTTGATCTCTACCCTCAGATAGACATCGATCTTGGGGTCACCGATCGCGCAGTGAATCTGGTGGAAGATAGCGTTGATTGTGTCGTGCGGGTCGGCGCGTTAAGCGATTCGGGCCTGATAGCGCGGCCAATCGGTAGACTGCCACTCATTAATGTCGCCAGCCCGGCCTATCTGAAGCTCCACGGGACTCCCCGCACGCCCGACGATTTCGGGCACCATTGGGCGGTCAATTATGCGTCGCCTTCCAGCGGGCGGGTGGAGGACTGGGAGTGGATCGAACACGGTTCGCTTCGCGCGGTGCCGATGCGTGGCCGTGTCACCGTCAACAGCGCAGAGGCATACATCGCGTGTTGTCTGGCTGGCCTCGGGTTGATCCAGATCCCGGCATATGACGTTCGCGTCCATCTGGAGACGGGGGAACTGGTTGAGATCATGCCGGATCACCGCGCGGAACCTATGCCCATGACATTGCTTTATCCACACAGACAGCATCTTTCGCGGCGACTGCAGATCTTCGCCGATTGGCTCGAAGTTCTACTCAAACGGCAGCTCCTGGAATAGATGACTGGCCAGGCGCCGGTCGGTCGAACGCGCTGTTCTTCTGTTTCGGCACGTACTGCTTTCCAACCTGTGCGGTTGAAATCGGCTCCCGGAATTAATACCAACTGCGACGTTGGTATTACAGGAGTGCCCGATGACGACGGCGGTAACTGCCAAAGGGCAGGTCACCATTCCCAAAGCTGTGCGAGAACTACTTGGAATTGCTCCTGGGAGTTCCCTCGACTTTGTTCGCGCTCCGGACGGCCGGATCGTCCTTGTCAGAGCCGACAAAAAACAGCCACCGACGCGCTTTGCCAAACTTCGGGGACATGCCGGAGAAGGTCTGGATACCGATGCTATCATGGCGCTTACGCGCGGTGACAAGTGACGCTCGTCGATACAAATGTCCTGCTTGACCTGGTAACAAATGACCAGATGTGGGCCGACTGGTCGATTGAGCAGCTCGAAAGCGTAAGCGTTTCAGGTTCATTGTTCATCAACGATGTCATCTATTCTGAGCTTGCCGTTCGGTATGAACGAATAGAAGGCCTGGACGTATTTGTGGACGAGGCGGGACTAAAATTACTTCTTTCCCGCGCTCTGCGTTGTTTTTGACGGGGAAGGTATTCACCCGGTACCGTTGCGCCGGTGGCTTTTGAACAGGAGTTTTACCCGACTTTTTTATCGGTAGCCACGCAGGGGTTCGAAACCTTCCGCTCTTGACACGGGACATCGGTCCTGTTTCCCGACCGTGCCGCTGATATCTCCAGAACTTTGATCGTACGACATTGCGTCAGACGCCGCTGATGATGTCGCAGATACCTTTTCGGACGATGTTTTTGTCTGTGACCTGTCCGGCCTGAATGTTGAACATGACGTCGATCCGGACGCCGGCAGCCTTCTGGCGGGCAACAACACGCAGCGTCTGAATTCTTCCGCTACCGGTTGTTTCCTGGTGAGCGTCGATTGAGGACAGGGCCTTGTTGACCTGAATGCCGGAGAAACCTTCTGCTGCAACGGCCTGGGCTAGCTTTCGAAGGACGTCAGACGCCTTTGCCTTCGGCAATTCCTGCCAGGACTTATAGGATACTGCCGTCACCATCGGTACGCCAGAAACGGTGAAATTTTTCTCGCAGGATGCCGCGAAGACCGGGCTCGAGAAAGTGACGAATGCGAGCAGGGCAATAGATGTTTTCATGCGGATGTCCTCGTGGATTTCAGGCAAAAAAACACGCCCGGCGATAGGAGTCCAGTCATTGCAACTGAAATTGTCTCAACCGGTTCATAATCTGGATCGCGCTGGACTGCATCGCAGTCGTCAAGTGCGGCTAATTCGCTGGAAGCCAGACTTATCCATTCCTAAAATTGCATCAATCGCGTTATCCGGACCGATACTGTCCGCGGCTATTCTGTCTATTATCGGGAGCGAAGGATGTTATGGCCAAGGTTGTGCAATTCAGATCGCGCCACATGGCGCGACCCGTTTCAGGTTGGTCATTTGCCAGGCGTGTTGTCCTCGGCATGGTGGCCAGCTTCCTCGTCGGGGCCAGTGCAACTTATTTCATGAGCGACAGCGGGGCTGGTGAGCAAGGTTCACGGCCGAAAGGGAGCGATATTCCATCATATCGGGCGGCAGAAGAAGCCTCTCTGTCAGCGCGTTCGCAGACCGTGACCTTCCGGCAATGCAGGGGGAGTGTTCGTGTCAACTGCATCGTTGATGGCGACACCTTATGGACTAACGGCATTAAGCTCCGTATTGCTGATATTGATGCGCCGGAAATTGGCCAGCCCAGTTGTGCCTCTGAAAAGGTGCTTGGGGATCGTGCAATGATAAGGCTGTTGGAACTGGTCAATGCCGGTCCCTTCGAGACGGTCTCCTGGCCTGGGCGCGATGAAGACAAGTACGGGCGCAAGCTCAGAATCCTTATGCGGGACGGCCGGTCGCTTGGCGACATTCTTGTATCCGAAGGTCTGGCCCGGACATGGACTGGAAAGAGGCAGCCATGGTGCTGACGGGTTCAGGCGATTGGGAAGATTATCCTGGTTGCGTTGAAGTCTAGACCGGATTTGACCGCTTTTATTCCGAAAACGCTGCGGGAAGGCTTCTGCAGGTATGTGGCGCATAGGCACACTGGAGGCCGTCACCGGAAAAGTGACGCTTGTGTCGTTCAGATCCAGGCAATTCATTCAAAAGCGCAGACCGTGCTGCGGGATCAGATAAAAGAAAACCCGGCCTGATGGCCGGGTTTACCCGTTTTGTACCAGAGACGACTTAGAATTTTATGCCAAGACCGACGCGGATTGCGTGCTGATCGACATCTGCGTTGATCGCCGCGCCGCCGAAATTGAAGTCCTTGTCACCAAAGTCGGTGTATCGGTATTCGATCCGGCCGAACATCATATCCGTGAATGCGTAATCAAGCCCAACGCCCACAGTGTAGCCGTTGAAGGTTTCCTTCTCATCCACGATTCCAGGTACCTCTGCATAGCCACGGGCGTAGGCCCATCCGGCTGTGCCGTAGAGAAGGGCGCGATCAAAGGCGTAGCCGACACGCCCGCGGACCGAACCCTGCCAGTCGAATCCATAGTCGAAGTCTGTGCCGAGAATGGTGGCGGAGTCATCGCCCCAGTTTTTGTCGAAGTCGGCTTCGATACCGACGACCCAGTTGTTGCCAAGGTCGTAGTTGTAGCCGACGAAGCCGCCAAGAAGGCCACCATTGAAATCTGCAGAGGTTTCGCCAGGAATGCCGACAACGGATACATCATTATTGTTCCATCCGTATCCGCCCTGAACACCAACCGTGAAGCCTGTCCAGCTGAACAGCGGCGCAGCTTCCGCTGCAGGCGCGGCAGGAACTTCTGACACGGCATCGGCAGCCATTGCGCCGGATGCTGCAAGCACAAAAGCGATTGTCGTAACGATCTTCTTCATTGTGTTTGAACTCCCTTACATGAGGCTTATATGAGCGATCATTAAAATGCATATCTCCCGAAATGGCTGTAGTATTTTTGCAACGCTCATCGTCGTCCTGCGGCTTCTCGGTTCCTGTTGGGGGTCACCCACACGGGCGATAGACGTTAGCTCGGGGAAGTCGTAAACTGGTTGGCAGATGAGGCAACGATATACTCTTGGGAGGAAACGAATGCCTATCTTCATGGACCGGCACGAGCTTGCCGGAGTTTCAGCTGCGGATATTGCCGCGGCACACGTTAGAGATCTCAACATCCAGGATCGATACGGCGTCAGGTTTTTGACCTACTGGTTTGATGAGAGACGCGGCACTGCGTTTTGCCTTATCGATGCTCCGGACGCCGCAACCGCGCAGTGCGTGCATCGGGAAGCCCACGGATTTGTCGCAAGTGAAGTTGTGGAAGTCGCGCTGTCGGCCGTAGAAGCATTTCTTGGGCGAATACAGGATCCAGTGGTAGTTGCAGCTGCATCGAAAGATATGGACGCCGGTCACCGTGCGATCCTGTTCACGGATATCGTTGGTTCAACCGAAATGACGTCCCGCCTTGGCGATCGTATGGCGGCTGAACTCGTCAGAGCGCATGACGCTCTCGTTCGTGGTTGTCTAGGGCGACGGTCGGGACGGGAGGTCAAGCACACCGGTGATGGCATAATGGCGGTGTTCTCTTCAATACCATTTGCCGTGGACTGCGCCATTGATATCCAACGCGAGTTCCATCGCTACAACAGCGACAAAGGCGAGCCCCTTCACATCCGCATTGGGCTGGATTGCGGTGAACCAATTGAAGACAGCAATGATTTCTTCGGCACAACCGTGCAAATGGCAGCAAGGCTTTGTGCGGCGGCCCAGAGCGATCAAATCCTGATATCGGACAAGACCTTCAAGGAATATGGCGGCGCTGATGCCCTCGTGCATGGCGATCGTTACAGACTGAAAGGATTTGCCGAGCCCGTCCTTGCTTACTGTTGCGAATGGCTGCACTAGCTGCGCGATTGGAAACGAGCGTGTGGTAAGTCTACCTTTGAGATTTTAGACGAACGTTTGAAGTTAAGTTACTAATTTCACTACTAGATATGTCATCTTAGATGAATCGGGATTGCGCGGAAATTTTGACGCGCGTCAAGCGTCGGCGTGATCGGTCCGACGACGAGAAGCTGTTGATATTGGAAGAGGCTGCTGTAGAAGGTGTCAAGATTGCAGACGTAGCCCGTCGACACGATATCAAACCTCAGCAGATTTACGGAGCGCTCCGGTTCGGCGGACAAGGCCGCTGAGAGGTCGGTACGTCCATACGTATCGAGATTGGTTGCAAAGGCGGTCGTGTTTTGAAGATCGAAGTCAGTATTGCGCCCAGGGGCTTCCACTCGCAAAGATGTCCAGAAGCGTTCCGTCGACAGGAACAACGATGGCTGAGTGGGAAAAATAAATCTGTACTGACTCGAACGAGGCGAGCTGCAGCCGCAAGGGACGCCATTCTGAACAGCGCGCTTGCGGCATTTGTCCGAGCAGGGGAGTTGGTCAGTTCTTAAGAGCCTGATCTTCAGAGGGTACGGTCCCATCTGGTGTCAGTTCATCGACCGCTCGTGGTAAATCCTTGCTGAGACGCGCCAGTATCTCTTCACGCGACAGACCCGTCTTTGCGGCCAGTTCGTCGAGAACCTCCGGCCCGATCGCCTCTGATAGTTCGTTGCCGTTGATGTCGTCATTCTCACCCGGCTTCACCCAGGATTCGGCCTTCTGCCCGAAGCCGTTCTGTTGGAAGGTCTTGAGAAGGTCGCTCAGACCGCCGCTTAAAATTCCTCCGGAGGTCAGACCGCCAAAAATGGATCCGATTCCGCCGGAGTCCCTGCCGCCACCAAGTTTGCCGAGCAAGTCGTCACCGCTTGTCTGGGGCGAGCTCGCTTCTCCGCCCTGGTTAGCTCCTGCAGTCTGCTGCGTGTTCAATCCCCGCAGAAGTTCCGCGATTTTCTCTCTGTTCTGATAGCCAGCAACGGCAAGTACACCCAGCAGTGCTTTCAGTTGACCGCTCACCATGATCGTCTCCTCGTTTTCCTGGGCCTCGAGAAAACATGGCGACGTGGCCCTTTTCGCTGGAACAGAACGATTGGCCAGCAATTAGGTTCCATCAAGGTCAATGGGTTGGGGCTTGCCGAGGAGCGATATTACGCAATGCTGAACGAGCCAGCATGGCCGTATAACTTAAACCCAATGCCCTCCGGCAAGCCCGGTGCGATTCAAGTCAGCAAGCAGAACAGTTCGGTAACTCGGGTCCATCAATGGCAGAACTTATCGACTGGGCCTTCATGCGGCGCGACATGCGTCAGACTGCGACCGAGTAGCACGCCGGACACCGCTGGCCGTGGCAGCGGACACTGCAGGCCTATTTATTTTAGACAGCTCGGTTTCACGTGTTCCTTGTGATCGGCAGCATCCGACGCGCCACGTTTGCCAATTATTACGCCGATGATCGAGCGACAAGTTTTCCTTTAAAAGCTTTGCTTTCTCGCGACTCTCTGCCCAGTATCATAGATAGAATTGCCGCCACCATTTCGTTAGCGGGCTGCTCGTATGTCGTTAGGTCATAGGCAGGGGAGGCGGAGAGAGGCGTGTTATCGAAACCGGCAATCGCAATATCAGCCGGAATACGGAGTTTTAGGGTGCTACGAACGTAATCGATCGCGCCAAAGGCAAGAGCATCGTTTTCACACATAAGAAGATCCGGCCATTGCTCGCGTGGCGTCACTTGAAAAAACACCCTTGCTGCCCCAAATCCGTCCTCTGAACTGTAGGACGATGCCGAAAGATCAAGCGCAGGCTCAGAGTCATGGGCTTCCCAGAAAGCGTTGAACGCGCGGCGTCGGCCTAACGCAGTGGAAAGGGTTTTGGGACCGGACAGAAAAGCAGGACGCCGGTATCCTTTAGAATGAAAATACTCGCATAGTTCTCGCATCGCCCGCGGCGTGTCGCAAGTGATTGCAGGGACATCCAGTATTTGGCTATCACGGGCCAAAACGTAAAGCGGCGCCCCGCCCTGCAAGCGGTCATCCTCCAGCATCTCCGGGCGGAACGCCGTACCGAACAAGATGATAGCGTCGACTTGACGCTGACCCGCATCCAATAGCGCCTGCACGTGGTCGAAACGTTCATTGATGTTGATAAGGACCGCCAGCAAGCCTTCTGATTGAAGTTGCCAAGTCAAAATCTCGAGAACTGGCAGTTTGTGTGGGTTCTTAAAGTCATCAACCATGATCGCGACTTGGTGCGTCAGGTTTGTCGCCAGGCTGCGTGCCAGCAAGTTCGGCCGATAGTTGAGGTCTTCCGCAGCCTTCAGAACCTTCGCTCGACTTTTCTCGGCGATCGACGCTCCCGGTGTGAATGCGCGGATAACTGTCCACTTCGATACACCCGCAGATCGTGCCACATCTTCAGCTGTTGCTCGCTTAGTCATTATCTCACCTTGGACCGTCGTGTGGAATGGATATTCTGTTTTAGAAAAAAATGGAACTATCGAGTTGACATAATGAAGCCAATTGGTATTAATTTCATTATTGCTACCGGTAGCAAAAATTCTTCCGTTAGCAATGGGAGACGACGGGGGAGGTCCACGTCGAAACAGAGGAAGGGCGCCGGCTTAGCCGCGCCTGTTGGGAGGAACGAACATGAAATCGCTTATCATGAAGCTTGCGCTTGGCGTTTCGGTCGTCGGAGCTGTTGCGGGTGCCGGGAGCATGGCGTCCGCGAGGGATATCAAGATCATCGCCGTGACGCATGGCCAAGCGAATGACCCTTTCTGGTCTGTCGTCAAGAATGGTGTGACAGCCGGTGCCAAGGATGCCGACGTTCAGGTCGATTACCGCGCACCGGAAACGTTCGACATGGTGGCCATGAGCCAGCTGATCGACGCTGCAGTCAACCAGAAGCCGGACGGACTGATCGTCTCGATCCCCGACGCATCGGCGCTCGGCCCATCGATCGAAAAGGCCGTCGCTGCAGGAATTCCGGTGATTTCCATCAACTCCGGGTCCGATGTTTCCAAAAAGCTTGGCGCTTTGCTGCATGTCGGCCAGGACGAGTACGGCGCAGGTAAGGCCGCCGGAGAAAAGCTGAACCAGATGGGCGGCAAAACCGGCATCTGCATAAACCAGGAAGTGGGCAACGTCTCGCTCGACCTGCGTTGCAAGGGCTTCTCGGATGGCTTCGGCGGCACTGTTACCGTGCTTCCTGTGTCTAACGATCCGGCCGAAGTTCGCGCCAAGGTCAAAGCTTCACTGAGTGCCAACGATGCCATCGATACCATCATGGCGCTGGGTGCAAGTACGGCTGGCGAACCTGCACTTGCCGCCGTCAAGGACGCGGGCAAGACCGGCAAAATTAATGTGGCGACCTTCGATCTTTCTGCCGACTTCCTGAAAGCGGTGGCTTCCGGCCAGGCTGCCTTCGCGATTGACCAGCAGCAGTTCCTGCAGGGCTACTTGCCGACCGTTTTTCTGGCCAACAACACCAAATACAGCCTCATCCCTGGCGGCAACGTTCCATCGGGTCCGAACCTGATCACCAAGGACAAGGCGGCTCAGGTCGTCGAGCTGTCGGCGAAGGGCATCCGCTGATCCACCCCAGTCGCGTTGGCATGCCGACAGCCCCGCCAACCGGAGGAGCTGCCGGCCACCCTTTCGCATTGTCCTGCATGGCTGTGGCGGTACGACGCCCACGGGAGGAACCATGACTGAAACTAACAAAATGCCAGTCACACCGATGAGATCCGACGAACGCATCAAGAAGACCAGCTTGCTGACAAGCCTGATGCGACGCCCTGAACTGGGCGCTGTTGCGGGCCTGTTGATGGTGGTCATCTTTTTCTTCTTCACCGCTGACCGGTCGATGTTCTCCTTATCGGGCGTGATGACGATCCTGGCGCCAGCGTCCCAGCTGGGCATCCTTGCCATTGCAGCGTCGATGCTGATGATTGGCGGAGAGTTCGATCTCTCCATCGGCTCGATGGTCGCCTTCGCTGGTCTGATTTTCGGTGGGCTTTTGGTCAATTTTGGCCAGCCACTCTGGATCGCGATCCTGCTTACCCTGCTTTTCGCAGCGCTGCTTGGCGCGGTGAACGGTCAGATCGTCATCCGCACACGGCTTCCCTCATTCATCGTCACCCTGGCTTTCCTGTTCATCCTGCGCGGATTGACACTTGTCGGTCTCAAATGGGCGACCGGCGGATCGACGCAGCTTCGCGGCATAAACGAAGCCGTTGGAGACAGCTCCATTGCCAGCCTGTTTTCAGGCCTCGCCTTCCGGGGCTTTTTTGCCTGGCTTGCGGAAAATGACCTGATTGAGAAATTCGACAACGGCGTACCGAAGGTCGCAGGCGTGCCGGTCTCCGTGGTCTGGTTCGTCGGTCTTGCCGGTATCGCGACGTGGGTTCTCCTGCGCACCCGTGTCGGAAACTGGATTTTCGCTGTCGGCGGCGATGCCAATGCCGCCCGAAACTCGGGTGTGCCGGTCGACCGCGTCAAGACCGGGTTATTTGCCTTGACAGCATGCGCCGCTGCCCTCGTCGCCATCATAACGGTGCTTGATGCCGGATCGACGGATGCACGACGTGGCTTCCAGAAGGAATTCGAAGCCATCATCGCAGCTGTCATCGGCGGCAGCCTCCTGACGGGTGGTTACGGCTCGGCCATCGGCGCATTTTTCGGCGCGATTATCTTCGGCCTCGTCTCAATTGGCCTGACCTACACCAAGTTCGATTCCGACTGGTTTCAGGTGTTTCTCGGCACCATGCTGCTGCTAGCCGTCCTCTTCAACAACTTCATTCGCCGCAAGGTAACAGGGGAGCGCTGAGAATGGCCGACATGAAATCCCATTCCACACCCCCGATTATTGAGGCCAAGGACATCGTGAAGCACTATGGCTCGGTGATCGCGCTATCGGGAATCTCGATGAAGGTGCTTCAGGGCGAAGTTCTCTGCCTTCTCGGTGATAATGGTGCTGGCAAGTCGACACTGATCAAAACATTGTCCGGCGTGGTCAAGCCTTCCGGTGGCGAACTGCTCGTCGATGGAAAGCCGGTCGCGTTTTCCAGCCCGCGCGACGCGCTCGATGCAGGCATCGCCACCGTCTACCAGGATCTGGCGATGATCCCGCTCATGTCCGTGACGCGCAACTTCTTCATGGGGCGCGAGCCGCGCAAGGGTATTTTCCCCTTCCGTTACATCGACTTCAAGCATTGTGATGCCGTGACCCGGGAGGAGATGCACAAGATAGGGATCGATGTGCGGGATCCTAACCAGGCGGTCGGCACCCTGTCCGGCGGCGAACGGCAATGCGTGGCGATCGCGCGCGCTGTCTATTTCGGGGCGAAGGTGCTGATCCTCGACGAGCCGACATCGGCGCTGGGTGTGGCGCAGACGTCCATGGTTCTCAAATACATCAACCACGTACGGCAGAAGGGACTCGGGGTTATCTTCATCACGCACAATGTGCGCCACGCTTTTGCCGTCGGTAATCGCTTTACCATCCTCAATCGCGGCAAAACGCTGGGCACCTATGCCAAGAGCGAGATTTCCATCGACGAGCTTCAAAACATGATGGCCGGCGGCAAGGAGTTGCAGGCGCTCTCCGACGAGCTCGGCGGCACCATCTGAACCACGAAACAGGATTGTAATGATGACGGAAGAACACGCACATTCGAAGCCCTTCGAACTGGCAGTCTGCGCGGAAATGGTGTTTCGCTCTTTGCCGGTCACGGAGCGGCTGAAGCGGATTACGGAACTTGGCTTCGTCGCCGAGATCTGGGACTGGACCAGGCATGACATTCCCGCTCTCGCCAAGTCCGGCGCAACGTTCTCGTCGATGACGGGATACATCACCGGCACGCTTGCAGACGATGAGGGTGCCGATGAGCTCATCCGGACGGCACGCCTGTCCATCCCCGTCGCGAAGGAACTTGGTTGCCCCCGGCTCAATCTGCACGGGACGGGTCTCGACGGCCAGGGGCTGCCTGTGGTCAAGTCGGAAGGTGTCACCGGCGCAATGTGGCTAAAGGCCCGAGAAACCCTTTACCGTATCGCGGATCTTGGCGAGGAAGAAGGCGTGACCTTCGTTCTCGAAAACCTCAACGAAGCGGTCGATCATCCGAACACTCCCTTCGCCAAGGCCGCCGATACGATCGCTCTGGTGTCGGCGATCAACCGTCCGTCGCTAAAGCTCAATCTCGATCTCTATCACGCGCAAATCGGAGAGGGGAACCTCATCGAACTCTGCCGTCAGGCGCTCCCGTTTATCGGCGAGATCCAGGTGGCGGACGTGCCCGGCCGCAAGGAGCCAGGTACCGGAGAGATCAACTATCAGGCCATTGCTCGCGCGCTCAATGACATGGGCTACACCGGCGTCATCGGTTTAGAAGCCTGGCCGTCCGAAGAAGACGAACTGGCTTTGAGCCGCTTCCGCCAGGCATTCACACTCTAACGATCCCTCTCTGCGCGGCCGTCAGGTACGCGCGTTAAAATATCAAAAGGAATGAACATGCTGAAAGTCGGTCTTCTCGGTGCGGGGCGGATTGGAACCGTCCATGCAAAAGCGATCACGTCGAACCCCGGTAGTGCGCTGATCGCGGTCTCGGATGTCAATAAGGACGCTGCTGCAAAACTGGCGGCGCAATATGACACCGAGGCGCGTTCCAGTTCCGACATCATCAACGATGCCACCATCGACGCAGTCCTCATTGCGACATCGACGGACACGCACTCGGATCTGATCGAGGCGGCAACGAGGGCCGGCAAGGCCGTGCTGTGCGAGAAGCCGGTCGATCTGAGCCTCGAGCGTGCACGCGCATGCCAGGTCGTGGCGGCCGCCAGTGGCAAACCCGTCATGATCGGCTTCAACCGCCGCTTCGACCCAAACTTCGCGGCTCTCAAGGCCGCCGCGGACCGCGGCGACATCGGGAAGACGGAACTGCTGTCGATTACCTCCTTCGATCCGGCGCCGCCTCCGGTCTCCTACATCAAGGTTTCCGGCGGTCTCTTCCGGGACATGATGATTCACGACTTCGACATGGTATGCTGGATCTTCGGCGGCGCACCTGAGACGGTGACGGCAATCGGCAGCTCGATCGTCGATCCGGACATCGGCGCAGCCGGCGATATCGACACCGCTGCCGTCACGCTGAAATTCTCAGACGGCCGCATCGCCGTCATCAAGAACAGCCGGCGCGCCGTCTATGGTTACGATCAACGCCTCGAACTGCTGGGCTCCGAAGGTCTGCTTTCCGCCGGCAATATCCTGGAGAACACTGTCACCAGGTCCACGAAAGACGGCGTGACAGGTGCCAAGCCGGAATACTTTTTTCTTGAACGCTACATGCGTGCCTACTCGATCGAGTGGAACGCTTTTGTCGAAGCCATCACGTCCGGATCGGCATTGCCGGTTTCGCTTGATGACGGCGTCAATGCCCTGGCGCTCGCCGAAGCCGCGACACGGTCCCTGAAAACCGGGCAGACCGTCAGGCTTTCCGACATCATCTAGGCGGGAGGCAAGTTGCCAATGGTCGACACGGATATGGCTCCCATTGTGCACAGTCGTCATGCCTGAAGGTGGACTTCGGTGTCCATCGACTGAACGAGGCCTAAGCGGGATCCAGGACGACATGCTCACCTCGTTCGGCATGTCAGAAATGCTGTGACGGCCCCTAGACGATGAGCAATCTCTACAGCACCAAAGTGACCGCCATCGGTGGTCGCAGCGGTACTGTCAGCAGCGAGGACGGTCTTCTCGACCTTCCTCTGGCGCTACCCGCGACGATGGGTGGCGAGGCCAATACGGAGCAACTGTTCGCGGCCGGATATGTCGGGCGCGTTCAAGCGCAGAATGTGGAGCGTTTCCGGGAGCGGCAGGCCCCCGATGGAGAGGTACCGGAGCGCCCATGGAATAACCGAACAGGGTATAGGGGGGCCTGAACCAGTCCGGAGATTTCCTGTCCCACATGTTCGGCAAGGCTCCATCTTCAAGACGCTTGGGCACGCCGCCGCCGACGCCGCTGCCGGGAACGGTTACTGGGTTGCCTCGGGAGTGTTGCGTATGGTGGAAATCGTAGAGGAATTGAAGGCGAAGCTGGTTGAGATGGACGGGAAGATGGAAGAGCTGCGGCGCGAGATCGTTGATCTTGAAGTTCAGAAATCCGCATTCGAGACGGTAATCGAGGTTTGCGATCCCAGTTCCGAACTAGCTACGCCGCTTTTGTACGCTGCCCGTCGTCACGGGAAACGGCGAGCGGTCGCGTCACCAAGCGCCTGATGCAGGACCGCCAGCGCACCTTTGGTCAAATCATCCTCGTTACCCGTGGATGTCTTCAGATCAAAGATGTCTGCCGCCTGCTTGTAAAGGTCATTGAGACCGTCATTGCCGACAATTGTCGCTTCACCCTTTTCCACAAACCAGCCCGCATCTCGCGCCTGACGGAACTCCTGGCCAATCACCAGTCCGCGGACGAATGATCGCAATTGATCGGCTGACAGCTTGCCGGCAAGGGTGCCTGTTCGCGCTGAAAACAGCAGAGACGACATGGCGCCGGACTGCTTTGCCTCGTTAAGCCCCCAAAGATAAGCATCGTGATCATCTACGGGAGGCTGGGTCGAGCCGCGGGCGATGAAAGAGTGATTGATCAGCAGATTGAAGATTTCACCCGTGACGAACGTCTGAAAGCTGTCGATTTTTCCTGCTTTGACGCGCGCCCATTTGCTGTGGGTTCCCGGGATGATGACCGTAATGTTCCTATCGAGCCCATAACCGACAATCTGGGTTTCTTCCCCTCGCATGACGTCCGGAAACGGTGTCCTGAGAGAATCCTGAAGGCCCGGTAAAAACACGAGGTCCGACCCGTTCGGCAGCTTTCTTCTGACTGTACCTCTGGCCAGTTCCTCCGGCCCCGCGGGGCAGGGAACGTAAGCGACTTCCACCCATCCGTTACGACTTGTGATCATGCCCAATGCCGCAACAGGCAGGTTGCCGTGCGCTGAGAACCATGGCGCGAGCGCAGCCATGAGGATGGTTTCGTGCTGTCCTTTGGGGACGGTCGTGATCCCGTCTGCGGTTTCCAGAGCCGCTATATTTTGTCCATGCCCGTCGGCAAGTATCGCCCTTAACGACGTTGTCCCCCAGTCAACCACGATCGACGTCGGCTGTCCTTTCATGCGGCAATCCTCCTGCTGCGCTCATATTAGGGGGTTGTCATACGGCGCAATGCGATATAGTGTCAATTGATGAATTCAAGGTATCAATATATGATACTTAATTGGGAGGAGTAAGATGGTGGCTGGCCTGAAGGGGATTTTGCCCGTTCTGCCCACGCCTTTTCTGGCGGATGGCGGCATTGACGAAGCTGGCATGGAACGGCTGGTGACTTTTGCGCTCGATAAGGGCGTAGACGGCGTCGTATTTCCCGGTTTCGCCAGTGAGGTGGAGACCCTGGATGCCGCCGAGCGAGAAGCACTGCTGAAAATCGTCGTTGATACGGTTGCCGGTCGCGTGCCAGTTGTGGCGGGCGCAAGTGCGGCTGATTGGCGTCAGGTAATCAAGCATGGGCGGGCGGCGTCGGCGCTGGGAATTCGCCACCTGATGGTGCAGCCGCCCAAATCTGTCGGAACCGATGCGCTGGCGCTGGTCGAGTTTCTCGGGAGGATTCTCGAATCGCTGCCGGAGGTCGAAATCATCCTGCAGAACGCACCTGCGCCGCGGGGGTCGGATCTTTCTCCCAAAGCTATCGTGGAAATCGTGCGGGCGCTGCCCCAGGTCACATACGTCAAGGAAGAGACGCTTCCCGCCGGCCCGGCCATCAGCCACATCATCGCCCATGCGCCTTCTACGCTGAAGGGCGTCATCGGTGGTGGTGGTGCCCGTTACATTCTTGATGAATATGCCCGTGGCGCGACCGCGGCCATGCCGGCGCTGGAGATCGCCGAGGAACATGTAGCCATCGACCGCGCGCTTGTTGCCGGGCGTCTGGAGGAAGCTCGCAGGATTTATGTCAGCACCCTGCCACTCCTTGTTCTGCAGGCGGTCTATCGCATGCGGCTGACCAAATATGTGCTGGCTCGCCGTGGGGTAATCGACGGCATCGGCGTGCGTGCGCCGACCCCCGAACTCGATGCAGCGGCCATCGCAGATATCGACGCCAATCTGGTTGAACTCGGCCTTGTTGCCCCGGAGGCCGCATGAACAGCCCCGTCGCAACCGTTGAAGTCTTCACGCTGACCCAGTCGCGCAAGGTTCCCTATCTTGGCGCCCTCAGGGACGGCGAGGTGGTCAATCCAAACGGCTATATCGTGCGCAAGGGCAATCGTACGGTCTATCCCACCTTCGACCGCAGCGTGCTGGTGCGCATGACGACTGAGGCCGGCACCATTGGTTGGGGCGAGACCTATGGCATCGTCGCGCCCGGCGCTGTCGCGGCGCTCATCAATGATCTTCTCGCCGGTTTCGTAATCGGCCGCGACGCGTCCGCCCCTTCGGCGATCTATGACGATCTTTACGACATGATGCGGGTGCGTGGGTATACCGGCGGCTTTTACGTGGACGCGCTCGCCGCGCTCGATATCGCGCTCTGGGATATTGCGGGGCAGGAAGCCGGTAAATCCATTCGAGACCTGCTAGGTGGCGGTGTGGAGAGTTTCCCGGCCTATGTTTCCGGTTTGCCGGAGAAGACACTGAAGGCACGAGGGGAGTTGGCAAAATACTGGCAGGATCGCGGTTTTGATGCCTTCAAATTCGCAACGCCGGTGGCTGACGATGGCCCCGCAGCGGAAATGGCCAATCTCCGGCAGGTGCTAGGCCCGCAGACGAAGATCGCCGCAGACATGCACTGGAACCAGACGCCGGAACGGGCGCTGGAACTCATTGCCGAAATGCAACCCTTTGATCCATGGTTCGTCGAAGCGCCGGTCTGGACGGAAGATATTGCCGGGCTGGAAAAGGTATCGAAGGGAACCGATGTCCCCATCGCGGTTGGCGAGGAATGGCGCACCCATTGGGACATGCGCGCCCGCATCGAACGCTGCCGTATCGCAATTGTGCAGCCGGAAATGGGTCATAAAGGCATCACCAATTTCATCCGCATCGGTGCTCTCGCCGCCGAGCAGGGCATTGACGTGATCCCGCACGCTACCGTCGGCGCCGGCATATTTCTTGCTGCCAGCCTGCAGGCGTCATCGACATTGCCGACGCTGAAGGGACACGAATTCCAGCACTCGATCTTCGAACCGAACCGCCACCTGCTGGAAGGCGACATGGATTGCCGCGAGGGCAGATATCACCTGCCGTCCGGCCCCGGACTTGGGGTACGACCGTCGGAGGCGGCGCTCAGTTGGATTGAACGTATCTGATTTGGTTTTTTGGAGGAGGAAACCATGACCAAAAGAATGAAGCCGCTGGCGCTGGGTACGGCGACCGCTGTTTTGATGACGATGGGTGCTGTTGCCCCGGCTATGGCCGATACCGTGCTGAAGTTCATTTCCTGGCAGACAGACGATGCCGGGACGGGTGAATGGTGGCATTCCGCCATTGTCGCCTTTGAGAAACAGCATCCGGGCGTGAAGATCGAATTCACCAAGGCGGAGCGCAGTTCCTACGCGGATACGATGACCACGCTTTTTGCTGCCAACCAGCCGCCGCAAATCGTGCATCTCGCATCTTTCGAATTCCAGATGTTCGCCGACAGCGGCTGGCTGGAACCGCTCGACCCGTGGCTCAAGAAGGACGGTATCGACATGACGGGCTGGGCAGGCCAGCAGAAATGCGAATGGAACGGCGAGACCGTCTGCATAATGACCAACTATTTCGGTTTCGTGATGGCCTACAACAAGAAGCTTCTCGAAGAGGCGGGCGTTGCGGTTCCGAAGACCTATGGCGAGTTTCTGGCGGCTGCAAAAGCCACGACCAGGGATCTGAATGGCGACGGCATCATAGACCAGTTCGGCACCGGCCATGAAACCAAGGGCGGTCCGGGGCAATATCTGACAGAAATGCTGAACTACATCCTCGATGCGGGCGCCTACTGGACCGACAAGGACGGAAATATCACCATCGATACGCCGGAAATGGTGGAAGGGCTGACACGCTGGAAAACCGTGATGAAGAGCGGTATCAGCCCGGTCGACATGGGCGCCAGCGACGTGCGCAAGCTCTTTGCCGATGGCAAGATGGCCATGCGGCTCGACGGACCCTGGCTATACGGCACGACCGAAAAGGGTTCGGCCAAGAACGATATCGTCTATACCGCGCCACCGCTTCACCCGCCGCTCGGCGGATCGTCCAACGTGCTGGCCATGCCGGCCGATATTCCCGACGACCAGAAGGCATTGGTCTGGGATTTCATAAAGCTGACGATGACGCCGGAATTCCAGCGCAGCTATGCCACTCTTGGCGGCAACACGCCACCAAGCCCGGAGGCAGACGTCTCGGGCGTCGAAAAGTCCATCCCGCATTTTCCCGTGCTGATCGAGACGATGAAGGCCGCGGCCGAGGCGGGCATCGACCGCATTCCGACGGGACTTGAGCTTTTTTACAACGAATTCAGCAAGATGGTGATGGAAGAAAGCCAACGGATGATCATTCAGGATCTGGACCCGGCGGAGGTGGCGAAAACCATGCAGGCGAAGGCCGAAGCCATCAAGGGTTGATCCCGTTGTTTTTGTCATGGCCTGCCCATTGGGCCATGGCCATCATCCGCATCCGGCAGGAGGACTATCCATGACCGAACCCGTTCGGGCTGGGCGTCGCAAGTTCTTTGATCTTGCCCGTCCCAGCCGACAACATCTTCTCGGCTATATTCTGATCGCGCCTGCAGTCCTGATGGTTGCCGCCATCATCGTCTGGCCGCTCGTGCTCGCCATTGACCTGTCGTTCCAGCAGGTCAAGATCCCGCGGCTCGGCGGCACCAGCCGGCCGTTTTCGCTCGGCAATTACACCTGGCTGTTCTCGTCGCCGGAATTCTGGCTGGCGTGCTGGGTCACGCTGAAGCTGGTCATCGTCGTCACTGCCGGCAGCGTCGCCGTTGGTCTCAGCACGGCGCTTCTTGCCAATAACCGTTTTAAAGGCCGCACCGTCGCGCGGCTGGGAATGGCGCTCCCTTGGGCGGTGCCGGAAATCATCGCCGTCGTCATCTTTGCATGGATGTTCGATACGTCCTTCGGCCTGTTTGGCTGGCTGGCGATCAAGCTTGGTTTTACCGACCAGATGATCCCTTGGGTCAGCAGTTCCACGGCCGCCTTCTGGGCCGTTGCCATCACCATGGTGTGGAAGGGCTTTCCTTTCGTGTCGATCATGTGTCTGGCCGGTCTGCAGTCCATTCCCGCCGATTATTATGCCGCCGCCAAGGTGGATGGCGCGAGTGTGTGGCAGCGTTTCCGCTGGATCACCATGCCGCTTTTGATGCCGGTGCTGGGCGTGACGTTGGTGCTGACGCTGCTGTGGGTGTTCCGCGACTTTTCCATCATCAAGGTTCTGACGGGCGGTGGGCCGCTGCGGTCGACCCAGACGCTGTCGATTATGACCTATGATCAGGCCTTCCAGTATCACAATTTCGGCCGTGCCGCCGCCGTCGGCGTGCTGACGCTGGTGATCTGCATCGTCGCCAGCCTGCTGATGCTCGGTCGGCGTGCGAAATCCATCTATTGAGGAAGCTTTGATGAAACGGACATTTGCACAGAGCCTTGCCCTTTACGCGACCGTGATCTTCACGCTGGTGATGATCCTGTTCCCGGTATATTGGCTCGTGGTCACTGCGCTTTCCACCACGGATGAGCTCTACCGTCTGCCGCCGACCTTCTGGCCGGACGATCCGCAATGGGACATTTTCGCCCGGGTCTGGGCCGCAAAACCAATCCTGCTATGGCTTTGGAACTCGATGCTGGCGGCCATCGGTTCGGTAGCGCTGTCGATGCTGGTCTCGGTCAGTGCCGGTTATGCGCTGTCGCGTTATTCCATGAGGGGCGGCGCGACCATGGGTCTTTTCATACTGACGGCGAAGATGCTGCCGGCTACGCTGCTCGTCATTCCGCTGTTTTCGATCTTTTCCAGCTTCGGCCTGATCGGCAGCCTGTGGACGCTGGTTCTGGCACATTCGACGATGATCATTCCTTTCGCCACATGGATGCTGAAAGGCTATTTCGACACCATTCCGAAGGAACTGGAGCAGGCGGCGATGGTGGATGGCTGCTCGCCGATCGGCGCCATGGTGCGCGTCGTACTTCCCATCGCCACGCCGGGCCTTGCTGCCACCGCACTCTATGCCTTTGTACTCAGCTGGGCAGACTACGCCTATGCGCGCACCTTCCTCGTTAACTCGCCGGACAACTGGACGGCCAATCTCGGCATCACCACGATGCAGGGCGAATATGTCACCTACTGGAACGACATTTCTGCTGCATCTGTGTTCATCGCGCTGCCGATCATCGCAATCTACCTGTTCCTGGAACGTTATTTGGTCGGCGGCCTCACCGCTGGCGCGGAGAAATAAGCATGGCCAATATTTCCATTCGCAATGTCAGCAAGTCCTATGGTGCGCTTAACGTGCTCAGGCCGTTTTCGCTGGAAATCGAGAATGGCGAGTTCGTGGTGCTGGTCGGGCCTTCCGGCTGCGGCAAGTCGACGATGCTGAAGATCCTTGCCGGTCTCGAACCGGCAAGCGAAGGGCAGATTTTCATTGGTGACCACGAAGTGACGGATCTGGCACCAGGCGACCGCGACATAGCCATGGTGTTCCAGAACTATGCGCTTTATCCGCACCTGACCGTTCGCCAGAATATCGGCTTCGGCCTGAAGATGCGCGGTACGGACAAGGCCGAAATCGATCGCCGCGTCGATGATGCGGCACGTATTCTGGAGGTGACACCCTATCTCGATCGCAAACCGAGGGACCTTTCGGGTGGCCAGCGGCAGCGCGTCGCGCTTGGCCGCGCCATCGTGCGCCAACCGCAGGCCTTTCTCATGGATGAGCCACTGTCGAACCTCGACGCCAAGCTGCGCGTACACATGCGTGCGGAAATCGGCGCTTTGCATAAGCGCATCGGTGTTACCACCGTTTATGTTACCCATGATCAGGTCGAGGCGATGACGATGGCGGACCGTGTCGTCATCATGCAAGGTGGTATTATCCAGCAGATCGCAGCACCTGACGAACTTTTCAATAATCCGGCCAATCTTTTCGTTGCCGGTTTCATCGGTTCGCCGGGCATGAATTTCCTCAACGCTGAACTGCGTGACGGCGCCGTGACCCTGTTTGGGCAACAGATTTCCCTGCCGGGCGCGGTCGGCCTTCAGGGAAGCGTGGTCGTCGGTCTGCGGCCGGAACATCTCGTTCTGGGCGATGCGCCGGTGGCCTTCGGTGTCCGCCCGACGCTGGTGGAAAGTCTGGGATCGGAAAAATATGTCTATTTCGATGCGGAAGGCGCAAGGGTCGCGGATGGCGAGGAGGGCAAGTCCAAGGGGCTGATCGCGCGCGTCTCGCATACCGGCAACCTTCCCGCCGAGGAGGCGGTCCGGCTCGGTTTCGATCCGGCCCAGCTTTATCTCTTCGATGCAAAGACCGGGGCACGGCTATGATCCTCGTCACCGGATCGGCAGGCCGTGTCGGCCGTGCCGTTGTCACCGCTTTGCGCACACAGGGCCGCACCGTCCGCGGCTTTGATCTGCGGCCATCGGGAACCGGCGGCGAGGAGGTCGTCGGGTCGCTGGAGGATGCGCAGGCACTGTTCTACGCCATGGAGGGGGTGAGCTCCGTCCTGCATCTGGGGGCCTTCATGTCATGGGCGCCAGCGGATCGCGACCGCATGTTTGCTGTCAATGTCGAGGGCACGCGCCGGCTTCTGGATGCGGCTTCAGCGGCCGGTGTGCGGCGGTTCGTCTTTGCCTCGTCGGGTGAGGTCTATCCGGAAAACCGGCCGGAATTCCTGCCGGTCACCGAGGATCATCCGCTTTGCCCCAATTCGCCTTACGGTCTGACGAAGCTTCTGGGCGAAGAGCTGGTGCGCTTCTACCAGCGAAGCGGCACCATGGAAACGGTGATCTTGCGCTTTTCGCATACGCAGGATGCGGCGGAGCTGTTGGACGAGGACAGTTTTTTTTCTGGCCCCCGGTTTTTCCTGCAGCCACGTATTCGCCAGCAGAAGAGTTTCGGAAATACTGCTATCGCCGAATTGCTCCAGTCCCGCGATATCGGTGAGCCGTCGCACATACTGGCGCGCAATGAAAACGGCCGTTCGTTCCGCATGCATATAACGGAAACGCGCGACATGGTGTCGGGCATTCTGCTCGCTCTCGATCACCCCGGAGCGGCGGGCGGCATCTTCAATCTCGGCGCCGATGAACCGGCCGATTTCGCCGAGCTTCTGCCGAAGATTGCGGCACTGACCGGCCTGCCCATAGTGACAGTCGATTTTCCTGGCGACGGCGTTTATTACCATACGTCCAACGAGCGGATCAGAAACAGTTTAGGGTTTGAAGCAGAATGGACGATGGACCGGATGCTGGAAGAGGCGGCCGCCGCAAGGCGGCAGCGCCTCGAGAAGGAGCAGAAGCGATGAAACCCGAGACGCCGGGCGGCACGGCGGCCCTGGCCAAGGGGCTGACCCTGCTCGACATGGTCGCCGATGCGCCGGAACCGCCGCGTTTTGCCGAGCTGTTGCGCGCTTCCGGCCTGCCCAAGCCGACCTTTGCGCGCATCCTGCGAACCCTCATCGCTTATGGCCTCGTCCGTCAGGATGAGGCCCGTGGCACCTATGTTCTGGGTCAGCGCTTTCTGGAAATGTCCCACAAGGTCTGGGAGAGTTTCGATCTCGTCTCGGCGGCGACGCCGGAACTCGAGCGGCTGGCGGCCGAATTGGGGGAGACGGTTGCGCTGTGCCGGCTTGATGGTACCATGACGCAATATCTTGCCGAGCGCTCGCCTAACGGCCTTTCCGTGCGTGTGGAGGTGGGGCGCCGCGTTCCCCTGCATTGCACAGCACCGGGCAAGGCGCTACTTGCCTTTCAGGACCCCGCCGTTGGCCGTTCTCTGCTGGATCGCCTGACGCTCGATTCGCAGACACCCAAGACCATCACCGCTCTCGATGCATTGCAGGCCGATCTGACGCTGACGCGGGCGCGGGGTTATTCCATTTCCTATGAGGAGCATCTGCCCGGGGTGAATTCCGTTGCCGCCCCAGTCATGGGCCGTGACAATACGCCCATGGGCGTGCTCGTTGCGCTCGGGCCGTCGTCGCGACTTGATGCGTCCAACATCCACCCCACCGGGCGTGAACTGATTGCCGCCGCCCGCCGCATCACCGGCGCAGCAGGCGCTGTCGCCATAAGCTCGCGACCACGTCCGCGTTCGGCGACGGGCCGTCCCAGCGCCGAACTCAGCTGCGTCCTTCCGTGGGGCGCGCAGCTTGGGGAGAGCCCCGTCTGGCACGAAGGCGAAAACGCCCTCTACTGGGTGGATATTCTGCATCCGGCCGTCCACCGTTTTGATCCCGCCACCGGCCGCAATGAAAGCTGCGAGACCGGCAAACTGGTCAGCGCCGTCATTCCGGTAACGGGCGGGCGATTGCTGGTCGCGTCTCAGGATGGCGTTGAGTGGCTGGATTTCGCATCTGGCCGGCTGACACCCTTCGTCAGCCCGGAGGCGGGCATCTCCGACAATCGCCTGAACGATGCCAAATGCGGGCCGGATGGCGCGATCTGGGTCGGCTCGATGCGTATAGATGCCTCCAAGCCAACGGGTGCGCTTTATCGCATCAACGCCAATGGCACATTCGAACGCAAGGAAGGTGGTATCGTCGTTTCCAACGGCCTCGGTTGGAGCCCCGATGGCAGGACCTTCTATTTCGTCGATACGGTGCCCGGCCTCATCCACGCCTATGATTGCGATCCAGCAACGGGTGCCCTGTCGCAGCGCCGCGAATTTGCCCGCATTCCCGTGGCCGATGGTCGGCCGGATGGACTTGCCGTGGATGCGGAGGGTGGGGTCTGGTGCGCGATCTGGGATGGTTGGTGCGTGCGCCGTTATCTTCCGAACGGCAAGCTGGATCAGGTGATCGAGATGCCGGTGCCGCGCCCTTCCAGCATTGCCTTTGGCGGGCCGGACCTGTCGACGCTGTTCATCACCAGCGCCCGCACGCGCCTTCCGGCGTCCACGCTCGCCGACGCGCCGCTGTCCGGAGGACTGTTTTCCTGCCGCCCGGGAATTGCCGGTGCGCGCATCTCATCGTTTGAAGGATAAAGGATGCGTCTCGAAAACATCTTCGGCCTGAAGGGCCGTACAGCGTTGGTCACCGGCTCAAGCCGAGGCATAGGGGCGGCGATCGCCGAGGGCCTGGCGGGTGCAGGTGCGCATATCATCCTGCATGGCGCGAAGCCGGGTGCGACAGTGTCTGTGCAGCAGCGGATCGTCGCGAGCGGCGCTACAGCTGACGAGCTGGCGGGCGATCTCTCCGAAGCCGGTGCTGGCCGGGCTCTCATCGAGCGCGCAGAGGCGATCGCACCGGTCGATATTCTCGTCATCAACGCAAGCGCTCAGATCAATGCCACGCTTTCTGCATTGACGCCAAACGATCTGGCGTTTCAGTTTGCAGTCAATCTGGGTTCGACCATTGATATGCTGCAATCGGCACTGCCAAAAATGGCGGCGCGTAAATGGGGCAGGGTTGTTTCCATAGGCTCGGTCAATCAGCTGAGGCCAAAAAGCGTCGTTACCGCTTACGCGGCAACCAAGGCTGCGCAGCATAATCTGATTCAAAGCCAGGCGCGAGACTATGCTCGAGATAACGTCTTGCTCAACACACTTGCGCCCGGCCTTGTCGATACGGACCGCAACGCGCACCGCCGCGACGAGGACCCGGAGGGCTGGGAAGAATATGTAAGGACACTGAACTGGATGGGGCGTGCGGGGAGGCCGGAAGAAATGGTGGGAGCAGCAGTGTTCCTCGCGTCCCAGGCATGTAGCTTCATGACGGGTGAGACAATCTTTCTTACGGGCGGCTATTAGGTGGCCAGCCGGACATGAGATTGTGGGGCGCGCTGCGGGTAGCAAGCAAGCTCTCTTGCTGATAGAAAAGACGCCGCGGCAATTCGCATTTGTAGACATTCAGTTGTCGGATGGTCCGATAGGGGTCGACGTCGGCTTGGCGTGCCTGACGCCGCCGCGTTCTTCCAGTGCCGCACTTGCCTGTTTGACCGTATCGATTACCGAAGCGGCGATTGATTTTCCATCAATGATTGTCGTCACGTTCGAGTATCCATAAAAACAACGTGCCTCAATTGAACTCGAGGCTCATGCGGACAAGGTCGTCCCACAGACTCTCCGCAAAACCGCGCAGCACGATGACTTCGAAGATCTGTGCGTCAAGGCGGGTGAGGTGGGCGGCGATGTGGCCGAGCAGCGTCGTGGCGGAACGTCCCACCGGAAAAGCGGCGAGGGAAAGATCGACCGCCGTGCCCTTCGCAAGCATCCGCTCGGCCATCTTACCCTCGATGCGGATGCGCACGCGCCCCTGACTCTGGTCGACACTCGTTGCCTGCGGCTCAAGGGTGGCAAAAAGTGCCTTCATCTCCGCGTGAGACAAGGGTTCGCCAACGATGAACCATTGACCGGGAGAGACGGCGCGCACATCGCCTTTTGCGAGGCTGCGGAGACGGGTCTCGATATTCGAGGCGTCTGGCGCAGCGAGAACATGGATGATCGCGCCCTCCGGCATGGGTGAGAGTTTGACAGAGGCGGAGGAAATCGCCCCTTTCGCGCCAAGCACCGGGCGCAGTGCCGGCCGGAAATCGGATTTGAAATCAGACATGGAGCTTCTCATTCTCAGAGTCGAAGAAAACCGGGTGGCAAAGGCGGGCGGCGGTGAATTCGTTGCGCAGGCCGTTCCAGACAATGACTTCCTCGCCGTGTCTGCGTGCGCCGTTCTTTACGAGTGCGAGACCGATGGTTGCGCCAAGATGCGGAGAAAACGCGCTTGAGGTCACATAGCCCTGATCGTTCTCTAGCGTCGCCACATCGTCCCCTGAAAGAATGTGCGAGCCGGTGCGGAAGGACTGGTTGGGATCAAGCGGCATTACACCGACGAGGCCTGGCCGGTCGCCCGCGGAAAGCCCTTCGCGTTCCAACATTCGCTGGCCGATGAAATCCGCTTTCGTGGTGGAGACCATTTTGCCAAAGCCGAGATCGGCGGGCACCACGGTGCCGTTGATCTCGTTATGGGTGACATGGCCCTTTTCGATGCGCAGCACGCCAAGCGCCTCGACGCCATAGGGCATGATGTTCTCGAATTTACCTGCTTCCATCAGCGCATCTGCAACGCTTTCGCCATAGCCGGCGGGAACGGCGATCTCGTAAGCCAGTTCGCCGGAGAAAGAAATTCGGAACAGGCGACCATGCAGTTGCCCGCCAAAGAGCGAGACATCCCGTGCCGCAAGGAAGGGAAAGGCAACGTCGGAGATATCCTCGTCAACGATCTTCTGGAGGATGGTGCGTGCCTTGGGACCGGCGATCGCCATCTGCGCCCAGTGGTCGGTGACGGAGGCAAGGCGCACGTCGAGGTCCGGCCAGAGCGCCTGCGCGCAGAATTCCAGGTGGTTCATGACACCCGCCGCATAGGCCGTAGTGGTCGTCATGAAGAAGCGGTTTTTCTCCAGCCGGCTGGTGGTGCCATCGTCATAGATCATGCCGTCTTCGCGCAGCATCAGGCCGTATCTAGCCTTGCCGACCGGCAGTTTGAGAAAGGCGTTACAATAGACCCGATTAAGGAATTCGGCGGCGTCCTTACCGCAAATCTCGATCTTACCGAGCATCGATACGTCGCAGAGCCCGGCATTCTTGCGCACGTTCAGAACCTCGCGATCGACACTTTCCCGCCAGCCGCTTTCGCCTTTGCGAGGAAACCAGGAGGAGCGGTACCAGAGTCCGGTTTCGACAAAGATTGCACCGTTTTTTTCCGCCCAGCCGTGCAGCGGCGATTTGCGCACCGGCTGGAAATGATGACCGTGATAGGCCCCGGTCAGTGCGCCGAAAGAGACGGGCGTATAAAAGGGCCGAAAGGTGGTGGTACCCACATCCGCCGGTGAAACGCCGCGCGCCTCGGCCAGAAGCCCGATGGCATTGACGTTCGACAGCTTGCCCTGATCCGTCGCCATGCCATTCGTCGTGTAACGCTTGGCGAGTTCGACATGACCGTAACCTTCGCTGACGGCGAGGCCCAGATCTTTGCGATGAACATCGTTCTGGTAGTCGACAAAGGCTTTCGTCTTGATGCCGGGGATTGACCAGAGCGGCTTTGCCGGCGAGGCCACGATATCGTCTTCCACCACGCCGAATACGGGTGGGGTCGCGGAAAAGCCGAGATTCTGTGCGAGTGCCGCTCCCTTTCTCGCGCCGTCCTCAAGGCAGGCAGCGATGCCGTTTACAACGGAAACCGCGCCGGCAAGTTCGAGCCCGTTGAGATTGCCGGGTGCAAGGAAAGCGGCCTCGTTTTCCGACCAGACGGGTCTGCCACCACGGTGGCAGGCGAGATGGATGATGGGGCTGAAGCCGCCCGACATTGCCAGCGCATCGACATCAAGGCTCTCCCTGCGGCCATTCGAATAAACCTCTATGGCGGAAAGCGCCTTGCCACCCCTCGCATTTGAAACGACGGCTCCCGTGATGATACGAGCTTTGCCGTTGTAGCGGAGATTACCCTGTTCACGGCTGTCGATGATGGTGGACAGATTAACGCCCTGCGCTTCCAGATCGCGGGCCAGAGCGTAACCGCTGTCATTGGTGGTGAAGATTGCCGTAGCCTTGCCGGGGCTTATTGCGTAGCGGTTGAGATAGCTGCGCATGGCGCTTGCCATCATCACACCGGGAATATCGTTGCCGCCGAAGACCAGCGGTCGCTCTTCCGCGCCCGTGGCAAGCAGCGCCCGCTTGGCGACGATGCGCCACAGGCGCTCCACCGGCACATGGGTTTTAGGGTCGGGTACGTGTTTCTGCACCCGTTCCACCGCACCAAAGACATTGACGTCATACCAGCCGAAGGCCGTGGTGCGCGTCAGCACTGTCACATTCGGCAGGGCTTCAAGTTCGGCAATGCATTGTGCGGCGAAATCCGCCGCGATCTTGCCTTCGATGGTCGCGGTCTCGGACAAAAGCCCACCGCCCGCGACGGAATGTTCGTCGAGAATGATGACGCGCGCCCCGCTGCGTCCAGCGGCAAGGGCTGCGGCGAGGCCTGCCGCGCCCGAACCGATCACCAGCAGATCGCAGTGCGCCCAGCATTTGTCATAGGCGTCCGGGTCTGCCTCATAGCTTGCCTTGCCGAGGCCGGCCGCCTTGCGGATGAAAGGCTCATAGATCTTTTCCCAGAAGGCGGCGGGCCACATGAAGGTCTTGTAATAAAAACCTGCGCCGAGGAAGGGCGAGAGGAGACCGGTCAGGGCGCCGATATCGAAATTGAGGGATGGCCAGCGGTTCTGGCTTTTCGCCTCCAGTCCGGCATAAAGCTCCTGCATGGTGGCGCGGGTATTCGGCTCCGTGCGGCCGCCGTTGCCGATGGTCATCAAGGCGTTCGGCTCCGCCGCGCCCGCCGTCAATATGCCGCGCGGGCGGTGGTATTTGAAACTGCGGCCGACGAGTTGCTGGCCATTGGCGAGCAGGGCAGAGGCGAGGCTGTCGCCCTCAAAACCCACCATCAGCTTGCCGTCGAAGCTGAAGGAAAGCGGTTGCGAGCGGTCGATCAGTCCGCCGGCTTTCAAACGGTTGGACGTCATGCGCTTGTCACTTCCTTTTTCCCGGCTGCGTCGCGGCATTCGGATGTCTCGTGGGTGACCGTGTCGCGCGTGACGATCAGCCAGCGGCGACAACCGGATGTGTGATGCCAATATTCCTCATAGGCTCCGCGCGGATTGTCGCGCAGATAGACATAATTGAACCATTCCGCGGCATCGGCATCTGCCGTCGGTCGCTGAAGGGCGGCGCCCTTGATGGTGAATTCTTCCCTGGGTCTTGGCCCGCAATGCGGGCAGGGCACGAGACTAGCCATTTCAGATGTCCTTGGTCCGCCGGATTAGTGAAGGTTGGGCTGGGCGCCCTGGCCCTTTTCATCGATGAGATAACCGCGCCGGAAACGGTCGAGCCGGAAGGCCGCTGCTGTTTCCTGCGGCGTGCCGCGCGCGAGAAGATGGGCGAAGCAGAAGCCGGAGGCGGGGGTTGCCTTGAACCCGCCGTAACACCAGCCGGCATTCAGATAGAGATTGTCGATCGGCGTTTTATCGATAATCGGCGAGCCATCCATCGACATGTCCATGATGCCGCCCCAGGAACGCAGAACCCTGACGCGGGAAAGCGCCGGTATCATCGCCTTGCCGGCTTCGGCGACATGTTCGACTGTCGCCAGATTGCCACGTTGGGCATAGGAATTGTAACCGTCAATATCGCCACCAAAGACGAGGCCGCCCTTATCCGATTGCGAGACGTAAAAATGGCCCGCCCCGAAGGTGACGACACCGTTGATGAAGGGCTTCAGCCCTTCCGAAACGAAGGCCTGCAAGACATGGCTTTCGATCGGCAGTTTCAGCCCGGCCATGCCGGCAACCTGTGAAGAATTGCCGGCCGCCGCCAACGCCAGCTTGCCGCAGCCTATGAAGCCCCTGCTGGTTTCGACGCCTACGACCTTGCCGCCTTCGCGGCGAATGCCGGTCACTTCACAGCCCTGGATAATATCGACGCCGCGTTGATCGGCGCCGCGCGCATAACCCCAGGCCACGGCATCGTGACGGACGGTGCCGCCGCGCTTTTGCAGCAGGCCGCCCTGAACGGGAAAACGGGCATTGTCGAAATCGAGAAATGGCAGCATTGCCTTTACCGAGGCACGATCCAGCAATTCGGCATCAACACCGTGCAGCCGCATGGCGTTGCCGCGCCGGGTATAGGCGTCACGCTGCGCATCCGAATGGAAGAGGTTCAACACGCCACGCTGAGAAACCATGGCGTTGAAGTTGAAATCCTGCTCCAGCCCTTCCCACAGCTTCATCGAAAGCTCGTAGAAGGGGTTGTTACCCGGCAGCAGATAGTTGGAGCGGATAATCGTTGTATTGCGGCCGACATTGCCGGAGCCGATATAGTTTTTCTCCAGCACCGCGATATTGGTGACGCCGAATTCCTTGGCGAGGTAATAGGCCGTCGCCAGCCCGTGCCCGCCGCCGCCAACGATGATGATGTCATATTGCGGTTTCGGCGACACATCCCGCCACGCAGGCTTCCATGCCTTATTGCCGAAAAGGCCGTTCATGAAAATGGAAAAAGCGGAATAACGCATCTGGCGTACCTCGAACGATATTGCAGGAGCTTAACTGCGCCGTCCAATAAAGAATTGCAAAAAAGAGACATTTTAATATAGAAAAGGGACATGATTGCTATTGAGCAGAAAAACGTCCAGCGCATCGGTTTTGCCCTTGTTCCGAATTTCGCGCTGATGTCTTACGCCTCGGCAGCAGAACCGCTGCGGGCCGCCAATCTGATCGCCGGAACCGATCTCTACGAGGTCGTTCCCCTGTCCCTCAATGGCGAGGCCGTGGGAAGCTCTTCCGGCGTAACTGTCAACTGCGAGGCACTCGCCGAGGCGGGCGAGCGATGCCATACGATCTTCATCTGCGCGGGCGGCGGACCGCAGGACTGGGCGGTTGCGGAGAGCTCTTTCGGGACGTTGCGACGGTTGGCGCGGCAGGGTGTGAGGATAGGGGGCATTTCCAGCGGCGCGTATGTGCTGGCGGCGGCCGGATTGCTGGACAACCGCGATTTTACCATCCATTGGGAACACGCGCCTGTATTGAGAGAAGCCTTTGGCCATCTCAACCCACGGCAGGCGCGGTTTGTTTTTGATGGCGACCGTATCACCTGCGCCGGCGGCGTGGCGCCGCTGGACATGATGCATGCGATGATTTCGCAAAGGATGGGAACTCATTTCGCAAGACGTGTCAGCGACTGGTATCTGCACACGGCCGTCGGCGAACCCGGCGCGCCGCAACGCGGCTCCACGGCGGAACGCTACGGTATAAATCACCCGGCTTTGCTGACCGTGCTGGAGAAAATGGAAACGACCATCGAAAGCCCGCTCGACCGGCAAACCATGGCGAAACTGGCGGGAACAAGCGCGCGGCATCTCGACCGGCTTTTCGCGACCCATCTCAAAACGTCGTTTCTCGAAACCTACCGTGCCATCCGCCTCGATCACGCGCGCCGCCTGCTCGAGCAGAGTCCACTATCCATCGCGGAAGTTGCCTTCGCCACGGGCTTTTCCAGCGCTGGTCACTTTTCGGGAAGCTTCAAAGCGCGTTTTGGTCACACGCCGAATGCGGTGCGGCAAAAATTTCCTCCGAGTTAGCACAGCTTTCCTGTAAGGAAGAAAAAACACGATGATGCCGGAGGACCCATGGCAAAGGACACCACCAAGGCCGAACAAGCGCAGTTCCTGTCGCAGGACCCGCATGCCGTTCGCGAGCCGAGGGTCAATAATCTGGAAATGGCGATAGGACATGAAGTGCGGGCCTATCGCAAGAAACTCGGCATCACGGTCACCGATCTCGCATCGGCCACCGGCGTTTCCGTTGGCATGCTTTCGAAAATCGAAAACGGCAATATCTCCCCATCACTCACCATGCTGCAGACGCTCTCAAAGGCTTTGGGCGTGCCGATCACAGCCTTCTTTCGCGGCTTCGAGGAGCCGCGCAGCGCAACCTTTGTCAAAGCCGGCCAAGGCGTGAACATCGACCGCAGAGGCACTCGCGCCGGCCATCAATACAGCCTGCTTGGCCATATCGACAACAATACCAGCGGCGTCACCGTCGAGCCCTATCTCATCACCCTGACCAAAGATTCGGATGTATTCCCGACCTTCCAGCACGAGGGAATGGAGTTTCTCTATATGCTGGAAGGCGAGGTGGTTTATCGCCACGGAGAGCAGCTTTTCACCATGCAGACCGGCGACAGCCTGTTTTTCGATGCCGACGCGCCGCATGGGCCGGAAGAACTGGTGAAGCTTCCCGCGCGTTATCTGTCGATCATTTCCTATCCGCAACGGCGGCAGAACAATGATTGAAAGTTGCCTTAGAAGAAAAAAATATTCCTGATAGTTGACGGAGCGGAATTCCATATGCTAGCTCTTCATTCGAAACGAATGGAGGTGCCTGTCGATGTGCGGCATTGTTGGACTATTCCTGAAAGACAAAAGTCTTGAATCGCAGCTGGGTGAGCTGCTTTCGGACATGCTCGTGACCATGACGGATCGTGGACCGGATTCTGCTGGCATCGCGATCTATGGAGGCGCTGCCGATGGCCGGGCAAAAGTGACCATCCAATCGGCCGATCCCACGGCTGATTTTTCCGGCCTCGCCGAAGTGCTGAAGGAAAATGGCGTTGAAGCCTCGGTTGTGATGAAAAGCACCCATGCGGTCTTGGATATTCCATCGGAAAAGCTCACGGAAATTCGCTCGGTCCTTGCTGCCATTCGTCCCAATGTACGGGTGATGGGCTCCGGCGACAGCGTTGAAATCTACAAGGAAACCGGCCTGCCGAAAGATGTCGTCGCCCGTTTTGGCGTGCGCTCCATGGCGGGCAGCCATGGCATCGGCCATACTCGCATGGCAACGGAATCGGCTGTGACGACGCTTGGCGCACACCCCTTTTCCACCGGTGCCGACCAGTGCCTGGTGCACAACGGTTCTCTCTCCAACCACAACAATCTGCGTCGGGAACTGGTGCGCGAGGGCATGACCTTCGAAACCCAGAACGACTCGGAAGTGGCCGCTGCCTATCTCACGGCTGAGATGGCCAAGGGCAAGGATCTGGGCGAGGCGCTGGCCAGTGCGCTCGATGATCTCGACGGGTTCTTCACATTTGTCGTGGGTACCAAATCCGGCTTCGGCGTGGTGCGTGATCCCATCGCCTGCAAGCCGGCGGTGATGGCCGAGACCGATCAATATGTAGCTTTCGGCTCCGAATACCGCGCGCTGGTCAATCTGCCCGGCATTGAAAGTGCCCGCGTCTGGGAGCCGGAGCCGGCGACCGTCTATTTCTGGGACCATGAAAAGGCCGCGTGAAACCGTCATCGGCGCATATTGCGAAAGTCATATCCATGCCAGTTTTCGATCTCTCCCACACACCTTTGCGTGAGCTCAACAGCGCGCTCCACGGCCTTTCCTCGGGCGCAAATGACACCGAATTCGAAGTCGTCAATCCGCGCGGCCACCACGCCGTCGCGGTCGGCATCGACAGCGCCGTCATCGTCGATGTTCGCGGCTCGGTCGGTTATTATTGTGCCGGCATGAATGATGGCGGCACCGTCACCGTCCACGGCTCAGCGGGCCCAGGTGTTGCAGAAAACATGATGTCGGGCACCGTCGTCATCGAGGGTGACGCTTCGCAATATGCAGGTGCCACCGGTCGCGGCGGGCTTCTGGTCATCAAGGGCAATGCCGCTTCCCGTTGCGGCATTTCCATGAAGGGCATCGATATCGTCGTGAAGGGCAATATCGGCCACATGTCCGCTTTTATGGGCCAGTCCGGCCACCTCGTTGTCTGCGGCGATGCGGGGGATGCGCTGGGTGACTCCCTCTATGAAGCCAAGCTTTTCGTGCGCGGCTCGGTCAAAAGCCTGGGTGCCGATTGCATCGAGAAGGAAATGCGGCCCGAACATCTGAAGAAGCTTGCCGAACTTCTTGAAAAAGCCGGCGTCTCCGATGTCAGCCCAAGCGAGTTCAAACGCTACGGTTCGGCCCGCACGCTCTACAATTTCAACATCGACAACGCCGACGCGTATTGAGGCGAGGGATATTCCGATGAGCTATCACAACCCCTTCACCCCGCCGCGTAAATCCGCGACCTTTGATGACCACACGCTGGCGGAAATCCGCCGCGCGGCGGCCACCGGCATCTATGACATTCGCGGTGCGGGCACCAAACGGAAGGTCCCGCATTTTGATGACCTGCTGTTTCTCGGCGCGTCTATCTCGCGTTACCCGCTCGAAGGTTACCGCGAGAAATGCGATACGACCGTGACACTCGGCACGCGCTTCGCCCGGAAGCCGATCACATTGAAAATGCCGATCACCATTGCCGGGATGAGCTTCGGCGCGCTTTCCGGTAATGCCAAGGAGGCGCTTGGCCGTGGCGCGACCATTGCCGGCACATCCACCACGACGGGCGATGGCGGCATGACGGATGAGGAGCGCGGTCACAGCCAGACGCTGGTCTACCAGTATCTGCCATCGCGTTACGGCATGAACCCGAAGGATTTGCGCCGCGCGGATGCCATTGAGGTCGTTGTCGGCCAGGGCGCAAAACCGGGTGGCGGCGGTATGCTGCTCGGCCAGAAGATTTCCGATCGTGTCGCCAATATGCGCAACCTGCCGAAGGGCATCGATCAGCGCTCTGCCTGCCGCCATCCAGACTGGACCGGTCCGGACGATCTCGAGATCAAGATTCTCGAATTGCGCGAAATCACCGACTGGGAAAAGCCTATCTATATCAAGGTCGGCGGTGCACGCCCCTATTACGACACTGCGCTGGCGGTTAAAGCCGGTGCTGACGTGGTCGTGCTGGACGGCATGCAGGGTGGTACGGCGGCGACACAGGATGTCTTCATCGAAAATGTCGGCATGCCCACGCTTGCCTGCATTCGCCCCGCCGTGCAGGCGCTGCAGGATCTCGGCATGCACCGTAAGGTGCAGTTGATCGTCTCCGGCGGCATTCGTTCGGGTGCGGATGTCGCCAAGGCGCTGGCGCTCGGGGCAGATGCGGTCGCCATCGGAACGGCGGCTCTGGTGGCGCTTGGCGACAATGATCCGCATTGGGAAGACGAATACCGAAAGCTCGGCACCACGGCCGGCGCTTATGATGACTGGCATGAGGGCAAAGACCCCGCCGGCATCACAACGCAAGACCCGGAACTTGCCGCGCGTCTCGATCCAGTCGCCGCAGGGCGCCGCCTTGCCAACTATCTCAAGGTCATGACGCTGGAGGCGCAAACCATCGCGCGCGCCTGCGGCAAGAACCATCTCCACAATCTGGAGCCGGAAGATCTGGTTGCGCTGACGATGGAGGCCGCCGCGATGGCGCAAGTTCCGCTGGCGGGAACAAATTGGTTTCCGGGGAAGGGCAGCTTTTAAAACACAAAGAACGGACGGATGCATTTGGGAGGATGTGTCCGTCTTTTTTGATGAAGTGTCTGATACCAAAAAAAGGGGAATTACGTGACACTGGACCTCTCCAAATTTGCTGCCGAAAAAGGCGTCAAATATTTCATGATCAGCTACACCGATCTCTTCGGTGGCCAGCGCGCCAAGCTGGTCCCCGCAGAAGCCATTGCAGATATGCAGAAGGGCGGGGCGGGTTTTGCCGGTTTCGCCACGTGGTTCGATCTGACGCCGGCCCATCCGGATCTTTTCGCCATGCCCGACGCCTCGTCGGTCATCCAGCTTCCGTGGAAAAAGGATGTAGCCTGGGTTGCTGCCGATTGCGTCATGGAAGACCAGCCGGTGGAACAGGCGCCGCGCGTGGTCTTGAAAAAGCTCATTGCGGAAGCGGCCGGAGAAGGGCTGCGGGTCAAAACCGGCGTAGAGCCGGAATTTTTCCTGATTTCGCCAGACGGCGCGAAAATCTCCGATGAATACGACACCTCGGAAAAGCCGTGCTACGACCAGCAGGCGGTCATGCGCCGTTACGATGTGATCGCAGAGATTTGCGATTACATGCTGGAATTGGGCTGGAAGCCCTATCAGAACGACCATGAGGACGCGAACGGCCAGTTTGAGATGAACTGGGAATATGACGATGCGCTTCAGACGGCCGACAAGCATTCTTTCTTCAAGTTCATGGTGAAGTCGGTTGCTGAAAAGCACGGGCTGCGTGCCACCTTCATGCCGAAGCCTTTCAAGGGGCTGACCGGCAACGGCTGCCATGCCCATATTTCGGTCTGGGATCTGGACGGCAAGGTCAACGCCTTTGCCGACAAGGCAATGCCTTTCGGGCTCTCCGCAAAGGGCAAGACGTTTTTAGGCGGCATCATGAAACATGCCTCCGCTCTTGCGGCCGTCACCAATCCGACGGTCAATTCCTACAAGCGTATCAATGCACCGCGGACCATCTCGGGTGCGACCTGGGCGCCGAACACGGTGACCTGGACCGGGAACAACCGCACTCACATGGTGCGCGTGCCAGGACCGGGGCGTTTCGAACTGCGTCTGCCGGATGGCGCCGTGAACCCTTATCTGCTGCAGGCCATCATCATTGCGGCCGGCCTCTCGGGTGTCCGCTCGCAGGCCGATCCCGGTCCGCATCACGATATCGACATGTATCGCGAAGGTCATACCGTGACGAATGCGCCGAAACTGCCGCTCAATCTTCTCGATGCGCTGCGCGAATACGAGAAGGACGAGGAATTGCAGCAGGCATTGGGCATGGAGTTCTCAAAGGCCTATCTGAAGCTCAAACAGGGCGAGTGGAGCGCCTATTGCGCGCAATTCACCGCCTGGGAGCACCAGACCACGCTCGACGTTTGAGTTCGGGTTTCCCCGCCGCCCTCGCGGCTTTTCCCCGCGCTCGTCAGCGGCGCGGGGTTTTTCCAATATCGATGACAGAGAGAGTGCCGGATGACGAACTTCGTCCTGACCGTAACCTGCAAGTCCACCCGCGGCATCGTCGCTGCCCTTTCAGGCTTTCTCGCTGAAAGAGGTTGCAACATCGTCGATAGTTCGCAGTTCGATGACCTCGGTACGGGCCGATTCTTCATGCGCGTGGGCTTTATTTCCGAAGAGGGAGCCAAGCGCGACGAGTTGATAACCGGACTGACTCCGATCTCGCAGAAATTCGGCATGGAAGTGGCGCTGCACGATCAGTCCGAGCGGATGAAGGTCCTGCTGATGGTCTCGCGCTTCGGCCATTGCCTCAACGATCTGCTCTACCGCTGGCGCATCGGGGCCCTGCCGATTGATATTGTCGGCGTTGTCTCCAATCATTTCGACTACCAGAAGGTCGTCGTCAACCATGATATTCCCTTCCACCACGTTCCGGTGACGAAGGAAAACAAGCCGCGGGCTGAAGCCCGGATCATGGATATTGCCGAAAGCACCGGAACCGAACTGATCGTGCTCGCGCGTTATATGCAGGTGCTTTCCGACAGGATGTGCGAGACGATGTCGGGGAAGATCATCAACATCCACCATTCTTTCCTGCCGTCCTTCAAGGGCGCCAACCCTTACAAGCAGGCCTATCAGCGTGGCGTGAAGCTGATCGGTGCGACGGCCCACTATGTCACCGCCGATCTCGACGAAGGTCCGATCATCGAGCAGGATATTGTACGTATTACCCATGCCCAGAGCGCCGAAGATTATGTTTCGCTCGGCCGGGATGTCGAGGCGCAGGTGTTGGCACGCGCCATCCATGCCCATATCCACCACCGTACCTTCATCAACGGTAACCGTACCGTGGTCTTCCCGCCAGGCCCGGGCGCCTACGCATCAGAACGAATGGGGTGACGCGCCCTTGCGACAAGCTGTCCGCGCGCTGTTGCCATAAACATGGTGCGCAGCTAAATAAGTTGGTACGCCATAATATAAAGAGCCAGAACCTGTTTTCACGCACGGCGAGCGGAAGCGGGATGTGCCAAACGAGGTGATACCATGACCGGTGCTTTGCAGGGAAATGCCATTCGCGTTGAGCGTCCGACCAAGACGCTGAGGGAGCTTGCGCTCGACAAGGTGCGCGACGCCATCGTGAACGGTTACTTCCGTCCGGGAGACCGCCTGGTGGAGCGCGATCTCTGCGCCCAGCTGGGCGTTTCCCGCACTATCGTACGCGAAGTCCTGCGGCATCTGGAGTCCGAGGGGCTGGTGGCGAATTTGCCGAACAAGGGGCCGATGGTTGCGCTGCTCGATCTTGCCGAGGCCAAGCAGATCTACGAAATCCGCGGTGCGCTGGAGGGAATGGCGGCGCGCCTTTGTGCCGAACGTCGCGATCCCGCCATTGTCGAGGCGCTTGAGGTTTCGCTCGAGCATATCCGCGAAAGTTACGCCGCCAGGGATATGCCCGGTGTTCTTGCGCATACCTCGTCTTTTTACCAGACGCTGTTCAGCAAGATCGACCGACATGTCGCCTGGGGCGTTGTCAATTTGCTGACAGTGCGGATCAACCATCTTCGCTCCATGACGATCAAGACGAAAAGCCGTGACACCGAAGGCCCCGCGCAGATGAAAAAGATCGTCGATGCGATCCGGAAAGGTGACGGGGACGCCGCCTATAAAGCCGCTCTCGATCATGTCACCAGCGCATGTGCCATCGCCGAAGCCGTTCTCACCGCGCAAAAAACGGCTGATTAACGGTTTTTTGGCGCTCCATATTGTTTGTCTTGCGGTTGCCCAGTTGGCGGCCGCAAGCAGTCGTTTTTTGATTTTATTGTTGCTTTACAATAATTTAGAAAAACAAATAACCGCTTATTGACAGGGCAATCCGTTTGGTGTGATGGTATGCCATAATAAATAATATAAAGAGCGGAGCTTAATATGAACTGGAATCCGATTTCCCGGAAATGCATAGCCGTGCGCGCCAAAACCTCTCTGGCGGGCGTTGCCATCACTCTTCTTGCCGGTGCCGCCGTTGCTCAGGAATGCACGCCGAAAATATCGAACGATCACCTCATCAAGCCCGGCCATCTCGTGATGGCGACCAGCCCGACATTGCCGCCCATGGCCTATGCCGACCAACAGGGTGTACTCAAAGGCCTTCGTATCGAGCTGGGTTACGAAATCGCCAAGCGCCTCTGCCTGAAGCCCGAATATATCAGCACTGAATATGCCACCATGGTGCCGGGCCTGCAGGGCGGCCGCTGGGACATGATCAATGCGGGCCTGTTCGTGACGGCGGAGCGACGCAAGATCCTGTTCATGATCCCCTATGAAAACCTTGCCATCAGCATTTCAACGGCCGTCGGTGCATCCGAGCCCATCACCAAGGTTGACGATCTGGCCGGCAAGGCCGTCAGCACCGATATCGGCGGTTACGCCGAGCGCAAGATCAAGGAGCTGAATGAGGACTTCAAGAAACGCGGTCTGGCGCCGATGACCATCAACCTGTTCGACAATTACGCGACCGTCTATCAGGCGCTGCGGGCAGGCCAGGTTCAGGCGGCAGTCTCCATCGATCCTGTCGCCAAGCAGTACCAGGATCGCGGCGAGTTCACGCACGCACTTTCCGGCATGTACCCTACACCCGGTTCGCTTTCATTTGGGAGCAAGGACGTCGCCAGTGCCGTCTCCGCTGCTCTGAAGGAGATGAGAGCCGATGGTTCGCTTGAAAAGCTGATGGGCGGTTATGGTGTGAGCATCTCGCCCGGTGATCTCGCCGTTCTTGGCCCGGAAGGCTGAAATCCACTCGATCTGAACTGTCAGCGCGGCGGGAGAGTTCTCGCCGCGACCATTCCCGCATGAATTGGAGAAAGACGTGAAGGGTTGGAACTGGGAAGGCTTCTTCGAATACCTGACAAATTATTATCTTTTCGAGGGGGCGATGGTCACGCTCGGCCTCACGGTTTTCGCCATGACGGCGGGCCTTGCGCTGGGTTTCGTCATCGCTGTGATGCGCATGTCGAAATACCGGTTCCTCTCCGGGCCAGCCTATTTCTACACCTGGATCTTTCGCGGCACGCCGCTGCTGGTGCAGCTCATCATCATCTATACCGGACTGCCGCAGCTCGGCATCAAGCTGACGGTTCTGCAGTCCACCCTGATCGGCCTGTCGCTCTGCGAAGCCGCCTATCTGTCGGAAATCGTCCGGGCAGGTATCGCAGCGGTTCCTAAAGGCCAGGTCAATGCGGCGCGCGCCATCGGCATGACCGAGGCGCAGGTAATGCGCTACATCGTTGCACCGCAGGCCTTCCGCATCATCATTCCGCCGCTTGGCAATTCCGTGAATGGGGTGCTGAAGACAACGTCGATCGCCTCCATCATTTCCATGGAGGAACTGCTGCGTCGCACACAGGTCCTCATCCAGGAAAAGTTTCTCGTTCTAGAGCTCTTCATGGTCGCGGCCCTTTATTACCTGGCCATGACGACCGCATGGGAACTCATCCAGCGCCGTATCGAGAAACGGTTCGGCAAGGCCTACGGCCCGATGTCGACCGACGTACACTAAGGAGAAGTCCCATGTCTCAGGCAACCAGCATGATCGAACTTCAATCCGTCAATAAATGGTACGGCCCGACCTTCCAGGTTTTGACCAATTGCAGCCTGAATGTCGCAAAGGGCGAAGTTGTCGTGATCTGCGGGCCGTCCGGTTCGGGCAAATCGACGCTGATCAAATGCGTCAATGCGCTGGAGACGATCGGCAACGGCATCATCACCGTCAACGGGGTTGAGGTGACCAACCCCAAGACCGATATGCCGAAGCTGCGCTCCAAAGTGGGCATGGTGTTCCAGCATTTCGAACTCTTCCCCCATATGACGATTCTCGAAAACCTGTGCATCGGGCAGGAGAAAGTACTCGGCCGCTCGCCGGCGGAGGCGCTGGTCAAAGCCAATGTCCTTCTCGAACGAGTAGGGCTGACCGCGCATGCGAAGAAATACCCGGGCCAACTTTCCGGCGGTCAGCAGCAGCGTGTCGCAATCGCCCGCGCGCTGGTGATGGATCCAGTCGCCATGCTTTTTGACGAGCCGACATCCGCGCTTGATCCGGAAATGATCAACGAGGTGCTCGACGTCATGGTCTCGCTCGCGCAAGAGGGCATGACGATGATGGTGGTGACGCATGAAATGGGGTTTGCCCGCAAGGTGGCGGACCGCATCGTCTTCATGGATGGCGGCGAGATCGTCGAGATCGGCGAGGGTGACAGCTTCTTCACCAATCCGAAGACGGATCGCGCCCGCTCGTTCCTGTCAAAAATCCTGGCTCATTAAGGTCACTGTGACCGTAGCGGGACGACCAAATCCCGCTTCAGATCGTGTGCCTTAGGCCGTTCCGAACAATGCAGAATGATAGTGGCGGAGAACCGCAATGATAAACCGTGTCCTGATGCCTCGCGAAATGCTGATCGGCGGTGGCAGCCGTTTCCGATTGCCTTCGGTACTGAAATCTCTGGGGGTCAAACGCCCTCTGCTCGTCTGCGATCCCGTCATGCAGAAACTTGGCCATGCGGATGCGCTTTTGCAGGCGCTTGGCGGCGAGGGCATCGATGCCGCCATTTTTACGGACGTCGTGGAAGACCCGACGGACATATCCGTCGCCACCTTGGTGAAATGCGTTTCCGATGGCGGTCACGACGGTCTCGTCGCGCTCGGCGGAGGCAGCGCCATGGATACGGCGAAGGCAGGCGCCATCGTTGCAACCAGTGGCGAAGAGCTGCGGGCGCTGAAAGTTCCAAGGATCGTGGATTTCGCCGTCATGCCGGTGATTGCCATACCCACAACCGCCGGAACCGGATCGGAGGTGACGCGCGCCGCCGTCGTGACGGATACGGCTGCCAGCGAAAAAATGCTGATCCTCGGCACCGCCGCTTTGCCCGTTGCGGCCATCATCGACTACGAGCTGACGCTGACCTGCCCTTACCGCGTCACGGTCGATACCGGCATAGATGCGCTGACCCATGCGCTGGAAGCGCTGGTCAACCGCAACGGTAATGCCCATTCCGAGGCGTTGGCGCTTTCCGCGCTGAAACTGATCGGTGCAAATCTCGAAAAAGTGGCGAACGATCCGCAGAACCGCGAAGCGCGTGAAGCAATGATGCTCGGGGCGACCCATGCGGGTCTTGCCGTTTCCAACACATCGACCGCGTTGATCCATGGCCTCAGCCGGCCGATTGGCGCCTTTTTCCATGTTCCGCACGGTATGTCGAATGCGATGGTGCTGCCGCTGGTCACGCAGTTTTCGTTGAATTCCGCTCTGCCGCAGTATGTCGCCGCTGCCCGCGCACTTGGTTGCGCAAGTTCAACGGACAGCGACCAGATTGCTGGCGCAAAGCTGGTTGAAGCTTTCATCGGCCTGAACAGGCGGCTGAAGGTGCCGACCCCGCAGGAATTCGGCATCGATATAACCCGCTATCTCGATCTCCTGCCGGAAATGGTGCGGCAAGGCCTCGCCTCCGGCACGCCGGCAAATAATCCCCGGGTTCCGACGACAGCTGAAATGACACGCCTTTACGAACTGGCCTTTGACGGCCGGACGGAAGAGTTCTGAGCCATAACGCCCTGTAAGAATTGCCATTTTACGTGACTTCAAGCCACAGATTTCCACCACTTGACAGCATAATATTATGGCATACCATAAGACATCATACTTATCGGAGAGAACGCCTATGTCCATCCAGATCCGCAAGACCCTGTTGCAGGTCGAAACGACGTTGATTGAAGGAGGCAAGGCTGCAGCGACACCTTTGAAGCTGTTCACCGCAATTGCGGTCGTGAAAAATCCCTGGGCTGGAAAAGGCTTCGTGGATGATCTCAAACCGGAAATCCATGCCGGGGCGCCGGTGCTGGGCGAATTGCTGACGAAGATGATCCTTGATGCCGTCGGTTCCGGGGAAGCGGTGGAAGCCTATGGCAAGGCGGCGGTCGTCGGGCTGGACGGTGAGATCGAACATGCGTCCGCGCTCATTCACACGCTGCGTTTCGGTAATCACTATCGTCAGGCTGTGGGTGCCAAGTCCTATCTGGCCTTCTGTAATACGCGCGGTCCCGGCAATGCGCCTATCATGATCCCGCTGATGGACAAGAACGATGAAGGCCGCCGTTCGCATTACCTGACCATCCAGACCTCCGTTCCCGATGCCCCGGCTGCCGACGAGATCGTCGTCGCGCTCGGTGCTTCCGTTGGCGGCAGGCCTCATCACCGCATCGGCGACCGGTATCAGGATCTGAAAGATCTCGGTCAGGATGTCGCCAACCCGGCCGGCGTTTGAGGGTGATAGAAATGCAGGAGGCCGCCACCACGTCACGGGTCCATGCTGCAAAGGCAGGTGCTGCCGCGCTCCCTCGCAAGGTGACCGAGGGCCGGACGGCCTATTTCGAGGCAGGCGCGGGTGAAGACCTGATCCTCATCCACGGCGTGGGAATGCGGCTGGAAGCCTGGAAGCCGCAGATCGAAATCTTTTCCACGACGCACCGTGTCATCGCGGTAGATATGCCGGGGCATGGCGGCAGCGCACGTCTGCCGGCGGGCAGCACGCTCAAGGATTTTGTCGGCTGGTTCGGCCGGTTTCTTGACGATATGCGGATCGCGCGTGCCAATGTGGCCGGGCATTCCATGGGTGCGCTGATTTCCGGCGGTGCTGCTGCAACCTTTGGAGATCGAATTGCGCGCGTCGGTTATCTGAACGGCGTTTATCGCCGTGATCCGGCCGCGAAGGCTGCGGTTCTTGCACGCGCGGCTGCCATCCGGACCGCCGGCGTGGACAAGGAAGGCCCTTTGCTACGCTGGTTCGGCGACGATCCAAAGAGCCAGCAGGCGCGGGAGTTGACGCGGGGCTGGCTGGAAATGGTCGATCCCGAAGGTTACGCGGTTGCCTATACCGCATTTGCGGGCGGGGACGAAACCTATGCGGATCGGTGGCCCTCGGTCACCTGTCCAGCTCTTTTCCTGACTGGTTCGGACGACCCCAACTCGACGCCTTTGATGGCCGAGCAGATGGCGGCGATCACACCGCGCGGTTACGCCCGCATCGTTGAGGCGCACCGGCATATGGTCAATCTGACCGCACCTGAAACCGTCAATGCAATGATGGCCGAATGGCTGGCTTTAGAGGAGGAGCCGCAATGACTGTTGCAACCCTTGATCCGCGCGCCTTGCGCGATGCATTCGGCGCTTTCGTGACGGGAGTAACGATCGTGACCACACGGGACGATGCGGGAAAGCCTATCGGTTTTACCGCCAACTCCTTCACCTCTGTTTCGCTCGATCCGCCGTTGCTGCTGATCTGCCTTGCCCGCACCTCGCGTAATTTCGCGACGATGACCGGTACCAAAAACTTTGCTGTCAATATTCTGTCGGAAAGCCAGAAAGACCTTTCCAACACCTTCGCCCGGCCGGTCGAAGACCGTTTCGCCGTCGCCAGCTGGTCGGATGCACCGCAGGGTTCGCCGGTCTTTGCTGATGTCGCGGCCTGGTTTGAATGCACGATGCAGGAGGTTATCGAAGCGGGCGATCATGTCATTCTGCTTGGCCGTATCGAGGCTTTCGACAATAGCGGCCTGAACGGTCTCGGTTATGCACGTGGCGGTTATTTCACGCCGATACTGGCTGGAAAGGCGGTGTCGGCAGCGGCAGAGGGCGATATCGTCGTGGGCGCCGTTCTGGAACGGCGCGGTGAGATTTACCTCGTTGGCGACGACGTGCTGTCGCTTCCCGGCTGTGTCATGGCAAGCGGCGATCCGGTCGCGGCGCTGACATCACGTCTTGAAGAACTGACCGGTCTCTCCGTCAAAACGGGCTTTCTCTATTCGGTTTATGAGAACAAGACGGATGGGCGCCAGCACGTCGTCTATCACGCGCTTGCCGATGGCGATGAAGCGCCGCGCGAGGGCCGTTTTCTGTTGCCCGGCGCGCTGGCTTCGGCAAAATTCGACTCCGGCGCGACGGCGGATATCGTCAATCGTTTCGCGCTGGAAAGCTCGATCGGCAATTTCGGCGTCTATGTCGGCAACGAGACCGCCGGCAAGGTCCATCCAATCTCCATGAAGGGGCCAAACCCATGAAATTTTCCCTCTTCGTTCACATGGAGCGGCTGGACGCTTCGCAGGACCACAAGACGCTCTACGAGGAGTTCGTGACGCTCTGCGAAATCGCTGATCGCGGTGGCATGCATGCCATCTGGACCGGCGAACATCACGGCATGGATTTCACCATAGCGCCCAACCCTTTCGTGACGATCGCCGATCTCGCGCGCCGAACGAAGACGGCACGTCTGGGTACGGGAACGGTGATCGCGCCGTTCTGGCACCCGATCAAGCTTGCCGGTGAAGCGGCGATGACGGATCTGATCTGTGATGGCCGCCTCGATATCGGCATCGCGCGCGGCGCCTATTCGTTCGAATATGAGCGGCTGCTTCCCGGCCTTGATGCCTGGGGCGCCGGCCAGCGGATGCGTGAGCTTATTCCGGCTGTCAAAGGGGTTTGGGCGGGCGACTACGCCCATGACGGCGAATTTTTCAAGTTTCCGGCCACCACCTCGGCTCCTAAACCGCTGCAGCAGCCTTTCCCGCCCATCTGGGTGGCGGCGCGCGATCCGAATTCGCACGAATTCGCTGTCGCCAATGATTGCAACGTTCAGGTGACGCCGTTGTGGCAAGGCGATGACGAGGTGGAAACCCTGATGGGCCGCTTCAATGATGCCTGCGCGAAAAATCCGGATAAACAGCGGCCGAAAATCATGCTGCTGCGCCACACCTATGTCGGCTCCGATGAAGCCGATATTGCCCACGCAGCTCATGAGATGAGCGTCTATTACAACTACTTCTTCGCATGGTTCAAAAACGAAAAGCCTGTTCATCAGGGGCTGATCGAGCGCATTCCGCCGGAGGATATTGCAGCAAACGCCACGCTTTCCGGTGATGTCATGCGCAAGAATAACGTTGTCGGCGATGCCGATGGAGTCATTACCCGGCTTAAGGCCTACGAGGCCATGGGCTATGACGAATATTCCTTCTGGATCGATACCGGCATGAGCTTCGAGCGAAAGAAGGCCTCGCTGGAACGCTTCCTTTCCGATGTCATGCCGGCTTTCAAGGAGTAAGATGATGCGCCGTTTCCAATGTTATATCGACGGGCGCTTCGAGGATGGCGAGGCGAGATTTTCGAGCCTCGACCCGGCAACCGGTGAACCTTGGGCAGAAATGCCGGAAAGCCGCGAAGCGGATATCGGTCGCGCCGTCGAGGCCGCACACCGGGCGCTTTATGACGATGCCGCCTGGTCGAAGCTGACGGCGACGCAACGCGGCAAGCTGCTCTATCGGCTTGCCGATCTGGTTGCCGAAAATGCAAAAACGCTTGCCGAACTTGAAACCCGCGATACCGGCAAGATCATCCGCGAGACCTCGGCCCAGATTGCCTATGTCGCGGACTATTACCGTTATTATGCGGGCTTGGCTGACAAGATCGAGGGCGCTTACCTGCCGATCGACAAGCCGGACATGGATGTCTGGCTGCGACGCGAACCCGTGGGTGTGGTGGCGGCAATCGTCCCGTGGAACAGCCAGCTTTTTCTGGCAGCAGTTAAAATCGGCCCGGCGCTTGCTGCCGGCTGCACCATCGTCATCAAGGCCTCGGAAGACGGACCGGCACCGCTGCTGGAGTTCGCCCGGCTGGTGCAGGAGGCATGTTTTCCTGCCGGCGTCGTCAATATCGTCACCGGGTTTGGCGCGTCCTGTGGCACGGCACTCACCACACACCCGAAGGTGGCCCATATCGCCTTTACCGGCGGGCCGGAGACGGCGCGTCACATCGTCCGCAACTCGGCTGAAAACCTTGCCTCCACGTCGCTCGAACTCGGTGGCAAATCACCGATCCTCGTCTTTGCCGACGCCGATCTCGAAAGCGCCGCCAATGCGCAGGTTGCGGGAATTTTCGCCGCGACCGGTCAAAGCTGTGTTGCCGGATCACGGCTGATTGTCGAGAGAAGCGTGAAGGATCGTTTCCTCGGGATTTTGAAGGCGAAAGCCGAGGCGATCCGCATCGGCTCGCCGCTGGATATGGCGACAGAAGTGGGGCCGCTCGCGACCGAGCGGCAGCGCAAGCACATCGTCTCTCTGGTCTCTGCCTCAGAAGAAGCCGGTGCGAAGGTGGTGACGGGTGGCGTGGCGGTGGATGGCGCTGGTTACTTCTACCAGCCGACCATTCTCGATTGTGACGGCATTCGCTCGCCCTCCATGGAAAAGGAATTGTTCGGACCGGTTCTTTCGGTCGTTTCTTTCGAAACCGAGGCGGAAGCGATCACACTGGCCAACGACACGGTCTATGGCCTCGCCTCGGGCGTCTTCACGCAGAACCTGACACGCGCCCATCGGCTGATGAAGGCGATCCGCGCCGGCGTGGTTTGGGTAAACACCTATCGCGCCGTCTCACCCATTGCGCCCTTCGGAGGCTTTGGCCTGTCGGGCGATGGCCGCGAAGGCGGGCTTGCGGCAGCGCTCGATTATACGCGCACCAAGACCATATGGCTGCGCACCTCCGACGACCCGATCCCCGATCCTTTCGTGATGCGGTGAACCGATGTTTTACGAAATCCGCACCTATCGACTGAAGAACGGAGCTATTCCCGCCTACCTTGGGGTGGTCGAGGAGGAAGGCATCGAAATCCAGAAAAGCCATCTTGGCGAGCTGGTGGGTTACTTCTTTTCTGAGATCGGCCCGATCAACGAGATTGTCCATATCTGGGCCTTTTCCAGTCTGGATGACCGCGAGGAGCGGCGCGCCAAGCTGATGGCCGATCCGCGCTGGTTATCCTTCCTGCCGAAAATCCGCGACCTCATCGAAGTCGCCGAAAACAAGATCATGAAGCCGGCGCGTTTTTCACCACTGAAGTGAAAGTACCGGCCGCGAAGTGCATGCCAACAACAAACTCTAAAACGGAGTAGGGAACATGAGATCGAAACTGGTATTGATGACATGCGCTGCAATTTTTGCCCTAGGCGCATCCGCGCAGGCGAATGATCTGGTTTTTTCCAGCTGGGGAGGAACCACGCAGGACGCGCAGAAGGCGGCCTGGGCCGAAAAATTCATGGTGGCGACCGGCATCAACGTGCTTCAGGACGGCCCGACGGACTATGGCAAGTTGAAAGCCATGGTCGAAGCGAACGGCGTGACATGGGATGTGGTCGACGTCGAGGGTGACTACGCCGCGCAGGCCGGACCGAAGGGCCTGCTGGAGAAGCTTGATTTCGCCGTCATAGACAAAACGAAGCTCGACCCCCGTTTCGTCACGGACTACTCCGTCGGCAGCTTTTATTATTCCTTCGTCATCGGCTGCAATGTCGATTCCGTGGCCGCTTGCCCGAAGAGCTGGGCCGACCTTTTCGACACGGCAAAATTTCCCGGCAAGCGCACCTTTTACAAATGGTCCGCACCGGGTGTGATCGAAGCAGCCCTGCTGGCCGATGGTGTTGCCGCCGACAAGCTGTACCCGCTCGATCTAGATCGCGCCTTCAAGAAGCTGGACACGATCAAATCCGATATCATCTGGTGGTCTGGCGGCGCGCAATCGCAACAGTTGATCGCCTCTGCGGAAGCGCCCTTCGGCAGCGTCTGGAATGGCCGCATGACGGCGCTTGAAAAAAGCGGCGTGAAGGTGGAGACCTCTTGGGAGCAGAACATCACGGCAGCGGATTCCCTCGTCGTTCCCAAGGGGACGAAGAACAGGGACGCGGCAATGAAGTTCATCGCTCTTGCGACCTCCGCTCAGGCGCAGGCGGATATGGCGTCTGCCACCGGTTATGCCCCGGTCAACGTCGAATCCGCAAAGCTGATGGATCCGGAAACGGCAAAGACCCTCCCTGACCAGCAGACGGCAAGCCAGGTCAATGCAGACATGAGCTACTGGGCGCAACATCGTGACGAGATCGGTGAGCGCTGGTACGCCTGGCAGGCCAGGTAAGGCAACCGCGCGGGCAGCCAAAAGCGCCCGCGCAAATTTTCACCTCCGGGGAGGTTTGGGCATGGTCTCGCTTACCGATGAAACAGAAAGCCCGAAGACGAAGGTGCGGATGCCCTTCCGGCCCGGCAATTTTGCCGCCACCCTGCCGGCATTCGTTCTGCTTGCCCTGTTCTTTGTCGTGCCGGTTATCATCCTGCTGTCGCGCAGCGTTACCGAGCCGGTGCCGGGCTTCGGAAATTACGCCGCATTGCTGGGCAGCTCCACCTACCTGAAGATTTTCTTCAATACCTTCGCGGTGTCGGCGCTGGTCACGCTCGTAACGCTGGTCATCGGTTTTCCTGTCGCGTGGGCGCTTGCCATCATGCCGTCGCGGCTTGCCTCCATCGTCTTCGCAATTTTGCTCCTGTCCATGTGGACCAACCTTCTGGCACGCACCTATGCCTGGATGGTGCTGTTGCAGCGGACAGGTGTCGTCAACAAGACGCTGATGGGCCTTGGCATCATCGACAAGCCGCTTGCACTGGTCAACAACCTGACCGGCGTCACGATCGGCATGACCTATATCATGCTGCCATTCATCATCATTCCACTCTATGGCGTCATCCGCAAGATCGATCCGGCCATTCTCCAGGCGGCGGCGCTGTGCGGGGCAACCCGCTTTCAGGCGCTGACCCGTGTTCTCATTCCGCTTGCCGCTCCGGGTATGATCTCCGGCGCGCTGATGGTGTTCGTCATGTCGCTTGGCTATTTCGTCACCCCGGCGCTGCTCGGCGGCACGGCGAACATGATGCTGGCCGAGCTTATCGCGCAATTTGTGCAGTCGCTCGTCAACTGGGGTATGGGCGGGGCAGCGGCACTGGTGCTTCTGGTGGTGACGCTGACGCTTTACGCGGTCCAGCTGAAATTCTTCGGCGCGGCCGGGGCAGGGGGGCGCTGACATGCTTTTGAACTACAACAGCCTTGGCGCATGGAAGTGGCTGCTCCTTTTCATCACCGTGCTGACGGCGGCATTCCTAATCCTGCCGATTGTCTTCATCGCCGCTTTGTCCTTCGGCTCGTCGCAATGGCTGATCTTTCCGCCACCCAGCTGGACGCTGAAATGGTATGCGGATTTCTTCGCTGATCCGAGGTGGCTGGATGCCGCCTGGACAAGCCTGCGCATCGCCGTGATGGTGACAGTTCTGTCGGTGCTGATCGGCCTCGTGGCGTCATTCGGTCTGGTGCGTGGGCGTTTCATCGGGCGCGAGGGCCTGCGGGCGTTGTTCATGACGCCGATGATCCTGCCCGTCGTGGTGCTGGCGGTGGCGCTTTATGCTTTTTTCCTGAAGCTCGGCCTTGCGGGCACCACCACCGGCTTCGTCATCGCCCATCTTGTCGTGGCACTGCCGTTCTCCATTCTGGCGTTGACCAGCGCGCTTGAGGGTTTCGACAAATCCATTGAAGACGCCGCAGTGCTATGCGGCGCGAGCCCGCTGCAGGCGAAAATCCGCATCACGTTGCCGGCCATCAGCCACGGCCTGTTCTCAGCCGCGATTTTTTCTTTCCTCACCTCCTGGGATGAGGTGGTGCTGGCGATCTTCATGGCAAGCCCGACGTTGCAGACGCTGCCGGTGAAAATCTGGGCGACGTTGCGGCAGGATCTGACGCCGGTGATCGCCGCCGCATCGACGCTTCTCATCGCGGTGACCATCATTCTCATGCTGCTTGTCGCGGCTGTGCGAAAAGGACTGAAAACATGACCAGACCGCTCCTGCAAATTCGCGGTATCCGCAAACAATACGGACCGGTGGTCGCCGTTCAGGACGTCAATATCGAGGTGCAGCCGGGCGAGTTCATGACGTTTCTCGGGCCATCCGGGTCTGGCAAGAGCACGACGCTCTACATTCTGGCCGGTTTCGAACAGCCGACGGCGGGCGACATCCTTCTGAACGGCGAAAGCCTGCTCTCCACGCCGTCGCACCAGCGCAATATCGGCATGGTTTTTCAGCGTTACACCCTGTTTCCGCATCTGTCTGTTGGCGAGAATATCGCCTTTCCGCTGAAAGTGCGCCGCAAGAGCAAGGCGGAAATCGATGCGAAGGTGAAGGAGATGCTGAGGCTCGTTCGTCTCGAAGGTTTCGAAGACAGAAAGCCCGCGCAGATGTCGGGCGGTCAGCAGCAGCGCGTGGCGCTTGCGAGGGCGCTCGCCTATGATCCGCCGGTTCTTCTGATGGACGAACCGCTCTCGGCGCTCGACAAGAAGCTCAGGGAAGAAATCCAGTTCGAAATCCGTCGCATCCACCAGCAGACGGAAGTGACGATCCTTTACGTCACCCACGATCAGGAAGAGGCCTTGCGTCTTTCCGACCGGATCGCGGTGTTTTCGAAAGGCGTGATTGACCAGATCGGTACGGGACCGGAGCTTTACGCTCACCCCACTACCCGCTTTGTGGCCGAATTCATTGGTGACAGCGACTTCATCGCGTGCGATCTCCTCGCTGCCTCGGGTGGCAAGGCGACGGTTTCGCTCGGGCAGAATATCGTCTTCGACCATATTCCAGTTCATGGTGAAGCTGCGCCGGGAAAAAAGGCGGCGCTGATGCTGCGTCCGGAACGTTTGCAGCTCAGCCGCAACGGACCCGGCTCTTCCGCCGGTTTTCAGGCCACTGTCAGCGACATCACCTTCCTCGGCAACAACGTCCATGTCGTGGCCCATACAGGTTCGGGAGAGCCCTTTGCCGTGCGCCTGCCATTTGGTCATGAGGCGATTTCGGGCCTCAGCCGTGGCGATCTTGTGCATCTCGCCTTCGATCCCGCGTCGGCGCAGGTTTTCTGTTGAGGGGTGGAATATGAATCTGAATGATCCCACGCTCTTTGGCCAGAAAGTGCCAGCGGCCGGCCGTTGGGTCGATTGCGATGGCCGCGAAACGACGACGATCCGCAATCCGGCTACGGGGGAGATCGTCGGACGGGTTCCCGAACTTGGTGCCGCGGAAGCACAGGAAGCTATTGCCGCAGCCGTGATTGCGCAGAAGGCCTGGGCAAACCGCGTCGCCGTTGAGCGCGCGGACATCCTCAAACACTGGTTCCGGCTCGTCATGGAAAACCGTGACGATCTCGGCATGATCCTGACGCTTGAGCAGGGAAAACCGCTTGCCGAGGCCAAAGGCGAGGTCACTTATGGAGCAAGCTTCATCGAATGGTTTGCCGAAGAGGCGCGCCGCATCAATGGCGAGACGTTACCGGGCCACCAGGCCGACAAACGCATACTCGTTCTTCGCCAGCCGGTCGGTGTCGTCGCGGCCATCACGCCTTGGAACTTCCCCAATGCCATGATTACCCGCAAGGTCGCCCCGGCACTGGCCGCCGGCTGCGCGGTGGTGTTGAAACCCGCACCGCAAACGCCGTTTTCGGCGATCGCGCTTGCCATCCTCGCCGAGCGCGCCGGCCTGCCGCTTGAGCTTTTCAGCATCCTCACTGGCCCCGCCGTGGAAATCGGCGGCGTGCTGACGGCAAGTCCTGATATTCGTCTTCTGACTTTCACCGGCTCGACGCGCACGGGAGAACATCTTTACCGGCAATGCGCGCCGACCATCAAGAAACTGGGGCTGGAACTCGGCGGCAACGCGCCGTTTATCGTCTTTGACGATGCCGATCTCGATGCGGCCGTGGAAGGCGCGCTCCTCGCCAAGTTCCGCAATAATGGCCAGACCTGCGTCTGCGCCAACCGTCTTTATGTGCAGAGCGGCGTCTATGATACCTTTTCTGAAAAATTCGCGCTTGCCGTCTCAAAATTGAAGGTTGGCAACGGGCTTGAGGAGGAAAGTGTTCTCGGGCCCCTCATCGACGGAAACGCCGTTGCGAAAATAGAGGCTCACATTGCCGATGCGCTTTCTAAAGGCGCCGAAATCGCTGCGGGTGGCAAGAGACATACACTCGGTGGGAATTTCTTCGAACCGACGATCCTGCGCAACGTCGATGCCACCATGCAGGTGGCGCGTGAGGAGACCTTTGGGCCGCTCGCCCCGCTTTTCCGCTTTGAGGATGAGGCGGATGTGATCGCGCAGGCCAACAATACCGATTTTGGTCTGGCATCCTATTTTTATGCGGGTAATCTCTCTCGTGTATTCCGGGTTGCCGAAGCGCTTGAGTACGGCATGGTTGGCGTCAATACGGGGGCGATTTCCACTGCTGAAGCGCCGTTCGGCGGCGTCAAGATGTCGGGTCTTGGCCGGGAGGGGTCACGTCACGGTATCGAGGAATATACCGAACTCAAATATGTCTGCATTGGCGGGGTCGGTTGAGAGCGGGTCTGGAGATGCCTGTTGCCCGTGGGATGTTGCCCGTTACGCCAGCACACAGCACATGGAGATGAACCTTGAGAACGCCTGCAGCGATCTAGCAGGTTTCGTGTGGCTGCCCATGGCAAGGTGTCCTTCATCTGCGCTCGGCAGTTCCGGCGGCAACGTGCTGTCATACCGATCATAGAGGCAAATCTTCGGCCCGCCTGCAAGCGGACATCGGCCTGGCCGCCGCGTTTCATCGCCTGTGCGCCAAAGCGGAAGTCAACTCGCCGGTGACAGATGTCCGTTCCAGTCGGCAAGGGCGAACGGTCGTCGATGCAGGACGATCGGCTACCACTGAGCCTCACCGCCATTAAGATGCGTCTGACAGGAGGAACGCTAGGTCGCCATTCGAGCGCGCAGGCGGGGGCTGATCCAGTCAAGGAAGCGCCGGACCTTCAGTGGCAGCGGATCTGCTGGTCCGTAAAGAACATTTACTGGCAGCGGTTCCGGTGCGAACTCCGCCAACAATTCCTGCAGAGCGCCAGAATGCAGATGTTCGTTGATCTGGTAAGAAAGCACGCGAATAATGCCGATACCAGCTAGTGCGGCCTGTATGGCAGCCTCTGTGGTGTTGACCGCGAGTTTGAGGCGCGGCTCGACAGCGAAGGCCACGCCGTCTCGTCGATATCGCGATTCCGGGGCGGTCGCGAACCCTTGGAAGCTTATGCCATCATGCGGGGCGAGATCTTCCGGCTGACGTGGCACTCCTCGGCGGGCGAGATAGTCGGGGCTTGCGCAGATTACGCGGCGGACGGCACCAACCTTTGTCGCGATAATCGCGCTGTCCGGGAGGTGCCCGATCCGTAGGGCAACATCGACGTGCTCATCCGCCAGATTTAGCTGTCGATCAGTCAGGGTCAGCCGCAGATTGATATCGGGTTGCTCCTTGAGGAATTCGAGCGTAACTGGCAGGAGATGGCGCTCGCCGAAGGCAATCGGCGCGGTGACGTGCAGCCCGCCACGCAGCGCTCCATAGTCGCCGCTGGCCTGCCGTTCGGCTGCGTCCAGCTCATCGAGAATTCGACGTGACGCGGCAACGAAGGCGCGCCCTTCCTCGGTCAAGGCCAGGCCGCGACGGGTGCGCACGACCAGGCGAACGCCAAGATGCTTTTCCAGATCCGCCACTTTGCGGCTGACCGTGGCTAGCGGCGCACTCAACCGCCGTGCCCCGGCAGACAGGCTGCCAGCGTCGACTACCGCTAGTAGCACCGTCATCGCGTCAAAACGATCCATCGAAGCCTTCCATAAAACGAGAGGAATGTTTCCATAATACCAAGATACCCTGTTGTTTGTGGATGTCATAGCCTTCGCGTCGTCAAGGGGCTTGCTAAAGCCTCATCGTGCTACTGATCAGAGGAAGATGTCATGCCTCAAATTTCACGTCGCGCCTTTGCCGGCGCCCTGCCTCTCGGCCTCATCGGGGGAAGCCTCCTTGGTGGAGGCCTGCTCGGCGACTCTCTCGCCCGTGCGGCGACGCAGAACGCTGACAGGACGCCTGTTGTAGTGAACCCGTTGGCACAGATCCGCATTGGCCGGTTCACCGTTACGGCGCTGACGGATGGGTATGCAGACATGCCGTATGACTACTTTCCGGGACGCTCGGCACCCGAGGTTGAGATGGCTGCAAGCGCACAGTTGACCGCGCGGCCGAGCGGGGTTCGGTTCCTCTTTAACCAGTACCTCGTCGACGATGGCGAGCGCCGCATCCTGATCGATGCCGGCGCGGCAGGTTCGATCGGGCAGACCGGGCACTTACCACAGGCACTCGCCCTGCTCGGTCTGCAGCCCGACAAGATCGACGCGGTCATTGTAACGCATATGCACCAGGACCACATGGGCGGACTTGTGCTGGGAGGCAAGAACAACTATCCCGATGCCGATCTCTATATAGATCGTCGCGACGTCACTCACTGGACCGATCCAGCCAAGCGTAACGGCGCCCCTGAATATCTGCAGACCAGCTTCAGAATGGCCGAGGAAGTCGTGCGGTTATACCCGAGGCTCCAGGCGATCGATGGAGAGCGCGAGATCATGCGGGGCGTTTCAATCGTCGACCTGACCGGCCATACGCCCGGCCATATCGGGGTGCGGATCGAGGATGGCGGGAAGAGCCTGATCATGGTTTCGGATATGCTTTTTCCCGTCGTGCATCCTGCCGCGACCAATGTGTTCTTTCTGTTTGAGCAGGACCGTGCCGCTGCGAAAGCCATGCGCGATCGCTTCTTTCCGCGTGCCGCTTCGGAGGGCGCGCTCATCGCTGCCACGCATATGCCTTTCCCCGGCCTCGGCCGTATCGTTGCCGATCGTGGGGAGATGCGTTGGCAGGTCGCGGATTGGGCCATGCAGGACTGATGTCCACGCACCGCGATCTGAAGGATAAATTTGCCAAGCACTAGTCGGGCTGAACAAAGATAGATCCGGCTCGCACCGTAAGACAACGATGCGAGCCTGCCCGAACAAGGGGATTATTGATGCCATATCATTTCCTTGAAGTTGCGGTGACGCCGAGCGTCAGAGCCGCTCAGGCGAACATGGGGGTGGAGCAGCTATGGCTGGGGGCTGACAACCGCCCTTCAGATATCCTCACCGAAGGCGAGATCGCCTTCATCGCCTCACGCGACAGCTTCTATATCGCATCGGTTTCCGAAACGGGTTGGCCATACGTTCAACACCGTGGAGGAAAAACGGGCTTCCTTAAGGTCGTTGATCACCGGACACTGGCCTTTGCCGACTACCGGGGCAATCGCCAGTACATCAGCGCCGGCAATTTTGCCGCTAACGATCGGGCCTGCCTTTTCTTGATGGATTATGTGCGACGGGCACGGCTCAAAATTTACGCCTATGTGGAGCGACTGGCGCTTGATGCGGACCAGGAACTCACGGAACTGGTGTCCGACCCGACCTACAAAGGAAGGGCGGAACGGATCTTCAGGCTTCGGCTTGAGGCGTTCGATTGGAATTGTCCACAGCACATCATCCCGCGCTACACCGAACAGCAGGTTGAACAGGCTGTCGCCCCTCTTCGTGAACAATTGCAAAGATTGGAAACCGAGAACGCGACATTGCGCGCACGGTTGGAGAACCCTGAAAGATGACCGAAGCTCAACGACCACCCCTTCCGCCTTTTACGTTCGGAAGCGCAGTCGGCTTCACCGCCGATTCTTCTGAACCATCACCTTAACTGAGAACGGCAGACCGTTGTTACTGCACAATCTTCTAGTGGTTGCAAGGGCTTCGGGAAATAGCTTCATTTAAGGGAAGGTGGCTGGCTTTCGCCCTGCCGCTCTCCCTCTGTCTGCCGCAGGGTTCTGCCTCGATGAGCCTTGCCGTGGCGCGTCGAGGGGTCAGGCTTCTGTACGGACCGCATCGCCTTCCAGGCGTCACGTATGCCGGTCGGCGGGTGAGGGCCTCGAACACCTGGCTGGCAGTGTTGGTTGCCCCAAACGTCAGGAAAGTGCGCTCACCAAGTCGGTCCGATACCGCCTTCGAACCGCACGAGTTCCACTGAGCTCAAAAAATCGCAAATATCAAAACTACACCAGCGGCCTTACACCTTGCCAGCATTGAAGACGTTTGGATCAACAACGCTTTTTCCTGGCGGGATCGACTGGATAATCTGCTGGATTTCAGTCGCTTCCGCAGCGTCTGTTGTTGTCCCAACGATCGAACGGACCGTGCTACCTCGCGTTTAATGGCGGAGAACAGACTCTCACTATATGAAAAATCAATCCTGTACGGCTCGTAATATGAGATTGAGATTGACGATTTGCTCCAAAATCTGGCACGCATATAAAATCGGCAATGCTGATCCGTCATTCCATGTCGAGATATTTTTTCCGGGAACAGCATCGTTTCCCGACTGCCTTCGGCTGCCTTAAGGAGAATGAATTTGGGGAAATTTTCACCTTTTGACCAAACGTTATGGTTTGCGACCGCCGCGCCTGCACCGCAGACTGTGAGGCTTGAAGGCCGTGTCGACGTGGACGTCTGTGTCGTCGGCGCGGGATACACCGGGCTGACTACGGCGCTGGAACTGGTGCGCAGGGGCGTCAAGGTTGCTTTGGTTGAAGCGCAAGAGGCAGGTTTTGGCGGTTCGGGCCGCAATGCCGGCCACTGCACCCCGACCTTCAGCTATTATAGCCTTCCGTCGCTCGGGCGAATTCTTGGCGAGCCCTGGGCAGAGCGCCTTATTCACCGCCAGACGCGGGCCAATGATCGCGTCGTCGAGATGATCTCGACCTACGGAATCGACTGCGAGTGGGTCCAGAATGGTTATGTTATGGGCGCATTGCGTCCTGGCGGCATGTCAACGCTGCAGATGAAGTCCGATGCATATGCCGACGCTGGCGCGCGCTGCCGGGTGATTGGCAGGGACGAGGTCGAAGCGATGACAGGCAGCCCTCGTTTTTACGGCGCTTGGTATCACGAGGAGGGCGGTCATTTGAACCCGCTTTCATACGCACGAGGCCTTGCGCGCGCCGTTATTGGGGAGGGAGGGCAGGTGTTTTCCGCGTCCCCGGTCGTAGATGTCCAGCCAGAGGCGGGGAAATGGTCTGTGCGAACGCCCGGTGGCGCCGTGCTCGCTGAAAAGGTGATCTTCGCGACCGGCGCCTACACCGTCGGTGGCTGGAAAAACCTCGATAAAAGCTTCCGCATCAAAAAAGTCTTTCTCGCTGCCACGCAGCCGCTCGATCCGGAAACGCGAGCAAAAGTCCTGCCCCAGAATACTACCATGCATGATGGACGCGGCGATATCTATGTCTACAAATACAACCGTGAAGGCCGCATTGTGGCCTCCATGTTCCCCATGGGCCAGCGTGGCGCCGATCCTCACTATACCCGTCAGGTGCTGACGGACCGGCTGAAATTTCTGCATCCACAGATTACCGAGGAAATCCGTTGGGAATATTTCTGGTTCGGCGAACTGGACATGCAGATGCGCACTGTCCCGAGGCTCTATGATCTGGCGCCCGGCATCGTTGCCTGTACGGGACTTTCTGGTCGCGGGGTGCCAACCGGTTCCATGCTTGGCGGCGTCTTGTCAGAATGGGCGCTGGGCGTGCCGGACAAGGATCTCTCCCTGAAAATCGAGCCGCTGCACAGGGCGCCGTTGCTGATGTCCTTCGCGCCCGGTTTGCGCCTTCGTTATTTTCGCATGCAGGAAAACCGTGCAACCCGCAAGGAAGGCGCCGCCCTCCTTCCCCATGCCTGAGAAAGGAAACCTATATGACTGACAGGAAAACCGTCCTGATTTCCGGAGGCAATCGCGGTATCGGTGCTGCCACTGGCAGGGCCTTTATGGAGGCTGGCTGGAATGTCTCGCTTGGAATGCGAACGCCGCTACTGCCGGATTGGGCAGATCCAGCGTTAGTCCAGGTGCAGGCTTATGACGCGCTGGCCCCACAATCGCCTGCCGACTGGGCTGCTGCCGTTCTGGCACAGTTCGGGCGTATCGATGCTGTCGTTGCCAATGCCGGCGTCATGGTGCGCAAGACCGTGGTGGAAGCGACTGACGAGGAGTTTGCCTCATTGATGGACGTCAATGTCAATGGGCCGCGGCGCCTGGTGCAGGCCTGCTGGGACCCGCTGGTCGCGTCAGGAGCTGGTCGTGTGGCGATTGTCGCCTCGCTATCGGGCAAAAGGGTCAAGTCGGCGGTGTCTGGCGCCTATTCGGTCTCGAAATTCGCAGCCCTTGGCCTGTCTCACGCAATCCGTCATGCCGGTTTCGACAATGGCGTGAGGGCGACCGCAATATGTCCAGGTTTTGTTGCGACTGATATGGGATTGCCTCTGGCAGGCGCGACGCCATCGGACACCTTGACTCAACCTGAAGATATTGCCAGCTCCATCCTGCATGTCGTCAGTTTGCCGAACCGCGCGAGTGTTTCGGAATTCTGGGTTAATTGCCTGCTGGATGACAGCTATTGATCGACGATCGCCGAGATTTCGTCCTTCAGCAGCATTGCGTATTGCTCCAGCGTGCCGGGTTCCAGCTTGGCGCTTAAAAGCGTGAAGCCGAGGGAAGCGTTTGGCGTTGTACCGTCCGAAAAAATCGGCACCGAGACGCCGGCAATGCCGGGAATAAGCTCGCCGACATCGATTGCATAACCGCGTTCGCGTGTTTCAGCGATCAGTCGGCGTACTTTGTCGGCGGTGAGATCGCGATAGGCGGCATAACGCTCGATATTGGCGCGGATGATGAATTCCTGTTCGTCCTCTTCGAGGAAGGCGAGCATGGCAATTGAACCCGGACCGACGCCAAGGGGGACCGAGCCGCCGATGGACCCGGTCAGCGTCGGCACCACACATTCACCGTCGCGCCTGTCGAGGCAAACGGAATCGTGGTTGAGCCGAGCCATCAGATGGATGGTGTCGCCCGTTCGGCGTCGAATGCGGGTGAGCGCCATTTCGCAGCGGCTGATGATGCCCGGTCCACGTGCGGCGCGCGCGCCGTAAATCGCCATACGCGCGCCCAGCCGGTAACAACGCTTCCTGTCGTCACGCGCGAGCAGCTTGTGGCCGACCAGCGTATTGAGGATGCGGTGGCAGGTGGCCGTGTTGAGGCCGGATCTGGCCGTCAGTTCCTTGAGCGTGACGCCCTGTACGCCGCCGTCTGCAACAAGATCGAGCAAAGCTACCGCGCGATCCAGAAGCTGTGCGCCGCCGGAGGAAGACTGGGTGGATTTGGTCATGGTATCTCACATTATGAAAATAAATTCTCAATAACTTGTATAATGAGAAAACTGCGTATTCAATGACCAAAATTGAGCAGATTAAATAAGTGAATATTTTGTAGGCAGCTTGATTTTGAAAACGACCTGCGGGTTCGCGAACGCTAAGCCCGCTTGAACAAACAGGGGAACAAAATGAAGAAAAAAGCAGCAAACATTCTCGCAACCACCGCCCTGGCAGCCATGGGCATGCTCGCGGCCAGTGCGGCGCTTGCCGGTACGCTTGATGACGTCAAGGCGCGCGACAAGCTGATCGTCGGCGTCAAGAACGATTATCCGCCTTATGGATATCTCAACGACAAGGGCGAGATCATTGGCTTCGAAGTCGAGCTGGCGAAATATGTCGCCAAGGAACTTCTGGGTTCTTCAGACAAGATTGAATTTGTACCGGTCGTCGCCGCCAATCGTATCGAGTTTCTGACTGCCGGTCGTATCGATGCGATTTTCGCGACGCTTGGCGTCACGCCGGAGCGCGACAAGGTCATCGATTTCACCACCGCTTACGTGTCCTCGCCAGGCCCGGCCGTCATGATGGCCAAGGAAGCGACCACCAGCAAGTGGGAGGAACTGAAGGGTAAACCGGTCTGCGGCATTCAGGGATCCTATTACAACAAGAAGATGACCGAGGAATTCGGAATCCAGCTCGTTGCCTTCAAGACCCAACCGGAGGCAATGCGCGCTCTGCGCGACAATCGTTGCGTGGGTTTTGTCTTCGACCAGATGACCCTCGACCTCAAGGTTCAGGACGCGGACTGGAAGGGCTACAAGGTTGCCGTCCCCACCTATGAGTATCTGCCGATGGCAGGTGGTATACGCGAAGGCGACAAGGCGTTCCAGGAGGCCGTGGACAAGGCTATCACCAAGGCGGAAGCCGAAGGCAAGATGATCGGTTGGGAAACCGAGTTCAATATTCCACACGCCGATTACATCGCCGAGCGCGCCAAGGCGGCCAAAGCAAAACTGAACTGATAGGGTCTGGAGCAGCTATTGTTCGGTCTTGATTATTCCTGGCTTACGGATCCAGCCTATCAGCAATGGCTGCTCACTGGGGTCCTCAACACACTCAAGCTTGCGGCACTGTCATCCAGTGCCGCGATCATCATCGGCCTTCTCGGTGCGCTTGCGCTGACTTTGCGGATTTTCTGGCTGGATGCCATCATCGAGCTGTTCGTGGAGGTGTTCCGCAACACGCCGCCACTGCTGCAGATGCTTTTTGCCTATTTCACGCTGTCGACGCTGGGGCTGAAAGTCACCGATCCCTCCACCGGTCTGCAGATGCCGCTTCTGAGTGCATTCGCCTGCGCCTCGATTTCGCTCAGCCTGTTCGGCGGAGCGCTGGCCATCGAGGCTTTCAGGTCCGGCATCGAAACCATGCCGCAGTCGATCATAGAAGCGGCCCGGTCGCTCGGCTACAGCCGGTGGTCGCGCTTCTGGAAAGTTGAGGCGCCGATTGCTGTGCGCATCAGCCTGCCAGCGATTACCAACATTCTCACCAACCTGTTCAAAACCACCTCTCAGGCTTCGGTCATTACGGTGCCGGAACTGATGTACTACGCCGGCCAGATCTACAACGACACGTTTCGCACACTCGAGGTCATGATCCTCGTGCTCGTCATCTATGTGGGGCTCGTATCCATCCTGACATTTGCAATGTCCAGGCTCGAAGCGTGGATGGCTTTCCCCGGTTATGGAAAGGGACACTGACCATGGTCTCCACCATGACCTATGAAAACAAGAAACGCGCCGTCCTCCTTTTCATCGCGCTTGCGGTGGCAATCTGGATTGCCATCGATGCGGTCGCCGGCGGGGCGCAGCACTGGAACCGCGTCGCCGTGCGCCTGCCACTGCTCCTGACAGGCTCCGGCTCCGGCTGGCCGATAAGCGGCGGCTTCGTCCTCAACATCCTGCTGTCGATTGCCTCCATGGCGGTTGCGACGGCCCTTGGCACCGTGATGGGTCTTGCGACACTCGCCAAATCGCCCGTCATTCGCCTGCCGGCATTTTTCGTCATGAATTTCCTGCGAAACTCGCCCTGGCTCGTCCTGCTTTTCGCGATGCTCTACATTCTTCCTTTCGAGATGAAGATATTCGGCCTCGTCATTCCCTTCCCACCTTTCATAAAGGCGGTTATCGGGCTGGCGTTACCGACTGCGGCAAACTTCTCCGAAGTCATTCGCGGGGCGGTGCAGTCAATCCATAGCGGTCAATGGGAGGCATCCCGGTCGCTCGGTTACACGCAGCTGCAGATCTATCGTTACGTCATCCTTCCCCAGGCCCTGCGCCGGATGATACCTGGCTGGATGAATCTCTATGCCCTGCTGATGATTGCAACCGCGCTTGCTACGGTCACAGGTATCCAGGACGTGCTGACGATCCTCAACACCTCGCTGGCGATGGAGAGTGAACGGGCGCTCGTCTATTTTTATCTGACCATCCTCTTCCTGTTTTTTGCCTATTGCTACCCGATCGCGATCTTCGCGCGGCGACTGGAGCATGCGGTTAAAGGAGACAATCTATGAACCGCTCCAACGCCCTGATCGAGATCGATGGCATCCGCAAATCCTTCGGCACATTCGAGGTCCTGAAAGGAATTTCCCTCAGCGTCGGCAAGGGAGAGGCTGTCTGCATCATCGGCCCGTCCGGTTCCGGGAAATCGACCATTTTGCGCTGCATTAACGGCCTGATTCCGGTCAATGAGGGTTTTATCCGGGTGGGAAATCACAAGGTGCACGAGATGCGCACCGAGAAGGCAATGCGGCCATTGCGCCACCAGGTGGCGATGGTGTTCCAGCAGTACAATCTCTTTCCGCATCGCACCGCCCTGGAAAACATCATGATGGCGCCGATCCAGGTGCTCGGCCATGACAAGGCGGAGGTGGCGGATCGCGCCCGGAAGCTTCTCGCCAAGGTGCGCCTGTCGGAAAAGGCCGACAGCTATCCGGGTCAGCTTTCCGGTGGCCAGCAGCAGCGCGTAGCGATTGCCCGCGCGCTTGCCATGCAGCCAGAGGTCATTCTTTTCGACGAGGTGACGGCCGCCCTCGACCCGGAAACAGTCAAGGAAGTGCTCGTTACGATCCGCGAGCTGGTTGAAGAGGGGCTGACGTGCGTTCTCGTCACCCACGAAATGAAATTCGCGCGTGAGGTCTCACAGCGCGTCTGCTTCACTGACCGCGGGCTGATTGTTGAAAGTGCCGCACCCGTCGAGCTGTTCGACCATCCAAAAGATCCGCGCACACGCGAATTTCTTGGCCAGGTTCTTTGATTGCCCAAAACTCCTGAAAGGCGGGCCCAGCGGTCCGGTATGCAATGCGTAAGTTTGAGAATATCTACGCCGCCGACTTCAAGGAAGCTCCCTATTGGTGGGAAGAGGCCGAGCCGGAGACGAATCTCGATCCCGTTCCCGAGTTCGCCGACGTCGTGGTGGTCGGCTCCGGTTATGCCGGTCTTACTGCCGCGACCCACCTTGCGCGTGCCGGGCGCTCCGTCGTCGTGCTGGACAGTGACCGGCTCGGTTCCGGTTGTTCGACGAGGTCCGGCGGCATGGTGTCCAGCGGTCAGAAGCTTGTTGTTGGAGGCGCGATCAAGGGCATTGACCCGGAATTGATCAACCGGCTTATCGGCGAAAGTAACGAGAGCTTCGAATATCTGAAAATGTTGATCGATACGGAGAAGCTTGATGCCGGGCTGAAGCTGACTGGCCGCTTCTTTGGCGCCCACACCGCCACGGACTACCTGACGCTGAAACGCCACGGTGCTCTGCTTGCCGAAAAGACTGGAGTTACGGTCAGCTTCCTTGATCGAGACCAGCAGCGTGCGGCCATCGGTTCTGATTATTATCACGGCGGTATGCTGATAGATAACTATGGCGGGTTGCATCCGGGACTTTACCACAAGGCGCTGCGCGAGCGGGCCAAGGCTGCCGGTGTCATGCTGCGTTCGCATGCCCGTGCCGGCCTCGTTGAGGACGGGCCAAACCGCGACAAGATTGTGCCGACGGCGCGCGGAACGATCCGCACGAAAGATGTCATCGTCGCGACCAATGGCTACACGGCGGCTGATGCTACGCCGGAACTGGCGCGCCGGCTCGTGCCGGTAAAGAGCTATCAGATCGCCACCGAGCCGTTGCCGGCTGATCTGATGGCCGAGCTTATCCCGAAGGGCCGGATGATATCGGACACTCGCCGGGATCTCATCTTCAGCCGGCCGTCGACGGACGGGACACGGCTGCTGTTCGGTTCGCGACCGGGCGTGTTCGAAATGTCGGAAAGGCAAGCCGCAAAGCACATCTACGCCAGGATGCTGGCTGTTTGGCCCCAGCTCGCCGGCGTCAGGATTACCCATTCCTGGGTTGGAAGTGTCGCCATGACGGTCGACAAGCTTGCTCATATCGGCGAGAGAGATGGTGCGAATTTTGCGGTGGGATGCAACGGCAACGGTGTCGCGCTGATGACCTACCTCGGTTATCAGACGGCACGAAAGATCCTTGGTGAGCAAAACGCCAGATCCGCGTTCGACCGGCAAAAATTCACGGCCGTCCCTTTCTATTCCGGCAAGCCATGGTTTCTGCCTGCTTTTACCGGGTGGTATCGCCTGCGCGATTTCCTCGACCGGCCGGGGCGTTGAGATGGACGAAGGGCAAGCGGCAATGCGCCTGGAAGAAGATGCGCTCGGGACACGGCTGATGCCGGCCGCGCTGGCGTATGGCATCCAGACGGCGCGCGCGGTGGAGAATTTCTCGATTTCAGGCCGGACGATCGCTGATATCGAAGGCTTCGTACCGGCGATCATCGCTATAAAGCAGGCTGCCGCTCGGGCCAATTGCAGGGCCGGCGACCTTGATCCGCAGATCGCCGGGGCAATCGAAAAGGCCGCGAGCGAATACGCTATAATGCCGGGCCGGCAGGATTTTCCTGTCGATATCTATCATGGCGGCGGCGGCACGGCGGCCAATATGAATGTCAACGAAGTCCTGGCCAATCGGGCAAGTGAAATTCTGACCGGCAGGAAGGGACAGGATCCCGTTCATGCCAATACCCATGTCAACATGGCGCAATCCACTAACGATGTCATTCCCTCGGCGATGAAGATGGCGGTTGGTGGTGAACTGGTTGGACTTCGCGCAAGTCTGGGCTCTCTGATCGATGCTCTGCGGGTCAAGGAGCAAGCCTTTCGCGATGTGGTCAAGCTTGGCCGAACCTGCTTGCAGGATGCGCTCCCTGTCACTTTCGGTCAGCAGTTTTCAGGCTATTCAGCCGCCTTTGAGCGGCAGATGGCGGGTATGGCTGGTCTGGAAGACGTTTGTCTGCGGCTGCCGCTTGGCGCCACGGCCGTCGGCACTGCCTTTGGCGCCTCGCAAACCTACCGCCGCTTCGTCTTCGAGGAATTGCAGGCACTGACGGGCAAATCTTATCAGGTGGAGGAGAATTTTTTTGACGCGTTGCAGAATGCCGACGATTGGGTGAGGCTTTCAGCCGCATTGAAAGCAATCGCCCTTACCCTGTCGAAATTTGCAGCCGATCTGCGCCTGATGTCATCTGGACCACGGGCGGGGCTTGCCGAGATCACCCTGCCGGCGGTGCAGCCGGGTTCGTCGATCATGCCGGGCAAAGTCAATCCGGTTATGCCTGAAATGATGATGCAGGTCTCCTTCCGCGTGATCGGTAATGATGCCACAGTCACCCGCGCCGCCGAGGGCGAACTTGACCTCAATGTCTGGGAATCGATCATTCTCGAAGCCATCAGCGAAAGTATCCGGTTGATGCGACGCGCGATCCCGCTTTTCGTCTCCCATTGTATCTCGGGTATAAACGTCAATATGGAGCGCGGCCTCAGTGATGCCTCCGGATCGCTCGCCTTATCGACAGCGCTCGTGGCGATTTATGGCTATCCGGCGGCATCTGCCGTCGACAGGCATGCGGCCAGCAACGGCCTGTCCGTCCAGGAGGCTTCCGTGGCTTGCGGACTGATGACGCAGGAGGAGGCCGACCTGCTTTTTTCTGATGTTACAGCATTCGCAGACCCAGACCGGACCGAGCAACGGATCGCCAGCTTCCGCAACCGAACGTCCACTCTCAACAGGCGCTGAAAAATGTCCAGAATAATACCTGATGCCGTCTTGCCGTCGAAGACCCTGCCTGCGCACGTTGATGTCGTGGTTATCGGCGGCGGCATCATCGGTGTATCGACGGCGTTGTCGTTGGTCGAGCGTGGCATCAGCGTTGCCGTCTGTGAAAAGGGGCTGATCGCCGGTGAACAGTCCTCCCGGAACTGGGGCTGGGTGCGCCAGATGGGGCGTGATCCGGCAGAGTTGCCGCTTTCCATGGAAAGCCTGAGGCTCTGGAGAGGCATGAATGAGCGGGTCGGTGGCGAGACCGGGTTGCGCCAGTGCGGCATTGCCTATCTGTGCGAAACGGATGCCGATGTCGCCCTTTACGAGGAGTGGCTCCAACACGCCGCCGCAGTGGGGCTCGACTCGCGTATTGTGCGCGGTGAGGCGATGCATGCGCTGGTGCCGGGCATGGGCAGGCAATTCAAGGCGGTGATGCACACACCGAGCGATTGCAAGGCCGAGCCCTTCATGGCGGTTCCCGCCATGGCGCGCGGTGCCGCCGCGAAGGGAGCCCATATCCTCACAGGCTGTGCGGTTCGGTCAATTGAACGCTCCGCCGGGAAGGTAAGCAGTGTGGTGACGGAACATGGAGAAATCCGCTGTTCTTCCGTGGTGCTGGCCGGTGGTGCCTGGTCAAGGCTTTTTGCAGGCAATATGGGAATTGATATCCCGATTCTTAAAATTCTCGGCAGCGTCGCGCGTCTGTCGGGTGTTGATGGCATGACGGATATGCCGGTGGGCGGTAACGACTTCGCCTTCCGTCGCCGTCATGATGGCGGCTTTACCGTAGCGCAGCGCAATGCCGATATCGCGCCCGTCACTCCAGACAGCTTCCGTCTGTTCGTCGACTATCTGCCGTCGCTCGTTAAAAACTGGCGGGCGTTACGCTTGCGGACAGGCGGGCAGTTCCTGCGGGAAATGGCGATGCCCCGCCAGTGGAAAAGCGACGCTTTGACGCCTTTCGAGCAGATCCGCATTCTCGATCCCGTTCCGTCATCGAAGCTCATTTTCCAAGGTATCGACAAATTGTCGAAGTCCTTTCCGGCATTTGTGAATGCCCGGATCACTGCCACCTGGGGCGGACTTATGGACGTTACGCCAGATGCCGTTCCGGTGATCTCTCCGGCCAGTGTCATTCCAGGCCTTTATCTGGCTGTCGGATTTTCCGGCCATGGATTCGGTATCGGCCCCGGTGCCGGAGCGCTGATGGCTGATCTGGTGACAGGTTCGAAGCCATGCGTCGATCCAGCGCCGTTCCGTCTGGAGCGCTTCGGGCGACTGCACCGCTCGCTGGAGAATTTCCGGTAAGGTGTTTAAAAATCAAGAGGCGGAGCAGGGCGCGTGGTCCTGTTTCTACGAGACGTGATACAGGCGGGCTGATACTTGCCGCGCCGGTCATCCCGCAGTCATGTTAAGGCTCAGGAAACCTCCGGCTTTCCCGTCTCGTCATCCAGGCTGATACGGAAGCGTAGGGCCGGATCAGACCCTAAATGGCATCTCAAGCCTCGACCTATGGTCTCTCAACCATGATGTTGATGGCGCGAGTGCGGCGGTGTCAGCTCACACTTCCTCTGAGGGCTTGCAGCATCATTCCGCAAACGGCGTTCCATACTTCCGAATGTCTTCCCCCCATTACTCTTGATCACGGCGTTTGCGGAAGAATCGAGATAATGTGTCACTGGTGGATGGGTTTCCTTCGGTAAAAAGTTATTTCTTGCTGGAGCTTCAACCACAAGTTATCAAGTTCGGGGGCGTTTTGAGGGGAATTATGAGCAATGATGTAGAAGCCGCGCGTCAGTTGGATCGCCACATCCGCTCGCCACGGCAAGTATGGCTCACCGGCGCTGGTATTAGCTATAGTGCCGGATTGCCTCTTATGTATCCTTTGACTGACCGCGTTTTTAATCTTCTCGAGAAGAATCTTGAGGATTCAGAAGCGTTTGAATTGGTCAAGGCGGTTCGAGATGATCTGCCCGGCAACTTACATATAGAACATGTTCTCAGTCATTTCGGTGATCTGGTGGCGCTTGCAGAGCGTGCAAAAGACGCCTCTGCATTCGTCGATGGTCATCGGGTGCATAAAACGAAACTACAAGCGGCGCATCATACGATTCTACGACACATTAGGGACATCTTGCGTTGGGGATACATTCCTGCATCCGGAACGATAGCCGAGCAGGAAGGCAAGCCTGGCAAACCAATCGTCAAAATCGAGCACCACCGTCGGTTTGTTCGAGCGCTATACAGGGTCAATCGGGCGGGTCTCGATGAGCGCCGAGAAGCGATCCAGTTCATAACAACGAATTACGATACGCTTATTGAAGATGCGCTAGCGCTCGAGCTTGTCCCCTACGCTGATGGGTTTTCAGGCGGCGCAATTGCAGGTTGGGATGAACAGTCTCTCCAATTGGCGGCGGGCGTGTCTATGATCAAAGCCGTGATCACGAAGCTCCACGGTTCGATCGACTGGTACAGAAGTGGTCAGGAGAGCGGACGCGTATTCAGGGTTCGCCATGATGACGCTTACCCTGATCGCTCCGATGCCAACGGCAATGTGGTCATCTATCCGCAGTCCACGAAATATATGGCGTCACGCGAAGACCCGTTTGGCTTCTTGTTTCAACGTTTTCGAGGTCTTCTGTCTGCGGAGCGGCAGCAGGTCCTCTTCGTCTGCGGTTATTCGTTCGGCGACGATCACATTGATGCAATCATTGAGCACCAGTTGCTTCATGTTGACAGCAAAACAACCGTTGTAGCGCTCTCCAAAAGCCGCACTCCCAAGCTGAAAGCCTGGGGAGAGAGCAATGCGGGCGAGAGGGTATTCGTTCTCGCAGAAGACGGCCTCTATCGAGGGAGCGCGGGGCCCTTCTTCCCGCCCACCGCCAGTATCAACCGCGATTGGTGGAGCTTTGAGGGCACCACTTCACTGCTGGAGAATGGCTTGCCTACCGATATTGCAGAGGTGATCGAATGAGCGACTTTGATCTTGACCCGAATCTGCAGATCGGCACCGTTTTTGAAACCTCGGGTACGACCTTGAAGATATCTCTTCGGCGTAGCCTGACTGAACTCGTCCAAACCCACGGCGGAACCGTATACTCTGTCGGGCAGATCGGTAGTCTTATAAAACTGCACATGGGGCGAACCGTCCTCTTCGCCATGGTCCGGCTTTTGCGATTGCAGACTGAGGAGGAGGCTGCAGCGCAAGGGGCAGCAGAAGCCATGGATCGCCGTGTGCTAGAGGCCGACCTCTTTGGAGAAGCGCGCTGGCAAAGGGCCGAAGAGATTCTGTCATTTGATAGAGGTGTCCGTAATTCGCCACTTCCACTGCAAGCAGCCTACCTGGTTACCTCGTCGGAGACACGCCGCCTTTATACAGCGATCGAAAAGCAAGGTGGCGACGGTCCAAGTCGCTTTATCAGCTTTGGTGGTTACGTCGGAGCTGAAGGCGTTGCGTGCCATGCCGACATGGATAAACTCTTCGGGCAGCATTTTGCAGTGCTAGGTTCCACCGGATCGGGTAAGTCCACCGCAGTGGCTGCTATACTTCATGCCGTCCTCGACCACAAAGCTGCTGAGGGTGGCCAAGCTTCTAACCCTAGAGTCATCATCATCGATCCTCATGGGGAGTATGGAGCAGCTTTTGGTGAAAAAGCTATTGTCTATCGTGCTTACGACGATGCCGATGCGGGGGCTGCAGGCACCCGACAGATAAAGTTGCCCTACTGGCTCATGTCCAGTGATGAGTTTCGGCGCATGGTTGTCGGTAAGGGAGAATTCGAAGCAACCTCTCAAGCAAACGTCGTCTACAAAGCCTTGTCGCATGCGCGCATGCATATGCGTGACCTCGTTATTGACGCCAGTGATGCCGTGCGCAAAACAGATGCTGTTGGTCACCCTGATTTGCCCCGGCCAGCCGATGGTATAGACCCCGCGACGGTCGCGGAGTTCGATAGAGATTGGGCAGTCCCATTTGACCTTGAAGAATTCAAACGGCACATCGAAATCTGTCAGAACAATCGAAGACAGAACAATGCTTGGCAGCCTGTAAACGATAGCGATTACCAACAAAAGTTTTCGTCAATACTTGATAAGTTATCCGTGTTGCGCTTGGACGCTAGGATTGACTTCTTGATGCGCAACTATGCTGTTGGCGATCCAAGCCTCGCCGATATCCTTGCACAATTCGTAGGGGCTGACGCAGAAAGGCACGGCGCTCCTATTCGTATCATAGATATTTCTGGGCTTCCGACCGAGGTTGCTGGACCATTGACGGCTGCGATAGCTAGGTTGCTATTCTCCTACAAGCTTGCGCAGACACGAGAAGAACGCGAGAAGGACCCCATTCTTGTCGTATGCGAAGAAGCTCACCGATATGTCCCTGACCGCGGCGAGGCCCAGTATGCCGCTGCCCAGGATGCAATACGCAGGATTGCTCGTGAGGGGCGGAAATACGGCATCGGCTTGATGCTCGTGTCTCAGCGCCCGTCTGACGTCGAGAGCACGGTCCTTTCGCAGTGCAATTCGTGGGTAGTCTTACGTCTGACCAATGGCCGGGACCAAGAGCATGTGAGCCGCTTTCTGCCAGACACAATGGCCGGTCTCATCAAGCTGCTTCCGTCGTTACCGCGACGCGAGGCCCTATTCGTGGGAGAGGCCGCAGCCCTTCCTGCGAGGATTAAATTAACCCACTTGCCACCAGACAAACGGCCAAATTCCAACGACATTTCTTTTGCTGCGGGTTGGGCAGAAGGATTTCCAGACGCGGAAGCGTTGGGTGTCGTTGCTACTCGGATGTCGTCACGATCATAACCGTGAAGAGGAAATTATTTCCGCTTGAGAGTGCTGGTGCCACATGTGCTTCTCGAGCGCGCGCCTGATCAGATGTGACCGTGACATGCGGCTCCCGGCACGCTGAGGGTACCGGGAGCCGCAGTTCTTCATCCCAATCAAGCCACGCCGCTCAGACGTGATCGAACACATCCTCAAGCTTCGTCGCCTGGACGTATTTGGCCGGATTGTTGTCCCGCACCAAAGCTTGGAAATGCGCCTCGCCACAGGCGATCTTCGCCGCCTCCTGATCGCGTAGATCGTCGGTGAAGAGACTGGCCTTCGTTTCAACAACGAAATACAGCCGCTCCCGCCCATCGACCTCAAGCAGCACTGCCCAATCGGGGTTGTAGGTGCCAAGCGGTGTCGGAATATTGAACCAGCCTGGAAGCTTGGCATAGACCTTCACGGCGTCGTTCTTTTCCATCTGCTCGGCGAAAGTCCGTTCCACGCCCGCCGAGTCATGAATGACATGCTCGTACACCGACTTTTTGGTGTTGGTCAGCATGTTCTTCAGATAGCCGGTCAGCTCTTCTCGCTCGAACAGTTCCTGGGCGTAGAAGTCCTGGTCACCGATCCGCTGGTACTTGATGCCATCCACAAGCGCCAAGCGCTTCGTGCGATTGATGATGTCCGCCGCCAATTCGATGAAAGCCTGCGGGTTCCTCTTGAAGTCCGATAGCCGCCCGCTTTCGATCAGGATCGTTACGAGACTGCGCCGCGTTAGCTGTGTCCGATCCTGAAGATCGGTCAACAGGTCGGGAAGGACGATGTCGCCCTCTTCAATGGCGATCGGACCAGAGGTCGACGTCTCCCTGGCGAGCACCCCGCCTTGGCCGATCGCGAGATCGGCCTTCCGGACGGTCACACGAGCCTTCGCGATCGGTGGCCCACTGGCGATATTGCGCGCGCAGTCGGCAATAAGTTTCTCATTGTCGAATTGAACCCGATAGGTCGTCGTATGCTTGATCCGGTCCCACAGCGCCCGAAACTCCTCGCTGTGAAAGACCTCCTTGCGGATTGCCACTGACTTGCGCTCGTCGGCGTTCTTGACTTCAAGGCGGCCTGCGACCTTTCGCAGAATCCCCGTGACGGCCGAAAGGTAGGGTTCAAGACCAGCCGGCAGTGCGAAGGTTCCGGTCTTGATGGCTGTCCTCAGGCTATCCTGAACTTTGCCTTGGCGGTCGATAAGGTCCAAGGCACGCAGGTGGCGATGGATGTCAGAGGAACGTTCATACCCCAACACTTCCGGCACACCCGCGTCGTATGTTACGCCTTCCTCTTCCATCCCCGGTCCCTGCAAGGGGTTGTCGGTGACCATCGGAATATTCGCGAATACATGCTCCTCGACGATCCCGAAGCGGATACCTGTATCGGCCTCGATCTCCTTCTGAAGATTTTCGGCAAAGGACTCGTAGCTCTCGGTGGCGACCACCGTCAGAGTGTTCACCTCAAAACCCCGCAGTCGCTCGCCCTGCTGGTTGACGCAGAGCCGCAGACCGCGTCCGATCGTCTGCCGGCGCTCCCGCTCGGTGCCCATTTCGCGCAGCGCGCAAATCTGGAAGACATTGGGGTTGTCCCAGCCTTCCTTGAGCGCCGAGTGCGAAAAGATGAACTTGAGCTTGGTGTCGAAGCTGAGCAGCTTCTCCTTTTCCTTCATGATCAAGTTATAGGCGCGCTCCGCGCTATCCCGATTAGCCTGGTTGTTTTCAGCCGTATCCGTCCAGCGCTTATTTTTGTCGATGGAGAAGTAGCCGTCATGCACTTCCTGCGCGTCAGAGATGACATCGACCTCCTTGAAGAGGCTCACGAACTCGGGAAGCTTGGCTGCCCGGCGATATTCCTCTTCGAAGATCGTCGCATATTTGCCCTTCACCGCGTTTCCGTCGGCATCGTAGGAACGGTAGTGCTCGACCGTGTCGATGAAGAAAAGGCTGAGAACCTTTATCCCGAGAGGCGCAAGGCGCTTTTCCTTCTCCAGATGCTCCTGAATGGTGCGACGGATCATCAACCGTTTGATCGCGTCGGCATCGACGTCACCGATGGCTTGCCCCGGTTCAAGGAAGGCCTCGGACCCTGCCGTTCTGACCTCGAGAAAGGACGAGCTGCCCGCGAGGCGTATTTCTCCGATACGGCAATCCTTGTAGATGGCGCGGCCGGTTTCCTCTTCCAGATTGTCGCCGTCATGAACCGTGATTTCTTCGCGTTGAACGCGACCGCTCCTTTGAACGTCGACTTCAACTCGAGCGGATATCGTTCCCTTCACATTACGCGCGGACAAGAACCGCAGATAGGCTTTGTTATGGCCCCCCTCGACCTCAAGCGAAGCGACCTCGATCTGCTTGACCAGCTTACGGTCATAGGCGTCGACGGCATCCAGCCGATAGACCATGTGATGCTTGTTCACATGCGTAGCAGAGTAGCGCAGTGTGCAGAGCGGGTTCATGGCGTCGAGAGCCTGCTTGCCACGGCCTTGGAGGCCACCGTCAACGCTCTGGGGCTCATCCACGATAATGATAGGGCGCGTGGCCCGGATCAGGTCGATCGGCGCTTCGCCGCCAGTCTTCTCGCTGTCCTTGTAGAGGTTGTTCACCTCCTGCTTGTTGATCGCCCCAACCGTGACCACCATGATCTGAATGGTCGGACTGGTCGCGAAATTGCGCACCTGGCCAAGCTTGGACGAGTCGTAGAGGAAATAGTCGTAAGGCTGGCCCGAATAGAGTGCCTTAAAATGATCCTCGGTGATTTGGAGGGTCTTGTTGACACCTTCCTTGATGGCGACCGACGGCACGACGATCACGAATTTGGTAAAGCCGAATCGTTTGTTCAGTTCGAAGACCGAGCGGAGATAGACATAGGTCTTGCCCGTGCCGGTTTCCATTTCCACCGTGAAATCGCCTGAGGTCAACGAGCCCGATGGTGGCAGGCCGTTTCGCAACTGGATGTCCTTGAGGTTGGACATGATTTCTTCGTCTAGCAGAGTCAGCCGATTGCCGATGCCGAGTGCATTTTCCACCAGGCCCAACTCACCCTGCACGCCGCCAGATGAGCGTCGCGTCACGGTGAACTCGGTGCGGTTTGTTTCCTGCCCACGAAACAGCTGGCACACCGCCTCAATCGCGGCCTTCTGATAGTCGAGGTCGGATTCAAAATGAAGCTTCATCCCGCGCTCCCTTAAAGACTGCGAACGTCGAGAATGCCGTTCTGGTTGAGGATCGCCGCCATGTTGGTTTTGGCAACGTCGTCAGCAAAGCCGGAGTCCTTGAAGACGACCCGTGTTTCAATGGCCGGGGCAAGGTCTTTCCACCATGCGACAATGCCCGCCGAAAGGCTTTCAACGCCATCCTTCGTCAATCCGTCTGCAAGGCAAACCATCAGTGCGCCACCGCCGATGGTGTGAACAGACTTGCCAGCAATCTGCCGCGTCTCGATGGGAACGCAGAGATCGAGACCGAGCTTGAGGAGGAGTTCATACAAGATATCCTGCTCGGTACGGCCCGGAACGATGTGTTCGGCATTGGCAAGCAGAGTCCCTTCTAGATCGGATGGTACAGGGTGCCAGGTACGGATGTTGGACTGTGCTAGCTTATAGACGCGGAAGCCTAGATCGCCGCCGAGCATCTGCTCATCCTGCTTAATGCGCGTGCTCACTCGCCGCAGTCGTTCCTTCGTCAATTCCGCTATATTTCTCGGTTTCCCAAATTTGTCGCAAAAACTAGCCGCACCTTTTTGTTGTTTATCCTCGACGTCAAGTTCCTCTGGAAGCTGAACCAGAACGAACTTTCGTTTCACACCATCGCGATTGAGTTCCCATATGGCGCGGCCACTCGATGCCGATCCCGCGAAAAAATCAATGACTGTATCCCCGTCCGACTTTAGCAAATATGGGAAGAAAGAATTGAGGAGCCGAACCGGCTTTGGATTAGTGAAAACTTTGACCTCGTCCGGAAAGTCTTCTTTGAGATCATATGCTCCAAGGCGGCCGTCGAGCTCCAGAAGACTGGAGAGCTTTTCTTGGAATTCAGACGCATAGACTTTTAATTCGATAATCTTCGTTTCATCCTCTCCGAACAAGATGCGACCCTGCCTGAGAAGCTCTTCCATTGTTTCCTTCGGAAATCGATACCCCATCAATGGTTGTTTGCAGGGCTTCTTAGTCGCTGGGTGCAAAACGTCGTACCGATAACCCTCTTTGCCGGGGTTGTGAACGCTCTGGCTCCCGGTATAAACGCCGCCCTCATCGATGTATTTGTAACGGTCAAGCGGCCACAATCCTGCTTTGTGTTCCCTAAACCATTTGTCGTACGCCGCGCTGAGCTGCTCTCCCTTCAACCTGCCTGTCAGCTCATCACCGATCTTAACAAGTACTTTTTTTACGTCTGATGCGGCAGATTTCCATTCTTTTTCAATGTCTTCCTTCGATCTTGCTACAAACAGCAGATATTCATGCTCGGTTGCAACGTTGGTCGGGTTGTTATCGGTGGCATTTTTCCAGACCACGACGCCAACCGTGTTCTCTTCGCCGAAAATCTCGTTGCAGAGTGCGCGTAGATTACCGAGTTCGCGGTCATCTATTGAGATGACAATGACACCATTGCGAGCCAACAGAGTGCGTGCCAGCTTGAGCCGCGGATACATCATCGAAAGCCAGTCGGTGTGAAAACGTCCTGAACTTTCCGTATTAGACGTCGCCTTCCGTCCCTCGCGGTCCGTCTGTCCTGTCAGGCTCAGGTAATTCTTTATGCTGTCTTGGAAGTTGTCGGGGTAGATGAAATCTTTGCCCGTGTTGTATGGTGGATCGATATAAATGAGCTTTATTTTACCGGCATAGCTTTTCTGCAGAAGCTTCAGGACCTCGAGGTTGTCGCCCTCGATCATCAAGTTCTGCGTAGTAGTCCAGTCCTCGCTTTCGTCAGGACAGGGCAACAAGGTGCCAGTGGAGGGAGTTAATGCGATCTGCCGGGCCTGGCGCTTGCCATGCCAGTTCAGTCCGTACTTTTCTTCCCGATCATCAACCGCACCACCAAGCAGTTGCTTCAGAACATCGAAATCGACTTTCCCCTCGCGGAAAGCATCTGGAAAGAGGGCCTGCACGGCGCTGAGATTGTCGGAGACAATATCGGCACTCTTAGTTTCGGGAGCGTTCAGTTCAAGCTTCTTCATCGCAAATCCATTTTATTCGGCGTCAAAAAGCTGCCTTACGCCGCCTGTTGTCCGAGCATTTTCTTATTAACGTAGTTCTTGAAAGCCGCGGCGCTGGTGAAGCAGCGGAAGCCTGCCGCACTCGCAAGAGCAATTGTCTCGTCGTTTTCGTTCAGTAACACGGCTACCGGTTCTGACAACTCCTCCTGGAGTCCGTTCGGCCAGACGAGGTCGAAAACGGCGATCTGATCGCCTGTCTCCGGATTGGAATGGTCATAAGCGATGACGCCATCGGTAAAGCCTTGCTCGACCGCCCAATCATTGATCGCCTGCAGCTCTGCCTCTTCATCAGCGCTGGAGATTCCGCCAGCGGCTGCCGTGGTGGAAATCGTTGATACCCGCGCAGGTTCGGAAATCCATCTGTCATCACCATGCAGCAGGGAGGCGAACCGCTTGTTCGCTTCGTCCGCCAGCAGTTCTTTACGGGCTTCCAGAAAGTCGGCATAGCGGTCGATTTTCCACAAAGACTCGTCCATGGGAATCCATTGCGACGCGAGCGCTCCCGGGTGCTTGGACTCGATCTGTGGGAAATAAACCTCAGGCAGCGTGTCGCGGATGCTGAGATTGGTATCCTTTGTCAGGAAGCAGAAATTGGCGAGGGCATTCACTAACGGGCGTGGGACATCTCTTTTGTAGAGCTGCGCCTTTGGAAAAATATGGTGAACTTCAAGCGCGTTCATTTTACCGAGCAGCCCAGACTTCAATTCAATGCCAGTTCCCCAGTCCTTGGAGCCTCCCATCCGTGTTAGCATATAAAGTATAGGGTAAAAACGGGCTCCCACGCTCCATCCGGTGAAGTGGCCTTTCTCGACTCGTAATCCACCATGCCACAGCCGCAATTGCTCCAGGAGTTTATCGAGGCCACCGTCCGGGCCTTCCAGCACCTCCAGGTCCTTGTCCAGGAAGGATTCCGTCGAGCCCGAGTAACGGCCCCACATGCCAGCTTGCGCGAACCAGAACAGAAGCTTGTCGCGCTCGACCTCATCGAGCGCTCCACCCTTTTGGTCTAGGTAGCGTACAATCACTGGAACAGCGAAGCGGCCAAAGAAAACCCGTGAGTGGTCCAGACCAAGCCTGCCGGAAATCAGATTAAGGCAGGCGTCAATGCGCTGGGTCGCGCGCTTGAGGCCGTCCTGAATATCGGTGGCGGACTGATTATGCAGATAGAGGAATTTGGCCTCACCGGTCAGCACGGTGTTTATCGAGCGAAGGAGCCAATCGAGGTTGAAGTCGTATCCCGCTTTGTTCCAGGCCTTCAGCTTGCCCTTCATCTCTGTGCGGGCCTCCGGCCACTCCGCGCAGATTTTGGCTAGCGCCAAATCGCCCTTTGAGAGCTTGGTGCCGCCACTGTTCACCTTGTTGAAGATGTCAACGACCACGTCAAGAGTCTTGTCCGCCCCGGTGACCTCCTCTTCGTGAAGATTGATTTCCAGGATGCCAAGGAGTCGGCTCAGACGGCCATAATACTCCCCAGGCGGTGTCGGCCCGAGCGCGGTCATGATCTTTCCAACTCCGTCATGGCCAGACTTCATGAGCCCCGACACATCGATCCAGAGCGGGTCTCCCGACATTTTCAACGGCTGGAAGAACTCGAACGTCTCCGAGGCGAGGTTGAAATACAGGCCCGTAAAGGCCTTAGCATTGCCGTCGAAGAACGCAGGTGGCTTGCCGCGGACAACACCGTAGAGGGAGGTAACCCGCTGCTGACCATCCAGCAATAGCTTCACGATCCCAGACGCGAGCTGGCCATTACCACGATGATTTGCTGTCACGGATTCCGTTGCCCAGACCAGCAGCCCTCCGACGGGATGACGTCGGTAGAGCGAAGTGAACAAGCCACGCACCTGTTCGGTGTTCCAGACATACCCTCGCTGGAATTCCGGCAGGGCCATGTGCCCACTGTCGATATGGTCCAGAATGGTCGAAATCTTCATGGTTGTTCACCCCCCATTACCTTTTTTGCGTGTTCCATAGCGCGTTCGATAGACTTTATTTTCTGGTTCAGGTCCACACGCTGGCTGATCTGTTTTGCCTTTGCAGCATGAGACCGCAACAGCAAATTTTCTTTGTTCAGTCTTTCATACTCCTCAATGGCCGCGCGGCGGCGCGTGATCTGGCGATCGTCCGTCGAGACCACGAAGGAGCCGCTGAGGTTGGCCGCATTCATCGCCTCAACCCTTGCCATCCATCCGTCATACAATGCGAACAAGTCGCGGTGCGATTGCTTCGAAAGCTCGAGGCTATCAAGGAAGGCCTTTTCGTTCGGCGGCGGCATCGTTGGATCGAATAGGCATGTGATGGCATTTCTGTCGGTAACGACTTTGGCGGCTTCGTTCTGAGCGCGCCGCTTATGGGCCAAAGACACGCCGATTCCTCGATCATCAGCTGTGATCAAGATGACGGGATAGGGTATCGCGCGATGAATGAGTTCGATGAGCCGGTTACTTTTTACGTCAGCTCGAAACGTGCAGCCAATGACGGCTATCTCAACATACTCGCGCACATCGTCCATAAAGGTCGGCACGCCGACAGATGCTGGTTTGCAGGCCGCGAACCACACCAGTTCATCGATACCGTCTTGAATAGCGCGTTTGTCCGACGACGTGTGTGCGCCCTGTTCAATTAGCATTTTCTTCGGGACACGAATGTCAACGCGCGCATTCGCGGGTAACCCGAGAGCGTCAACGACAGCACTGATGCACGTTGCTGCGTTCATTCCGCGCTTGTTTCCGGAAGGATAACGAGGAATGCGACGACCTCGAAATCGTTGATGCCAGCAAACTCCCCTTTGAGCGCATGCGTACCACCTGGAGAGAACAGGCTTGCGACCGCACGCTCCTCGCTCTTTCCCGCGATTGACGCTATGGCCCGAGCCAGGAGCTTTTGATAGGGCTCCATATCACGCCCGAAGCGGGTGGACTTATCGAACCGGCCACAGGCTTGGGCGTCAGGTAGATCGCGTCCGATGGAAACCCTCTTGAGGCGGTCGAGGACCTGCTTCGCTCGGGTGTAGGGCAGTAGCGCCTCTCCCTCGTCGCTAACATGGACAACGAAGTGCGGCTTCAGCGGATAGCCCGGTTCCGCCAATCGTTCCGCAGCTTCGCCGACAGCGCGCAGGCAGAAAACAACCCCTGCCGAGATGACGTTCTCGGCACTGACGAACTCGTCTTCAGGCGGTGAAACCACGGCATAAGTACCAAGCGGCAATGCCTCAAGCTGCTCACGGTGATCGCGCAGATAACCTGCAAGGTCGATCCGAAAATCATTGAGCGTTAGGTCGGCAATGGACACGCCGCTGGATAGGTCTTCGAGATCGATCACGGAGTCCTGCATCTTCTGTAGCTGAGCGCGGCGGTATTCGAGGTCATTCATTTGGTTGCCGGCTTGGAATTCGATGACGTTTTCCTCACCGGTTGCAGAAACATCCAGCAGGACCATGCGTCCACTCACTCTCGATTCCAGGTCGAGGTATTCGTCCAGTTCAATGTTTGGCCAGAAATTGACCAGCTGAATACGTGCATTCGTTGAGCCGATACGGTCAACGCGACCGAAGCGCTGAATGATGCGGACGGGGTTCCAGTGAATGTCATAATTTACCAGGAAATCACAATCCTGAAGGTTCTGGCCTTCTGAAATGCAGTCCGTGCCGATCAGAAGATCAATTTCCCCCTCACCAGCCATTTCTGGAGGCCGTTCCTTAGACCGGGGCGAGAAGGCGCTGAGGATGGAGCTCATGTCCGAGCGAAGGCTCTGAAGCGTGGTCTTGTTTGCGCCAGTACCGGTTATCACGGCCGCATGAATTCCAAGTGTCGCGCGCCCCCATTCCGCGAGCTCGCGGTAGAGGTAGTCAGCAGTGTCCGCGAAGGCAGTGAACAGCAGTATTTTCCGGTTTTCGCCGTTTATCGGTGCCTGCACTTTCTGGGCGATCAGGTCCTTCAGCGCCGATAGCTTGGCGTCGCGATCTGCTGATACGGAGCGTGCCGCCGACAGAAGTGTCGCGAGGCGGTTCCTGTCTTCGATCAGGTCCTGCTGCCAACGAACCCGATCGACGTCCTGCAAAAGAACTTTGACCTTGCGACCGACCAGGAGCGTCTCAAACGCTGGATCATCGATGTCTACATCGTCGATAGCAAGCTCATGGATGGATTCATCATGGGCCTCGATTTTCGCAAGCAACGCATTCACATCATCGAGCTGACGCTTGATGGTGAGAGCAAAAGAGGCCACCGAGCTTTCCATCCGCTTGAGCAGATTGACGCGCATCAGGTGGATAAGGCTTTCCTCGCGGTCGGCCTGACGAAAATAGCTCTCGCCTCCACGAATCTTGGTACTGTATTTCGCGTCGTAGGCCTCTTGCTTGTCCAGCACAACGTAACGAAGCGGTGCATAGGCCCCGAGCGTAAGCCGTCTGATCTCGTTGTTGATTTCGCGGATCGGACGGAATTCGCCAGCCAGATCGACATCTGCTTTCACGTTGATCGGCTGCAGCCGATCGGGGAAGTTGCCTGTCTCAGCTGTGCCATAGTAGCGCTGCACGTGTTTCCTGGATCGGGCAATGGTGAGCATGTCCAGCAGTTTGAAGTAGTCAAAGCCTAGCATGTCCATCAGCCGCGACGCGCGGCGCTCGAGGTCGGGTAGATCAAGCCACTTATTAAACTGACCCTGCGCCTTACGGATGGTCGCCTCGATGCTCGGAATACCATGATCGATCAGGGCAATGTCGCTTCCTTCCGTCATGAAGGCGATCTGGTTTTTCAGGTCCGCTAGCCTGTTGTTTACGGGCGTGGCAGACAGCATCAGGACCTTGGTTTTAACACCCGCCTTGATTACCCGCTTCATCAAGTGATCGTAGCGGGTGTCGCGATCCTTGTGGGTCGCCTTGTTGCGGAAGTTATGGGACTCGTCGATCACCACCAGGTCGTAGTTGCCCCAGTTTACGTGCGAGAGATCGATATCGCCCGAGGTGCCACCATCCCGGGACAAGTCGGTGTGATTGAGGACGTCGTAGTTGAAGCGATCGCTCGCAAGGCTATTTCGGCGATCATTGGCCTTATAGAGCGTCCAGTTATCGCGTAGGCGCTTGGGACAAAGCACCAGGACGCGATCATTGCGTAGCTCGTAGTACTTGATGACCGCTAGCGCCTCGAAGGTCTTACCCAGGCCGACGCTGTCGGCTATGATGCATCCTCCGATGCGCTCAAGTTTGTCGATCGCCCCGACGACGCCGTCCCGTTGGAATTTGAAGAGCTTCTTCCAAACGGTAGTGTTCTTGATGCCAGTAGCGGACTTTACGATGCGGTCCTCATCGAGCTCATCCCCCAAATCCTTAAACATTTCGAACAGGAACTTGAAGTAGATAAGGGATGGCGCGCGTTGAGATGCTGCGTCGGCAAGAACGCATTCGAGGTCATCGGCACCGGGCGTGCCCGGAACCGTATCCCAGGCGTTTTGGAACCATGACGAGAAGGCCGTAGTTTCTTGGTCCGTTGACGTCGCTTGCACCAGCCCCAATCGGCTTCCCGGTGTTATCCCCAATCCCTCCGTTGTTAGGGAACATGCGCCGATCGCCGCCCTGCTCAAGTTCGCATTGCTGATGACGGCCATAGATTGAGGTAGCTTATCCGCATAGCGGACCTGAACTTGCCTTCCAAGCCAGTCAAGAGTCGATTTGGCATGCCATCTGCCCCGGAGTTTGTTTCGGTATCCGATATCAGAAGGGCCACCGAACAATAACGAGATTAGGGCGGCATGGTTCTCTAACAATAGTCGAACTGACTCTGCGCTTTTTAGAAGCTCGCGGACTTCAGCAAAGGCATGTAGCGACAAACTGGGAGACATAATGTCGAGTGACGAGCCTGCTTGCAGCCACTCTTCCAGCTTATCGAGTACTCGCTCGCGGCCAGTATTTTTGATTAAATCCATAGTCGTTCCCGGCTGGCTGGTGCCGCTGGCGGCGCACTTGCTCTCAGATATTTTCGCTCAACTCATTTCATTCATTATCCTCATGATTGTAAATCCGATTCTTCAACTTTTTGATGTTAAACCCCGGCTCTAAGCTTCCGGAGCGCATGGGGATACAGAAGGTAAGGGGTGGTCTTCTCAGAGAGCTAGAAGGTTAGACCTCTTCGACACGACGTCCTCGAGTTCGCTTCGCTGTCGCTAACCTGTCAAAATCCAAGCCGCGATACGGAGTTAGATCGAGGTCGGGGAGAGGCATATACGCGATCTGCCGAGCTTTCGTTTCCGTCAACGGTTTGAAACCGTACAGCTCGTGCTCATCGGCTCCTAGTTCGTGACCTGCCTGCAACTTGCGATCGTGGGCTTCTATACCTTCATCACCAGATGCCGATATCCGCCTGCTGAGGCCGAAGACGAGAGAGACGCGGTCGCAGCTGGAAGCGGACAGGATTGCCGTGTGAGCGACGCCTGCGCAGGCTTTGAGGGCGCGGCAGCGGTCTGTGGCTGCCCGCCATGCAGGTTTGCCATCCCTGACACGGCCGATCAGTCCGACTTTTGGCGCTGGCTGGCCCATGCTTTGACGCCCGAGGTGGCTACGAAACCTGGGCATCAATCAACGCAGCCGCGGTAAGGGTCACTTTCGGGATCGTCGCCAGGGCCTTCTGGCAGCCATCCCGGGGTCTTTCTCCACGTCCGCTTGTTGAGCGACACGCCCGCCTTAGAGAAGGGGACCGGATTACGCGCTCATTCCGGTATGAGTCCATTGGCACGGAACCACGCCACCTCGTCGCGCAGGGTTTGGGCGACCGGCCTGAAACGCAGGCCGAGTTCGCGTTCGCTCTTAGCCGGGTCGTAGCGTGACCGGTCGTTTTCGCCGGCAACAGTGCGCACCATGGCCCAGCTCAGCAGCACCGGGCGTCCCGTCAGTCGTGCGTAGACCTCATAACCGGCGGCAAGCAGGTGCATCGCCCAGAGCGGGATGCGGCGACGCGGTCCCGGCACGCCGGTTTCCTGCGCAATCTGTGGCAGGAGACTGGCCATCGTCATGTGACGTCCGGCCGCGAGATAGCGTTCGCCGCGCCGTCCCCTCTCGTTGGCAAGGATCATCGCCTGTGCAACGTCGCGCGCATCGACGACCGAGAAGGAGCCGGGCGGCACTCCTGGCAACCGCCGCAGCGCGACATCGATGACCGTCTGTCCCGCTGAGGTTGGTCCGATGTCACCCGGCCCATGCATCCAGCCGGGCAGCACCATCGTGGCCCAAAAGTCCGGACGGGCGTTGAGAAAACCGAGCACAACGCGCTCGGACAGGATCTTGCTGCGATAATAATCGTCGGCGTCGCGTGGGTCGCGCAGCATGCTCTCATCGATGACTTCGCCTCGCGCGCCGCGCAGTACGGCAATCGAGCTGGTGTGGACGAAGCGCCGCACACCCGTTTGGTAAGCCTGCTCAAGCAAATGACGCGTGCCTTCGACATTGGCCGCGTAGAGTGCGTCCCAGTGTCGACCGCCCTTGTAGGAATCGCGGAAATAGGCGGCGGTATGGAAGACGGTCTGGACGCCCGCGAGCGCCGGCGCGTAACCCGGCGGGTCGAGTATGTCGCCCGGCACGATCTCCACGTCGAGGCCAGCGAATTGCTGACGTGCCTTGTCCGGGGACCGCACCAGTGCCCGTACGCGCCAGCCGGCCACGATCAATGCGCGCACGAGGTTGTTACCGAGAAGTCCCGTCGCCCCCGTCACAAAAGCGAGGGGTGCGCCTTTCGGCGGTGTCGGATCGTCTGTCATCATTCAACTCCACAATTGAGGGAGCGTGCTCTATAAGGCTGGACCATGGTCCATGGTCAAGGGGTGACAACAATGCTGATTGGAGAATTTGCCGAGCGGGCCGGCCTCAGCCAGGACACTGTGCGCTTTTATGTCCGTAAGGGCCTGCTGGCGCCGTTGTCCGGCACAAAGGGTGGCCGCAACCCCTATCAGATTTTCAGCGAACGGGATGTCTCCACTGCACTGATGATCCGCTTCGCGCAGTCACTGGGCATGCCGCTCAAGGAGATAGCCGCGATCGCCAGCGAACTTCTCAGCGAAGGCCTGTCGGCTGAGCGGGAGATCGGGATCATTGATACGCAGGTGGCGAGACTGGAACAGAAGGCCGCAGACCTTGCGAGGCTGCTTGACTATCTGCATGCCAAGCGCAACTGGATGGCGCGCGGCAAGCCCGGTGACGAACCCCGGTTCTCCAGTGACGACCTTTGTCTGACAGGGATTGCGACGCCGGCTTCCAGCCGTGCGACTGTCACGGCAAGCGGGAAGGATCAAGGTGACTGAGGCATCCCGCCGCGGGTGATCAGCCTTCCGGATATTGTTTCATTCCCGGCAACGGTTTCCCGTGTGCATCCGGCCAGGTGAAGGCACAATGAAGTGGACCGAGCTCGCGTAATCCATACTGGCTGGCGACAGTGTTTTGTCGCACAAGAAGCCGAACACATGTCCGCACCAAACTTCGAAGCCATACAAAAAGATTCTTCTTGCGCGCCCGGAGGCGTCCACACATGTCCTCAAGCCTGTGCTTGGGCCTTTCTGCTTATGCCGACTGTCCGGTCGAAATGGGGGCAGTTCACATGACTAGTGAATGCGGATACCTGAAGTCGAAAATCTGCCTATGCGGCGCGAAGAGATGGTGCGCAGCTGATGAAGCAAGCTCACGACACTCTCTGCAGACTGCCCAGCGCCCGGTTTAATTACTAGGTCGCAGGTTCGTTCCCTCTCAAGAGCGTAGGACTTAGGAGCTAAGTCATCGCGGGAATTCGATCGGGCACAAAGTTATGAGTATTTGCCTGCTATCGGCTCAACCCAAGCCCCTGAGACCGGGCAAGCTGCTGTTTCAGCGCATGGTCATGGCTGAGCTCGGCATGGCGTGTACGATCCACCATGCGGGCGACTGTCTTGATCTGCCCGGCCTGCTTTGCGAGCTCCGGGCGTGCCTCCAGCTCGCTGGCGAACCTGCGAGGATCGGAACTACCAAACCGCCGCGTGAGTGCTTCGGCCAGCAGCTTTGCCTCCTCAAGCGCGGCCTGGCCCTCAGGTGACAATCGCAGCTTCGCAATAAACTGGCTCCGCTTCTCCAACGGCATCTTCTCCACCCTGGCAATGATCTCGGCGCTGCGCGGCGTGAGGGCAGGGACCTCCATCACATCACGTTGTTCGCGCTGCCATTGTTCGCTCTGACGTTCTTCTCCAAGCCGGCGCTCCCATGCCTCGGAGACATAGCCAATATGGGCAGACAGAGACCTGGCATATTGCAGCGCCTCTTTCCGCTCCCTGTTGTTCCCGAACAGACCCGACCTGCCGCGTAGCTCCCCGAACCGCTCGGGCTGCCCGGCCATGGCTTTTGCCATGATCCTCCCGTTGCCTTCCTTCTCGGTCATCGCGGTGCGCAGTCTCGCGGCGACCTCG
>NZ_JASXTH010000008.1:0-320902 GCF_036596185.1 Rhizobium sp. GR12 | reverse complement strand
AATCTCATGCTCCGCAGAAGAACCGACCAACTCGCAAAACCACCGCCCGAAACAACAAAAGACCTCCGCCAGATGCAATTCAACTGGGAGCCGATTTAAACCGGACAGTAGTGGGACAGGCCCGAGCATGACGAGGGTATTGGTTCCGTCACTCCCCCGAAGGCGCTTGCTTGCGAACCTGAAACGTATGCTCCGGCCCCGGAAAGACGCCGGAGCGCACCTCGTCGGCATAAGTTGCCGCTGCTTGCGAGACGGTCGACCCCAGATCGGCGAAACGTTTGACGAATTTCGGTTTGAAGTCGGTGAAGAGGCCGAGCATGTCGTCGGAAACGAGCACCTGCCCATCGCAGGCCGGCGATGCGCCAATGCCGACGGTTGGGGCGGCAAGCTTTTCGGTCAGTTCGCGGGCGAGCGGTTCGACGGTGCCTTCCACGACGATGGCGAAGGCGCCTGCCTGATCGACCGCAATCGCATCGCGCCAGATTTTCTGTGTTTCCGCATCCGAATGCCCGAGCGAGCGGAACCCTCCGGCGGTATGGACCAGCTGCGGCATCAGCCCGACATGGCCGAACACGGGAATGCCGCGGGCCACCAGAAAAGCGATGGTTTCCGCCATTTCCTCGCCGCCTTCCAGCTTCACGCCGTCGCAACCGGTCTCCTGCATCACCCGCACGGCATTGCGAAACGCCTGTTCCTTCGATTCCTGATAGGTCCCGAAGGGCAGGTCGACGATGACGCAGGCGTGTTCGACGCCGCGCATGACGGCACGGCCGTGGGCAATCATCATATCCAGCGTGACGCCCACCGTCGTATCCATGCCGTAAAGCACCATGCCGAGGGAATCTCCTACCAGCAGCAGATCGCAATGCGGATCGAGCAGGCGGGTTATCGGCGTCGTATAGGCGGTGAGGCAGACGATGTGCGCCTCGCCTTTCATCTGCCGGATGGAGGCCGTGGTCAGCCGCTTGTGTTTCCCGTGCGTGCTCATCGTGCAGCCTCCTGTTTGCCGGGTTTATCACGTCCGATAACGCGGTTGTCGAGCAGGCGGGTGCTGCCCACCCGCACAAATAGCGCCACCAGCACAGGCCCCGCCTGCAACGAAGCAACGGGGGCCAGCGTGTCGGGATCGCGCACTGCCACGACTTCGGGCGATGCCAGCTTCTCGGCGGCGATGAATTTCTCTATTGCCGCTTCGAAAGTGGCCGGATCGTCGCAGCCTTCATTATAGAGCCGTTCCGCCTCATCGAGCGCGCGTGGCACGATAACGGCGGCGGCGCGCTCCGCAGGGCTCAGATAGACATTGCGCGAGGAGCAGGCGAGGCCATCCGCCTCACGCACGGTGGCGACCGGAACGACCCGGACCGGCTGGGCGAGATCTTCCACCATGCGCCGGATCAGCGTCACCTGCTGGTAGTCCTTTTCGCCGAAATAGGCCGCATCCGGCTGAACGAGATTAAAAAGCTTGGTGACGACGGTGGTAACGCCGGCGAAATGGCCCGGCCGCACCGCGCCTTCCAGCTGGCTACCCAGTTCCGGCACATCCACCACGGTCTGCATCGGGCGCGGATACATCTCCGCGACTTCCGGTGCGAAAAGAATATCGACGCCCGCCTCTTCCAGCAGCGCGCTGTCGCGGGCGAGATCGCGGGGGTAACGGGCAAGATCCTCATTCGCCCCGAATTGCAGCGGGTTGACGAAGATCGAGACCACCGTCACGTCGTTCTCCGCCTTGGCTTTGGCAACGAGCGTCAGATGGCCGATATGGAGAAAGCCCATGGTCGGCACGAAGCCGACGGTCTTGCCATCGCGGCGAAACGTGGCGGTCAGGCCGCGCAATTCGGCGACGGTTTTTACAAGGCGCATAGGCTCTCCTCCGGCTCCCCGATCGCCCTCCGGCGAAAGGTGCTGGATAGAACTCGATTTGCCGAACGGGGTCAACGCGGCTGCGGGCATAATATCGATTAAGACCTTGAGTGGCGGTTCAGGACCCGCGAACCCAGATAGGCGGGCGTTTTTCAGCAAATGCCTGTCGGCCTTCGCGCGCCTCTTCGCCGCTGCTGATCTTCGCGATGACGCTTTCGGCAAAGGCAAGCCGTTCGACTGACGGCATGTCGCGCATCGCCAGTAACGCGGCCTTTCCGGCTGCGATCGCGCCCGGTGCATTCTGCCGCAAGCGGGCGAGAACCTCCTCGATAACACTGTCGAGTTCGGCGGATGGCACTGCGCGGTTGATAAGGCCGATGCGTTCGGCTTCTGCGGCGGTGATCGGTTGTCCGAGATAGGCCATTTCATGAAGCCGGTTCATCGGTATTTTGGCCAGAAGTTTCGCGGCCACCATGGCCGGGAAAAGCCCGACGCGAACTTCCGGCAGGCCGAACTCAGCATGATCGGCGGCATAAACAAGATCACAAGCCGCGATAAGGCCGAGCCCGCCCGCCAGCACCCGCCCGTTGATGCGGGCGATGACGATCTTGTCGCAGGTCTCGATGGCGCGCATCACGTCAGCGATGGGGTTCGTTCCGGCGTGCGAGAGGAACATGCCGCCAGCGCTTTCCTTGAGATCGGCCCCGGAGCAGAAGCTGCGGTTTCCTGCCGCCGTTATCACCACGGCACGTAAGTGGTCGTCGCTGGAGGCTGTCTGGATCGCATGCGTCAAGGCGTCCGTCATCGCCGCGTTCATGGCATTGTGGATTTCCGGCCGGTTGAGCGTCAGCCACAGAACGTCCTTGCGCTTCTCGCTCAACAACTCATCCGCCATGCGCGTTACCCTCCATTTTTGCCGAAAGCAGCGCTTTTCCGGCGCGGGCCGCACTTGGCCTGCCGAGATGGCGACTTATCCAGTCCCCGGTTCTTGCCACCGCCATCAGGTCGATGCCGGTTTTAATACCAAGCCCTTGCAGCAGATAAGCAACGTCTTCGGTGGCGACATTGCCGCTGGCGCCCGGCGCAAAGGGGCAACCGCCCAGCCCCGCCACGGAACTGTCGAAAACGGAAATGCCTTCCTCAAGCGAGGCCAGCACATTGGCGACGCCCTGTCCATAGGTGTCGTGGAAATGCATGGCGAGGTTTTCGCGCGGGATGCGGGTCGATACGTGGTCGATGAGTTTGCGGATTTGGCCGGCCGTGCCGACGCCGATCGTATCGCCGAGGGAAATTTCGTAGCATCCCATGGCGACAAGCGCCTCGGCCATCGCCGCCACATCATCGGGTGCGACCACACCGTCGTAAGGGCAACCGGCGATGCAGGAGACGTAACCGCGCATGCGGATGTTCCGGCTGGCCGCAGCCTCCGCAACATCTCGCAGACGTTCAAGACTTTCGGCGCGCGAGCAGGCGATATTATGCTGGCTGAAACCTTCGGAGGCGGACACGAAAACGGCGATCTCCGTCACACCCGCCTCGATGGCGGCCTCGAAGCCCTTCAGATTGGGAACGAGCGCCGGATAGGCCGTGCCAGGTCGGCGTTGGAGACCCTGAAACACCTCCTTCGAGCCTGCCATTTGCGGAACTTTTTTAGGCGAGACGAAGCCTCCCGCTTCCACCGCTGTCAGTCCGGCCGCAGCCAGCCGCTCGATCAACTCGATCTTGACGGCGGTGGAAACCTCAGCACTTTCGTTTTGCAGGCCATCGCGTGCACCCACTTCAACGATTTTGACGGTTTGGGGCCAGGCCATCTCACGCGCCCTTCGGCTCGAAATCCACCAGCACCGCACCGGCCGCAACCATATCGCCTTCGGCGCAATTGATGGCGGTGACGGTGCCTTTTGCGGGCGCACGGATCGTGTGTTCCATTTTCATCGCCTCCATCACCACAAGCGCCTCACCGGCTTCGACGGTCGCGCCGTTCTCGCTCAGGACGGCGCGAATGATGCCGGGCATGGGCGCTTCCAGACCGCCGGTATGAATGGCGGAATCCGCAATATCGACGGGGTCGGGCTGGCTGACACGATACTGTTCGCCATCCAGAAAAAGCGCGTGGCCGTTATCGCTGGCAAAGAAATAGCCCCGCCTTTGTCTGCCATCGACAGTCGCCTGCAATGTGCCGTCTTGTGAGAGGCTGCCATGAGCGCGAATGGTTCGCTCGCCGATCTCCAGCGAAACATCGTCAGTCTCATGCGTGACGGCAACGTCAAAGGGGTGATGGTCGAGGACGAAACGCAGGGTCTCACGCGCAGGCGCGTTGAGGCGGAAAGCGTTTGTAGCGTTCCACGGGCTGTAAGGATCGGCCTGCGGCAGCTTAGGCCCATTCTTGCGTGAAAGAAGCAGGCCGAGCGCGGCCAGAGCAATTTCGTTTTCGCCTGTGGTCGCAGGGGCAAAAAGCGCCGCCTCGTTGCGGGTTATGAAGCCGGTATCGAGATTGGCCGCTCCGAAAGCATCCAGTTCCGCAAGCCGGGTCAGAAAGGCGGCGTTGCTGGTGACGCCGCAAATCGCCAGTTTTTCGAGCGCAAGCCGCAGACGCCGCACGGCCGAGGGACGATCATGATCCCAAACGATCAGCTTGGCGATCATCGGGTCGTAATGCACAGTAATGGCATCGCCCGCACGAATGCCGCTGTCTATCCTGAGATGGGCGTCCCCGTCCGGAAAGACGAGATGGCTGACCGTACCTATCGACGGCAGAAAATCATGTGCCGGGTCTTCGGCGTAAATCCGGGCCTCGATGGCGTGGCCGTTGATGCGCAGAGTGTTCCAGTCTTCCGGCAGCGACTGCCCTTGAGCGACGCGGATTTGCCATTCGACCAGATCGAGACCGGTAATATATTCCGTCACCGGATGTTCGACCTGAAGCCTCGTGTTCATTTCCATGAAATAGAACTTGCCGGATGGGTCGAGCAGGAATTCCACCGTTCCCGCGCCGCGATAATCGATGGCGCGAGCGGCGGCGACCGCCGCTTCGTACATGCGTTGCCTGAGCGCGTCGGGCAGGCCGGGGGCAGGGGCTTCCTCTATGACTTTCTGGTGTCGGCGCTGGATGGAGCAGTCGCGCTCGAACAGCGAAAAACAGTTGCCATGGCCATCGGCAAAGACCTGCACCTCCACATGGCGCGGCCGTTCCAGATATTTTTCGATCAGGATGCGGTCGTTGCCGAAGGCGGCAAGTGCTTCCCGTTTGGCACCGGCAAGCTCGGCTGCAAATTCGCGTTTCTTCCGGACGACACGCATGCCCTTGCCGCCGCCGCCAGCCGAGGCCTTGATCAGCACCGGATAACCGATAAATTCTGCCTCGTCTGCAAGCTTTTTGTCGGCCTGATCTTCACCGTGATAGCCGGGAACGACGGGAACACCCGCCTCCGCCATCAGCGCCTTCGCCTCGCTTTTTCCACCCATGGCGCGGATCGCTTGCGGCGACGGGCCAATGAAAACGAGGCCGGCGGCTGCGCAGGTCTCGGCGAAACCGGCATTTTCCGAGAGAAAACCGTAACCGGGATGAATGGCCTCCGCGCCGCTTGCTTGTGCGGCGGCAATGATTTTTTCGCCGTCGAGATAGGAGGAACGCGCAGATGCCGGGCCGATGCCAATGGCCTCGTCGGCCAACGCCACATGCATGGCGTCGCGGTCTGCATCCGAATAGACCGCGACGGTGCGGATGCCCATGCTGCGAGCGGTGCGGATAATCCGGCAGGCGATTTCGCCGCGGTTGGCGATCAGTATTTTTGAGAACATCGTCGCCTCACATCCTGAATATGCCGAAACGGGTGGGTTCAACCGGCGCGTTCAGCGCAGCCGACAGGCCAAGGCCGAGCACGAGGCGGGTATCCTTCGGGTCGATGATGCCATCGTCCCACAGCCTTGCGCTGGCATAATAGGGATGGCCTTCCCGTTCGTATTTTTCCCGGATCGGCTGTTTGAACGCCTCTTCGCCCTCGGTGGACCAGTGGCGGCCATCCGCCTCGATGCCGTCGCGCCGGATTTGCGCCAGAACGGATGCCGCCTGCTCACCGCCCATCACGGAAATGCGCGCATTCGGCCACATCCAGAGGAAGCGCGGCGAATAGGCGCGCCCGCACATGCCATAATTTCCCGCACCGAAGGAGCCGCCGATGATGACCGTGAATTTCGGCACTTTGGCTGAAGCGACAGCGGTAACGAGCTTTGCGCCATCCTTGGCGATGCCGCCTGCCTCATAGGCCTTGCCGACCATGAAGCCGGTGATGTTCTGCAGGAAAACCAGGGGAATGCCGCGCTGGCAGCAGAGTTCGATGAAATGCGCGCCCTTCAGCGCCGATTCCGAAAACAGAATGCCGTTATTGGCGACGATGCCGACGGGATAGCCGTGGATATGGGCGAAACCGCAGACCAACGTCGTGCCGTAAAGCGCCTTGAACTCATCGAATTCAGAGCCGTCCACCAGACGCGCGATGATCTCGCTCACCTCGAAGGGCTTGCGTGTATCGGCGGGCACGATGCCGTAAAGGTCTTCGGCCGGATAAAGCGGTTCCGCCGGTGGGCGAATGTCCAGATCCACCTGTTTGCGGCGGTTGAGGGTGGAGACGATCCGCCGGGTCAGCGCCAGAGCGTGGCGGTCATCATGGGCATAATGATCGGTGACGCCGGATTGCCGCGAATGAACATCTGCACCGCCCAGTTCTTCCGCACTCACCACTTCGCCCGTTGCGGCCTTCACCAGCGGCGGGCCACCGAGAAAAATCGTGCCCTGATTTTTGACGATGACGGACTGGTCGCTCATGGCGGGCACATAGGCTCCGCCCGCCGTGCAACTGCCCATCACTACGGCAATCTGGGCGATGCCCACCGCCGACATATTGGCCTGATTGTAAAAAATGCGGCCGAAATGATCGCGGTCGGGAAAAACCTCGTCCTGATTGGGAAGGTTCGCACCGCCAGAATCCACCAGATAAATGCAGGGCAGGCGGTTCTCAGTGGCGATCTCCTGCGCGCGCAGATGTTTCTTCACCGTCAGAGGATAATAGGTTCCGCCTTTCACCGTCGCATCATTGGCGACGATCACGCATTCGCGGCCGGCGACCCGGCCGATGCCGGTGACGATACCGGCAGCGGGCACGGGTTCGTCATAGACTTCATAAGCTGCGAATTGCGAGAATTCGAGAAACGGACTGCCGGGATCGATAAGGGCTTCGATCCGGTCACGCGCCAGCAATTTGCCGCGTGACAGATGCCGTTCGCGCGCCTTGTCGCCGCCGCCTCTGGAGATTTTCTCGACGTGAAGCCTCAGGTCATCCACCAGTCCCGACATGAAGGTGACGTTGGCGGAAAAGGTGGGGTCGCGGTTCAGAGTGGATGTAAGCTTCATCGCGTTCCTCACCCGTTGCCTTTGACCAGTTCGCGGCCGATCAGCATCCGGCGGATTTCGCTGGTGCCCGCGCCGATTTCATAAAGTTTGGCGTCCCGAAGCAAGCGACCCGCCGGGCTTTCATTGACATAGCCGGAACCGCCGAGAAGCTGGATCGCATCCAGCGCCACCTGTGTCGCCCGCTCGGCGGCAAACAGGATCGCGCCTGCCGCATCCTGCCTCGTGATGCGGCCGTTGTCGCAGGCGCGGGCAACGGCATAGACATAGGCGCGGGATGCATTCATGCCCGAATAGATATCGGCTAGCTTTCCCTGCACCAGCTGGAATTCGCCGATCGGCTTGCCGAATTGCTTGCGCTCACGCGCATGGGGCAGCACCAGATCGATGGCCGCCTGCATGATGCCGACCGGGCCGGCCGCAAGTACGGCGCGCTCGTAATCGAGGCCACTCATCAGCACCGTCACGCCGTCGTTCAAGCGCCCGAGAATGTTTTCTTCCGGCACCTCGCAATCCTCGAATACCAGTTCGGAGGTGGGCGAGCCGCGCATGCCGAGCTTGTCGAGTTTCTGGGCCGGGCGAAAACCCTTGAAGCCTTTCTCGATCAGAAAGGCCGTGATACCGCGCGCACCGGCGGACATGTCCGTCTTGGCGTAGACTACCAGCGTATCGGCCTCGTGGCCGTTGGTGATCCACATCTTCGTGCCGTTCAGCACATAAACGTCACCCTTGCGCTCTGCCTTCAACCGCATCGAGACGACATCCGATCCGGCTTCCGTCTCGCTCATGGCGAGCGAACCGACATGCTCGCCCGAGACGAGTTTCGGCAGATATCGCCGCTTCTGCTCTTCGGTTCCCCAGCGGTGGATCTGGTTGATGCAGAGATTGGAATGGGCGCCGTAGGAAAGGCCGATGGAAGCCGATGCCCGGCTTATCTCCTCCATGGCCACGCAATGGGCGAGATAGCCCATATCCGCGCCGCCGTACTCCTCCGAAACGGTGATGCCGTGCAGGCCAAGTTCGCCCATCTGTGGCCAGAGCTTGCGCGGAAACTGGTCGTTGCGATCGATCTCGGCGGCGAGCGGCGCTATTTTATCGTCGGCGAATGCTCTTGCGCTGTCGCGCAATGCTGCGATTTCCGGGCCGAGATCGGCGTCGAAAATTGCGGCGAGGTTCAAACTCATCGCGTCTACTCCTCCTCCCAGTCGACCGGCACCTCCTCCGCGCCGGTCGCTCTCATTTATGGCGCGTCACCTCCGGTGAAGGCGGCGGAACGGCGCACGAATGTCTTGATGGCGAAATTGGACTGGATGCGTGACACGCCGGGAACCGTGGTCAGGAAATCCAGAAGCTGCTGATAATGCGGCAAATCCCGCACCATGGCATGAATGAGATAATCGGAACTGCCGCTCGTCTGGTAACCGCCCACAACTTCCGGAATGGAGGCGACGTGGTGCTCGAACGTCGTCAGCGCTTCCTTGATCTGCCGCTCAAGCGTGACGGAAATGAAGACGCCCATATTGCCGAGCAACCGGTTCTCATCGAACACGGCGGTATAACCGCGAATGATGCCTTCCTCTTCCAGCTTGCGCACCCGGCGCAGCGTTGGCGTGAAGGAAAGGCCGATCCGGGCTGCCAGATCACGCCAGCTCACCCGCCCATCATCGCCGAGCACATGCAGAATCTTCTGGTCGAAACTGTCGAGCTCAATCATGGATCATTTGCTCTACGATATGTCTATTTATTGGATCAAAGATATAGCCAATCGAAAAACTGTCAATCAAAATAGCTTTGAAATGAATTCGAGATAGTGATAGCGTTCATGTCAGTTTCGGTCTGGAGGAGATCGCGATGATAGTCATTCTCTCATGCAGGGTGTGACTAAGGGAGGTGAATTTGGCTGTGCATGACCCTGTCGTTGTCGTCGGGGCTGCCCGTAGTTCTATGGGTAAGTTCCAGGGCGAATTCGAATTGATGGCCACGTCCCGTTCAGGCGCGGCCGCCGCCTTTGCCTCTGCCGAGCGCTCCTGCGGGAGGCGGCGATGATCCTGAACGAAGCCCAGCAGCAGATCAGGGATATGGCCCGCGATTTTGCCCGCGAGCGGCTTGCCCCCGGTGCCGGCGCGCGCGACCGGGAAAGCCGGTTTCCGAAAGACGAACTGAAAGAGATGGGCGAACTCGGCTTCCTCGGCATGCTGGTCTCGGAGGACTATGGCGGATCGGAAACCGGTGCCGTCGCCTATGCTCTGGCGCTGGAAGAAATCGCGGCCGGTGACGGCGCCTGTTCCACCATCATGAGCGTTCACAATTCGGTCGGCTGCGTACCGATCCTCAAATTCGGCACTGAAGATCAGAAGCAGCGTTTCCTGCCGAAACTGGCCTCCGGTGAATGGATCGGCGGTTTTGCGCTCACCGAACCGCAGGCCGGTTCCGATGCCTCCAACCTGAAGACCCGGGCGCGGCGCGATGGCGACCGTTATATCCTCGACGGCGCGAAGCAGTTCATCACGTCAGGCAAGAATGGCGATGTCATCATCGTTTTTGCCGTCACCGATGTCGACGCAGGCAAAAAGGGCATCAGCGCCTTCATCGTGCCCACCGATACGCCGGGTTACGAGGTGATCAGGGTCGAGGAAAAACTCGGCCTGCATTCCTCCGATACCTGTCAGATAGCGTTCACTAACATGGCGGTCCCAGCCGAATTGTGGCTCGGCGAAGAGGGACAGGGGTATCGCATCGCGCTCGCTAACCTTGAAGGCGGCCGCATCGGCATCGCCGCGCAGGCGGTCGGCATGGCGCAGGCGGCTTTCGAGGCGGCGCGGGATTATGCCCGTGAGCGCAAGGCCTTCGGGCAGGCAATCATCGAGCATCAGGCCGTGGCGTTTCGGCTTGCGGATATGGCGACGCGTATCGCGGCGGCGCGGCAACTGGTGCTGCATGCGGCGGCGCTGAAGGAAGCGGGCGAGCCCTGCCTTTCGGAAGCTTCGATGGCCAAGCTTTTCGCCTCGGAGATGGCGGAGCGTGTCTGCTCGGACGCCATCCAGATTCACGGCGGTTACGGCTACATGGCGGATTATCCGGTGGAGCGGATCTATCGCGATGTGCGCATCTGCCAGATTTACGAGGGAACCAGCGATGTCCAGCGGATGGTGATCGCGCGGAACCTTTGAGAGTTTTCGCGGTCTGGAGGAGACCGTGACGGGAGGAGTAGAATGGACATCACCGAAACACCACGTCTCAGCCTGCATGTTCCAGAGCCTGCGGTGCGGCCCGGCGACCAGCCGGATTTCTCCAATGTGAAGATACCCAAGGCCGGGTCGGTGCCGCGCCCGGAGGTGGATGCGGCGCCTGAAGACATGCGCGATCTCGCCTATTCGATCATCCGCGTCCTCAATCATCAAGGCGAAGCGGTCGGGCCGTGGGCAGGGCTGCTTTCGGATGAGGATTTGCTTGTCGGCCTGAAGAACATGATGCGGCTGCGGGCTTTCGATGCCCGCATGCTGATGGCGCAGAGGCAGGGCAAGACCTCCTTCTACATGCAGCATCTGGGCGAGGAGGCGGTCAGTTGCGCCTTCCGCAAGGCGCTTTCCAAAGGCGATATGAATTTCCCGACCTACCGGCAGGCGGGTCTGTTGATCGCCGACGATTATCCGCTCGTTACCATGATGAACCAGATCTATTCCAACGAGCTGGATCCGTTGCACGGGCGGCAATTGCCGGTTCTCTATTCTTCAAAGGAGCATGGCTTCTTCACCGTCTCCGGCAATCTCGCCACACAATATGTGCAGGCGGTCGGCTGGGCGATGGCGTCAGCCATCAAGGGCGATACGAAAATCGCAGCCGCGTGGATCGGCGACGGTTCGACGGCGGAATCGGATTTTCACTCCGCGCTGGTCTTCGCCTCTACCTACAAGGCCCCGGTGATCCTCAACATCGTCAACAACCAATGGGCCATTTCCACTTTTCAGGGTATCGCACGTGGCGGTTCCGGCACGTTTGCGGCCAGAGGGCTGGGTTTCGGCATTCCGGCGCTCCGGGTCGATGGCAATGATTATCTCGCCGTTTATGCCGTGGCCCGATGGGCCGCCGAACGCGCACGCCGGAATCTCGGCCCGACGCTGATCGAATATGTGACCTACCGCGTCGGCGCGCATTCCACCTCCGACGATCCGAGCGCCTATCGTCCCAAGACCGAATCCGAGGCCTGGCCGCTCGGCGACCCGGTTCTGCGGCTGAAGAAACATCTCATCGTGCGCGGCGTCTGGTCGGAGGAGCGGCACCGGCAGGCGGAGGCGGAAATTGCCGATGAGGTGATCGAGGCGCAGCGCGAGGCGGAAAGCCACGGCACGCTGCATGCGGGCGGCAAGCCACCGACCAAGGATATTTTCGAGGGCGTTTACGCAGAGATGCCGCCGCATCTCGTGCGCCAACGCCAGAAAGCCGGGTACTGACATGACGAGAATGACGATGATCGAAGCCGTCCGCAGCGCCATGGATGTCTCCATGGAGCGCAGCGACGATGTGGTGGTGTTCGGCGAAGACGTGGGATATTTCGGCGGCGTGTTCCGCGCCACGCAAGGGTTGCAGGGAAAATACGGCAAAACCCGCTGTTTCGATGCGCCGATCAGCGAATCCGGCATTGTCGGCACCGCCATCGGCATGGCCGCTTATGGCTTGCGTCCCTGCGTCGAAATCCAGTTCGCGGATTACATGTATCCCGCCTACGACCAGATTACCCAGGAGGCGGCCCGCATTCGTTATCGCTCCAACGGCGATTTCACCTGCCCTATCGTCCTCAGAATGCCGACCGGCGGCGGCATTTTCGGCGGGCAGACGCATAGCCAGAGCCCGGAGGCGCTTTTTACGCATGTCTGCGGTCTGAAGGTGGTGGTTCCTTCCAATCCCTACGACGCCAAGGGCCTGCTGATCGCCTCGATCGAAGACCCGGATCCGGTGATGTTTCTGGAGCCGAAACGGCTTTATAACGGCCCCTTCGACGGCCATCACGACCGGCCGGTGACGCCCTGGTCCAAGCACGACATGGGCGAGGTTCCAGAAGGGCACTACACCATTCCGATCGGCAAGGCCGAAATCCGCCGCCCCGGAAACGATGTCACCGTCATCGCTTACGGTACCATGGTGCATGTGGCGCTGGCGGCGGCGGAGGAGACGGGCGTGGATGCCGAGATCATCGATCTTCGCAGCCTGCTGCCGCTCGATCTCGACACCATCGTCAAGTCCGTTTCCAGGACGGGCCGCTGCGTCATGGTGCATGAGGCGACGCTCACTTCCGGCTTCGGCGCGGAAGTGGTGTCGCTGGTGCAGGAACATTGCTTCTACCATCTCGAAGCCCCCGTCGTCCGCGTCGCCGGCTGGGACACGCCTTATCCTCATGCGCAGGAATGGGACTATTTTCCGGGGCCTGCCCGCGTCGGACGCGCCCTTGTCGAAGTCATGGAGGCCTGATTATGGCGGAATTTATTATCACTATGCCCGATGTCGGTGAAGGCGTCGCGGAAGCGGAACTGGTGGAATGGAACGTGAAACCGGGCGATCTCGTCCATGAGGACATGGTGCTGGCCGCGGTGATGACGGATAAAGCTACGGTGGAAATCCCGTCACCTGTGGCCGGCGTCGTCACATGGCTGGCCGTGGCCGTGGGAAATACGGTGCCGGTGAAAGCGCCGCTCGTTCGCATCGAAACCGATGTTTCTGCCGCCACTCCCGATGGCAACGGACCGGAGGCGGAAGCGCCCTCCGACATGACGGAAGCGCCGCCGGTTGTTGAAAGCCCGCCGGCCCGCGAAATCGACGATGCGCCTCCTTCGCCTGAGATCGAGCATCATAAACCTTTGGCGTCCCCCGCCGTTCGCCGACGCGCCGACGATCTCGATATCGATCTTGGACAGGTCAGGGCAACGGGGCCGGACGGGCATATCACCCACGCCGATCTCGATACCTATCTCACCTCGCGGTCAAAGCCAGAACGGCTCGCGCCGGTCGTGCCCGGCGACAGCGCTGTGGAAGAGGTGAAGGTGACGGGGCTGAGGCGCAAGATCGCCGAGAAGATGACGCTTTCCGTCTCCCGTATCCCCCACATCACCTATGTCGAGGAAATCGACGTGACGGATCTGGAGGATTTGCGCGCGACCATGAACGGCAACCGCCGTTCCGGACAGCCGAAACTGACAATCCTGCCGTTCCTGATGCGCGCGCTTGTCAGAACGTTTGCCGACCATCCCGGCATGAACGCCACCTTCGATGACGAGAAAGATGTCGTCAGCCACTACGAAGCGGTTCATATCGGCATTGCCACGCAGACGCCGGCGGGGCTGACAGTCCCGGTCGTTCGTCACACGGAAACGCTCGGTCTTTGGGAATGCGCGTCGGAAGTCGCGCGTGTCGCCGAGGCGGCCCGCACCGGCACCGCAGCGCGCGACGAGCTGATGGGATCCACCATTACCATCAGTTCGCTCGGTGCATTGGGCGGTGTCGTTTCGACGCCCATCATCAACCACCCCGAGGTCGCGATCATCGGCGTGAACAAGATCGCGACGCGGCCGGTCTGGGATGGAACGCGTTTCGTGCCGCGCAAGATGATGAATTTGTCCTCCAGCTTCGATCACCGGGTTGTCGACGGCTGGGACGCCGCCGTCTTCATCCAGGCCGTCAAGGCGCTGCTGGAAAAGCCCGCGCTGATCTTCATCGACTGACGCGTGCATAGCTTTTTAGCGGGTTGTTTTCGACCTTCACGGAACTGTTTCGGTGTCGGTATAGGCTTGCGTTCGCGATCTTCGGGTATAGAAGAGAAAGAACGAGAAGTGTGTTTTCTCATCACGATCACAGCGGCGGACGGGGGCGCTCCGGTGCCCAGCGCTTCGCTGTCCGCCGGCAACCGAATGAAGAAGAAGGTCCTTTCATGAGCACTCCCAAACCCGTTGTCCTGACTATTCTCGATGGCTGGGGACTGAGCGAGGACACGTCCAGCAATGCGCCGGTTCTGGCAAACACGCCGACCATGGACCGGCTTTTCGCCACCTGCCCGAATGCCAGACTGACCACCTTCGGTCCGAATGTCGGCCTGCCCAGCGGGCAGATGGGCAATTCCGAGGTGGGACATACCAATATCGGCGCGGGCCGTATCGTTGCCATGGATCTCGGCCAGATCGATCTGGCGATCGAGGATGGCAGCTTTTTCCAGAATGCCGCGATCCTCGATTTCGCTGCCAAAGTGAAGGCTGCGGGCGGCGTGGCGCATCTGATGTGCGTCGTTTCCGATGGTGGCGTTCACGGCCACATCGTCCACGGTCAGGCGGCGGTGAAGCTCTTGACCGATCTGGGGTTGAAGGTCGTCGTGCACGCCATCACCGATGGCCGCGATGTCGCGCCGCAATCGGCGGAAGGTTTTGTCACCGCCTTTGCGGCCAACCTGCCCGAAGGCGCCAGCATCGGCACCGTGATCGGCCGTTATTATGTGATGGACCGTGACAATCGCTGGGAGCGTGTTGAAAAAGCCTATGACGCCATGGTTCTCGGCAAGGGCGAACATGCGCCTGACGCTGTCAGCGCCGTTGCCGCAAGTTACAAAAACAATGTCACCGACGAATTCATCCTGCCGACGGTGATCGACAATTATGAGGGCTTCAAGGCCGATGACGGCCTCTTCTGCCTGAACTTCCGCGCCGACCGCGCCCGTGAAATCCTGCTCGCAATCGGCGCGGATGATTTCGATGGCTTCAAGCGCGAAAAGCCCGAGCTTTCGGCCTTGCTTGGCATGGTGGAATATTCCACCAAACACGCCACCTTCATGGCGACGGCTTATCCCAAGCGCGATATCGCCAATACGCTGGGCGCCTGGGTGGCAAAGCAGGGCTTGCGGCAGTTCCGTCTGGCCGAGACGGAAAAATATCCGCATGTCACCTTCTTCCTGAATGGTGGCAAGGAAGAGCCGGAAGTGGGCGAAGACCGCTTCATGCCGAAATCTCCGAAGGTTGCGACCTATGATCTGCAACCGGAAATGAGCGCGCCGGAAGTGACGGAGAAATTCGTCGAGGCGATAGGCAAGGGTTACGATCTCATCGTCACCAATTACGCCAATCCTGACATGGTGGGTCATACCGGCGATCTACAGGCTGCGATCAAGGCTTGTGAAGCCGTGGATCGCGGGCTTGCCGCCGTCATTGCCGCGCTGGAAAAGGTGGGCGGCGCCATGCTGGTGATTGCCGATCACGGCAATTGCGAAACCATGGTGGACCCGGTGACCGGTGGCCCGCATACCGCGCATACCACCAACCCGGTGCCGGTTATCCTTTATGGCGGACCTGAAGGCGCAAAGCTGCATGACGGTATTCTCGCCGATGTCGCCCCGACGCTGCTGCAACTGATGAATGTGCCGCTGCCTGCGGAAATGACGGGCAAGAGCCTGATCAATTTGTGATCGAGTGAGCCTGCGCGCGAGCTTTTCGGCTCGCGCGCAGTTGGAGCACGTCCCGTTTGAACGGAATCATTCGACGTGCTCTACCTCTTTGTTTTTGCGCATTGTCCGGACGTAAAACCGCTACGCACTCTCCTCCGGCGCACAGAATATGGCATAAAGCGCCTCTATCAGCTGTGCCGCTTTTTCCTCCGCGAGCTTGTAGAAAATCTGTTTGGCCTCACGCCGGGTCTCGACGATGCCGGCTTCCCTCAAGACCCCGAGCTGCTGGGAGAGTGTGGGTTGGCGGATATCCAGCCTGGTCTCCAGTTCGCCGACGGAAAATTCCCCCTGCGCGAGCGTGCAGGCGAGCATCAACCGCGCGGGATGGGCGAGCGTCTTCAGAAGCAGTGCGACCTCTTCAGCACGTTCCTCCAAGGCGGGAATAACGATTTCGGTGATGTGCGGGGCCTGTTTCAGCGTGGTTTCCTTCACCATGCGCTGCCCTCCAGCATGTCGAGCGGAAATTTCAGGTAACGCTTGCCGTCAGCCTCCGGCTCCGGCAGACGACCGCCACGGATATTGACCTGCAAGGCGTGCAGAATGAGCTTCGGCATCGGCAAGGTGCGGTCCCTTGCCTCGCGCAACTGAATGAACCTCTCCTTTGTCATGCCGACCAGATGCGGATTGTTGCGTTTTTGTTCGCCGACGGTGCTTTCCCATTTCGGTGCGCGGCCGCCGGGCTGGTAGTCGTGGCCGGTGAAAAGCCGTGTATCATCGGGAAGGGCAAGTATGTCCTGAATGGACGCCCAAAGCTCTCCGGCGTTGCCGCCGGGAAAATCCGCCCGCGCCGTGCCGGAATCGGGCATGAACAGCGTATCATGCACGAAGGCGGCATCGCCGACGACATAGGTCACGGAGGCTAGCGTGTGACCGGGCGAAAACAGCACGCGCGCCTCGATCGAGCCGATGCTGAAACGGTCTCCCGCTTCAAACAGCCGGTCCCATTGCGAGCCGTCGGTCTCAAGATCGGGCCAGTTATATTTCTCCTGCCAAAGCTTCTGCACGCCGGTTATCCGGGCGCCAATGGCGGTTTTCGCACCGGTCTTCTGCTTGAGGTAATGGGCGGCGGAAAAATGGTCGGCGTGCGGATGGGTATCGACAATCCATTCCACCGACAGGCCCTGGTTCGCCACATAATCCAGAATGGCGTCCGCATTCATGGTTCCGGTCGCCCCGGATTTCTCGTCGAAATCATAGACGGGATCGATAATGGCGCAGCGCCTGCTCGCGGGGTCCGCGACGACATATTGCACGCTGCATGTACGCGGATCGAAGAACGCCTTGACGTGCGGTTTTGACGAAATTTGCCGCTCCAGCCAGCGGACAGCGCCGGAGAGGTCGAAACCATGCCTCTTGCCGAACGTGTGGATTTCACCCGGTTCCATGCGCCCGTCCAGCGCTTCGCCGAGAACATAGAGCGTGAGCGCACGGGTGCCGCCTTTGCAATGGGCAAATACGGGGCCTTCGGCCTCGGTCATCGTCTGCTGGAAGGCACGAATATCGGCCTCGGTAATGGTCGGGTTGCTGACCGGAATGAAACTATAGGCCAGGCCCGCGGCGCTGGCGGCGCTTTTTTCGTGCGCATTGCCCGGCTGGCCGGGTTCTTCACCGTCCGGCCGGGCATTGATGATGCCTTTATATCCCTTTGCGGAAAGCGATGGAAAGTCGGCGATTTCCGGTTGGCCTGCGACAGTCAGACGGTCGTTGATCCTCACGGCATTCATCGGGATCTCCTGTTGCTTTATAACAATATACCTTATTGTATAATGTATATTGATTGGCCGCAATAGACGCGAAAAGAAGCTTCAGGACGCGGGCTGGCCTCTGGCGACGAGCTTGCGCCGTGTCGCCTTCCAGCCAAGACAGATTGCCGCGACCAGCAGGGCCAACTGGGCGACGAGAAATGGCGGCTCGTTGCCGTTCGGCGCCAGTTCGTTCAGCGTTTCGACCTTGAGGAAGGCCTGGACGATCAGCACGAACATATTCAGATAAAGGCCCATCGTGGCGGTGATGGTATAGACGATGCGCGCCCTGCCATTGAGCCCGTATCCGTAAAGCGCCACCAGTGCGACCGCCAGAATGCCGGCCGAGATGATGCCGACGCCAAGCGCCGGTGTGAAGTTGCCGATCGGAAACAGAAAACCGGTGAGCGTGGTGGCGAGCGTCGTGACGAGAAAAAGGGCCGTCATGCGCGGCATCCATCGCCCGGCCGCATAAGCGGGCAGGGCGATCAGTCCGGTTGCTATGCCGATGAGGCTCAAGGCAACGTGCAATGTCGTGAATTGGGGAATTGTCAGTCCGAGGATCATGATGCGTCTCCCTCTATTCGGTTTGAGTTGCACGATACCGGCCGGCGGCAAGTGCATGCGACAGATTGGGCCTCAATGCTGCGCGGGCTGCAAGGAAATTCTCCAGGTCGGCGCTGTCCGGCAGGGAAGGAATGGTCAGGACCTCGCCGAGATCGAGACCGGCAAGGGCGGCGTCCACCATCTCGTTAACGTCCATGACCATGGCAGCCGGAATGGCGTCGAGCCGTTCCTCTTCCCAGATCGCCGTGCGGGTAATGCCCGGCAAGACGCCCTGGACCCGCACGCCGGAAGGGGAAAGCTGGGCGTGCAGCGCCTCGGTGAAGGCGAGAACGAAGGCCTTGGTCGCAGGATAGACGGCGGTAAACGCCGCCGGCATCAGCGCCGTTACCGAGGTGATATTGATGATCGTGCCCTTTCCATCGGCGGCAAGGCGCGGCGCGATCGCCGCCGCAAGCCGGGTGACGGCAAGGATGTTGAGGTTGATCATCGTCGTGACATGGGCCGGATCCAGCGCCGTGATCGGTCCTTCTCCGGCAATGCCGGCATTGTTGACGAGGCCGGTAATCCGCCGGTCTTCGCGCAGCCGGGCCTCGACCTTTTCGAGGTCTTCCGCCCTGGAAAGATCGGCGGCAAGGACTTCGACAGCGACGTGATGATCTTTTTCCAGCTGCTCGGCCAGTGCTTTCAGCTTTTCGACGCGCCGCGCCACGAGGATGAGATCGTGGCCGCGTTTTGCCAGGCGTTCGGCATAGACCGCGCCAATGCCGTCGGATGCGCCGGTGATGAGAAACGTACTCTGTGTCATATCCGTGTCTCCTGTGTCCTATGGTTTCAGGCGGTGATGAAGGCGAGAAGGTCGGCGTTGAACCGGTCCTGATAGGTCTGCGTCAGGCCATGGTCGGCACCCTCGTAGACTTTGAGCACCGCATGTTTGACGATCTTGACCGTGGAGAGTGCAGAAGCGCCGATCGGGACGATCTGGTCGTCATCGCCGTGCAGCACCAGCGTCGGTTTGTCGAAGGCCTTCAGGTCCTGGTGGAAATCGCTTTCCGAAAAGGCGCGGATGCTGTCAAGCTGGCCTTTCAGGCCGCCCATCATGCCCTGCCGCCAGAATTCGTCGCGAATGCCTTCAGAAATCACAGCGCCGTCGCGGTTGTAACCGTAGAAGGGAATGGACAGATCCTTGAAGAACTGGCTGCGATTGTCAAAAGTGCCCTTGCGGATACCATCGAAAACATCGATCGGCAGGCCGATGGCATTGCTTTCTGTCTTCAGCATCAACGGCGGCACCGCGCCAATGAGGGCGATCCTGGCGATGCGGGCCGTGCCGTGGCGGCCGATATAACGCGTCACCTCGCCGCCACCGGTGGAATGGCCGACGAGAACGACGTCGTGAAGATCGAGCTGTTCGATCAGTTCGGCCAGATCGTCGGCATATTGATCCATGGTATTGTTGTGCCAGACCTGATCGGAGCGGCCATGGCTGCGGCGATCGTGGGCGATGGTGCGGAAACCGTGATTGGCGAAGAACACCATCTGCGCGTCCCATGCATCGGCGCTGAGCGGCCAGCCGTGGGAAAAGATGATGGGCTTGCCGTCTTTCGGGCCCCAGTCCTTGTAGAAGATGTGCGTTCCGTCTCTGGTGGTTATCGTTGTCATGGCTCTCTCTCCTGTTGCGGGTGGTTTGCTTGCGTCCCGTGGGAATAGAGATACTCTGGAGACAGCCGGGGCTGGATTGGCGCTTCTGACAGAAAACGAGCCGAAACTGACAAAACGGGGATACGGGGCATGGCGGGTGTTGCGGGAAGCGCGCTGGAAGTCGGTTTGGTCCTCTATCGGGACTGTCAGGTCGCCATGGTGCACGGCATCACCGACCTTTTTGGCATTGCCTCGGTCTTTTCAGAGGATCGCGGCGGACAGAAATTACGGGTCAGCCACTGGAGCATGGGCGAGGGCGGCGGTTTTTCCCGCAGCCATGACACCGATCCGGGCAGACCGGGACATCCCGATATCTTCGTCGTGCCCGGCCGGCTGACCGGGCCTGCCGAAATCGACGAGGCCGAGCCTTATGCCCGTTGGCTGCTGGACCGGCACGCGCATGGCGCGACGCTGGCCGCCAGTTGCGGCGGCTCCTTCATCATCGCCGCGACCGGTCTCCTGTCCGGCCGTCCGGCCACGACCCACTGGATGTTTGCCGAACCGTTTCGCGAGCGTTTTCCCGATGTCCGTCTGGAGGTAGACAAGATCGTCATTGAGGATGGCGACATCATCACCGCCGGCGGGTTGATGGCATGGACCGATCTCGGCATGCGCATCGTCGACCGCCTGCTCGGACCTTCGGTCATGATCGAGACCGGCAAGTTCCTGCTGATCGACCCTTCAGGACGGGAACAGCGACATTACAGCAGTTTTGCGCCGAGGCTAATGCATGGCGACGAGCCGATCCTGAAGGTGCAGCACTGGCTGCAGGCGCGGGCGGGACGAGCCACCAGCGTAACCGATATGGCCGCACATGCCGGGCTGGAGGAGCGGACCTTCCTGCGCCGTTTCAAGGCCGCAACCGGCATGAAACCCATCGAATATGTTCAGCATCTGCGTGTCGGCAAGGCGCGGGAATTGCTGGAATTTACCCGCCGTTCGGTAGACCAGATCGCCTGGTCGGTGGGATACGAGGATGCCGCCGCCTTTCGCCGCGTGTTTCACCGTATTCTCGGCCTTTCGCCGGGCGAATATAGAAGCCGCTTTTCCAGCGGTTCGGCGATGGCGGCCGCCTGACGGCAGATGCCGCTTTTGCTGTATCACCCGCTTGGCAATGGGGAGGGCGAGAAGCGCGGCCCTTGCAATGTGGCAGGTGTTTGCTAACATGCCAGACAAGTTTAAAACAGGTGGGCCGGAATGGACGTTGAGAGCAGCACGAAGCAGGTATCGCTCGCGGCGAAAATCAGTTCGGCATTAAGGCGGGATTTGTCGGAGGGTGTGTTCCTCCCCGGTGACCGCCTTCCGAGCGAGAGCGCGCTGACACGCGAATATTCCGTCAGCCGCACGGTGGTTCGGGAGGCAATCGCCATTCTGCGTGCCGATGGTCTTGTTGAGGCTCGCAAGGGAGCAGGCGTTTTCGCCATTGAGGCGAAACCGGCCAAGGAGGTGCCTTTCAACGATCTGGCGGTGGGGCGGATCTCCTCTGTGATCGAATTGCTGGAATTGCGCACCGTCTTCGAGGTCGAATCTGCCGGGCTCGCGGCATCGCGTCGTTCCGCCGTGCAGGTGGAGACGATTGTCGATGCGCATCGGCGTGTCGGTGACTGTCTTTCCGCTGGATTGCCGACACGGGACGCCGATTTCGAGTTCCATCTGGCGATTGCGCAGGCGACGCAGAACAGGCGTTTCCCCGAGTTTCTTCAACTCATCCGCTCCGGCATCATTCCCCGTGGCGAGTTGCAGGGTGCAGCGCCCGGCTCGCGTCCGAAGGACTACAACCTTCATCTCCAGGAGGAGCATGCGAAGATCGTAGACGCCATCATTGAAGGTGACGCCGATGCCGCCCGCCAATATATGGCGGCGCATCTGCGCGGCAGTCTTGAGCGTTACAAGGTGCTTCTGCGTTCCAGAACCGCCGCAGATTAACTTGGAAAAACGTTCTTCTTCAGCGGTTTACGTGCTTGCCCGTCGATACAAGGCCAGAGAGGCGGCAAGCGTCAGAAGCGCGCCGCCGCAAATTCGGTCGAGCCACAGCGCTCCGGATTTCCGCAATAATCTGACGGCCTGCGAGCCAAGCAGGGCATATCCGAACATCACGATGAAATCGATGCTGGCAAAGACCAGCGCAAGCACCGCATATTGCTGGATCTGCGGCATTGCCAGATCGATGAATTGCGGCAGGAAGGCCGAAAAGAACAGATATCCTTTGGGGTTGGTAACCGCCACAAGGAAGCTCTTGAGGAAAATCGAGCGGGCGGAAGTGGCTCCGGTTGCGGCTGCCGATTGGAGCGCGCCATCGAGCGACCCTCTGGAGCGCAAAAACATGATGCCGAGGAAAGCAAGATAACAAACGCCGACCCATTTAACGACGCCGAACCAGAATTCCGAGGCAGCGAGCAAGGCTCCCAATCCCAGCGCAACCGCGCCGATCAGGACGAAATCGGAGAGAACAGCACCGGCCATGCCGATCAGGGCGCGGCGGACCCCGAACCGTGAGCCATTCGCGAGCGCCAGCAAAACCGTTGGGCCGGGCGTCGCAATGCCGATAAAGGCGACCAAGGCAAATGCCAGAAGTGTCATCTCCGCCATTTTTTCCCTCCCCCTGAAGCGGCGATGTAGCCGGTATCATCGCTGGACTGATTTCTCCGCAGGCATTTTTCGCAGCTGAAGAGTACAGTTTTTTCGATCGCGGCAACGTGCGTGATTTCTGTTCCGGCGAAGGAAAGAACGGTTGGTTTCCGGGGCGAAACGCCGCCTCCGGAGGGCAGCGCCGCTGCCCGGTTCCGGGATTTCCAGGCCTCGCTGCGGCATCAAATTTGCCGGCATATGCTTGACAGCCTCCAACACCTGTGACAACTTGTGAATAGTTGTCAGACAGGATTACGCCTTCGCTCTTTTGCGCAATCGACTTCTGGCAAGGGAGGAATCATGCCAAAAAGACGCCTTTCGCTGTATGGCCTGTCCGGCCAGATCGGAAGTATTGCGGTCACGCTGCTCGGATTGCTGCTGCTGACCTTTTTCATCGGCCGCCTGATGCCCGCCGATCCGGTGCGGGCGATCGTCGGCGAGGACGCGACCCGCGAAACCTATGAGCAGGTTTACCATGCGCTCGGTTTCGACCGTCCGCTGTGGCAACAGTTCATCTATTATCTAGGCGATGTCTTCACCGGCGATTTCGGAACGTCGATCCGCACCGGCCGTCCCGTCATCGAAGATATAATACGAGTGATGCCGGCGACGATGGAGCTTGCGACCTTCGCAATCCTGATTGGCGCCGGCCTTGGAATTCCCATGGGCGTCTACGCCGCCGTCAAGAAAGACCGCTGGCAGGACCATCTCGTGCGGGTGCTCAGCCTGTTCGGCCATTCCATGCCGATCTTCTGGACCGGCATGATCGCCCTTATCGTTTTTTACGCCCATCTCGGCCTTGTCGGCGGCGGCGGCCGCATGGACCAGTTCTATATCGGTCTCGTGGAGGAGCGAACGGGCTTCCTGCTGATCGACAGCCTGCTTGCGGGCGATATGGAAGTCTTCCGGTCGGCCATCAATCACCTCATCCTCCCCGCCGCTCTGCTGGGTTACTCGTCGTCGGCCTATATCACCCGCATGACGCGCAGCTTCATGCTCGACCAGCTAGGGCAGGAATATGTGACGACCGCCCGCGTCAAAGGCCTGTCGCAACGGCAAACGGTTTGGCTGCACGCTTTCGGCAATATCCGCGTGCAGCTCGTCACCATCATCGCCCTTGCCTACGGCTCACTGCTGGAAGGCGCGGTCCTGATCGAGACTGTCTTTGCCTGGCCGGGTTTCGGTCAATATCTCACCAGCAATCTTATCATCGGCGACATGAATGCCGTGATGACCTGCGTACTCATCGTCGGCGTCATCTTCATCGGGCTCAATCTCCTGTCCGACATTCTCTACCGCTTTTTCGATCCGAGGACCCGCTGATGACAGCCCGTGCTGAAACCTCCCTGCGTCTTCCAGTGCCGTTGAACGCGCTGAAGAACATCCTTGTCTTCCTGCTGAAAAGCCCGACATCGGCTTTCGGTCTGGCTGTCTTGCTGCTTCTCGTCATCGCGGCGGTTTTCGCGCCCTGGCTTGCGACGCATGATCCTTATGTGCAGGATCTTGCCAATACGCTGCAACCGCCAGGCAACGGCCATTTCTTCGGCACGGACGAGCTTGGACGCGATATCTACAGCCGCCTTCTCTGGGGCGCCCGCATCACCCTCACCATCATTTCGCTGGTGTCGATCATCGTCGGTCCAGTCGGTCTTCTGGTCGGCACGGCCTCCGGTTATCTCGGCGGCAAGTTCGATACGGTGATGATGCGCATCACGGATATTTTCCTGTCGTTCCCGAGCCTCATCCTGTCACTCGCCTTCGTGGCGGCGCTTGGCCCCAGTCTCAACAATGCGATCATTGCGATTGCGCTCACCTCATGGCCGCCGATCGCACGCCTCGCCCGAGCCGAGGCGATGACGTTCCGCAAGGCGGATTATATCGCCGCCGCAAGGCTTCAGGGCGCTTCGCCGCTGCGTATCATCATAAAATCGATCATGCCGATGTGCCTGCCCTCCGTCCTGATCCGCCTGACGCTGAACATGGCGACCGTCATTCTGACCGCCGCCGGCCTCGGCTTCCTCGGTCTCGGTGCACAGCCGCCGCTGCCAGAATGGGGGGCGATGATCGCCACCGGTCGGCGTTACATGCTCGACAGCTGGTGGCTCGTCACCTTCCCCGGCGTTGCGATCCTTTCCGTCAGCCTCGCCTTCAACCTTCTGGGTGACGGTCTGCGGGATGCGCTCGATCCGAAGCAGATGAACCGGAAATAGGGCCATGGAAAAACCAATCCTCGACGTCGAAAATCTCCGCATCCGTTATGGCGGCTCGCCCACCGAGGCCGTGCGCGGCATCTCCTTTACCCTTGGCCGGGAGCGCCTCGGCATTGTCGGCGAAAGCGGCTCGGGCAAATCCACCGTCGGCAGGGCCCTGCTGCGTCTCCTGCCATCGGCGACGATCACCGCCGACAAGCTTGATTTTGACGGTCTCGATCTTCTATCGCTCAGTGAGAAAGAGATGCTGAAGGTTCGCGGACGGCGCATGTCGATGATCCTTCAGGATCCGAAATTCTCCCTCAATCCCATTCGCCGCGTCGGCGATCAGGTGACGGAAACCTACCTGCGCCACTTCAAGGCATCGAAATCGGAAGCCCGGGAAAAGGCGCTCGCCATGCTCGACGCGGTGAAGATCCGCGACGCCGAACGCGTCTACGAGCAATATCCGCATGAGATTTCCGGCGGCATGGGCCAGCGTGTCATGATTGCCATGATGCTGCTTGCCGATCCCGATCTCGTCATCGCCGACGAGCCGACCTCCGCGCTGGATGTGACGGTACGACTTCAAGTTCTGAACATTCTCGACAGCCTTGTGCGGGATCGCGGCATCGGCCTGATCATGATCAGCCATGACCTCAATCTGGTGCGCAATTTCTGCGATCGGGTTCTCATCATGTATTCCGGCCGGGTGGTGGAAACGCTTGCCGCGCGCGATCTCGATCAGGCGCAGCATCCCTATACGCGTGGCCTTTTGGCGGCGCAGCCGCGCATCGGTGGCACGCGCGCGCCGCTCGCGGTGCTGGATCGCCGTCCCGAGTGGCTGGAGGAGAAAGTATAATGGCCGTTTCCGTTGAAACCCGCGATCTTTCCATCACCTTCGGCAGTGGCCACACGGCACTGAAAGTGCTGCCCTCCGTGTCCTTTCGCGTCGAGCCGGGCGAGTGCTTCGGGCTGGTCGGCGAAAGCGGTTCGGGCAAATCCACCGTGCTTCGTTGCGTGTCGATGCTGAACGATTTCTGGAGTGGCGAAATTCTCATCAACGGCCAGTCGGTTCGCGACATGCCGCTGATCGAGCGATGCCGCACGTTGCAGATGGTGTTTCAGGATCCCTATGGATCGCTGCATCCCCGCCAGTCGGTGCGCACCGTGCTGTCGGAATCGCTCTCGATCCACAAGCTCGGCGACCGCGAGGAGCGTATGCGCAAGGTGATTACGGATGTCGGCCTGCCCGTGTCGTTCCTGGACCGCTTCCCGCATCAGCTTTCCGGCGGCCAGCGGCAGCGCGTGGCGATTGCCCGTGCGCTGATCCTCGAACCGTCGCTGCTTCTGCTTGACGAGCCGACGTCTGCGCTCGATGTTTCGGTGCAGGCGGAAATCCTCAACCTGTTGCAGCGCCTACGCGAGGAACGCGGTTTCACCTATATCATGGTGACCCACGACCTCGCCGTCGTCGATCACATGTGTGACCGCTTCGCCGTGATGCTGCGCGGCGAAATCACCGAAATCCTGCCGCGCGAGGCCATCGCCGGCAATGGCGCGACACATCCCTATGCGCGCGAACTGATCGGCGCCTCACTGGAATATGAAGGCGCATGACAGCTCCAAGAATGTGATCGCCTTCCTCCGGGGCGTCACACATAATAAAATCCTCCTTCCTTGCCCGGCCTAAGTGCCGGGCAATTTTTTGGATGGCGGGCCGCCAACTGCGCCTAGGCCGCTGACAAAGTACGAGACCCTCTCTTCCGTCATGCCGGACTTGATCCGGCATCCAGCCACGGCGCCTCTGCGCCGTGGAAAGACTCTTTCGCGATCAAGGACTTTATCGCACTAGACCCCGGATCTAGTCCGGGGTGACGGGGTTCTGATGCTGCGCTTTCGCCAACACGTCGGATTTATGGGACCTTGTTGCCAGTAAAAAGGCGCGGGGTTAGCCGCGCCTGGTCTTATTCGCAGATGTGGCAGTGGATCACCGCTCCTTACTCACCTCTTCGAAACGCGAGAGCCAGGGGCTGACGATCATGCCCTTGATATCGCTGCGGAAGGCGGCAGTGTCGACGACTTCGGAGAAGGGCTGAATGGACATGACGATTTCGTCCATATAGGCCTGCAAATCTTCGTAGAGCTTTGCCTGTTTCGTCGCGTCGCGCTCGACAAGGGCTTCCTCGATCATCTTGTTCAGCTTTTCATCGAAGAAGCTCGTGCGCCAACTCTGGTAGTTGGTGAGCTTGGCGTCGTCCGCATTGTTCGGATTATAGGCGATGGAGCGCAGGTTATTGTCCGGATGCGGTTGCTGGCCGCCGCCGCCACGACCGAGAAGCAGTTCGAAATTGCGCTCGCGCATGGCGCCGTAAATCTGGTCACCGGAGCCGCTGATCAGTTCGGCCTGAATGCCGGCCTGCGCCAACGTGTTCTGGATTGCCGTTGCCGCCTTCATGAAAGGGTCTTCCGAAAGCACGCGCAGCGTTGTCTTGAAACCGTTCGGATAACCGGCTTCAGCCAGAAGCGCCTTGGCTTTTGCGATATCGAGCTTGTATCCCTGATCGGGCAGCGCGCCCATCACGCCGGTGCTGAGAGAACGCTGATGCAGCTTGCCGTAATAAGGCATGACCGCCTTGTCGAGACCGTCATAGTCGATCAGATAACGCAGGGCCTCGCGTACTTTCTTGTTCGCGAACTTCTCATCCTTCATCGACACGCTGAGGTAATAAAAACCGGAGCCGGGTGTGGATTCGATAGCGATGGCCTTGTCGGCTTCCAGTGACTTCAGGTCTGGCGCCTGCAGGGAGTAGGCGACGTCGATATCGCCCTTTTCCAGCATCAGCCGCTGCGATTGCGATTCCGGCAGATGGCGCATCAGGACGCGCTTCATCTGAGCTTTTTCACCCCAGTAATCGTCGTTGCGGGTGAGGATGATATATTCGTTGGATTTCCACTGCGTAAGCTTGAAGGGGCCGGACCCAGCCGAATTGAGTGTCAGCCACGCGCCGCCGAGATCGCCGTCCTTTTCATTGGCAAGCGCCGTCTGGCTGTCGATGATCGAGCCGGGACCGTTTTGCCCGAGGATCATCAAAAGCAGATTGGGATCATCCGGCTTTGGAATATTCAGCACGAAGGTCTGGTCGTTTTCGGCAACGAAGAGCTTGTCGGCGTCTTCCAGCTTGAAACCACGCGTTTTCAGGAACGACGATTGCGCCAGATTGCGGGCGAGCAGGCGTTTCAGGCTCCAGGCCACGTCTTTTGCCGTCACGGCGTTGCCGGATGCGAATTTGGCGTCGCTGCGCAGATGGAAACGGATCGATTTCCGGTCCTCGGCGATTTCCCAGCGTTCGGCGAGGCGGGGCTGTACGCTGCGATCTTTGGGTGAAAGCACGACCAGCGTGTCGTAGATGTTATTCAGAACCTGCACCGTCTCGCGGCCGGTAATGGCGGCGGGGTCAAGGGTCAGGATATTGCTCATCGTCGTGGCGACGATGAGCTGGTCCTTCGGCGTTTCGGCAAAGACGCTGAGCGGCACGGCGCCGATCAGCAATGCGCCCAGTGCGGCGGTTGCAAGAAAATGTTTCATTTTTCCTCCCATATGGCCGGTTCATACGGCCTTCCACGTTTCGATCCGCGCGCCTGTTCCTCCACAGGCTCCGCATGATCAGCCAAGAATGTCTCTGACCGGAGCGGCGAGCGCCCGGCCGATCGCGGCCGTTGCCGGTGCTTCCAGATGCACGCCATCCACCGGCGAGGCGCTGGCGACCGATCCGGCATCGAAGAAGTCATGTCCGAGTTCGGCAGCGAGTTTGCGGTAAAGCGGCGCGAGCCGCAGCGATTGCTCGATATCGCGCCCGCCTGCGGGCTCTCCGCCGGGGCCCGCGACGCAGGGCGGCGGTGCGACGATCAGAAGTTTCGGCACCGCCTCCCGCGGCTTGTAGATGAAGGTCTCGACGATTTGCGCCAGCCGCCGCATGCCGGAAACGGCGGCTTCCGCGCGCCCGCCATGCACCGGTTTGATGTCGTTGGTGCCGAGCATGACGATGACGAGATCAAGCGGCATGTGGCACGAAAGCGCTATTTCAAGCGCGCGGACACCATTGCGGCAGGCGGGACCGGCATGGTCGTCATAACAGGTGGTGCGCCCGCCCAGCCCTTCGGAATGAACCTTTGCCTTTCCGGAAAGCTCGGCTTCCAGCACCTCCGGCCAGCGATATGTGGCCGGGTGCCTCAGGCCCGTTGCCGGGTCCGCACCCCAGGTGAGGCTGTCTCCAAAGGCGAGCACCGTTTTCATCGCCCGTTACCTCACCCGGTTATTGTCGATGAAAGTGAAATCGATATCCTCGCCAAGGCCCGGCCGGTTGGGAACGTGGACGAAGCCGTCGCTGTCCATCGGGTCGGACAGCGACTTCAGATAGTCGTGGCCGTCATCATATTCGAGGAAGGGATGTAAGAGGCCGCGCTCGTACCAGCGGCAATTCTTGGTGGCGGCGACCACATGCAGGTTCATCGCCGTATTGCCATGCACCTCGCATTCCATGCCAAAGGCTTCGGCCAGATGCATGGTCTTGAGCGCCGGCGTGATGCCGCCGACATCGTTGACGCCGGTGCGAAGAATATCGCAGGCGCCGGCCTTGATCCATTCCGCGCGGTGCCAGTGCTTGCCGGCCGCGCTTTCCGGGCCGACGACCGGAATATCGAGATTGTCGGAGAGCCACTTGTAGGAGGATAACGACTGCTCATCCATCGGCTCCTCGATCCAGTCGAAGCCGAGCTTCTCCAGTCCGCGCCCGAGCGCCAGCGCATCGGTGCGGGAATACCAGTGAAAGGCGTCGATCATCAGGCGAATATCGGGGCCGACGGCCTCGCGCACGGCCGCGCAGGCCTTGAGATCCATCTTCACATCCGGCGCCCAGCTCACCGGCGGCATCCATGTGTGCAGCTTGATGCCCTTGTAGCCGCGCTTCACCAGCGTTTCGGCAAAGCGGCCGTAGTCTTCAGGGGTTGCAAGCCCGCCTTCCAGCTCGTCGCCGCACATGATGGAGCCATAGGCGAGCACCTTGTCGCGATAGCCGCCGATCAACTTGTATACAGGTTGCCCGAGGCTGCGGCCGGCAAGGTCCCAGAGCGCGCAATCCACTACCGCCAGCGTGCGGTCCGTCAACTGCGCGGCCGAGCCGCGTTGCCAGTGGGCAAGATCCTGCCACAGGCGTTCCCGATCACGATGATCCTCGCCGATCAGGACCTTCTTGACGAATTTTTCGATGACATGCGGGCGAACGATCTCCGGCGCGGTGAAGGAATGCCCTTCCTGACCGTCTTCCGTACGGATGGTCAGCATGGCCTGTTCCACCTGATGCGCCGGGCCCGGATGTGCGTGACCGGCACTGTCCGAGTGCCGACGGGTCGTCGTGCGGAAAACACGGACCTCGACGTCGGTGATGATCATAATTCCTCCCTCATGCAGGTATCGCAGCGTTCGTGGTTGCTGCAATGTCATACATGTCTGTGTTATTTGTCAACATGTATGGTAACCTGTATTACATGTATGAGAGGGAAATCAAGGGTATTTGCGCGAAGCCGATAATGACGGCGCTATCGGCCGGGTGATTTTTGGTCGGGGGAGGGGCAGCCTTTGCCTTGAAAGAGGGAGGGCGGATATGGCGAATGTCCTCGGAAATAATCCATAATTTTAGTAGATTATTGAATCGCGCAACGATCTTTCAACAATCGCCGGGACTATAAAAGACCATGCCGTGCCAGCGATGCCGGTCATCGTGCATTCTGCCTTGCGTATGCGCGGCACGGATGACGGCCGCACCTGCGCTGCCTGAGCCTCATCTTGCCTCAACAATCATTCCCGGATGCACACCATGCCCCTTTCCCATATTTCCCATTTCGCTTTTCTGGTTCCCGGTAATTATCATGATGATGATCCTGCGCAGGGGTTGGAAGAAACCCTGCAACTTTTCGAGGCCGGCGAAGCGCTGGGCTATGATAGCGCCTGGGTCCGCCAGCGCCATCTGGAACGCGGCGTTTCCTCGGCCGCCACCTTTCTCGCGGCGGCGTCGCAACGCACCAAGCGGATTGGCCTCGGCACCGCCGTCATTCAACTGGGTTATGAAAAACCTTTCAGGCTGGCGGAAGATCTCGCCACCGTGGATGTGCTGTCATACGGACGGCTGAATGTCGGCGTCTCTGTCGGTGCGCCGCCCTTCGCCCATCTGATTTCGGACTATGTCGATACGGCACCCGATGCTGATTACAGCCATGCCCGTGCCGAGAAGCTCGCCAGGGCCTTGAGATCAGAACCGCTGTCTAGCGAAACGGAGGCGGGCAATGCAGCGGGCGCGCAGGTACCGCGCCTTCGGCCCTTCGCCAGGGGTTTGACCGACCGGCTGTGGTATGGCGGCGGATCGCAGAATTCCGCGCGCTGGGCGGGGAAGGCGGGATTCAATCTGCTGACCGGCAATATAGTCAGCGGTGAAAATACCGATGATTTTCTGACGGCGCAGGTGGCCCTCGTCAGCCGCTTCCGGCAGGAGTGGGCGCATGAGCGCCAGCCGCGCGTCGCCCTTGGCCGCGTGCTTTTGCCGACGGACAGTGCCAGCCCGGCGACACGCCGCCGTTATGCGGAGTTTGCGGCCGAGCGCGACAAGCGCACGCATACGCCGCATGGTGCGCGCCGCACGCTTTTTCTGCCTGATATCGTCGGGACGACGGATGAAATTCTGGAGAAGCTGTCGCGCGATCCCGTTCTGCCGCATGTCTCGGAATTCCGTCTGGAACTGCCCTATGAATTCCAGCCGGAAGACTATCGCCAGATCGTGACCGATTTCGCGTCTGTTGTGCCGCAGCTTTCCGGCGGGCGACCGGTTTTGAAAGTGGCGACAGCTCAATAGCGTTCACAACGTCGCCTTTTCTGCGCCGAGCGTGGGAATAGTGAACGAGGGGAACAGCGTCAGTCCGGCTGGGGCAGGCCGTATCTGTCACGTATGGTCGTGCCTTCGTATTCGCGCGGATAAACGCCTCGGTCTTGTAGCACCGGCACGACTTGTTCGACGAATTCGGCGATATCGTCAGGGGCGCGGGGCGGCTGCAATGTGTAGCCGTCAACCGTGCCGTCCTGCCAGAGGTCGATCATGCCCTCCGCCACCTCTTCCGCTGTGCCGAGTAGCAGCCGGTGATGCCCCTCCGAGCGCCGCACAGCCTCGCGGACGGTGAGCTTTTCATGGCTCAGCAGATCGGAAAGGCCAAGCCCCATGCCCACCGCCCATTGCCGGTTCTGGTCGGGAATGAAGCGTTCCGCATCCAGTTTCGCATCGGGATCGAAATCGCGGGGATCGATACCGTTTTCCTTGGCAAAGCGTGCAAGGAGACCGTCTTCCGAGCCGGTTCCGCTGTAGAGTTCGTGTTTGCGCAGCGCTTCGTCGCGGGTTGCGCCGAGAATGATGACGAGGCCGGGAACGATGCGGATGCCCGAGGGATCGCGGCCGAAGGAGACGGCGCGGTCACGGACCTTTTTGCCAAAGGCCTGGCCGGCGGGGCGGGACAATATGTTGCAATAGATAATCTCGCCATGACGTGCCGCCAGATCGATGCCGCCCTCGGAAGCGCCCGCCTGGGCGATGACGGGGTGACCCTGCGGTCCACGAGGCACGTTGAGCGGGCCTTTGACATGGAAATATTGCCCCTCATGATCGATCGTCTCGGCTGTCGCGGCATCCCAGAAACGGTCTTCCGGCACCTCGTCTTCGCGGCGCGGATCCCAGCTCGACCATAGCTTTTTCGCGACATCGAGAAATTCGGTGGCCTTGGCATATCGCTCATCGCGCGGCGGCAGCGGGTCGTTGCCGAAATTGGCGGCGACGTTGGGATTGAAGGAGGAGACGATGTTGACGATCAAACGGCCGCCGGTGACGATATCGATGGATTGCGTCCGTCTGGCGAAATTATAGGGCGAATTATAGGTGGAGGACACCGTCGCCACAAAGCCGATATCCGGCACCTGTGCGGCGAGCGATGTGGAGAGGATGAGCGGATCGATGGTGTGAAACGGGCGGCTTGTCGGGTCGGTCAGCAACGCCGGATGATCGGAAAGAAAAACGGCGTCGAACCGGCCTTTGTGGGCCAGTTCCGTCAGCCGCCGGTAATAGCCGATATCGTTGATATCGTGCCGGTCTCCGCTCCTGTATTTCCAGGCATTGGCGAGGTATCCGGTGGTGTTGATGCCGACATTCAGATTGAGCCGGCGTTTGTTCGTGCTCATGCTTCCACTTTTTCTTTCAGGTCTTTTGGATTGCCGGCCTGCGGATCCGGCGCAATTGTAAGGAAGCGTAACAGCCGGGGTTTCGGTCGCGAGTTAAAAATCCTTGCTGCTCGGAGAAGAAAAACTTTCGAGCCATGGTTGCGTCGGCTCGCAAGGAGACGCCTCCTATCAAGCGCACTCGACCAAGGCATCGTTCGAAAATGATGTCATTTCCGAAAGGATATTTTGTCAACAGCGTAAGGTGCGGGCGATGTGGAAACGAATTTCCTGAATGGCTTCTGAAATAGTATACTTTATCTATAGAAAATATTTAATGGCATGTAGCGTGCCTCCAGATCGCAATTGAGAGGACGAACGCCATGGCTGATGCGACCCTTCGCCAGGTAACCCACCCCGAAACCGTCTGGTACACCCGCTGCCCGGCGCCCACACCGCTTTCCATCGCGGTGCAGCTTGGCTGGATAGAGGAAAGTTTCGCCGGCCATGGCATCACTGTTTCCTCCATTCGCGATGCGGCCGACCCGGCCATTCGCCAGAGCCATTTCGATCACCGTCTGGATTGGTCCTTCCGGCAGGGCGGCAATATTCCGCCTATCTGGGCAAAATCCGGTGGACGCCAGACCCGTCTGGTGGGGTTGACCAGGACCGACGAGTTTCAGGCGGTCATCGCCTTGCCCGCAAGCGGCATAACCAAGGGCGGCGCACTGAAGGGCCGGCGCATCGGGCTGCCGAAACGACCGAACGAAACCATCGACTTCCAGCGCGCGACATCGCTCAAGGGCATCGTGTCGGCCCTCACCGTTTCCAGTCTTTCCATCGCTGAAGTGGAGCTGGTCGATCTCACCGCCACCGAGCCGGTGTTGCTTGGTCCGGCTGACGACAGGTTCCATGGTCTGCACCGACGGCTTCCCTATGGCGAGGAAATAGCGGCACTGCATCGCGGTGAGATCGATGCGTTCTTTGTCAAAGGAGCGGAAGGCGTCACCGTCGCCAATCTCATTGGCGCGCATGTCGTCGTGCCGACCGGGTTTCATCCCGATCCGAAAATCCGCATCAACAACGGCACGCCACGTCCTTTGACCGTGGATGCCACCTTTGCCGATGAAAGGCCCGATCTGGTCGCCGACCTCGTGGCCACGGTACAGCGGGTTGCCGGCTGGGCGAATGACAATCCGGCGGAAGCGGTGCGTTTCATCGCCTGCGAGATCGGCGTCAGCGAGGAAGCGATTATCGCCGCCAACGGGGCGGATGTGTACCGCAACCTGAGACTCGATCTCGATCCGGCGGAGCTGGATGCGCTCGGTCACTTCAAGGATTTCCTGCTGGAATGGAAATTCATTCCTGACGATTTCGATGTGAACGGCTGGGCCGATCCGCGCACCCTCTCCTTACAGCAAGATGCCGCGCAACAGGCTGCGGCGAAGTGAGGGTGTCATGACAGCAACCATTCTCGTAACGGGGGCAACCGGCACGCTCGGCCAACGCGTCGTCAGCCGTCTTTTGCAAAAAGAGGCTGATATCCGGGTGCTGACCCGCCGGCGTGAGGATGCGCTGAAGCTCTGGGGCGACAGGGTGGATATTTCAGAGGGAAACTTCTTCGATCCGGCCAGCCTGAAAGAGGCCTCACGCGGAATAGACACGGTGTTTCTGCTTTCCCCCATCGGTGAAACGCTGGCGGCGGACCAGAATTCGGTCATCGATGCTGCTCTCTCCGCTGGCGTATCGCGGATCGTGAAAATATCCGGCTCCGACTGGACCATCGCCAATGCCGCGCGCTCGATCTCGGGTGCCGCCCATGCCGAGGTGGAAAAACATCTGGCCGAGAGCGGTATTGCGCATACGGTGCTGCGGCCGAACGCATGGGTGCAGGTGGCGCTGGAACCCGTTGTCGCGGCACTGCGCAGGGGGGAAGATGTGCCCGCCCGCTTCGGTGATGCGGCCGTTTCCTTCATCGATGCCGACGATATCGCCGATGTCGCGGTTCACGCTCTGACCGCAAGCGCACCTGTTTCCGGCGCTCTTGTGCTGACCGGTGGCGAGGCCTTGACGGCGCTGGAAATCGCGCGCATCGCGGCTCGTATCCTCCATCGCCCCGTCGGAGTTTCACATGATGCCGCCCCGGCTTTCCCGCCGCATATCGGTGCATTCGAACTGAAGGCGATTGATGAATTCGGCCAACTGATCCGCGAAGGTCTCGCGGCCTCCGTCAACGATACCATCCACCAGATTATAGCCCGGTTGCCCCGTAGCGTTGAAGACTATCTGCGCGCTCGACTGGCGGCGACCGCTCCGCAGGGCGATCATTCCGAGGGAGAAAAAACATGGCGCTGACTGTTCCACTGCCTGAAGGTCCCGAACTGAAAGGTCTTGAGCTGAAAAGTCCGTCCGATTTCGAAGACAGCCCGCTGAGCCTGGCGGCAAAGCAGCCGCTGATGCTGGGGCTGTTCCTCAATCTGCAGGACATCAACTTCTCCAGCCTGCCGACTAGCAATAGCTGGACCTTCGACTACAATGCGGAGCTGGTGAAGCGTGCGGAAGAACTTGGTTTCGAAATCGCCTTCAGCCGCACGCAATGGCTGCCCAAGGGTGGTTATGACGGTGAATCCTCGCTCGACAGTTTCATTGCGCTGGGCGCCATGGCGGCGGTCACGAAGAGCATTCTTCTGATCTCCACCATCCACGTGCTTTACGGTCCCCTGCATCCGCTTCATCTCGCCAAATATGGCGCGACGCTGGATCATATCGCCAGGGGACGCTGGGGCATCAACATCGTCACGGGCCACCGCGCCATCGAGCATGAAATGTTCGGCTGGCAGCGTATCGACCATGACAAGCGCTATGACATGGCGGGCGAATTGTTCGATGTACTCCATCGCCTGTGGGGAGAAACCGAAAACTTTTCCTATGAGGGCAAGCTCAATCCCTGGGCGATCAACAACGGGTGGATAACGCCGAAGCCCGCCTTTGGCCGCCCTCCACTGGTGACGGCGACCGGTTCGCCTGCCGGCATCGATTTCGCCGCGCGCCATTCCGATCTGGTTTTCGTCACCTCGCCCGGCGGAGCGCATATCGACAGCGCACTGGAAACGCTTCCCGATCATATCGCCACCATCAAGAACCGCGCCAAAGCCTATGGCCGGCACGTAAAGACGCTCATCAACCCGATCATCGTCAGCCGCGACACGGAGAAGGAGGCGATCGCCTATGCCGACGCCATTGAGGCGGGAAAACGGCAGCCCGGCACCCGTGCCTTCGCCACCAACAATTACGACAGCGACGCCCATGCCTGGCGCGGTCGCGGCGATGCGCGCCACAAGCAGGGGCGCAATCTCGGCGGCAATATCGAAATCATCGGCTCGCCGGAGCAGGTGGTCGAGCAGCTTGTCGGCCTGAAAAAGGCCGGCATCGATGGCGTGCAGCTGAATTTTTACGATTTCCGCGAAGACCTCGAATATTTCGCGCAGCGCATTCTGCCCTTGATGAAGGAGGCTGGCCTGAGGCTCTGACGCCTCTCCCGCCTCAGCTTTCCAGTTCCGAAGCTTAGCACTTCGCAATCGCCGTGATTGCGAGAACGAGATTTTTTGCCCTGAGGAGATACCGTGAATATTGCCGTCGATCCCGTCAAAACGCCTGCACCGAAAATCATAGACCGGATCGGGACCTATGTTCCCGACCTCGTCTCCATCCGCCACGATCTGCATCAGCATCCGGAAATCGGTTTCGAAGAGGTGCGAACCTCCGGCATCGTCGTCGAAAAGCTGACCTCCTGGGGCATCGAGGTGCACCGCGGTTACGGTCAGACCGGCGTGGTCGGCGTGCTGCGCGGCCGGCACGCGGGCAAACGTTCCATCGGGCTGAGGGCGGATATGGATGCCCTGCCAATGCCCGAGGAAACCGGGCTGCCATACGCATCGGTCTATCCCGGTAAGTTCCACGGCTGCGGGCACGATGTGCACACCACCATATTGCTGGGCACTGCCCGTTATCTGGCGGAAACCCGTGATTTTGCCGGCACGGTGATTTTCATTTTCCAACCCGCCGAGGAAGGTCTGGGTGGCGCACGCGCCATGATCGCCGACGGGCTGTTCAAGGATTTCCCCGTCGACGAGATTTACGGGCTGCATAATTCCTCCCATACCGCACCCAACCATCTGAAGGTCTCGCCAGGCACCATTCTGGCGGCGGCGGATTTCTTCGATATCCGGCTGAAGGGCCGGGGGGCCCATGCTGCCCACCCGGATGTCTCGCGTGACCCGGTGCCGGCAACGGGCGAACTTATCCAAGCCTTGCAGACCATCGTCAGCCGTAATGTGCCCCCGACCGATCCCGCCGTATTGTCGATTACCCGCATCGAGGCGGGATCGGCCTATAACGTCATTCCCGAGACGGCCTCGATTGCAGGAACGGTACGGGCCTTCTCCGACAGCGTGCGCGAAACCATACGGGGCCGTATCCGCACAATCTCGGATCACATTGCCGCCGCCTATGGCCTGACCGCTGAGGTGGATATTCGCGACATATTCTCGGTTCTGACCAATGACGATGCGTCTGTGGAGATTGTTGCGGGGGTCGCGCGCACGGTTCTCGGAGACGAGCGCGTTTCCACCGAGCCCGGCTGCTTCATGGGCAGTGAGGATTTCGCTGATCTCCTGAAACACGCACCCGGCGCGTTTTTCACCCTCGGGCATTCCGGCACCGTGCCTGCCCATAATCCCGGTTTCATCGTCGACGACGCCATTCTGCCGGTCGGTGCCACTTTGTTTGCCCGGCTGGTCGAAACCCGGCTGAAGCCTGCGTGAAAATTTGAAAACAAGCCTGCAAGAGGAAACATCCATGGATATTACAAGACGTAAGACGTTGCTTTTGAGCGCTGCGCTAACCGGGGCCATGCTATTGCCATCCCTGCCGGTACTGGCGGCGGAAACGCCGAAAAAAGGCGGTATTGTCACCCTTGCGGGTCTTGGCGAGCCAACGACGCTTGTGCCGCTTTCCGATTCCAATACGCGCACCCGCGCCATTTCCACCAAAATTCTCGAAGGGCTGGTGCGGTTCGATAGCGAGTTCAAGCCGCATCCGGTTCTAGCCGAGAGCTGGGAAACATCGGCCGACGGGTTGCGCTACATCTTCAAGCTGCGCAAAGGCGTCAAATGGCATGACGGCAAGGATTTCACCGCACAGGATGTGAAATTTTCCCTGCTTGCCTTCAAGAAGGTCGGGCCGCGCGGGCGTATCACCTTCGCCAATGTTGCTGATATCGAAACGCCCGATCCGCTGACGGCCGTGGTGGTGCTTTCGAAACCTGCGCCCTATCTTCTGCGGGCGCTGACCGGTGGGGAAACGCCCATTCTGCCGGCCCATGCCTATGCTTCGGAAAACTACAATGAGAGCCCGAACGGCAACGCGCCAGTTGGCACCGGCCCCTTTTTGTTCGAGGAGTGGAAACGCGGCAGCTATGTGAAGCTAAAGAAGAACCCGAACTACTGGCAGGCCGATCTGCCCTATCTCGACGGTTTCGTGGCTAGGTTCGTCGCCGATGCGGCCTCCACCACCATCTCGGTGGAGACGGGCGAGGCGGATTATACCGCTGACGTTTCCTACAGCGATCTGGAGCGCTTGCGGCAAAATCCGAAGCTCTCGGTGGAGGTGTATACCGACTCCTATCTCAACAATGCCGCCATATTCGAGTTCAACCTGGAAAACCCCATCCTCGCGAAGAAGAAGGTCCGGCACGCGCTGGCCCATGCCATCGACCGCAATTTCATCAATGACGCCATCTTCTTCGGCACAGCAAAACCCGCCGGTTCGAACATTCCGGCCGTCTTCACCGCCTATAATGACGAGAAGCCCTTCACCTATCCTTTTGATCTCGCCAAGGCGAACGAGTTGCTGGACAAGGCGGGTTATCCAAAGGGCGCAGATGGCACTCGTTTTTCGCTGCGGCTTGCCTTCCTGCCGTCCGACGTCTTTCGCAAAACCTCAGAATATCTGCGCTCCTCCTTCGGCAAGCTCGGCGTGAAGGTGGATATTGTGGAGGGCGATCTCGCTACCTTCATCAAGCGCGTCTACACGGAGCGCGGTTTTGACCTGACGGTGAACGGCATCAGCCGGCTGTTCGACCCGACGGCAGGCGTGCAGCGCCTCTACTGGTCCGACGGCATCAAGAACCCCGCGCCCTATGTCAACGCCGCCCACTACAACAACCCCAGGGTGGACGGTCTATTCCGTGCCGCCGCCATCGAGGTGGATGAGACGAAACGGACGGGGCAGTTCCACGATATCCAGAAGATCACCGGCGACGATTTGCCGAATTTCTCGATCGTCGCCCTGCCGACCGTCATTCTGCGCAACACCAGCCTCCAGTCTCTCGTCACCACCATCGATATTGCCTATGGCGATCTGGCGACGGCCTGGAAGAATGAGTGAACGTTTGGCAACGCGGCGTTCTCCACACTCCGTCACCCCGGACCAGTTCCGGGGGCCAGCGCGATCAAGTCCTTGATCGCGAAAGACTCTCACGGCGCAGACGCGCCGTGGGCGGGATGCCGGGTCAAGCCCGGCATGACGGAAGAGAGGTCTACGATCTTCTTCATCAACTCTCACCCGGCAATTCTGCCGGGTTTTTTGTTGCCGAAAACGGCCCTCAGGCATTTTTTCTCCATCTCGCGATAACGGTATTTTCGGGAAAAACATTGCTTTCGGGATAGGCCGGGCGGAACAGCGATGCCGACTATCGGAATTCTAAAAAATCAAATTCTTCAATAATTTAGGGCGAAGGAATTCTTCGTTTTGCGGGAAGAATAGCTTTCTGGACCTCTGCTTTTTCCACCTGCACTGTGGTCATGAAATTCTCACCCGCAAATGATGGATGCCATGGCCAAGGATACGCTTTTTTTGATCGCCCCCGGTTTCGAGGACCCCAAGCACCCCGGTGTCCGGTTCGTGTGCCCGCATTGCAACCAGATCGAAGGCTTGCTTGCCGCCTTTCCGGACCTTGCTGCCAGGATCCATATCCATCGGGTTGGTTTTCAGCGTCCGCGCGAAGCGGTCATCGCCGTCGTGGGTGAGGAAAACCAGTCATTGCCGCTGTTCGTCTTTGCCGGCGATGCGCCCGCAGATGCGACGACCAAAGGCGACACGTACTTTATTCAGGAAACGAAACGCATTTTGCAAATCCTCGCCGAGCGCCACGGGTTCCCCCAGCTGCACTGAGCTGCCGCACCCCGCCCATCGGACTTATTCGGAGATAGACATGACCTTTTCCAGACGCCAGTTTCATAAGATTGCACTTGCCGCCGGCGCTTTCGTGGCGCTTCCCGGCGGTTCTTTCGCCGCTGCCGAAGAGCCAGTTTCGGGCGGTACGCTCAAGATCGTTTATTTTCCCGAGCCGACCCAGCTCGTTGCGATCAATACCAGCGCGGGTGGGCCCCAGTTCATCGGCTCGAAGATTTATGACGGGCTTTTGACGTACGATTACGAACTTTCGCCCAAGCCAAGCCTTGCCAAAGAATGGAGCGTTTCCGCCAACGGACTGGAATATGTCTTCCATCTGCAGCCGAATGCGAAGTTCCATGACGGTAAACCGGTGACATCGGCAGATGTGGAATTTTCGATCCTGCGACTGAAGGAAGCCCATCCGCGCGGCCGCGCCACTTTCTCGCATGTTGAAAGCGTCGATACTTCCGATCCGCTGGTCGCGAAGGTGAAGCTTTCCAAGCCGGCGCCAGGATTGATAACCGCGCTCGCCTCATCGGAATCGCCTGTTGTGCCAAAGCACATCTTCGAGACCTTCAAGCCGACTGACAATCCGAAACCCGCCCAGATCATCGGCAGCGGTCCGTTCGTGCTGAAGGAATGGGTGCCGGGCAGCCATATTCTTTTGGAAAAGAATGCCGACTACTGGGATGCGTCAGGCCCCTATCTCGACCGCGTCATCATTCGCCTCATCAACGATGCGGGCGCTCGCGCGGCGGCACTGGAAACCGGCGAGGGTGACATCGGCCCGAACCCGGTGGCGCTTGCCGATCTGGAACGGCTGAAATCCATCCCGACGCTGAAGGTGGATGACCGCATCTATGCCTATGCCGGCCAGCAAAACCAGCTGGTGATCAACCTTGAGAACGAATATCTCAAGGAGTTGAAGGTGAGGCAGGCCATCGCCCACTCGCTCGACGTTCCGGCGCTGATCGACACCGTGCTCTATGGTTACGCCGTGCCATCGCCCACGCCGATCAGCCCCGGTCTTCCGAAATTCCACAATCCGGATATCGGTTTTGCCAAATTCGACGTCGCGCTGGCGGAAAAATTGCTGGATGAGGCAGGCTTTCCCCGCAAGGACGGTGGCAAGCGCTTCAAGCTCCGGGTCACGACCAACCCGTTCAACCCGCAGACCTATTCGGATTTCATTGCACAGGCGCTTTCCAAGATCGGCATTGAGGCGGATATCCAGAAATTCGATTTCGGCACCTATGTGAAGGTCGTTTATACCGACCGCGCCTGGGACCTCTCAGTCGAATCCCTCTCCAATACTTTTGATCCTACGGCCGGCGTGCAGCGCGTCTACTGGAGCAAGAACTTCAAGATCGGCTTGCCGTTCTCGAATGCCAGCCACTACGCCAGTCCGGAAGTGGACCGGCTGCTGGAAGCGGCGGCGGTGGAGCCGGATATCGAAAAGCGTGCAGCCTTCTTCAAGGAGTTTCAGGCCGTCATCGCTAGGGATCTTCCCGTCATCAATCTTGTCTCGCCAATCCAGCCGGTCGTCGGCAGCGTCCGCATCAAGGATTATGCGACGGGGGCGCAGGGTCTCAGCGGCAATCTCGCCAAAACGTGGGTGACGAAGGAGGCGTAAGCGCCTCCCCACCTCTCGTTTAAAGCCTTGTTAGAGTTAAAAAGGGTTCATCGCCATGAGCAGAAAATCCGAGAAGCTGGTCCTCAATGCGTTCATCTATCCGGGTGGACATCATGAAGCAGCTTGGCGTCACCCCGAGTCGGAGCCTCTCCGCGTCACCGATATAAAACTCTATCAGGATATCGCCCGCAAGGCCGAGGCGGCCAAACTGGACGCCATCTTCTTCGCCGATGCGCCGGTGCTGGACGCTAATATCCGCTATGCCGCCCGCCACCGGCTGGAGCCGATCACCATGCTGGCGGCGCTGGCCGCCGTCACGGAAAAGATCGGTTTTATCGCCACGGCGTCCACCACCTATTACGAGCCCTATAATCTCGCCAGACTGTTTGCCTCGGTCGATCATATCAGCGGCGGCCGGGTGGGCTGGAACATCGTGACGACCTCGGCGGATGCAGCTGCCGGAAACTTCAATCTCCAGCAGCATCCGCCGCATGCCGACCGTTACCGTCAGGCGACAGAGTTCGTCGACGTCGTGACAAAGCTCTGGGACAGCTGGGAAGACGATGCCATCGTCGCCGACAGGCAGAGCGGTCTTTTTGCCGATACCGACCGCATTCACCCCGCCAATCATGAGGGCGAGTTCTACCGCGTGCGGGGCGCACTCAACCTACCGCGCTCGCCGCAGGGCCGGCCGGTCTATGTGCAGGCCGGCTCCTCGGAGGAAGGGCGAGGCTTTGCCGCCCATTACGCCGAGGCAATCTTTACCGCACATCAAACTCTGGAGAGTGCGCGGTCTTTTTATTCCGACATCAAGAGACGTGTGGCGGCCACGGGGCGTAATCCCGCCCATGTGAAAATCCTGCCGGGCATCAGCCCCTTCATCGCCTCCACCGAAGAGGAGGCGCGCAAGCTCGAGGCCAGTTTCAACGATCTCATCCAGCCGGCCTTTTCGCTCGGGCAGTTGCAGCGCATTACCGGCATCGATCTCTCATCGGCCGATCTCGACCGGCCCTTGCCGCAGGAAGCCGTGGAAGCGACGCGCGCGCAGGCGGATAGCAGCCGTCATCAGCTGGTTCTCGATGTCATCGACCGGGAAAATCCGACGATCCGGCAATTGCTGCACCGGCTTGCCGGCGGGCGCGGCCATAAGGTTATTTCCGGAACGCCGGAACAGGTGGCGGACTGGATAGAGACCTGGTTCCGCGAGGGCGCTGCCGATGGGTTCAACATCATGCCGCCATGGCTGAATGGCGGGTTCGATATCTTCGTCGACGAGGTCGTGCCGATCCTGAAACAGCGCGGGCTGTTCCGCGAGGATTACGAGGGAGATACGCTGCGCGATCATTACGGCCTGCCCCGGCCGGAAAACATCCATGTGACGAAGGAGTTGCAGAGGGAACGCGCCTGAGGTGGGACGGGCGTGTTCAGGCGGCGGCCTCCAGGGAGCGTATATCCTCGCGCAACAAAGCGAGTAGAGATGCGATTTCCGGCAGCCGCCGCCTGTCAGGACTTGTCAGCAGGTGATAACGGCTGGCCGTCGGCTGCGGTGCGCCAAAGGGCGCGATCAGGCGGCCGCTTCGAAGCTCTTCGGAAATCAGCGAATGGCGCGCAAGGCCGATGCCGTGGCCGGCTAAAATTGCCTCTATCAACGCGGTCTGACGCGAAAAGCGCGGGCCGGTTGCCGAGAGCCTTAAGGGAATACGGCAGGCGCGAAGCCAGGTTGCCCATTCAAAAGCAGCATCCGCACCATTGCCGCGCAACATCGCAAAAGAGAGATCCCGCAGCCGCTCGACTTCGCCACAAAGCCGGTGACGGGCTGCGAAATCTGGGGTGCAGATGGCACTGACGGTATCGGTAAAAAGCGGCTCGTGAATGAAACCGGGGATTTGCGCATGGGTCGCGACGATCGCGCAATCGGCATCGAAATGCGCGAGATCGATGGTGTCGCCATCAAGGGATTCGATCGAGATATCGATGTCTCCGAGGGCTGGAATGATGCTTCCTAGCCGTGGTGCCAGCCAGCGGGCCGCAAAACAGCCTTCCGCGAGAACCTTCAGCTGTCGCCGGCCGCCGGAGGCCATGAGATCGGAAAGGCTGCCGATCATGGTTTCGAAAGCGTCCGCGAGGCCGGGGTAAAGCGTACTGCCGGCGTCGGTCAGCACCAGTTCACCGCGCTGGCGGCTGAAGAGCGGCTGACCGAGATGGGTTTCGAGAATGCGGACCTGCTGGCCGATCGCTGCCGTCGAGACATGCAGTTCCTCCGCCGCCCGCGAGAAGCTGGCGTGACGGGCGGCAACGACAAAGGCGCGCAACGCCGTCAGCGGTGGCAGCCGGGAAAGTGTCGGCAAGCGAAAAGCCGCCCGCGCGACCGAAGGAGGGATGAATTCCGTTCTAATGGCCGTCTCCTCTTCATGGCTGGAGCATTTCCAGTAAAAGTGCGTAGCGGTTTTACGTCCGGAAAATGCGAAAAAACAAAGTGATAGAGCACGTCCGACGGATCCGTTTTGACCGGACGTGCTCTAGAATACCCGGCCTTCCTTGAGATGCGTCGTGGTGCCGTTGAGATAGTAGTCGCCGATGACCCGCGCTTTGTGGGCAAGCGGATTGTGGTTGTAGACCGTGCGGATGTTGCGCCAGTGGCGGTCGAAATTCCGCTCGCTCGATGTCGCCGAGCCGCCGCCGAGTTCGTAAAGATTGGTGGCGACCGTCAGCGAAAGCTGCGAGGCGATGATCTGGGTGCGGGCGGTGGCGAGCGAGCCTTCCAGCAGGGCGGCCTCTATCGCCTCTTCATCGCCGCCGGCAAACGCGGTGGCGGTCCGGTCGAGCGTTCTTGCGGCCTCGCGGATGAGCGTCTTGACGGCGAAGGCGCCAGCGCTGATTTCGCCGAGCATCTTCTGCACAAATGGATCCTGATTGGCGGTTTCCGCGCTGCTGTGGAGCGTGGTGCGTGCCTGGCGCTGCACATAATCGATACCGTCATTGAGTGCGCCCTGAACGGCGCCGGCAGCCGAGGCGGCAAGGTGCAACTGCCGCATGGCCGAGCTGTGGCGGCCGACCTGGCTGCCGAGCTTGCGGGTCGTCAGTTCATGCGGGAGCACCTCGACATTTTCAAGCAAAACGCCGCCGCTTGCCGTCATGCGCTGGCCCATGCTGTCCCAGTCGTCGAGAATGGTGATCCCGGGCCGATCAAGCGGAATGAGGACGCCGATCGGTTGTTCGTCGTCGCCGACAGCGCTGAAGGTGCCGAAATCCGCAAAGGTGGTGCCGGTCGCATACCATTTGCGGCCGTTCAGGCGGTAACGGTCGCCATCGGCGCTGAGGCGCGTGGTGATTTCGCCGGGGCGCTTGGTGCCCTGTTCGGTGCTGGCGCCCGCAAAGAGCTTGCCGGCGAGGACATTTTCGAGGTGCCGCCGATCCTCAAGCTCTATCGGTGTGAGAGCGAGGTTTTCGGTGAAATTGAAATGGCTGCGGAGTGCATGCGGAATATTGCTGTCGGCTTCGCCGAGGATCATCAGCACTTCGATATAGTCCGCAATCGAGCCGCCCGGTCCGCCCTTTGCCTCTGGGATGCGCAGCGTGCCGATCTTCGCCTGCTTGATCAGACCGAAGATTTCAAAGGGCAGTTCCCGCTGGCGTTCACGGCGAGCGGCATCCTTGGCCGCGACAGCCGCAATGTCCCGCGCGCGCGCCAGAATGTCGTCACGGCTCGGTACGCCGGAATTGTCAGTGGTTGCGGTCTGTATTTTCGGATTGGACATTGCGGGTTTTCCCTGAGCGGATGTGAGGGCCTGCGGCACGGTCGCGCCGCAGGCATTTTCTTCTGGACGATCAGGCGACCGCGCGCGGCTTGACGGCCAGACGCGGAGCGGGTTCGACATTGCGCGGCACGCGTCCTTCGACGGGATGGCTCGGATCGTTGAAACCGGGTGTGGAGGGATGGCCTGTTGTCACAAGGCTGTTGACGAGTGCCTCGTCTTCCGCATCGATCTTCACATCCAGCGCGCGGACATACCCGTCCCAATGCTCTTCGGTGCGCGGGCCGGTGATCGCTGCGGTGACGAACTTGTTGTTCAGCACCCAGGCGAGCGCGAAATCCGCTGCCGAAACGCCCTTCGATGCGGCATGCGCCGCAACCTTCTGGGCGATTTCGACCGATTCCGGACGCCATTCCGTTTCCAGAACCCGCTTGTCACCACGGCCGACGCGGGTATCCGCACCCGGCTGCTCGCCCGGCTGATATTTGCCGGTCAGGACACCACGCGCCAGCGGCGAATAGGAAACGACGCCCAGCCCGTAATTGTGTGCCGCAGGCAGTTGCTCGGCTTCCGCCGTGCGGTTGACGATGTTGTAGAGCGGCTGGCTGGCGATGGGCCGGTCGATGCCGAGCTGGTCGGCCAGATGCGAAATTTCGGCGATACGCCAGCCACGGAAGTTCGACACGCCGAAATAGCGCAGCTTGCCCGCACGAATGAGATCGGCGATGGCGCGCACCGGCTCTTCCAGCGGCGCGTCGAAGACGGCGCGGTGGAAATAGAGAATATCGATATAGTCGGTGTTGAGACGGCGAAGCGAATTCTCGACGGTCTCGATCACCCACTTGCGCGAATGTCCACCGAGATTAGGCCCCTTTGTATGGGAATTGACGAATTTCGTCGCAAGAACCCAGTGATCGCGGCTGGCCTTGATGCCGCGACCGACGACTTCTTCCGACTTGCCGTCGTGATAGACATCGGCGGTATCGATGAAGTTGATGCCCTGCTCGCGCGCTTTGTCGATGATGCGGAAGGCCACGTCATCCGGCGTCGGACCTCCGAACATCATCGTGCCGAGGCTCAGCGGCGAAACCTTCAGCGCGCTGCGTCCGAGATAGCGATAGTCGACCATTATGGTTGCTCCTTCAAGTTATTGGGTATGGTTGGCAAGTTATTGGGCATGGTGACAAGCGACGGCGTGGTTCTTGCCGAAAAGGGTGTAATCCGGCGCTTTTTCGCGACAGAGATCGGTGGCGAGCGGGCAGCGGGTGTGAAACCGGCAGCCGGATGGCGGGTTGTGCGGGCTGGGCAGATCGCCGGAAATGGGAGCCGCTTGCTTGCGGCGCGCGGGATCGGGAACGGCTGCGAGAAGCGCACGGGTATAGGGGTGTTTCGGCGACGCCCAGAGTTCGGCGGTCGGTGCGCTTTCCACGATCTTGCCGAGATACATGACAAGCACCCGGTCGGAAAAATAGCGCACGACCGAAAGGTCGTGGGACACGAAGAGATAGGACAGCGAAAGCCGCTTCTTCATCTCCACCAGAAGGTTGAGGATTTGCGCCTGAATGGAAAGATCGAGCGCTGAGACAGGCTCGTCGCAGACCACCAGTTCCGGCTCCAGAATGAGCGCACGGGCAATGCCGATGCGCTGGCGCTGGCCGCCGGAAAACTCATGGGGATAACGGTCGAGTGCGTCAGGCGGCAGGCCCACCTGCGCGACGATGGCCTCGACGATTTGCCCCTGTTGCGCCCTGTCGCCAATGCCGTGCACCTTCAGCGGCCCGGTAAGGATGGTTCGCACCGTCTGGCGCGGATTGAGCGAGGCGAATGGGTCCTGAAAGATCATCTGGATGCGGCGGCGGATGCCGCGCAGTTCGGATGACGTCATTGCCGTGACATCGGCGCCCTTGAAGGTGATCTTGCCGGAAGTGGGCTCCACCAGCCGCATCAGCGACTTGCCGAGCGAGGATTTGCCGCAGCCTGATTCACCCACCAGCGCCACGGTCTCGCCCGCCTCGATGTCGAGCGACACGTCATCGACGGCACGGACGGTTCCGCGTCCTCCTGAATAATGGGTGGACAGACTATGCACTGACAAGAGCGTCATCGAATACCTCCTGGGATGTGGGGGACACGAAGGGGCAGGCGGCGTAGCGGCCTTCCGAGATGAGCCTCAGCGGCGGTACGAACTGCCCGCAGAAACCGCGGGCGCTCGGACAGCGTGGCCGGAAGGCGCAGCCGCGCTCGCCCGTGGCGGAAACGATGGAGCCCGGAATTTCGATGAGTGGCCCGTCGCGATAATGCTGGCCGTCTTCCGCGCGCGGAGAGGCGGCGAGCAGGCCTCGCGTATAGGGATGATAGGGGTTGGAGAAAACCGGTTCCGGCAGTCCCTCTTCCACCTTGCGTCCGGCATACATGACCATCACCCGGTCGGCCCATTGCGCGACGATGCCGAGATCGTGGGTGATGAGGATGACGGCCATGTTGAGATCGCGGCGCAGATTGTCGAGCAGCTGGAGGATTTGTGCCTGTATCGTCACGTCCAGTGCGGTCGTCGCCTCGTCGGCGATCAACAGTTTCGGATTGCAGGCAACACCGATGGCGATCATCACGCGCTGGCGCATGCCGCCGGAAAGCTGGTGCGGATAATCGTCCACACGACGGCGGGCGTCGGGAATATTGACGAGGTCAAGAAGCTCGATTGCGCGTTTGCGCGCCTGATACCTGTCGATCCTTTCATGGATGCGCAGCACCTCAACGATCTGTTCGCCGACCGTCAGGACCGGGTTCAGCGACGTCATAGGCTCCTGAAAGATCATGCCGATATCCCGGCCGCGAATGCCGCGCCATTGCCGCTCGGAAAGCGGCAGGAGATCGCGACCCTCGAGCAGAACACGCCCGCCGGTCTTTGCATGCGACGGCAACAGGCCGATCAGGCCAAGCGCAGTCAGCGATTTGCCCGAGCCGCTTTCGCCGACGATCGCCAGCATTTCGCCGGACTGCACATCGAAGCTGACGCCCTTGACCGGCTGGGCGGAGCCGAAGCTGACGGAGAGATCGTGGACTTCGATCAGTTTGCTCATCGGCGTTCCTCCGAGAAACGGGGGTTGAGCGCATCGTTGAGGCCATCGCTGATGAGGTTCAGCGAAATGACGGTGAAGACGATGGCGAGGCCGGGAAGGGCGGTCAGATACCAGGCGGTGCGGATAACGTCGCGTCCCGAACCGATCATCGACCCCCAGGAAACACGGTTGGGATCGCCAAGCCCCATGAAGGAAAGCGCTGCTTCCATGAGGATCGCGCCCGCCACCATAACGGAGGAGGTGACGATGATCGGCGGCAGGGCGTTGGGCAGGATTTCCTGGAACACGATGCGCGCGTGGCCATAACCCAGGCTGCGGGCGGCAAGCACATAGTCCTTCTCGCGGATGGCGCGGAATTCGGCGCGGGTCAGGCGCGCAACGAGCGGCCAGGTGATGATGCCGATTGCCGAGGTGACCGTGGTGATTGAAGGCTGGGCGATGGCGACCAGCACCACCAAAAGCACGAAATTCGGTAACGTCTGGAAGATTTCAATGATCTTGACGAGAATATCGTCGATGACGCCGCCGAAATAACCGGCGAAAGCACCGATGGTGATGCCGATCGTAAGCCCGATCAGGGTGGCGACGACGCCGACGGTGAGCGAGATGCGTGCGCCGTGCACGATGCCGGCCAGAACATCCCGGCCCATGGAATCGGTGCCGAGCGGATAGGCCGGATTCTGGCCGGGCCAGAGGAAGGGGCGGGCCACCATTTCCAGCGGATCACCGGGATAGATCAGCGAGGCCGTGAGAGCGGCGATGAGGACGGTGGCGAGAAACAGCAGCCCGACGATGGCGTTGGGGTTGGTCAGAAAGATTTTCAGTTCGCGGCGCAATCCGCGCCGTGGCACGGAGACGGAGCGGGCCGAAAGCGCGTCCGGCGCGTGGATATAGGGCCAGACCTTTTCTTCGGGTTTTTTCGGTTTCGGATTGGTCTCATCAGTGCTGAGTTCGGCCGGGTTGAGAACTGCTGACGTATGTGGGGAATTCATCGGCTTTCTCCGATGCGGGGGTCGAGCCATGCCTGCAACAGGTCCACAGCTGCATTGACGACAATGACAAGAAGGGAAGAGAGAAGCAGGATGCCGAGCAGCACGCTGAAATCTCGCGCCATGACGGCTTCGAAAGCAAGACGGCCAAGCCCCGGCCAGCTGAAGACGGTTTCAACCACGACCGCGCCACCCAGCAGGCCGCCAATATGCATGCCGGCCATGGTGGTGATGGGAATCAAAGCGTTGCGCAGAATATGGCGGGTGGTGAGCCTGAACGGAGAAACGCCCTTGGCCCGCGCCGTGCGCACATAGTCCTGGGATTTGACTTCCAGCATCGCCGCACGGGTGAGGCGGGCATAGATCGCCAGAAAATAAAGCGCCAGCGAAAGGGCGGGGAGAACGATATAGCGCAGCCTGTCCAGAAGGGCGTCGAGCCCGGTGAGGCTGCTGCCGATGGTGCTGTCGCCGCCAGACGGAAGCCAGCCGAGCTTGACCGAGAAGGTCAGGATGAGCATCAGGCCGATCCAGAAACCCGGCACGGAATAAAAGATCAGCGAGCCTATCGAAATGATCCGGTCCGGCAGCTTGCCGGAAAAGAGCGCCATGATGGAGCCGAGGAACACGCCGACGAAAATCGCGATAGCGAGGGCCGCTCCCATCAGCGCGAGCGTACCGGGCAGGCGCTGGCCGATGAGGTCCGCCACCGGCATGCCGTAACGCGGTGAAAAACCGAGGCTGAACTGGGCCAGATTGCCGAGATAGTTCATGAGCTGATGCATGACCGGCAGGTCCAGTCCGAAGCGGGAACGGAGTTCGGCCATGGTCTCGACCGTCGCCGAACCCGCTTCCGCAGCCAGTACATCGGCCGCGTCGCCGGGCGCCAGCTGCAGCAGGAAGAAGTTCAGAATGACGATACCGAGAACCGTCGGAATGGCCTGAATGGCGACCCGTTTTGCCTGCGATAAAATCCGTTTCGAATTCGACATCGGCTCCAGTCCGTAAGCTTGGAAAACATGAAATCAGCCTTTGAAGGCATGGGTATTAGTTGACTAATTTTATGGAATTTGTCAAAGAGTAATAGAATTATTTTCTGAAGTTTACGATAAATCGCGCGATAAAGAAAAGATAATTCCTATTAATGAGGGTGGTTGGTGCTTCATACCAATCTCACTCTCGTCTGCGGAACAAACTTCTTCCTAAGCGCAACTGTTCAGTTTTGCCGATTTTTCGTCGGTTCAATTAAGGAGAGGTATCGCATGACTGTTTTCAACCAGACGACGCGGCGTGGATTTCTGTTGGCGTCCGTAGCGCTCGGCGTGGTGTCGCTGCCGGGGCTGAAGCTCCGTGCTGCGGAGCCGGCAAGCGGCGGCACTGCCACCCTGCTCATCTCATCGGAGCCGCCGGTACTGACGACGATCGCGCACACGGCCTATAATTCCGTCTATATATCGCCCAAGGTCACGGAAGGGCTGCTGACCTATGATTTCGACCTCAATCCCAAGCCGCTCCTGGCAAAATCCTGGGACGTGAGCGCGGATGGCCTGCGTTACACCTTTAACCTCAGACCCGGCGTGAAATGGCATGACGGCAAGCCTTTCACCGCTGCCGACGTGGCGTTTTCCATCAATACCATCAAGGAAGTGCATCCGCGCGGGCGCAATACCTTCCTGAACCTCACCAGCGTCGAGACCCCGGATGATCTGACGGCGGTACTGGTTCTTTCCAAGCCCGCGCCGTATCTGATATCGGCGCTCGCCGCCGCCGAAACCCCTGTTGTGCCCAAACATCTCTATGAAGGCACGAAAGTCACCGAAAATCCGATCAATCTCGCGCCTATCGGCACCGGTCCGTTCAAGTTCAAGGAGTGGGTGCGCGGCAGCCATATCGTTTTTGAGCGTAACGCCGATTACTGGGATGCGCCGCGTCCCTATCTCGACAAGCTTATCGTCCGCTTCATTCCGGATGCCTCGGCCCGCGCCATCGCAATCGAAACCGGCGAGATCGATCTCGCGCCCAGCACGCCGGTCGCCTATAGCGATCTCGACCGCCTGAAGGAGCTGCCAAGCCTCGGCTTCGAGACGAACGGCTATCAATATTCGAATTCCGTCAGCCGGGTGGAATTCAATCTCGAAAAGGACGTGTTCAAGGACGTGCGCGTTCGCCGCGCCTTCGCGCATGTGATCGACCGCAACGTCATCTTCAACACGGTCAACTATGGCTATGGCGCGACAATCACCGGGCCGATCAATCCGAAACTCTCGAAATGGTTCGTCGAGGATTTGAAGACCTATCCGATCGATCTGAAGGCGGCGGAAGCCCTGCTGGACGAGGCGGGATACAAGCGCGGTGCGGATGGCATCCGTTTCAGGCTCAATCTGGACTATGTGCCGAGCACCGAGGCCTATCCGCGCGGCGCGGATTACATTCGCCAGGCGCTGGCAAAGGTCGGCGTGGATGTGACGGTGCGGACGCAGGATTTCGCCACCTATACCAAGCGCATCTACACGGATCGCGATTTCGATTTTGCCTATGAGGGCATGAGCAATCTCTTCGATCCGACCGTCGGCGTGCAGCGGCTCTATTGGTCCAAGAACTTCAAGAAGGGCGTGCCCTTCTCCAATGGCGCCGCCTACAGCAATCCCAAGGTGGATGCGCTTCTGGAAGCTGCCGCAATCGAGATCGATCCGGACAAGCGCGTCGCGCAATGGAAGGAAATCCAGCAAATCCTCGTCGAGGACGTGCCTGCCATTGATATCGTCGCAGCTCCGGAAATCACCATCTTCAACAAGCGCATAGCCGATCACACCATCGGTGCGGAAGGTGTCGCGGGAAGCCTCGCCTTCGCGCATATCGCCGCATCCTGATCGTCTTGCCAAACCCGGCCCGCCTTTTGCAGCGGGCCGGAGCATCTCCCCTCCATCGACAGGCACCTCAGCATCGCTTTTGGGTGCCACCGTTTTCATCGAGGCCAAAGCCATGAGCACGACACTTTCTGAAATCTGGTACACACGTTGCCCGGTGCCCACGCCCGTGGGGCTGGCGGCGCAGCTCGGTTATCTCGGAGAGACCTTCGAGGAGGTCGGCATATCGCTGAAATCCATCATCGATTCGCCGGATCGCTCCGTCCGGCAGAGCCATTTCAACCACACGCTGGAATGGTCCTTCCGTCATGGCGGCAATGTGCCGCCCATTCGCGCGCGCTCGGAAGGGCGTAATACGCGGCTCATTGGCATTACCTGGACGGACGAGTTCCAGGCAATCATCACCCTGCCGGAGACCGGCATCCGCTCGCTTGCCGATCTTGCCGGCCACCGTTTCGGTGTGCCGCGCAGACCTGATGGTATCGTCGACTTCATGCGGGCGACGGCGCTGAAGGGCATTGTCTCGGCGCTTTCGCTGGAAGGGCTGACTGTCGCGGATATCGAACTGAAGGACATCGTCATCAAGGATTCCGTGCTGGCGACACAGGAGGGACCATCCCTTTTCGGCCTGAAGCGCCGACAATCCTTCGGTGAGGAGATCATCGCGCTGTTGCGTGGCGAGGTCGACGCGATTTTCGTCAAGGGAACCGCCGGCATCGCCGCCGCGAACCTGATCGGCGCCGTTCAGGTGGCGGAGTTCGGTTTTCACCCCGACCCTAAGATACGCATCAACTCCGGCTCTCCCCGCGTGCTGACGGTTGACGGACGGCTTGCCGATGAGCGCCCCGATCTGGTGGAGCGGCTGGTCGCCGCCATTGCCAAAGCCTCGCTGTGGGCGGAGCAGCATCCGGAAGAAACGCGCCGTTTTATCGCGCGCGAGGCGGGAGCCACCGAAGAACAGGTTCTGGCCGCCAACGGCCCGGATGTTCACCGCCATCTTGGCCTCGGCCTCGATGCGGACCTCGTTGCCGCTGTCGGCCATTACAAGGATTTCCTGCATCAATGGGGCTTCCTTGAAAACGACTTCGATCTCGGTGCGTGGATCGATGACCGGTTCGCTACGGCACGTGAAAGGGCGGTGGCATGAGCGCTGCAATATCCGCCGTTCCTCGATCGCTGGAACAGTTATCCAGCCCCGTTGCCATTGCAACAGCGCTCGCCGAAGGTTTCAGCCTGACCGCTGCGGACTACGACAAAAGCGGTGATTTCGCCGCCGGCAATTTCGAGGCGCTGTTCAAGTCTGGCCTGCTCGGGCTCGTCACGGCTGAAAAGGACGGCGGTTGGGGAGAGGGCATGGAAACGGCGCATGCCGTCATCGCGGCCATCGCCAAGGGTGATCCGTCCACCGCTCTCATCCTCGCCATGCATTACAGCGTTCACGCGGCCATCCGGCGCGGCAAATGGCCGGCTGCTTTGGCGGCAAAGGTGCTGGCCGCCAACAGCAGGGAGCCGGCGCTATTGAACAATGCGCAGGCGGAACCGGGCATCGGTTCACCCGCCCATGGCGGCCTGCCGGAAACGACGGCGCGGATCGAGGGCGATGTCTGGGTGGTCAACGGCCGCAAGAGCTTCGTGACCGGCCTGCCGGGCCTGAAATGGGCGATCGTGCTTGCCGTGACGACCGAAGAGACGCCGCGCCTGATCCAGCTTCTGGTGCCGCTCGACGTACCGGGCATCGGCCGGGAAAAAGCGTGGGAAGCGACCGGCATGTATGCGACCGCAAGTGACGATCTGGTGCTTGAGGAGGTAAAGGTGCCGATTGCCGATATCGTCGCCGAGCAACCGGCGGACGAGCCGCTGCGGCGGGATGAGGCGGACGGTTACAATTTCTTCGTCCTGCTGGCTTCCGTTTACCACGGCGTCGCGCTTTCCGCGCGTGACGCGCTGCTGCGCCATCTGACGGGCCATGTTCCGGCAAGCCTCGGTGCGCCGCTGTCCTCCATTCCACGCATTCAGGAGGGTCTCGGCCAGATCGAAGTGCTTCTCGCGGCGAACAGGCGCTTACTCCTATCCGTCGCCCGCGATATCGATGCGGGAGAGAAGGTGGGGACGGACGCGCTCGCCGTCCGTCATGTGGTGATCGACAATGCGGTGGCGGTGACGGATCTGGCGCTGGAGCTTGGCGGCAATCGTGGCCTTCGCCGGGACTATAATCTCGAGCGGCATCACCGCGACGCCATCACGGCGAGGGCGCATGCGCCGCAAAGCCACATGATCCGAACTATCCTCGGCCGGCAGATCATCAAGTCCGCCGGCGGCTGATTACATGGAGACAGGGGCGGCCTTGCCCGGCAGGGCCGCCCTAGTTCAAGCAGTCGGCATCAGTCCCGCAGCAGGGGCAGCAAGCTATTGCCCTGCCGTTCGATCTCCTGAAGGTAGGGCGTGTCGGACAGCACGAAATGGGTGATGCCGAGCGCGCGGTATTTGCGCAGTGAAGCGGCCACGTCTTCCGCTGAACCGACGAGCCATGTCGTTCCGGCGCCGCCGCCGCCATACTTGCCGGGCGCGGTGTAAAGATTGTCGTCCAGCACATCGTTCTGCCGGTGCAGGTCCAGCAGGCGGCGCTGGCCGACTGCAACCCCCTGAAGATGATCGTTCCAGCGCACGCCGTTGTTTGCGGCCATCTCGGCAACCTTCGCTTCCGCATCGCGCCACGCCTCGGCCGTGGTTTCGCGCACCAGCGTGGTGATCCGCAGGCCGAATTGCAGCGGTGGCAGGTCGCGACCGAGCGTCTCGCTGAAGTGCCGGAGCCGTTCTATCCGTTCGCGCACGCCGGCAAGCGGTTCGCCCCAGAACAGCTGCACATCGGCTTCAGTTGCGGCAACCTGTTCGGCGGCCTCGGAAGCGCCACCGAAATAGAGCTTGGGATGCGGCCGACCGACGCGTTCAACGATGCGCGGCGAGACGGTGGAATTCTTGACCCGGAAATGTTCGCCGTCGAAAGTGACGTTTTCCTCAGTCCAGAGCCGCCGCACCAGCCGCATGAACTCTTTCGTGCGCGCATAACGCTGCGCCTGATCGCCTTCTTCATCGCCATAGGCTGAAAGCTCGTCACGGCCTGAGACGACATTGATCCGCACCCGGCCGCCGGAAAGCTGGTCGAGCGTGGCGGCGGCCGATGCAAGATTGGCCGGCTTCCAGTAACCGGGGCGGATGGCGATCAGCGGCTCGAATGTGGTGGTACGTGCGGTAAGCGACGCCGCCACCGTAAAGGTATCCGGACGCCCCCAGCCGGTGCCGATCAGCGCGCCTTTCCAGCCATGGTTTTCCAACGCTCTGGCATGGCTGGTCAATGTATCGAGGCTGTTATGGTCTTCACTGACGGCATCGCCCCTATGGCCGGGTTTGACGTCATTGGGGATGTACCAGAGAAATTCGCTCTTGCTGCTCACATTATCCGCCTGAATTTTGGTTTTATGCCGCGGTGGAATGGTCCGCCGATGTTCGGCCCTGGTCATTTTTTAGGTTCGGGAGGCACAGCCTCCGATGGTGCGAGAATGGCAAACCGGCGGCGGCCCGGCCAAGCAGCGGTGTTTCTTTTGGGGTGCGGCAGAGGAAAAGCTTTCCGCGCCTGCGCTTTATTATGCACATATTTTCCATAGAAAATATTTAAGGAAATGATTCCGTTTGAACAGCGTTGGAGCCACTGTAGAGAAAACATTTTCTGATCTTCTGAAATTGTCTGGATCTATTTTTCCCGAGTTCGGGAAAGTTGAGCAAGGCAATAGTCGATTAAAATCGTGAAATTCACCATTCTTGATACACACCGCCCGCAAACCACGGAGTAGGCATGTGTACGACCTTGATTGTTCCCGGCCTTAACGGTTCGGACGAGGGACATTGGCAGAGGCATTGGCTGCTGGACGATCCGCAGGCGCAACTGGTCGATCAGGAGGACTGGGACTGCCCGGTTCTTGACGATTGGCTTGCTCGTCTGGAGGTGGCGCTCGCCGCAACCGAAAGCGCCTATATCGTCGCCCACAGCCTCGGTTGCCTGCTTGTCGCGAATATGGCGTCGCGAGCCGTCGCCAGCAAAATCAAGGGCGCGCTTCTGGTGGCGCCCGCCCATCTGGACCGGGTAGAGGCGATGCACCCCTGCATCGTCCGCTTCGGCGCATTTCCTCAAGCGCCGCTCGCTTTCCCCAGTCTCGTCGTTGGCAGCATGAACGACCCCTATATGAACCCGGAAGAGCTGACGCGTACTGCCGCCGGCTGGGGAAGCGATCTCGTCAATCTCGGTTCGGTCGGGCATATCAATATCGCCGCCGGTTTCGGCCGGTGGCCAGAGGGCTATGCTCTCTTCGAACGCCTGAAAACGGCGGGCGCATCTGAAAAGGCGGCGACCAGATCGAGAATACGCGGACTGCCCGCGATACACGGCGCGCATCTGGGTGATGCTGGCGCTCTGTAGTCTTTTTGTCCCAAGTCGGCGCGCTTTGAGTGGTCACCTCTGAGTGCTATCGCGATGATCCCATTATGGACGTTCGAAACGGATTTTTTCCCGTTGCCGCAACCTTAGTCCACATTTGCCGGCTATCCGCCAATTATAGAATAGTAATTTTATGGAAAATATTGACCATTTTGAGCAGCCGCCGGAGGATAGGGGACGTTGACCAAAGGAGGCGCACATGCCGCAGGGACTTCATGCGTTTACTTTCGATTTGTTCGGTCTGGCCGGGCGTCGCCCGCGCAAGGATGAGCAGGGCAATCTTCATCCGCTGGATCATTCCGGGCGCGTCCGGCAGGAGAAAAGCGATCTCGAACTCGAACGGGAAGAGATCTGCGAAATGAATTTCGCGATGTTCGGCCTTTATCCGGTCTTCTAGCATTCCGGCGACGAGCTTCGAAGCGCGGTTTTCCCGTGGAGATAAACTCTCTTTGTAGCGGGGAAATTGGAACAAAATTTCTTAAACGCGCCGGGGAATTGGTTACCCTTTTATCATCAAGCCGAATTGCCCGATGGGCGGATTGCAAAGGACCTGTCGATGAGCAGCGCTGACAAACCACTCGATTTTCTGTGGTTCATACCCACCTCAGGCGATGGCAGCTATCTTGGCTCCGACGATCTGTCGCGTCCAGCCGATCCCGGATATTTCCGGGAAATAGCGCAGGCTGCGGATCGGCTCGGTTATTCCGGCGTGCTCATTCCCACCGGTGTCGCCTGCGAGGAATCCTTCATTCTGGCGGCCAATCTCGCCGCCTATACCGAAAAGCTGAAATTCCTCGTCGCCATCCGTCCGGGCGTCGCCTCACCGGCCTATTACGCACGGCTGGCCTCCACGCTCGATCGTGTTTCCCATGGCCGGCTGCTTCTCAACATCGTCGTTGGCGGCAGCGCGCAGGAACTGGCCGGTGACGGCATTTTCCTGCCGCATGACGAGCGTTACGATCACGCCGACGAGTTTTTCCAGGTGTTCAATTCGCTGATCGAAACCGGCAAGGGAGATTTCGACGGTAAATATATCAAGGCGCAGGGTGCCCGGCTCGGCCTGCCGCCGGTGCACGAACCGCGCCCGCCGCTTTACTTCGGCGGTTCTTCCGATGCCGGCATCGAGTTTTCGGCCGGTATTACCGACAAATATCTGACCTGGGGCGAGCCGCCGGCACAGGTGGCGGAAAAAATCGCCAAGGTTCGCGTCGCCACTGCAAAAAAGGGACGGGAGGCCACTTTCGGCATCCGCCTGCATTTCATCGTGCGTGAAACCGACGAGGAAGCCTGGGCCGATGCCGACCGGCTGATTTCAAAGCTCTCCGACGAAACCATCGCTTCGGCTCAAGAGGTCTTTTCCAAGGCGTCGGACTCCGTCGGGCAAGCGAGGATGCAGGCGCTGCACAATGGCCGGCGCGACAGGCTGGAAGTCTCCCCGAATTTGTGGGCGGGCATCGGTCTTGTCCGTTCGGGCGCTGGCACTGCGCTGGTCGGCTCGCCGAAAACGGTTGCGGCGCGCTTGAGGGAGTATCAAGCGCTGGGCATCGATACCGTCATCGCGTCGGGATATCCGCATCTGGAGGAAGCCTATCGGCTATCCGAACTGCTGTTCCCGGAAATTGGGCTTGGCGGGCCGCGCAATCAGATCCGCTCGTCTTTCGGTGCGAAACAGGTTTTTGGCGGCGGTGGGCATGGCGGCAACGTCAAGCTGGTGTCCGGCTCGTGATCAACCGCCGGAAGGCAGGTGGCGCTGCCTTCCGGTTTGCAGTTCCGGTGGGCGCCTATCCGGCGGAGCGTCGGTGGCAGAAGATGAACTGCATATAAAACATTATTTCCATAGAATATAAATATTATGGAAAACGATGTCTATTTCAGGCCCCGCCGCCGCTGCTAACTATTGATCAATCAGCTGTTTTCAGGAGCGTCCGATGACATTGCAATATGCAGCCAAGGATCAACAATTCATCAATCTTCGCGATCCCGTCTCCGGCAAGGCGGCGGATGCCGACAGCCTGAAGGCGGCGCTCAGAACGCTGGGTGGCGGCGTCAGCGTGATCACTGCGGGCGAGGGTGACGCGCGCACGGGCGCTACGGTGACATCCGCCACCGCCCTGTCTGTCGATCCGCCAAGAATGCTGGTTGCGCTCAACCGCTCCTCATCCACATGGCCTGTGGTGCAGCGTTTCGGTCATCTCGCGGTGAATATTATCGGCCCGAACCATCAGTTCATCGCCAACCAGTTTGCCGGTATCGGTGGACTGAAAGGCGCGGATCGTTATCGCGGCGCGGAATGGACCCGGTTGGCGAGCGGCGCGCCCATTCTCGAGGATGCCGTTGCCGCAATCGATTGCACCATCGAAGAGGCGATCGAACGACACAGCCACGTCATCATCATCGGCAAGGTGGAGGCAATCCGCCTCGGCTCGGGCCATTCGCTGGTCTATCAAAACGGACGTTATCATTCGCTGGACTGAGCGCCGGCCGCTCCGGCGCTTTCACTCGGTCATTCTTTGAGGGAGTTGAGCATGGGATCCGTCACGCCACTTGGCGAAAGAATTCGTTTCGTGTCCCCGCGTCTCGGCGCGGACGGCGATGTGCTGACCGTCGCCCGAACGATCGCCGAAAAATGCGCCGTGGAAAGTCCGGGACAAATTCATGCCCGGATCGCCCGTTCCGGCCTTCTCGCCCTCTCCGTTCCAAACGAACTGGGCGGGGCGGATATAACCAACGACGTTCTCTCGCAGGCCCTCTCGATTATTTCCGCAGCCGATGCGGGGGCGGCGCACGCTCTTGCCGAACACTTCACGGCGCTGGAATTCATCAGGAATGCGGGAAGCGACGAGCAACGCAAGGCCCTTTTCACCCGCCTCGATCTTGGTGAGACCTTTGCGCTCGCCTCATCTGATACCGGCGTGGATCAGGCGGTTCTGGTGACTGACGATGACTACGGCTTACGGCTTCCTGACGACGTTGCCCGATCGGTTACCTCAGATGCGGACTGGATCGTCGTTCCGGCCGTCAACGCGGCGGGGCAGGCTTTGCTCGTCGTTCTGCGCAATCGCCCCAATACATCGTGGGACGGCCTGCTGCGCGCCGATCAGGTTGCGTTCCTTGCTCAGGGTGCCGGAAATCTGGCCGCTTCCGTTTTCACCCTGCTGAAGGCCGCCGTGGCTCTGGGTGAAAAACAGCGTGAGCTTTCAGCGCTCCTGATTGACAGACTGGCCGATGAAGGCGACACGCGGCCCCTCATCGGCGAAATATTTCTCGCCATTGAACTGCTGAAGGCGCAAATTTCCCGCCTCGCGACCAATATCGATGCGGCGCAGGTGGGTGCGGAAAACGTTACCTATCGCTCGGTCAGGAACAATGCCATCACGCTGGAAATCCTGATGGCACGCCTGGGCCTTATCGACGGCGTAAGCGAATCCGGGCTGATCGCATCTCTGGACGAGGATCTGCGCCGGCAATAAGCGAGGCTTATTTACCTGCGGGAATGGAACGCGCGTCCTGCCCATCCTTGGCGACGAATTGTGCGAGCGTCATATTGTCCAGGATGGTTGCGATGGCGTCACGAACGTCCGTCATCGAAACCCTGACCTGACAGGTCTCGGGATCGTCACAGTCGTCGCAGGCTTCAAAGGCAGTGCGGCTGGCACAGCGGATGGGGGCCAAAGGCCCGTCCAGCGTGCGAATGACCTGACCGATCATGATTTCCGAGGGCATTTTCGACAGCGAATAACCGCCATTCGGTCCCTTCTTGGAACGCAGAATGCCGCTGTTGCGCAGCTCCAGAAGAATAGTATCCAGAAATTTTTTCGGAATGTTGTTGCGGGTTGCAATCTCGGTCACGAAGGCGGTCTCGCCCTGGGGCAACCGCGCCAGATCGACAAGAGCCTTTAGTCCGTATTTGCCTTTTTTGGTCAGCATCGCATGATCCGAAAAGAGAGCCGGCACATTCTGGAGTGCCGGATCATGTTGTTCTCAACTTACTAAGTAGTTTTTACCGAATTCCCGCGCAAGCCCGTTTCGTCCGGGTTGAGCACCGAAAACAGCTTCGCATCGGCTTATTTGACCTGCTTCTTGATGATTTCGGATTGCTTTGCCAAAGACGCCTGCCGGAACCATCGGGGAAAACAATATTTTCTCTGATCTCATTGGAACGTGGAACGAACATCCTTTATTACCATATAAAATCAGTAGACAAAGTATACATCAAAAGACGTGCGAGGTGATGATGTATTCTCTCAGTTTGCTGGATAAGAGCCCGCTTCCGACGGGCGAAGACGCGGCGAGTGCGTTCCGCGACACGATCAATCTCGCCAGACGCGCCGAAGAACTGGGTTACCGCCGATTCTGGGTGGCCGAACATCACAATTCGCCGGAGCTTGCCGGCTCCGCGCCCGAGGCGCTTGTTGCGTGGATTCTGGCGAAGACATCGCGCATCCGTGTCGGCTCCGGCGGCGTCATGCTGCAGCATTACAGCCCCTACAAGGTTGCCGAGGTGTTCAACGTCCTGTCGTCACTTGCACCCGGCCGGGTCGATCTCGGTGTCGGCAAGACGCCGGGCGGGTTGCCGCTTGCGACATCCGCCTTGCAGCAGGCCTATGATCCCGCCCGCAAGCCGGATTTCGAAACGGCTTTTGGTGAACTCACCACGTTTCTCTCCGGTGCCGCACCGCAGGAGCATGCGAAGGCCGGGTTGCAGGCAACGCCCATGCCGCCGGTTGCGGTGGAAAAATTTCTGCTCGGCGCCAGCCCGGAAAGCGCAAGGCTTGCAGCTTTGAGAGGCTGGAATTTCGTCTTTGCCGGCCACCTCAATGGTGATTCGGAGGTTCTTCGCAGCAGCCTGTCGGCTTTCCGCGAGGAAAGCGGCGGCAGGGCGCCGATCCTTGCCCTCTCCGTCTTTGCCGCCAGCGATCCCGACCATGCGGCAAGGCAGGTCGAGGGCCAGCGCATTTACCGGGTGTTCCTGAGTGACGGCAAGGCGTTCAACCTTGGCCGCCGTGAACAGGCGGAAGAATTCGCCCGCCAGTCCGGCGATAGCGATTATCGTATCGAGGAGCGCAAGCCCAACGTCCTGCATGGCGGGCCGGAGGATATTCACAGGGCGCTGCGGGCGCTTTCCGATGAGCACGGCATCGAGGAATTCATCATCGAGCCGCCGCATGTCGGGGCCGATCAGCGGCTTGCTTCTATTGAACTGCTGGCCACACACCGCCTTTCCAAGGCTGCGTGAACTTGTCCTCAGGAGGGAATGACATGACGAGAAAAACAATCCGTTTCGGCATCATGCTTCAAGGCCCCGGCGGGCATATGAACGCCTGGCGGCACCCGAAAAGCCCCGTTGATGCCAGCGTTAACTTCGATTTCTTCAGGAAGAACGCGCTGAAGGCGGAAGCGGCGGGCATCGCCTTCGCCTTCGTGGCCGACGGGCTTTACATCAACGACAAGTCCATTCCGCATTTCCTCAACCGGTTCGAGCCTCTGACCATCCTTTCGGCGCTTGCCGCCGTCACCTCGAAGATCGGTCTCGCCGGCACGGTTTCGACCTCTTACAGCGACCCCTTCACCATCGCGCGCCAGTTCGCTTCGCTCGATCTTCTGAGCGGGGGCCGGGCAGGCTGGAACGCGGTGACGACGCCGCTCGAAGGCACCGCGAAAAACTACAGCCGCAACCATCCCGAACATGCGCTGCGTTACGAGATTGCCGATGAATATCTGGAGGTGATCAAAGGGCTGTGGGACAGCTGGGACGACGGCGCCTTCGTGCGCAACCGCGAGACGGGGCAATTCTTCGACAGGCAAAAACTCCATACGCTCGGCCATAAGGGTCGTTTCTTCCAGGTGGAAGGCCCGTTGAACATCCAGCGTTCGCCGCAGGGGCAGCCGGTGGTGTTCCAGGCGGGTTCTTCCGAGGCCGGTATCGGCCTTGCGGGCAAACATGCCGACGCCGTCTTTACCAATTCCGCATCACTCGAGGAAAACCAGACGTTCCTGAAGCGTGTGAAGCAGAGCGCGGTCGCGCAGGGCAGGTCTGCTGCCGACGTGAAGATTTTCCCGGGCATCGGACCAATCGTCGGTGAAACGCAGGAGGAGGCGGAAGCAAAATACGACGTCATCCGCAACCTCATCACCATCGAGGATGCGCTTGCCTATCTCGGCCGCTTCTTCGACCACCACGACTTCAGCGTCTATCCGCTGGATGAGCCTTTCCCCGAACTTGGCGATATCGGCAAGAACAGTTTCCGTTCGACGACCGATCGCATCAAGCGTCGCGCGAAGGAAAAGAACCAGACCCTGCGCGAGGCGGCGCTGGAGGCCGCGACCCCGCGCGAAGGCTTCATCGGCACCCCCGACAAGGTGGCCGACGAGATCATCCGCTGGGTGGAGCACGATGCGGCCGATGGCTTCATTCTGGGCTTCCCGGTGATTGCTGAAGGGCTGGATGATTTCATCCGTCTCGTCATTCCGGTGCTGCAACGCCGCGGATATTTCGAGCCGCATCTGGAAGGTGCGACGTTGCGTGAGCATCTCGGTCTGCCTTTCAAGGAAAGCATCTATTCCCGCGCTGAAAGCGGTCCCAACAAGGCGATCGCATAAGGCCGGGTCGGGCGGCAGCCGTTGCCGCCCGGAGAGAATTTCAAAGTGCTGTGCGGGTGAAGCGCGGCGCAGGAGACCAGAACCATGAATATCCGCATTGACGGCGCGCGTCCGCAGGACGACGCCGAACGGGGAATCCTTGCCTTTATCGAGGAAAGCATCGCTATTCGGCACGATCTCCACCGGCACCCGGAGCTTTCGCTTGGGGAAAAACGCACGGCGGCGCTTATTGCCCGTTATCTCCTGTCGTTCGGATATGAGGTGACGGAAGGTGTCGGCGGCCATGGCGTCGTCGCCACCCTGAAACGTGGTCATGGTGACAAGCGTCTGGGCATCCGCGCCGATATCGACGCCCTGCCGATCATCGAGGAAACCGGCCTTGCCTATGCCAGCCAGACGCAGGGTGTGATGCATGCCTGCGGCCACGACGGCCACACGACGATCCTGCTCGCGGCCGCCCGTTATCTTGCCGAAACTTCGCGCTTTTCCGGCACGCTGACGCTGATTTTCCAGCCTGCTGAGGAAATCGGCGCTGGTGCCAGAGCGATGATAAAGGATCGCCTGTTCGAGCGGTTTCCCGTCGATGCGGTGTTCGGCCTCCACAATTGGCCGGGTGTCGAAACCGGCCAGTTCGGCTTTGTCGAGGGGCCTGCCATGGCCTCCGTCGACAAGGCGAAGGTGCGGATCATCGGCAAGGGCGGGCATGGCGCTGCGCCGCATGAAACGGTCGATCCGGTTCTGGCCTCGGCCAGCTTCATTACCGCCTTGCAGAGCATCGTCTCGCGCAATGTCGATCCGCGTGACATGGCGGTGCTGACGGTGGGTTCCATCCATGGCGGCACGGCCTCCAACGTCATTCCCGAAAGTGTCGAACTCCAGATCACCGCGCGGGCCTTTTCGCCCACCGTGCGCGACAGGCTGGAGGAGAGGCTTCCCGCCCTCGCGAAGGCGCAGGCGGAAAGCTTCGGCGCAAGGGCGGACGTCACCTATTCCCGTGGCTTCCCGCCCGTCATCAATCACGTGACGCAGACGGTTTTTGCCCGCGATGTCGCGAAACGGCATTTTCCCGCCGAGCAGGTTGCCGAAAGGTTTCAGCCGCGAACGGCGAGCGAGGATTTTGCCTTCATGCTGCTCGAGCGGCCAGGCTCCTATCTCTTCGTCGGCAATGGCGACAGCGCGCCGCTGCATAGCCCCCACTACGATTTCAACGACGCGATCATCGCGCCTGCGGCCCGCTTCTGGGTGCGTCTGGCGGAAGCATACCTCTCCTGATGCACGAGTTTAGGACAATGAGATGAGCGACAGTTTTCTCTACACATCGGTCAATGATCCGCTCGCAACCCCGCTTCTGGAGGAGTTGCTGTTCGAATATGACAGCCGTTACGGCACATTTTTCAATGCGGAAGGTGCCAGGGCGGAAATGAACAAATATCCGCCGGAGGCCTTCAGCCCGCCATCGGGCAACTTCCTGCTGCTTTTGCGCGGCGGCAAGGCAATCGCTGGTGGCGCTTTCATGCGTTACGACGAAGAAACCGCCGAGTTCAAGCGGGTCTGGACCCATTCGGCCCACCGCCGGCAGGGGTTGGCGAAAATCGTGCTTCAGGAGCTGGAGCAGCAGGCGATCCGGCAGGGTTATGCCCGCGTCTATCTGACCACGGGCTTCCGCCAACCGGAAGCGGTCGGCCTTTATCTCACCAACGGTTATCGCGCTCTGTTCGACACGTCGGCCGACCCCGAGACGATCAAGTCGCTGCCCTTCGAGAAATGGCTCTCCGATACCGTCTCCACCTCCGTTGCGGACGGAGCGCCGATACCGGCTACCCGGCCGCAATCTTCCCCGGCCCACCCGTGAAAGGCTTTTTCCGATGACTATAGCCTCTGATTTTCCGCATGTTGCGGTGAGCGACCAAAAGGGTGAACCGTTCAAGGGTGGTTACTCCCATTTCCGCATCGTTCCGGCCCGTTATCCGTTGCGGACGGTGGGCACGGTTTTCTCCGTTCTCATCATCGCCGCTGTGTTGCATTCCGTTTTCGGCAATCCGCGCTGGGGCTGGGACGTGTTTGCGGAATGGTTCTTCGCCGAACCGGTGCTGGTCGGCCTCGGCCGCACACTGCTGCTGACGGCGTTCGGTGCCGTGTTCGGCTTTGTGCTGGGAACGTTGCTGGCGCTTGCCCGCGTTTCCCGCTCTCCGCTGCTGGTTGCCGTATCCTGGACCTATATCTGGATTTTTCGGTCGATCCCGCTGATCGTGCTTCTGCTGATCCTCAATAATCTCGGTTATCTCTATGAGACCGTGACGATCGGTGTGCCCTATACCGGCATCAACTTCATCAGCTGGAATACGACGCAGCTGATGACGCCGTTTGCCGCCGCCGTTCTGGGGTTGACGCTCAATCAGGCCGCCTTCGCATCCGAAATCGTGCGTGGCGGCATTCTCTCGGTCGATCAGGGTCAACTGGAAGCCGCTGCCGCACTCGGCCTTCCCCGTCGGCGGCAGGCGTCTCGCATCGTTTTGCCGCAGGCGATGCGCTCCATCCTGCCCACGGCCTTCAACGATATCATCGGCCTCGCCAAGGGCACGTCTCAGGTCTACATCCTTGCCCTGCCGGAGTTGTTCTACACGATCCAGATCATCTATCGCCGCAATCTGGAAGTGATCCCGCTGCTGATGGTCGCGACCGTCTGGTATCTGGTGATCCTGACCGCGCTGTCGATCGTGCAGCACCATATCGAGCGGCATTTCTCACGCGGCGCGCTGCGCAATCCGCCACCCTCCCTGTTTGCCACGATCTACCGCACCTTCCTGCCGCGCAAGCCCTTGCCTGAAGCAGGAGAAACGGTGGCCACGGTCGCCGCAAGGCCCGAGCGTGTTGCACCTACCCGCGCGGCCAGCTTCCAGCTCGGAAATCGCGGCGGTTCGGTCAATATCCACGGCGTTTCGAAATCCTTCGGGTTACTGAAGGTGCTTGAAGATATCAGCCTTTCCATTCCCGCCGGCAGCGTCACCACCATTCTTGGCCAATCCGGCTCCGGCAAGTCCACATTGCTGCGCTCCATCAACCATCTGGAGCGCGTCGATGACGGTTTCATCGCCATAGACGGCGAACTGGTCGGCTATCGTCAAAAGGGCGACACGCTTTACGAACTGAAGGAACGGGAAATCCTCAAGCGCCGCGCCGAGGTGGGCATGGTGTTCCAGAGCTTCAACCTGTTCCCACACCTCACCGCGCTTGAAAACATCATCGAAGCACCGGTCGCCGTTCGTGGCATATCGAAAGAGCAGGCGCAGACCGAGGCGCGTGATCTTCTGGCCCGCGTCGGCCTTGCCGAAAAAGCCGGCGCCTATCCCCGCCAGCTTTCCGGCGGACAGCAGCAGCGCGTGGCAATTGCCCGGGCGCTGGCCTTGCGGCCGAAGGTGCTGCTGTTCGACGAGCCGACATCCGCGCTCGATCCTGAACTCGTCAACGAGGTGCTGGACGTCATCAAGGAGCTTTCCCGCTCCGGCGTCACCCTCATTATCGTCACCCACGAAATCGGCTTTGCCCGGGAAGTCTCTGACAGGGTCGTCTTCATGGAACAGGGCCGCATCATCGAAACGGGCACGCCGGAAAAGGTGTTCAACAGCCCGGATCACCCCCGCACCGCCGAATTCCTCGCAAAAGTTCTTTAATCAAAACAACAAAGGAAACACTCGTATGGCTTTTTCATCGAAACTATTGTCGTTGCTTGCAGGCGGTCTTTTCACCGCTACCACTGCGCTGATACCGACTGCGCATGCGCAGGAAGTCGACCTTTCGCCGGAACAGAAGGGGCGCGTGCGCACTGAGAAGGTGGAAGAGGCGATCAAGCTTCTTCCCGCCAGCCATAAGTTCATCGCTGACGGAAAGCTGACGGTCGCGACCGTGCCGTTCCGCCTGCCGCTGGTCGATTATGCGAGCGATACAAAAACGCCTGTTGGCGTGGAGCCGGATATCGCCCAACTGGTTGCCGACAGCCTCGGCCTTGAGCTGCAGCTTGTTCCGATCGCCTGGGCCGACTGGCCGCTCGGTCTTGCGTCCGGCAAATACGACGCCGTTACCTCCAACATTACCGTGACGGAAGCGCGCAAGGAAAAGTTCGATTTTTCCAGCTACCGCAACGATCTGCTCGGTTTTTACGTGGGCAACAACAGCAAGGTGACGGCAATCGGCAAGCCCGAAGACGTGGCCGGGCTGAAGGTCATCGTCGGCGCTTCCACCAATCAGGAGCAGATCCTGCTGAAATGGATCAAGGACAACAAGGCGAAGGGGTTGGCCGACACCGAGGTACAATATTACGACGATCAGGCCGTGCTGGATATAGCCCTGCAATCCGGCCGCGCGGACGCCTATCTCGGCCCTAATGCAACGTCGGCCTTCCAGGCGGCAAGCCAGAAGAAGACCAAGCTCGTCGGCACCTTCTCCGGCGGCTGGCCGGAAGCGGCGGAAATCGCCGTCGCATCCAAAAAGGATGCGGGCATCGCCGCAGCCGTCACGGCGGCGCTGAACGCCCAGATCAAGAACGGCAATTACGGCAAGGTCCTTGCGCGCTGGAACCTCGGCTCGGAAGCCATCACCGAATCCCGCACCAATCCGCCCGGCCTGCCCAAGAGCTGAGTTACCAAAAGCTGAGTTGCAAACAAGCTGAGTTGAAGGTGGGACATCACTCAGCCGATAGCGCGGGCATCCTCCCGTCCGCGCTATCTCCGTCCCGCAATCATTTTATCGGGGAACCAGAATGACGTTCACCTCTCGTCTCGCGACAGTCGCGCTCGGTGCTTTTCTCTCCGTCGCAGGTTTCGGATCGGCTTTCGCAACCGATGTTTTCGATCTCTCACCGGACCAGCCTGACCGGATCCGGGTGGAAAAAGACGCCGGCGCGATAGCGGCCATTCCGAAAGACTTCAAATTCTTCACGCCGGGCAAACTCACCGTTGCCGTGGCACCCGGCGGACCGCCGCTTGCAACCTATGCGACGGACGCGAAAACCGTGGTCGGGGCCGACCCGGATTATGCCCTTGCGGTGGCCGACAGCCTCGGCCTCGAACTGGAACTGGTGGCGGTGGCCTGGGCGGATTGGCCGCTCGGCCTCGCCTCAGGTAAATACGATGCCGTCATCTCCAATGTCGGCGTGACCGAGCAGCGTAAGGAAAAGTTCGACTTCTCCACCTATCGTCAGGGCCTGCACGGTTTCTTCGTCAAGTCTGACAGCGGCATCACCGCCATCAGGGAGCCGAAGGATGCGGCGGGTCTGAGGATCATCGTCGGGGCCGGTACCAATCAGGAGCGTATTCTGCTGAAATGGAACGATGAAAATGTCGCTGCCGGATTGAAGCCACTCGAGCTACAATATTACGATGACGAGGCGACCCGGCTTGTCGCACTTTCGGCGGGGCGGGCGGATGTGATCGTCCAGCCGCATGCACAGCTGGTCTTCATTGCCGCGCGCGACAAGACCATCAAGCGTGTCGGGACGCTCTCTGCCGGCTGGCCGGAACGTTCCGATGTCGCCATCACCACCCGCAAGGGTTCGGGACTGGCCGATGCCCTGACGCTCGCTACCAATGACCTGATCAAGAGCGGCGCGTATGCCAAAATACTGGATCGCTGGCAGCTTTCGGAAGAGGCTTTGCCGGAATCGCGCACCAACCCTCCGGGCCTGCCGAAAAGCTGACCGGTCGAAACAATGCGGCGGACTGCAACACCCGCAGGTTATGCCTGCGGGTGTTGTTTTGTGCGTCAGTTGCCCTGAGCAGAAAAATCAGAAATCGGCGACCTTGCCCCACGCCGAACCTTGGAAACGGCTGGGGTGATAGGGGGTGGGATCGACGATCGGGGTTGAACCCGTCACTATATCGGCAATCAGATGGCCAGCGCCCGGTCCGATGCCGAAACCGTGGCCGCTGAAACCGGCGGCGAGGATGAAGCCGGGCAATTCGCTGGTTTCGCCGATGGCGGGTACACCATCCGGCGTGCTGTCGATGAAACCGGCCCAGGCGGCGGAAATCTGCGTGTTACGAAGGGCAGGCAGAAGCTCCAGCGCCCGTTTGTGGGTCTCGCGAATGGCGGCGGCATTCGGTTTCGGATCGAGAATGCGAACCCGCTCCATCGGCGTTGGTGCATCGAGTCGCCAGCGTTTCAGCGTTTCGTGGCCGCCGCGAATACCTTCCAGCCCGCCCGGCCGCAGGCTGCGCCAACGCTTGAGAAACATCGGAACGAATTCGCGCGCAAAACGCGTTTGCTGCGCGGTCGGGTCGATACGGCCGAGACCACTGATGGCGAGCGTGTAACCGCCGTTGTTCCGGCGCGTTACGGAAACGGCTTTTGTATGCAGCGCATCCGGCAGGCCTTCCGCACCCGATGTGACGGACAGGATGGAGGAGCGGACAGAGGCCTGCGGAAAACGAATGCCGAGCTGGCGGCAGAAGGAGGACGCCCAGGCCCCGCCGGACATGATGGCGGTTTTGGTGCGGATGGTGCCTTTTTCGGTAACGACGGCGCTGACGCGGCCACCTTCCGTCTCCAGCCCGCGCGCTACGCAGTTCTGGTGTACCGTGCCGCCCAGTTTCATGATGGCGCGCGCGACGGCGGGGGCCGCCATCGAAGGATCGGCCGTGCCGTCCGTCGGCGAAAACACGCCGCCCTTCCAGCGTTTTCCGGTTGCGCGGCCACGTTCGCTGGCCTCATCCCCGCTCAACATATGCGTCGTTACGCCGGCGGTGATGGCAAAGTCGCGCCAGCGCGCCCAGCCGGCAATTTCAGCTTCGTTGTTGCTCAGGTAGAACAATCCGCAGCGGCGGAAACCGGTGTCTTCGCCGCTTTCTGCGGCAAACCGTTCCCAGAGCGCCAGGCTCTGCGTTGAAATCGGCAATTCGCGGGCGTCGCGGTTCTGCTGCCGGCACCAACCCCAGTTGCGGCTGGATTGTTCCGCGCCGATCAGGCCCTTTTCGACGAGCGCCACTTTCAGGCCGCGACGGGCGAGGTAATAGGCAGCGAAAACCCCGACGATGCCACCGCCGATAATAACGGCGTCCGCAGATTTCGGCAGTTCCGGCGATGTCGTGATCTGTTGCAGCGGGGCAGGCATGTCGGGCTCCTTGTATTCGTCCTAATTTACCTTGCTCGTCAGGTAAACGCTGCCAGACTACGCCGATTGTCAGAATCTCCTGCCGTTCGGCGGCATGTCTGCAACTCTTTATGCTGAATGAAAAAAACATCACCGCGTCGACAGCGCTCGCCCATGTGATAAGATTTTCAATGCCGCATCAGAATTTTATGCCGCGTGTACGAAAAAACAAAAAAGGGGTTCTGCAAAGTGATGAAACTCGATCGGATCGATATCAAGATCCTCTACGAACTCCAGAAAAACGGTCGCATCACCAATGTCGAGCTGGCGGAGCTTGTCAACCTCTCGCCGAGCCCCTGCCTGATGCGGGTGAAGAAACTTCAGTCCGAGGGTTACATCGAAGGTTATTCGGCGCAGATCAACATCAACAAGCTCGGTCAGACGCTGACGGTCTTTACCGAGATCACGCTCAAGAACCACCGCCAGATCGATTTCGCCCGCTTCCTCGGCGTCATCGAAAAGGTCGATCAGGTGGTGGAATGCCACCTGGTATCGGGCGGCTACGATTATCTGCTGAAATTCGTCACCTCAGGCATCGTAGAATATCAGCTGATCATGGAACGCCTGACGGATATGGATGTCGGCATCGACAAATATTTCAGCTTCGTGGTGCTGAAATCGCCGATCATCAAATCGCATATGCCGCTGACCAGCCTGTTTCCGCTCTGAGGCGATGGACGTCCCTTTGCAGGGGTGCCGAAGTGCCGAGACACGTCGCTTCATACTCAACGTCATCCTCGGCCTCGTGCCGAGGATCTACCCACGTCTCGCAGAATCAGACGGTTGCAGATCTCGGGACAAGCCCGAGGATGACGAAAGTGATGTTGTTACTTCTTGGAGAACGCCCGCACCAGCTCCGCATCCTGCTGGAGACTGTCGAGCCATTTCGGGTCGAGCTTCGGTACTGAGGAGAACAGGAGTTTCGAATAGGGATGGGTCGGGGATTTGATCGCTTCGGTCTCCAGATGCTCCACTTTCTGCCCTCCATACATCACGACGATCTCGTCGCAGATGGTTTCCACCACAGAAAGGTCGTGGCTGATGAAGATGTAGGAGAGGTTCAGTTCTCGCTGGAGTTCGCCGAGCAGATCGATGATGGCGGCTGCGACGACCGTGTCCAGCGCCGAAGTGATTTCATCGCAGATGATGAGCGATGGTTCGGCGGCGAGCGCGCGGGCGAAATTGACGCGCTGTTTCTGCCCGCCCGACAGGCCGGAAGGGTGGCGGTTGCGAACCGAGCGCGGCAGCTTCACCATGTCGAGCAATTCGTCGATGCGGGCGTCGCGGGCCTTGCCTTTCATACCATGATAGAAGGTCAGCGGCCGGCCAAGAATGTCCTCGATGGGTTTTGCCGGGTTGAGCGCCGTATCGGCATATTGGAAAACGATCTGCATACGGCGCAGCTCATTGCTGGTGCGACACCGGGCGTCGGCATCCAGTTGCCGGCCTTCGAAGACGACGTGACCGCTTGCGGCCGGCAGAATGCCGGCAATGGCGCGCGCCAGCGTTGATTTTCCGCAGCCGGATTCGCCGATGATGCCGAGATTGCGGCCGGGATAGACCGCAAGGCTGACGGAATCCACCGCACGCACCAGCGGCATCCGGTCGTCACCTTTCGTTCCATAACCGGCGATCAGATTTTCGATATCCAGAAGCGGCTTTGCGTCACTCTGTCTGAGCGGTGTTACGGCGCGGACCTTGTCGTTAAAGGCGGTCAGCAGCTCCCGCGTATAAGGATGCTGCGCATTCTCCAGAATATCCGTAGTGGTGCCGGTTTCCTGTATCTCGCCACCTTTCAGCACCACGATCCGGTCGGCAATCTGGGCGACGACGGCAAGGTCGTGAGAAACGTAGACGCCACCGATGCCGCCCTTGCGCATCGCCGATTTGAAAGCGCGCAGAACTTCGATCTGTGTGGTCACGTCGAGTGCTGTGGTCGGTTCGTCGAAGATCACCAGTTCCGGGTTGCCGATCAGCGCCATGGCGGCGGAAAGACGCTGAAGCTGGCCGCCGGAAACCTGATGCGGATAACGGTCGCCGATGGTTTCGGGGCTGGGCAGCGACAATGCCTTGAACAGTTCTACCGCCCTGACGCGCGCCTCCTGCGGCGGCATCAGATGGTGAATGCGGGTGACTTCAATGACCTGATCGATGATCTTTTGTGCCGGGTTGAAGGCGGCTGCCGCGCTCTGCGGCACATAGCTGATTTTCGTGCCGCGAATGGTCGCCCGTTCTGCTTCCGAAAGCTGCACCATGTCCCGGCCCGCCACCGTAACGCTGCCGCCGGAAATGTGGCAGCCCGGGCGGGCATAACCCATCAATGACAGCGCGATGGTCGTCTTGCCGGAGCCGCTTTCGCCGATCAGCGCGACGATTTCACCCTCGGCGATATCGATGTCGACACCCCTGATGATTTCGATGCGGCGGCCGGAATCGGTGGTCGCCTCGACTTTAAGTCCACGGATTTCAACGAGATTTGTCATTATTCGCTCCTGTCGCGGATTTTCTGCGGCAGATTGTCGATCAGCAGGTTGACGCTGATCGTCAGGCTGGCGATTGCCAGCGACGGGAAGAGGACGGCCGGCGCGGCAAAGGGCAGGCCGCCGATGTTTTCACGCACCAGCGCGCCCCAGTCCGCATTCGGCGGTTGCAGGCCGAGACCGAGGAAGGAGAGGCCCGACAGCAGCAGCACGATGAACACGAAACGCACGCCAAGATCGGCAAGCACTGGGCGGATGATGTTCGGCAGGATTTCGGAGATAATGAGGTACAGGAGGCTCTCGCCGCGCACGCGGGCGACGGTGACGAAGTCCATGGTGTTGACATTGACGGCGAGCGCCCGGGCGAAACGATAGGCGCCCGGCGTATAGATCACCGACAGGGTGACGATCAGCACCGGAATGGAAGAGCCGACGGCGGCGACGACCACAAGCCCGAAAAGCTTGCTCGGAATGGAGTTCACCGCATCGAGAAAGCGGCTGAGTACCGCATCGAACCAGCCGCCGACCACGGCGGCGCTCATGCCGAGAACGACGCCGGACACGCAGGCGATCGTGACGGCAGCAAGCGAGATGCCGACCGTGAAACGCGCGCCCATGAGAATGCGGGAAAACACGTCGCGGCCGAGATAGTCGGAACCGAGCCAGAGATCGGAGGTCATCGGTCCGAAATAATCGAGATCGATGATTTCACCGACCGGATGCGGGATGAGATAAGGCGCGAAGATCGCCACCATTGCCCAGAGAAAAATGACGAGAAAGCCGAAAACGCCGACTACGTTGATCTTGTAACCCAAACGCGAATTCCCCGACGTTGTTTTGATATGCTCGGCCATCAGCGCAGCCTCGGATTGGACATGATGGCGATGATATCGGCGGTGGTGATGAGGAGGAGATAACCCACACAGAAAATCATCGCGCAGCTCTGGATCAGCGGCAGGTCGCGGGTCGCAACGCCATCGACCATCAGCTTGGCGATACCAGGGTAATTGAAGATGGTCTCGACGATGATGACGCCGCCGACGAGATAGGAGAGCGACAGGGCGACCGCATTGACGATGGGGCCGAGCGCATTGGGAAGCGCGTGGCGGAGCACGATGCGCATGCGTGGCGCGCCCTTCAAGAGCGCCATTTCCACATAGGGCGTGTCGAGCGTCTCGATGACCGCGGCGCGGCTCATGCGGATCATCTGTGCCGACACGACGAAGGTGAGGGTGATGACCGGCATGGCGTAGACCCGCAGCACATCGAACAGGGTATGAACCTCGCTGACCAGCGACAGGGCCGGCAGCCATTTCAGGTACACGGCGAAAAGCAGAACGGCGAGCGTCGCGATCATGAATTCCGGCACGGAAATGACGCCGATGGTCAGGATCGTGACGGCGCGGTCATAAAGCGTTCCGCGCAGCATGGCGGAGCTGATGCCGAGCGTCAGCGCCAGCGGCACGGCGATAACAGTGGTGATGCCGGCAAGCTTCATGGAGTTGATGAAACGCGGACCGATGAGGTCGGCAATCGCCATATTGTTGGCGTAGGACGTGCCGAGTTCGCCGCGCAGCAGGCCAAAAAGCCAGCGGACGAAACGCAAAAGGGCGGGGTCGTCGAGATGCATGGCTGTGCGCAGGCCGGCCACGGCCTCCGGCGTCGCCGACTGACCAAGAAGGATCGTCGCCGTGTCGCCGGGCAGCAGGCTGGTGGCGGAAAAGACGATAAACGATACGATAAGCAGCGTCGTCAGCATGACGACCAGCCGCCTGGCGATAAGGGATAATATCCGGCTGTTCATTCACATGCTCCTGCGACCTGCCTGGGTCATGATGAGTTCAGGCCGGATCGACCTGAAATCATCATGATCCAAATTATATAGCTGGGGCGGGTTTTCGACGAAAACCGCTTATGTCTCATCGTCCTGCTCCAGCTGTGGAGGCTTTCCGCACTGGCGGAAAGGTGGCCGGGTGCGTCAGCGCCCGGCCCCTTGGTCTATCAGGCTTCAAGCCAGACGTGTTCCGCAAAGGCGTAACCCATCATGCCGCCGAGCGGATTGGCTTCCAGCCCCTTCAGCTTGGAGGAGATGGCGTCGACATTGGTAATATAGGCGGGAATGATGGTGCCGGCTTCGTCGGCGATCATCGTTTCCATTTCGAAGTAGATCTGCTTGCGCTTTTCCATGTCTAGCATGCCGCGCGCTTCGAGCATCATCTTGTCGAACTTCGGCGACTTATACTGGCTTTCGTTCCACGGTGCGTCGGAGGCGTAAAGCAGCGAGAACAGAATGTCCGGCGTTGGGCGCGGGTTGATGTTGCCGAAGTGTATAGGCGCCTTCAGCCAGTAATTGCTCCAGTAACCATCGGAAGGAACGCGCTGAACGTCGAGCTTGACGCCGATTTCCGCGGCCGACGCCTGGATGATCATGGCCATGTCCACGGCGGAGTTTGCGGCGTCCGAGGTGATGACCGGGATGGACTGGCCGATGAGACCGGCTTTTTCGAAATGGAATTTCGCCTTGTCCGGATCGAAGGCTTTCGGCTTCAGGTCCGGATTGTGGTAGGGGCTCATTGGCGGCACGGGCTGGTCGTTACCGACTTCGCCGAGGCCGCGCAGCGCCGCCTTGACGATCTGCTCGCGATTGACGATCGACTTCATGCCGGCGATGAAATCGGCATTGTTGCCCGGAGCCTGGTCCAGCCGCATATTGAGGTTGGTATAGTTGCCGGACGTTCCCTTGGACAGCACGATACCTTCCTGCTTGTCGAGCAGGCGCATCGAACGCGGATTGATCGCTGCTGCAAGATGGATATCGCCCGAAATGAGCGCATTGACGCGGGCATTATCTTCGGAAATCGCGAAGAACTCGAAGCTATCGACGTGCGGGCCACCCTGTTTCCAGTAGTTGGTGTTTTTCGACATGATCGAGCGGACGCCGGGTTCGAATTTCTCCAGCTTGAAGGCGCCGGTGCCGTTGCCCTTGGAAAAATCGGTCGCGCCGTCGGCGACGATCATGAAATGGTGCAGGGCCAGAATAGCCGGCAGGTCGGCATTCGCGTTTGCCAGCGTGATCTCGACGGTGCTTTTGTCGATTGCCTTGAAGCCGGTCATCTGGGCGGCGATTTTGGCGACCTTCGAACCAACGGCCGGGTCGAGGTGACGCTTCAGCGAATAGACCACGTCGTCGGCGGTCAGCGCCTTGCCGTCATGGAAAGTGACGCCGGAACGCAGCTTCACGGTCCAGGTCTTGGCGTCCTTCGTTTCGATGGATTCGGCCAGCTCCATCTGGGGCGTGCCGGAAACATCGAGGAAGCTCAGGCGGTTATAGAGCGCGCAGCAGCGGACGTAATCCGTGGAAAGCGAGGCTTTCGCCGGGTCGAGCGTATCGGCGGTGGAAGAGGACCAGCCGGCCGCCTTCAGCGTACCGCCGGAAACGGGGGTGGCCGCCACGGCCTGCGAGGCGCGGCCGAAAATGGCCGAACCGGCGGAAAGCGCCACGCCGCCCGCCAGCATCATGTGCAGCAGTTCTCGCCGTGTCGCGCCGCGCCGGATCGCCTGTTCAACGGCGGCATCGTCGGAGCGGGTCCAGTTTGTAATCCTGTCACTCATGGTCTTCCCCTTATTGTATGATTTGTTGAAATAGCGTTTGCAGAAATTTCCGGCATCCGCGTCCTGGCGCGTGGTGCCACAGGCAAGGACGATCTCAACCGCCCGTCTGCCTCGTGGCCTCGGCAAGGCCAGCCATCGAGGTGAAGTGGTAGTCCGGTTCGGTAAAGTTTTCCGGCTCGATCGTGCCGCCATATCCCTTCTGGGCGTGGCGGCGTTCTATCCAGCAATTGGTCAGTCCGAGTTTCCGTGAAATGCCGATGTCGTGGTACTGGCTTTGCGCGACGTGCAGAATGTCGTCCTTCGATGCCCCCTCGCTTTCAACGAAGGCGAAAACCTTTTCGAAGAAAACGGGGTCGGGCTTTTCCGTGCCGGTATCATCCGCCGTGAAAGCGGCATGAAAGGGATTGCCGAGTTCCCTGGAGAAATATTCGAAAGCCCAGCGCTGGGCATTGGTCATGGCGATGAGACGATGCGTCTTGGCAAGCTCAGCCATGGCGGCACGGCTGTCTGCAAAGCCTTTCCAGTTTTTTGCCGCGTCGCGCAGGCGTTCGCCAAAGGCGCGCTCCGCCGGCAAGCCGAGTTCCGGAGCGATGGCGAGGTACACACGGACGAGATCGTCCGGGAACAGGTCGGTCGCGTCGGAGTAGCGGGCGGCACGGTAAAGCCCGAGGGCTTTTTCACCGTCGATCTCCACGCCGTTTTCAGCGCCGATCTCGACAAGCGTCGTTTTCAGGCCGCCTTCGAAATCGATGAGTGTTCCAACCACATCGAAGCTCATATATTTGAAGTCGCGCAATTTCTTGGGCAATGTCGGTCTCCGCTATGCCACGCGCCTCGTGGGAAGGCTGCGGCATTTTATTCTGTTCCCGGACGGGATGCTTGCCCCGTTCCTATTGTTGTCAACGCCCATTCTTTAAGGCGTTTGGCGTTTTTCTAAGGATAGTTTGGCACTTCCAGCGCGCCGGATTCGCCGAAAAGGCTCGAGACTTCGGCAGAATATTGCGAATATGTGCTGCGTTGCGACATTTCAAGAAGGTGTCGCAACGCCATCCGTCTTTCGTCTCAGGCCATGGCGGCCCGAACGGCCGGGTCCTCGAGCGTCTGATCGAGGGTTTTCAGCGTCCGCTCGACAATGGTGTCGATATCGCTGTCGGTACAGCAGAGCGGCGGCGCGTAACCGAGAACGCCGTTTGCGAAGGCCCGCACGATGAGGCCGTTCTCCCAGGCACGGTCGAAAACCTTGCGTGCAGGGGCCGCCGCAGCCGGCAGCGGTGTTTTTTTGTCCTTGTCGGTCACGAGTTCGATGGCGGCGAGCATGCCGCGGCCGCGCACATCACCAACCAGCGGGTGGCTTCTCAACCCTTCCAGTCCGGCCATCAGCCGCGCACCGGCGCGACGGCCGTTCTCCAGCAGCCCGCCCTCGTAAAGTTTCAACACTTCGAGGCCGACGGCAGCGCTGACGGGGTGGGCGGAATAGGTGTAACCGTGCCCTATGGCGGCATCGCCCGCGAAGTCGGCTATCGTATCATAAACATGGTCGGCCATGAATACCGCACCCATCGGCACATAGCCGGAGGTGAGGCCTTTGGCGGTGGTGATGAAGTCCGGCACGATGTCCTCGTCGGCACAGGCAAATAGCGGTCCCGTGCGGCCGAAGCCGGTGATCACTTCGTCGGCGACGAAGAGGATGCCATAGGACCGGCAGAGTTCGCGCATGGCCTTGATCCAGCCCGGCGGCGGCACCAGAACGCCGCCCGAGCCCTGAATGGGCTCGGCATAAAAGGCGGCGACCCGTTCCGGGCCAATGGCCTCGATCTTGTCCTTCAGGATCTGGAGGGAAGAAGCGATGATGGCGGCCGGATCGCTGCCGACAGGATTGCGATAGGCATAATGCGACGGGATCTTGTGCTGCCAGTCGTAAGGCACGCCGAAACCCGCATGGAAGGCGGGCAGGGCGGTCAGGCCCGAACCGGCCGTTGTGGAGCCGTGATAACCCTGTTCGATGGAAATGAACTGGTCGCGCTGCGGCTGGCCCTTGGCGTGCCAGTAATAGCGGATGAACCGGATGGTGCTGTCCACCGCATCGGAACCGCCGAGCGTGAAATAGACGTGGTTGAGATCGCCCGGCGCGCGGTCGGCCAGTTCGGAGGCCAGCCGGATCGCCGGTTCGCTGCCAATGTCGAAATAGGCGGTCGCATAGGGCAATTCCCGCATCTGCTTTGCCGCCGCCTCGACGATGCTGTCATGGCCGTAGCCTGCATTGACGCACCAGAGGCCGGCAAAGCCGTCGATCAACTGGTGGCCGGTCATGTCGGTGACGGTGGCGCCCTTTGCTGATTTCAATATTCGCACGCCCAGCTTTTCATGGCCGCGGAAAGAAGAGACGGGGTGCACCAGATGGGCGCGGTCGAGCTCGATCAGTGAATTGCTTAACATTGGTCTCTCCAGATTCAGCCCAGCGCCTGGCTGGTCAATGCGAATGTTTTCAGTTTTTTGTCGGCGGGGATTTCGGCTTCGGCCCGCCGCATGGCGATGCCGCCGCCAACATGGCCGAGGCCGTGTTCGGCAAGCCAGGGGCCAAGGCCCGTAACGGCGGTGGTATCGACGCGTAAGAATGCGCCGGGGCGCTCGGAAAGCACGAAGGCGATCAAATCGCGTGCAGTTTCGGCATTTTCCGCCACAACCGGGCCGATGACTTCGCCACGGCCAAACGTGCGCAGCGCCGCAAAACCCTTGATGACGCCCTGTTGTCGCACGACCGCGAAACGTGCCCTATCTGCAAGTTCGGCAAAGAGTGCTGTGCGGTCCGCGCCAAAAGCCTGCGCATCAAGTGCTGCAAGCTCGGCTGGAACAACGGTTTCCGCCCAAGTCACACTGGTCGGCTTATCGGTCGCAACTGGGATACCCTGATGCTGGAGTACCTCGCCGCAGGCGGCGAACCCCAGCTTCTCGTAAAGCGGGAGACCATCGGCGGTGGCGGTCAGACGGCATTCGCGATTTTCGGCGGCGTCGAGGGCTGCATTCATCAACTGGCGCCCGAGACCCCGGCCACGCATCACCTCGTCCACGATCACCATATTAACGGTGGCGCAGGTGTCTCCCAGAAGTGTTGCCATCGCCGTTCCGACGACCCGGCCGTTCTCCAGAGCGACGAAACCCTTGCTGAGTGAGAGGACAAGCGCCCAGTCTTCTTTCCGGTGCGGCCAGCTGGCCTGCCGGGAAAGCTCAACGGCGGCGTCAAGATGTTGAGGCTCGAAATTCTGAATATCGATCAGGCTGGCTTGCATGGCCCAACTCCGTTTTGTTCTTCTCGTTCATTGATAGACCGGTGGCCAAAGAACATTGTCCCGACGAATGGCAAGGTTCGATATGTTTGACTGTTGCTTTTACCCACCGCCGCATCTTATGCCGCGTGTCGTTCGCCTCTGCCGGGCAAAAGGGAGGCCGGCGTGGAATGGCCGGATGGGCGCACGCAACTCTGTGCCAATCTCGTGGTCGGATACGCAACAATCTGCTTTCGCGACCGGCAATTGCGGTGCGCCGGTCCGGCAAAGGCTTTCTATAATCCTGATATCACGGCCACTTTCGATCCCCAGCAAAGGATGACGACGACATGACCATCTTCCGCCCGAAATACATCACGTTCGATTGCCACGGTACGCTGATCCACTTCCAGATGGCAGAGGCTGCCCGCGATCTCTATGGTGATCGTCTGGACGAGGCCGAGATGCAGGAATTCATCAAGGACTTCTCTGCCTATCGCCTGGATGAGGTCATGCATGACTGGAAGCCTTACGCCGAAGTCGTGCATAACGCCCTGTCGCGCACCTGCAAGCGCAACGGTGTGGCCTTCAAGGACGAAGATGCGGCAATGGTTTATGAGCGGGTTCCTACCTGGGGTCCGCATGCGGACGTTCCGGCCGGTCTCTCCAAGGTCGCCAAGGAAATTCCGCTGGTCATCCTGTCCAACGCCATGAATTCGCAGATCATGTCGAATGTGGCAAAGCTCGGCGCGCCGTTCCATGCTGTCTATACGGCCGAACAGGCGCAGGCCTACAAGCCGCATTTCAAGGCTTTCGAATATATGTTCGACATGCTCGGCTGCGGCCCGGAGGATATCCTGCACGTCTCGTCCTCCTTCCGCTACGACCTGATGTCTGCCCATGATCTCGGCATCAAGAACAAGGTCTGGGTCAATCGCGGCCATGAACCGGCAAATCCCTATTACGGTTACACGGAAATCTCCGATATTTCCGGTCTCGCGGGCGTCGTCGGACTGTAAGGAAAGGATCGGATCATGAAGCTCGTCTCCTATTGGCATGACACGTCGCCCCTGTTTGCGGGGGCGGCGCAAGGTCCTGTCGAAGGCCACTACGATGTGGCCGTCATCGGTGGCGGCTTCACCGGTCTCGGTGCCGCGCGCCAGCTTGCGAAAGCCGGTGCGCGCGTCGTCGTTCTGGAAGGACAGCGTGTCGGCTGGGGCGCTTCCGGCCGCAATGGCGGGCACCTCAACAATGGCCTTGCCCACTCCTACCTCTCCGCCAAGGCGGAACTCGGCAAGGAGCGCGCCATTGCGCTCTACAAGGCGCTGGATGCCTCGATCGACACGCTGGAAAGCCTGATCGCCGAGGAAGGGATTGACTGCAATTTCCGCCGTGCCGGCAAGCTGAAAATGGCTTCGAAACCGCAGCATTTCGAAGGGTTGGCGAAGAATTTCGAGGCTGTTCATGCCGAGGTCGATCCCGATACGGCGCTTCTGTCGGTTGACGATCTCAAGGCGGAAATAGGCTCTCCCTTTTATGGCGCCATGCTGTCCAAGAAGAGCGCCATGATGCATATGGGTCGGTATGTGGCCGGTCTCGCGCAAGCCGCCAGCCGCCATGGCGCGGTGATCTTCGAAAATGCGGCGGTGACGAAGCACATCCAGAACGGCAAGATCCACGAACTGGAAACCGCACGCGGCAAGGTAACGGCCGACAATGTTCTGGTTGCGACCGGCGCTTATACCCCTTCCGGCTTCGGTTATTTCCGCCGCCGCATCATCGCGGTCGGCAGTTTCATCATCGCCACACGGCCGCTGACGGATGCCGAAGTGCAGGCGTCTGTTCCGGGCAACCGTACCTACGTCAACACCATGAATATCGGCAATTATTTCCGCCTTGCGCCGGATAACCGGCTGATTTTCGGCGGCCGCGCGCGCTTTTCCGCCACATCGGACCAGCGTTCGGATGCCAAGAGCGGTGCGATCCTGACGGAAAGCCTGCACCGCATATTCCCGCAGCTTGCCCATGTGCCGATCGATTATTGCTGGGGCGGATTGGTCGACATGACCAAGGACCGTTATCCGCGCGCCGGTTTTCAGGATGGCGTCTGGTACGCCATGGGTTATTCCGGCCACGGCGCGCAGCTTTCCACCCATCTCGGCATGACGATGGCCGACGCCATTCTTGGCCGCCCGGACACCAACCCGCTGAAGGGGCTGGACTGGCCCGCCGTTCCCGGCCATTTCGGCAAGCCCTGGTTTCTGCCGCTCGTCGGGCTTTATTATAAGATGCTCGACAAGTTCCAGTAATTCAAAGCGGCCTCCGGGCCGCTTTTTTGTTGCATGGGTACAAAAAAGAAGGGCCGCAGAGCGGCCCTTTAGGCGGGGAGAAAGAAACAGTCGTCAGGCAAGTCCACCGATGTGGAACGTCTTTATTTCCAGATATTCCTCGATACCGGCCTGCGCGCCTTCGCGGCCGAGGCCGGATTGCTTGACGCCACCGAAAGGTGCGACCTCGGTGGAGATCGCGCCGGTGTTGAGGCCGACCATGCCGAATTCCAGCGCTTCGCCCACGCGCCAGGCGCGTTTGAGGCTTTCGGTATAGAAATAGGCGGCAAGACCGAAGGGCGTGCCGTTGGCGATAGCGATCGCTTCCTCTTCGGTCTCGAAGCGGAAGAGCGGGGCCACCGGCCCGAAGGTCTCTTCGCTCGCCAGACGCATCTGGGTCGTGGCGCCCGTCAGCACCACGGGTGCGGTATATTGCGGACCTTCCGGCAGATTATGCGGCTTGGTGATGATCGTCGCGCCTTTGGAAACGGCATCGTCGATATGGGCGCGGATCTTGGCGATTGCTGGCTCGTTGATCATCGGGCCGATGGAAACACCGGCCTCCGTTCCGGGGCCGACACGCATGGCATCGACGCGGGCGGCGAGTTTTTTCGCGAAGGCGTCATAAACGCTCGCCTGAACGAGAATGCGGTTGGCGCAGACGCAGGTCTGGCCGCCGTTGCGGAATTTCGAAACGAGGGCGCCTTCAATGGCGAGATCCAGATCCGCATCCTCAAAAACGATGAATGGCGCGTTGCCGCCGAGTTCCAGAGACAGCCGCTTCACGCTGTCGGCCGCACCACGCATCAGAAGCGAGCCGACACGGGTGGAGCCGGTGAAGGAGATCTTCCGCACCGTCTCGTTGGCCATGATCTCGTTGCCGATATCCGTTGGCATGCCGGTGACGATGTTGATGACGCCTGAGGGAATGCCGGCCCGTTCGGCGAGAACGCCGAGCGCCAGCGCCGAATAGGGCGTGAATTCCGAAGGCTTGATGACGACGGTGCAGCCGGCCGCAAGGGCTGGTGCGACCTTGCGGGTAATCATTGCATTCGGGAAATTCCACGGCGTGACGATGCCGCAGACGCCGACAGGCTCCTTCAACACCACAATGCGACGATCCGGCGTCGGGGAGGGGATGGTGCCGCCGCTGATGCGCCGGGCCTCTTCCGCAAACCATTTGACGAAGGACGCGCCATAGCGGATTTCGCCCTTGGCTTCTTCGAGAGGTTTGCCCTGTTCGGTGGTGAGGATCAGGCTGAGATCATCGATATGCTCGATCATCAGCGCGAACCATTTTTCGAGAAGTGCCGCCCGTTCGGCGTGGGTCTTTTTCTTCCACGGCCCGAAGGCGGCATTGGCGGCTTCGATCGCCGCGCGGGTTTCACCGCCATCCATATCCGGCACGGTGCCGATAATTGCCTGCGTTGCCGGGTCGATCACGTCGACTGTCTTGCCCGTTGCCGCCGATTGCCATGCGCCGCCGATCAAACCCGTCTGGCGAAAGAGTTCCTTGTCCTTCAAGCCCTGCATCATGTTCCTCCAAAATCAGTCGAGTGCTGCGAGAATTGCAGCGGTTATGGTGTCCGTCTTGTCCTTGCCCGGCACCGTGCCGATACCCCTGCCGGTCGCTGTTTCCAGTGCCGTCATGATCCTTTCGGCCGCGCCGGTCTCGCCAAGATGCTCAAACATCATCGCGCCGGACCAGATGGCGGCGATGGGGTTGGCGATGCCGAGAGGGGCGATATCCGGGGCGGACCCATGCACCGGTTCGAACATGGACGGGGCGGAGCGATCGGGATTGATATTGGCAGAAGCGGCAAAGCCGAGACCACCCTGAATGGCCGCACCGAGATCGGTCAGAATATCGCCGAAGAGGTTGGAGGCGACCACGACATCGAGGCTTTCAGGCGCCATGACCATGCGTGCCGCCATGGCATCGATATGGTAGCTCGAAACCTCGACGTCAGGATATTCGGCGGCGAGCTTCTGCGTCACCTCGTCCCAGAACACCATCGAGTATTTCTGGGCGTTCGACTTGGTGACCGAAGCCAGCTTGCCACGGCGCTTTTGCGCCTGCTCGAAGCCAAAGCGCAAAATGCGTTCCACGCCCTTGCGGGTGAAGATGGAGGTTTCGACAGCAACCTCGTCCTCGGTGCCCTGGTGTACACGTCCGCCCGCGCCGGAATATTCGCCTTCGGTATTTTCGCGGATGCAGAGGATGTCGAAACCATCGGCCTTGAGTGGCCCCTGCACACCCGGCAGAAGCCGGTGCGGACGGATATTGGCGTATTGCACGAAAGCCTTGCGGATCGGCAGCAGCAGGCCGTGCAGCGAGACCGAATCCGGCACCTCCGCCGGCCAGCCGACCGCGCCGAGCATGATGGCATCGAAACCGCGCAGGGTTTCAATGCCGTCTTTCGGCATCATCGCGCCCGTTTCCTTGTAGAAAGCGCAGGACCAGGGGAATTCCGTTCCTTCAAGCGCAAAATCGGAACTTTTTGCTGCGGCATTGAGAACCTGCCATGCCGCGTCCGTCACGCTGCGGCCGATGCCGTCTCCGGGAATGAGTGCGATGCGATGCGTTTTCAAGATGCTTCCCCTGTTACAGTCCGATAAGGACGCTTTTGCTCTTGCGGTTGGCAAGATAGGCCTCCGGCCCGAGATCCTTGCCAATGCCGGAGCGCTTGTAGCCGCCGCGCGGCCTTGGCGGTTTGCACGGCCTCATCGACCAGCGTCGCATCCGCTTTCGGGCAGCCGGCGGGGCGGTGCATGTCGATGCCGTTTTTAGCCGGGATCAGCCGGTCGCCGATGAAATGGCCGATCGGGAGAGATAAGCTGTCTGGATCGAAGCTGAGCGTCATGTGGAATCCTCTTTGGATATGCCTCAACGCTAACCCTTGATGGCAAGCAGTATTGACCGACTGCGGTGGGGTAATGAACGAAAATCCTGTTTTGCAGGCGGCCCACAGCGCAATCTTCGGCGGACATAAGTCGCTTACTGGGAACTGCTGCGTTTCGTCCGGGGTGCAAATCCCGGCCGAAAAATATTCGGGGATGACACCCATGCAGGCACGGGTCCAGCATCCGATTGCCGGCCGGCGTTTTTTCGCAAAAACGCCTGTCCACCGGCCGGAATGCCAAGAATTTGGCTTAACAAATCACCCCGTGACCGTAACGTAGATCTTGCGCACGGTTTCGATGGTCTTCCAGACGCCGACAAAGCCGGGTTTCATGACGAAGCTGTCGCCCGCCGTGTAACGCAGCGGCGCACCGCCTTCCGGCGTGATCTCGATGACGCCTTCGAGAATGTGGCAGAACTCGAATGTCTCGCCCTTGATAGAGCGGCTTTCGCCGGGGGTCGCTTCCCAGATGCCGGTGTGGACGGTGCCGTCGCGGGCTTCATCCAGCGGCCACGTCTTGAACGACGGATCACCGGCGATAAGACGTTCAGGCAAGGCCTTGGAGGCTTTCGGTTCAAAGGTGGGTTTGGTGTCGATTGTCTTGAGGAGAGGCATGGATGTCCTTTCTTGGAGCGGTGTAATCAATATCCACGGCCGCGGTCGACGAGGCCGAGCGGTTCGAGACCGGATTGGTATCGTTTGATATTTTCGACAATGGTGCGGGCGGCGGAATGGGGCTGGGTGACGCTGGCGATGTGCGGTGTCAGGAGAATTTTCGGGTGCGTCCAGAAATTGTGGTCTTCCGGTAGGGGTTCCGGATCGGTGACGTCGATCATGGCGCCTGAAAGCCTGCCGCTGTCCAGCGCGTCGATGAGGGCGTCATGGTCAAGCTGTTTGCCACGCCCGGTGTGGACCAGGGCGGCACCCTCGGGAAGCATCCCGAGGCGCCCGGCATTCAGAAGCCCCGTGGTCTCGTCGGTCAACGGCAGCAGGCAGACGAGAATATCGCTGGTAGAGAGGATGGCGGCCAGCCCCTCTTCGCCATGGTGGCAGATGACGCCTTTGATCTGGCGCGGTGAGCGGCTCCAGCCGGAGAGCGGAAAACCGAAAGGTTTCAGCCGCTCCAGCGCCGCAACGCCCAGCATGCCGAGGCCGAGAACGCCCACTCGGCACTCTTCCGCCTGACGCTGGCCCGACAGGGGCCTCCACAATTGCTGGCGCTGCTGTTTCAAATAGACCGGCAGGTTGCGGTGAAGGGCAAGCACGCCGAGGCAGACATATTCCTGTATCATGCGGATGATGCCCTCATCCACCATGCGCACGACCTTCACCGTCTCGGGGATGGCCTCGATGTGAAACTGGTCGACACCCGCACCGATCGAAAACAGGACTTCGAGATTACGATACCGGGCGATGTCCTGCGGCACGGTCCAGGTGATGAGGTAACGGACCGCGTCCGGATCGACACTGGAAGCATCCATCGAAAACGGCAGATCAGGCAGGTCGGCGGCCAGAGCCTGCCGGAAGATTTCGCCGCGCTTTGCGTCGGAGTTGAAGAGAAACGTCATCTGAAATCCATATTTCCCGAAGGTTTAGACCGTGCAACGGCTGGCGAGTGTTTCCAGCATCGACTGGCAGGCCGAAAGTTCGCCTGCCGTTATGAATTCGTCCGGTTTGTGGGCGCGGCCGATATCCCCCGGCCCGCAGATGATGGCATCGATGCCCGCAGCCTGAAAAAGCCCCGCTTCCGTGCCGTAGCTGACGGCCGCCAGACACGCCGTGCCGGTCAGTTCCTCCAGAAGCAGAACGAGTGGAGTGTCGGCTGGCAAGGAAAGCGCCGGATAATCGCTCATCGGCGTCCATTGGATATCGACGCCCTTTGCGGCAAGCGCCTCGACGCTGTCGCGAACCGGCTGGAGCAGGGCGAGCGGCGATACGCCGGAAATCGCCCGCGCTTCCAGCTCGATAGCGGAGAAATCGGGGATGATATTGATCGCCTGACCACCCTTGACGGTGCCGATCTGCAGCGAGGAATAGGGCGGCTCGAAAGTGGCTTCGAACGGTCCCCGCATCAGCACATCCGCCGTCTCGACGGCCTTTGCCATGATGCCGGTCATCAGGTGGATGGCGTTCACCCCCTGGTCCGGGCGCGACGAATGGCCGGAGCGACCACGGATGGCGATGCGCGCGGCGGCCTTGCCCTTATGCGCCCGAACGGCCCGCATATTGCTCGGCTCACCGATGATCGCGCCCGCCGGCGGAGCGCACAGCTCCGGCAAGCGGGCGATCAGATGCGGCACGCCACGGCAGCCCGCCTCTTCGTCATAGGAAAAGGCGATATGCACGGGCCGTTTCAGCGCCAGGTGCGAAAATGCCGGTGCGGCGGCCAGAACAGTCGCCAGAAAGCCTTTCATATCGGTGGTTCCGCGCCCATAGAGACGGTCGTTTTCGGGCCGCAGCGAGAAGGGGTCGAAGGACCATTCCGGTTCTCCTGCGGGCACCACATCCATATGGCCGGACAGAATATAGCCGGCACGATCTGCCGGCCCGAAGGTTGCGAACAGATTGGCGCGATCACCTTCCGGCCCGGGAAGCAGGGAGACTTTGGCGCCGTGGCTATCCAGATAATCGGCGATCCATCCGGCAATGTCGCCATTGGCGGTTCCGACGACCGACGGGAAACCGACGAGACGCTCAAGGATTTCGATTGCGTTCATGGCCGTCTCCGCTGACCGGATTGTCATCGCGCAAGCTTAGAGTGGCCTGCGGCGTTTATCTGCTGAAATGCGGAGGATTTCGGTAGATTGTTGTGACCTTCCAGTGCTTTCAGAAAATTCGTGCTGGTGTGACCGGCGACCTTCCTCAAAGTCGAATATCGCAATTGACGCCCCGCCACTTGCCCCTTATGTCAGAACGTGACGGTTCCTGAAGCCGAAAGGCAAAGGGATTAATAGGGAACATGGTGCGGGTGATTTTAATCGCCCAATGCCGTGGCTGCCCCCGCAACTGTAAGCGGATTGCCGTTCATCCTCGTGACGCCGCAAAGCGTCATGCCACTGTGTCCTTCGGGATGCGGGAAGGCAGATGAACGGCGCATATTCGTGAGCCAGGAGACCTGCCGTCATAATATGAACCATCGTTACGGGCGGGGATGCCCGGAAGAGGAGCTGATTATGACCTTTCCGTCTGCGGAAACGTATTCCGTGTCCCGTTCTCCATCTCCACACATGCCGCCGCTTTGTCGCCACGCGTTTTGACGCGCCTCTGCGGATCACGCCACGTATTCTGACTGGAGAACATATGTTCCATTTCAAACACCTGCCGGTTTCCGTCGGTCTTCTGGCCGTTGCACTCTCGGCCCTGCCTGCCGGAGCCGCTCATGCTGCCGAAACCGTTTATCCGCTGACGATCAAAAGCTGCGGCCACGAGATCACCTTCAAGCAGGCGCCCGCCCGCACCGTTTCCGTCGGCCAGAGCACGACCGAGGTTCTTTATCTGCTCGGCGTCGCCGACAAGGTGGTGGGCACGGCGCTGTGGATCGGCCCGGTTCTGAAGGGTTACGAGGACGCCAACGCCAAGGTGGAGCGGCTGGCCGACAATGATCCGAGCTTCGAGGCGGTGGTCGGCAAGAGGCCGGACCTCGTGACGACGCAGTTCCAGTGGCAGATCGGCCCCGAAGGCGTTGTCGGAACGCCGGCGCAATTCGCCGAACTCGGTATTCCCGTCTATACGTCGCCTGCCGATTGCATGGGCAAGGACAATTCCGGTGGGGGTGACGGCGTGCGCAAATCCGTCTTCACAATGGATCTGATCTACCAGGAAATCCGCGACCTCGCCCAGATATTCAACGTTCAGGATCGCGGCGAGGAAGTCGTCGCCGACCTGAAGAAACGCGAGGAAGCCGCCCGCGCCAAGATCGCCTCGGCGAATGGCAAGCTTTCGGCCGTCTTCTGGTTCTCCAGCGCTGAACTCGATATCGATCCTTACGTGGCGGGGCGCAATGGCGCGCCCGGCTACATCATGTCCGCGCTCGGGTTGAAGAATGTCATCGAAAGCGATGAGGAATGGCCGACCGTCGGCTGGGAAACCATCGCCAAGGCCAATCCATCGGTGATCGTTGCCGGCAAGATGGACCGTCGCCGTTTCCCCGCCGATGATGTTGCCGTCAAGCTTAAGTTTCTCGCCACCGATCCGGTTGCCAGCATCATGCCCGCCGTCAAGGAGGCTCATGTCTTCGAAATGGACGCACAGGCGATGAACCCGACGATCCGCACGATCGAAGGCATTGAGACGCTGGCCGAGGCGATTTCCACCGCCGGCTTCGCCAAGTGAACGGTTTTTCCGTCCATCTCGGTCGGGCGGGTCTGGCTTTTGCCGCACTCGCCCTGCTGCTCGTCGCGCTGATGGCCGGTGCGGCCATCGGCGAGACCGCCATTCCTTTCGATGTGGTGGCAAAAACCATCGCCAATCGTGTGTTTCATGCGGGTTATCCGCTGGAGCCGCTCGATGAGGGCATCGTCTGGAGTTACCGCCTCAGCCGCGCCGTTGTCGCCGCCTGCTGCGGCGCATCGCTGGCGCTGGCCGGTGCTGTGCTGCAATCGCTTTTGCGCAATCCACTCGCCGATCCCTATATTCTCGGCATTTCCGCAGGCGCCTCCACCGGCGCAGTCGCCGTGGCGCTTCTGGGCTTCGGCGCAGGGTTTCTGACGATGCCGGCGGGCGCCCTGATCGGGGCTTTCGTTGCGTTTTCGCTGGTCAGCCTTCTGGCGGTGCGGGCAGGGCACGGCAACAGCGCCATCATTCTGGCGGGGGTGGCTGGTTCGCAGCTGTTCAACGCCATGACGTCGTTCGTCGTTACCAAATCCGCCAATGCCGAACAGGCGCGGGGCATCATGTTCTGGCTTCTGGGCAATCTTTCGGGCGTGCGCTGGCCGGATGTCTGGCTGGCCCTGCCGGTCAGTCTTGCAGGGCTTGCGGTGTGTCTCTGGTATGCCCGTGCGCTCGATGCCTTCGCTTTTGGCGGGCAGGCGGCGGCGTCGCTCGGCATCCCGGTGCGCTGGGTCTATGCGGTGCTGATCTCGGTTTCGGCGATCATGACGGCGGTCATGGTGTCGCTGGTCGGCTCCATCGGCTTCGTTGGCCTCGTCATTCCGCATGCGGCGCGCATCTTCGTTGGCGTTCGCCACGGCATGCTGCTGCCGGTGACGGCCCTCACAGGTGCGGTTTTCATGATCGTGGCGGATATTTTGTCGCGCATCGTCATTCCGGGCCAGGTTTTGCCGATCGGTGTCATCACCGCTTTGGTCGGCGCGCCCGCCTTCGCCTTCATTCTCGGGCAGAAAAGAGGCCGGTCATGAGATTGTCCGCCCATGATCTGCATTTCCATGCCGGCACTCTCGACATCGTGCGCGGGGTTTCGCTGGAGGTCGCCTCCGGTGAATTTCTCGGCATCATCGGGCCGAACGGTTCCGGCAAAAGCACGCTGCTTTCCATGCTGGCCGGCATTCGCAAGCCGCGCCGGGGTCATGTCACGCTTGGTGAGGAGCCGCTTGTCTCATTCGGGCGGCGGGAACTTGCCCGCAGGCTCGCCTTCGTGGAGCAGCAGGCTGAAACCACTGAGCGCATCACCGCCCGGCAGGCCGTGGAACTCGGGCGCACGCCCTATCTCGGCCCGCTGTCCGCCTGGTCGCCAAAAGACGATGCCATCGTCGATGCCGCGCTCGAAAATGTTGACATGGCGGACAAGGCGGATCGCAACTGGCACCACCTTTCAGGCGGCGAACGCCAACGCCTGCACATTGCCCGGGCGCTGGCGCAGCAGCCGCACATCCTGCTGCTGGACGAGCCGACCAACCACCTCGATATCGGCCATCAGATCGGCCTGCTCGATCTGGTGCGCCGGCAGGGCTTGACCGTTGTGGCGGCGCTGCACGATCTCAATCATGCCGCCATGTTCTGCGACCGGGTTGTCATCATCCATCGGGGCGAATTGATCGCAGTCGGCCCACCGCGCGAGGTTTTGACCTCTGCGACGATAGCCGCCGTTTTCGGCGTGCAATCCGTCGTCACCACGGACGAGGGCGGCTTTTCCCATATTCGTTTTCTGCCTGCCCACGGGACGGTCGACCACGCAAAGAAAGCGCTGGCACGATGATCACATTGAATATGCTTGAAAATCTTCGCTTTGGCGACCTTCCGGATGCAAAATCGTTTTACGCTTTTGTCGGAATCGCCCTCGCGACGGCTGCGGGTTTTCCCTTTCACGCGATGGCCGAAACCTTCGAAGTGAAGATGCTGAACCGAGGCGAAAAAGGTCCGATGGTATTCGAACCCGATTTTCTGGAGATCGCCCCCGGCGACCGCGTGCGCTTCGTGCCGACCCACAAGAGCCACAATGCCGCGACTATCGGCGGCATGATTCCTGAAGGTGCTGAAGGGTTCAAAAGCCGGATCAACGACGAATTCGAGCACAGTTTCGAACGACCGGGCTTTTACGGTATAAAATGCCCACCGCATTACGGCATGGGCATGGTGATGCTGATCAAGGTGGGGGAGGCGACCTTGCCGCAGAGTTACAAGACGGTAGAGGTGCCCGGCCGGGCGAAGCCGCGCTTGGAGGGGCTATTCGAGCGGGCGGAAAATTGAGGCGTCGGTGGAAGTCTTGAGTGGCTGTTTGGATCGTCCGGGAGGGTGCAGGCAAAGCCCGAAAACCTCTCCTCCATCATGCTCGGGCTTGTCCCGAGCATCTGCAATGCATTGATTTTGCGATACGTGATTGGATCCTCGGGACAGGCCCGAGGACGACGTCGTGTATGCGGATATTGAAGGCATCTGTGGCGTTCCTCAGACCTTTTCGGAAATATCCGGCTTCACCGCACAAACCGCATAACGGTGTTGCAGGCCGCGCAAAATACCCTTCAGCAAGCTGAAGTTTTTCGACTGGGCGCGATGAATGGCCTGAAGTTCCTGATCGATCGCGACGGGTTCGAAGCCTGTTTCGCGCAACAGCGCCGCGACATCGCCGGCCCTTGCACCTTTCGAAAAATAGACCCGTGAAAGAATGCTGCTGAAGGTGTTGGCCGGGTCCGCCGGCTTGTGCGGTTGGTCCGGTTTCACGAGGCCGATGCTTTCCAGACCGGTCGCCAGCTTCTTTACCAGTTTTTCACGCCAGCCGGTGTTGACGAAATCACCATCGACGATCAGCAGGCGTCCGCCCGGTTTCAGCACGCGGAACCATTCGGCAAAGCTTGCCTGCGGGTCCACCAGCGTCCAGACCAGATGGCGCGTGATGATGACGTCGGCGCTTTCGTCCGGCTCCATCGTGCTTTCGGCATCGCCGACGAAAAAGCGGATATTGCGCCCGCGCGCTTTCGCCTTCGCCCTTGCAAGCTCCAGCATCGTTTCCGACCAGTCCATGCCGGTGACCTGAAAACCGAGATCGTCCATCAGATGCGAGATGACGCCGGTGCCGCTCGCCAGATCGAGCGCCTTGCGGCCTTCGCCCTGGCCCAGATGCTTCAAGACCAGCGCATGCCAGGCCGCGCGTTCTTCTTCCGAAAAAATCTCGTGTCCGGGAGAAAGGTCGAAGGTCGCGGCGCGACCGGACCAATAGGCTTTGATTTCGTCTCTCAGGCTGTCGTTTTTACCATACTGGATAGTGTCGATCATTGTTCTTCAGCTCATGTACCGGTCAGTTAAGAATGGCTCTAAAACATAAATCTTGACTAGTACAGTCAGAAAATAATACAGCCGCGACAGTCAACACTGGAGAGCAATATCCGATGCGCATCTCAGCCAAATTCGCGGCACTTGCCCTTGGCCTTCTCGTATCCGCCGCTTGGCCGGCATTCGCCGAAAAGGTAACCGTCAAGGACGTGACAGGCCGTGATGTCGAGGTCAACGTTCCCGTTTCGCACGTCATTCTGGGCGAGGGACGCCAGATTTACTTCCTCGCCGCGCTCGACAAGGAAAACCCCTTCCAGCACGTGGTAGGCTGGCGCGACGATCTGGCGAAGGCCGATCCGGAAACCTATGACGCCTATCTCGCCAAATACCCTGAGATCGCCAAGCTGCCGACCTTCGGCGGCATGAAGGACGGCACCTTCGACATCGAGCAGGCCATTGCGCTGAAACCCGATGTCATTTTGATGAACATCGACGCGAAGACGGCGACGCAGGAAGCCGGCTATGTCGAAAAGCTCGAAAAGGTCGGCATTCCCCTGGTCTATGTCGACTTCCGTGAAAAGCCGATGGAAAACACCGAGCCGAGCATGCGCCTGATGGGCAAGCTGACGGGCAAGGAAAAGCTCGCCGAGGACTTCATCAAGTTCCGCGCGGACTCCATCGCCCGCGTTACCGATACGCTCGCCAAGGCCAACCCGAAGAAGCCGGTGGTCTTTATTGAACGCGCCGGCGGTTATTCCGACGATTGCTGCATGTCCTTCGGCAACGAGAATTTCGGCAAGATGGTGGAACTTGCCGGCGGCATCAACATGGCGAAAGATATCATTCCCGGCACGTTCGGCAATGTTAATCCCGAGCAGATCATCGCCTCCAATCCGGAGCAGATCATCATCACCGGCGGCAACTGGAACGGCTATGTTCCCGGCGGCAACTGGGTTGGTGTCGGTTATGGCGCGGATATCAAGGAAGCCCATCGCAAGCTCGAAAACCTGACCAAGCGTCCGGCCTTTACGGGTGTACAGGCGGTGAAGAACGGCAATGTTCACGCCATCTGGCACCAGTTCTACAACAATCCCTATCAGTTCGTCGCCATCCAGGAAATCGCCAAGTGGCTGCATCCGGATCTCTTTAAGGATCTCGATCCCGAGGCGACCTTCAAGGAATTGCATGCCCGCTTCCTGCCGCTCGATTACAAGCCCGGCTACTTCGTATCGCTGAAGGACGCCAAGTAAGACGTAGACGGTGAAGAGGAGCGCCGTCTGATCGATGGATGAAGCCGCAGCCATGCGGCTTCATCATTTTCTTTTGGAACTCAATGAGGACTTCTCATGCGGCTCAACGCCCTCAGGCATCTTGCTGTGCTGGCTTTCTCTCTTCTCGCCGTGCCTGTTTTGGCAGCGGAGATCACCGACGTCGCCGGACGCGTGGTCGAGCTGGATCTGCCTGCCAAACGTGTCATCGTCGGCGAGGCGCGCCAGATTCACGTCATCGCGGCCCTGAAAGGCGACCGGACCTTCGAAAACGTCGTCGGCTGGCGTGACGATCTTCTCAAGAAGGATCCAGACAGCTACGCCGCCTATGTCGAGCGTTTTCCGCAGATCGAAAAACTGCCGCGCTTCGGCTATGTGCCGCAGGGCGATTTCAGCCTGGAAACGGCGATCACCCTTTCGCCTGATGTGATCACCCTCAATCTGGAAGCGGAAAAATCCGCCAGGGAAAGTGGTTTCGAAGAAAAGGCCGCCGCCGCCGGCATCAAGATCGTCTATCTCGATTTCCGCCTCGATCCCGAGAAGAACAGCGAAGCCTCGATTGAAATTCTCGGGAAAATGTTCGGCGCCGAAGAACGCGCCAGGGAATTCATCGCTTATCGCCGCACCGAGATCGCCCGTGTGACCGACCGGCTCGCCAGCGTCAAGGACCTTACGCGTCCGAACGTCTTCATCGAACGCTCGCCCGGCATTTCCGGTGAAGACAATTGCTGCCGCACTTTCGGCCCCGCCAATTTCGGCGCGATGGTCGATCTCGCCGGCGGCCACAATATTGCCGACGGCATCATCAAGACGACGTTCGGCGATCTCAATCCCGAGCAGCTCGTCGTTTCCGATCCCGACCACGTCATCGTCACCGGCTCGAACTGGGCGGCGGAATCCGACATCAACCAGTTCGTTCCCGTAGGGCGTGGAGCCGATATGGCTCTTTCTCGAAAGCGGCTGGCGAACCTGATGAAGCGCACGCCGTTTCCGGAACTGAAGGCCGTCAAAAAAGGCGATGTCCACGCCGTCTGGCACCAGTTCTACGGTGCGCCTTACGAATTTTTTCCCATCCAGCAATTCGCCAAGTGGTTCCATCCCGACCTCTTTACCGATCTCGATCCGGAAAAGAATTTTGAGGAATTTCACCGGAAGTTTCTCCCCGTTACCTACAGACCGGGCTATTTCGCCTCCCTCGAAAAAGGTTCGAATGAATGACTTCGTTGAATGAAAGCGCTGTCGGCGTGAGCGGGCGCGATCAATATCGCGCCCTTGCCGCCCGCAGGATCGTTATTCTTTTCGGGCTGTTCATCGCCCTTTGTTTCAGCATGGCCGCCGACATGGCGCTTGGCCCGGCGCGCTACACGCTTTCGCAAGTTCTGGCGACCATTGCCGATCCGGCTGCTGCGGCAAATCAGCTTCGGGTGGTGATCTGGGATATCCGCATGCCGATTGCGCTGATGGCGGTCACTGTCGGCGCGTCTCTGTCGGTTGCGGGCGCGCAGATGCAGACTATCCTGTCCAATCCCCTCGCCAGCCCGTTTACGCTCGGCATTTCGGCCGCCGCCAGTTTCGGTGCGGCGCTTGCCCTCGTCGGCGGCGTGGCAATCTTTCCGGGTGCCGTGCAATATATGGTGCCGATCAACGCCTTCATCATGGCCATGGTCGCTGCCCTGTTCATCCATTTCGCCTCGACGATGCGCGGCGTCACCGTCGAGACCATCGTCCTGCTCGGCATCGCGCTGGTGTTCACCTTCAATGCGGCATTGTCGCTGCTCGAATATCTGGCGTCCGAACAGGCGCTTGCCGCCGTCGTCTTCTGGACCATGGGCAGCCTGACGAAGGCGACGTGGGAAAAGGTCTATGTTACCGGCGGCATTCTTCTCGTCACCGTGCCGATCTTCATGCGCAGCGCCTGGGCGCTGACAGCCCTTCGGCTGGGCGACGACAAGGCGGCGAGCATGGGCATCAATGTGCGCCGGCTCAGGTTGCAGACCATGCTGACCGTCAGCCTTCTGGCCGCCATTCCGGTTTCCTTCGTCGGCACCATCGGTTTCGTCGGGCTTGTCGGTCCGCATATCGCCCGCATGGTGGTTGGCGAGGACCAGCGGTTCTTCCTGCCCGGTTCGATAATCTGCGGAGCGCTGCTTTTGTCGGCAACCTCGGTTATCAGCAAAATCCTCATTCCCGGCGCTATTCTGCCGATCGGGGTCATCACGGCCTTGGTTGGCGTACCCTTCTTTTTCGCGCTTATTTTCGGAAACAGGAGACGCGCATGGTAGCGCTCGCACTGAAGGATGTCGGCGCCGCCTACGGGCGCACCACCGTTCTTTCCAAGGTCGGCATCGATACGCTGGAAGGCGGCAGCGTAACGGCTGTCATCGGCCCCAACGCCGCCGGAAAGTCTACGCTTTTCAAGCGCATCGCCAGCCTGATCTCGGGTCCCGGACTGGTCGAACTGTCGGATACGGCGCGCGGCAACCGCGCCATCTGCTACATGCCGCAGGACACCGGCGCCAATGCGGTGCTGACGGTTTACGAATCCGTGCTGCTTTCCGCCAAGCAGGGCGGTGGCGGCTGGCGTGTTCACGACGATGAACTGTTCGAGATCGACGCCATTCTCAAGGCATTGAAAATTCACGATCTCGCCTTTCGGGGGCTCGGCGAATTGTCGGGCGGGCAGCGGCAGCTGGTATCGCTGGCGCAGGCCTTGGCGCGCAAGCCGGAAGTGCTTTTGATGGACGAGCCGACATCCGCGCTCGATCTTCACCGGCAGATCGAGGTTCTGGGCTTCGTCACCGATCTTGCGCAGAAGACCGGCATGATCGTGCTGATTGCCCTGCATGACCTTAATCACGCACTTCGTTATTGTGAGAATACGATGGTGATCGCGCGTGGTGAAATGGTGGTGAGCGGCAGCACCGAGGCGGTGATAACCTCGGCCATGCTGCGCGATATCTATCGCATCGATGCGCGTATCGAACCCTGTTCGCAGGGCAGGCCGATGGTGATCGTCGACGGGGCTATCTGACGCGATCAAGACCCGGTGGCAACGCTTGCCGGGTCTGCGCGTCTCCGGCTGTTGCACGATCTGCGCCTGCATAAATTCTTGATGATAATAGTCATGAAATATCTGTTCGATCCGCGGTTTGGGTGCTAGAGGTTTGAGCAGCAAAACTGCGCTGCCATTCGGGGCTTGCAGTTCGTTGATCCTTGAAATTTCTCTCGGTTGAGACATGGGCATACGGGAAGATGACAGGCGTTATAACGCTTACGTCACGCATAGGATCGACCTGATCAGATACGCCACCCTCATTTTAGGGTCGCGGGCGGACGCGGAAGACGTGGTTCAGGAAGCGTTCCTGAAATTCGTTCCCGAAGGCTCCGGCAATCCCTCCAACCTGAAATCTTATCTTTTCCGCATCGTTCGCAACCTCGCCCTCGACAATCGTCGGCGCAACCGGCAGGACCTGCGGGAGCGGCCGGACGACACTCCCTTCTGGGGTGTGCCGCAGGACCACGGCACGCCCGAGGAACATGCGCTGTTTTGCGATGAAGTCCGGCAGATGCAGATTATCTTGGCCGCCCTGCCGGTTCAGGCGCGGGTGGCATTGGAAATGCATAGATTCGGCGGTTACAATATGGAAGAGATCGCTCGTCACCTCGGTGTGTCCGTGGCCAGCGCTCACCGTCTGATTAAGGGTAGCATTGCCGCGATTACTAAAGAAATGCAGTAAAATAGCCTTTATTGTCCCATCCTGTGAAAAAAACTTCTTCATCAAACGTCTTTATAGTAACGCGCAAGACGAGGCGGCTCCTCCGCCCAGTCAAAGGAACTGGCCCGGCTCAATGACCATTGATCCCGATAAAAAAATAGAATTGCCGACGGGCAAGGCGGAAGAAGCGGCCGACTGGCTGATCCGGCTGCAGGCGGGTGCTTCGGAACAGCGGGTGAAGGCGGAATTCGACCAGTGGCTTGCAGCCTCGCCGGCAAACCGTCTGGCCTGGGAGCGGACGTGCAAGACATGGCGGAACCTCGGTCTGGTGGAGCCTGCTCTCAAGAGCCTCTGGGAAGATGCGCCGCATTTGTCGGGCGAGGCCACACAACGGGCGTCGCAGCGGCGCTGGTCCGCGCGCCATTATGCCGGCATGGCCGTGGCGGCGGTGTCTCTCTGTCTTGCCGTGCTGTTCGTACCTGCGCTTTTCGTTCGCATCGAAGCCGAGTATCAGACCAGCACCGCCGAAAACCGCACCATAACCCTCGAAGACGGCAGCCGGGTGCAGCTCGCCGCTGCGAGCGCGCTTTCCACCGATTTTGCCAATGGCCGTCGCAGCGTCAGGGTGCTGAAGGGCGAAGCCTTTTTCGATGTCGTGCCGGACAGCGCCCGACCCTTTGTCGTTGAGGCGAAAAACGTGACCGTTCAGGTGCTGGGCACGGCTTTCGATGTCGATCTCACAGATGGCGTGACGCAGGTCGCGCTTGCGCACGGTTCGGTGGAAGCCTCCTTCCGCAATGCGCCGCCAGCACGGCTTGTTCCGGGCGAGGTACTGGTTGTCGACGCCTCCGGCGCCATTCGGAAAGAGAGCGTCGCCATTGAGGATATCGGCGGTTGGCGTAACGGTGAGCTTTACGTGGTGGATGCGACGATCGGCTCGGTGGTAGAGCAAATCCAGCGTTATCATCCCGCATGGCTGACGATGGCGGACAAGACGCTTGCCGAGCAGCGCGTGACGGGCTTTTACAACCTTCGCGACCCGGACCGCGCGCTGGAAGCGCTGGTGGAGCCCTATCACGGCAAGGTGCATGCAATTGCCGGTGCCGCCCGCATCATCACCCGCTTCTGAATCAATAAATCTATTTATTTTCAGTAGCTTATAAAATTTCTTCCGAAACCATGAAAAAAAGCGTCGAGGCAATCGTCTTTTTGTTGAGTAATCCGGTCAAGATATATCCGGAACGAAAGACAGGAAGACGAAAGCAGTATGCGCCTCCAGACACGTAAGACCGGTTCAGGGAAAAAAACGGCACAGCAGGCACGTATCACCGTGTTGCTGGCGACGACGGCGGCTGTCGTTTCAATTTCGACGCCGGTTTTTGCGCAGAGCGGGCCGAATGCCGCAAATGGTCAGCGACCGGCTGGCGAGCAGGGCGCGACGCGGCCTTTTAACATTCCCGCCCAATCGCTATCGTCCGTCGTCGGCGCTTTCGGGCGGCAATCCGGTCTCCAGGTCACGCTTGCCACGCCATCGGCCGGCAATGTGCGCACCAATGCCGTCACCGGCAGTTTCACGGTGCGGGAGGCGCTGGCGCGACTTCTAGCGGGCACGGGCGTAAATTTCCGGATCGCCGGTAACGGCACGACCGTCATCATCGGCACCGGGCAGGAGGCCGCTGTCGATCTTTCCGGGGCGGAAGGCACCACGGTTCTTCAAACCATCACCTTGACCGGTAAAAGCGGGCGCAATGCTGCCGCCGGCTCCGGTTACCAGGGCACGCCCGACTGGGTTTACGAAACCCCCGCCAGCGTCAGCGTTGTCAGCCGCGAGGCGATCCAGTCCGCCGGCGTGCGCAACACGCGCGATGTCTTCAACCGCGTATCCGGCGTTTATGCCGGTGAAGGCAATGGCAGTTTCCCGACCGTTTCGCCCAATGTACGCGGCTTGCAGGAAAGCGGCCGCGTGGTCGTCTCCATCGATGGTGCGCGGCAAAATGCGCAGCGTGGTGCGGCTTTCGGTGGTGCCACGAGTTACACCGCGAGCGCCGGGCAAGGTTATGTCGATGTCGCTTTCATCCGTGCCGTCGAGATCGAGAAAATAACCAACGCCACCTCCGGCAATGCCGGTTCGCTGGGCGGCAAGGTCGAGTTCCGCACCGTCAGCGCTGCCGATCTGATCCCCGAGGGTGCGAACAAGGGCGGTGAGGTGAATGTCTCCCGTGGCACCAATGGTTACGATTTTCAGGGTTCGGTTCTGGCGGCCATTCGCGAGCCGGAAGGTCCTCTCTCCTTTGTCGCCGGTTATAGCCGCACGATCATGGATGAATACAAGATCGGAACCAAAGGCGAGGCCCGAAGCACCGCGTTGACAATGAAAGACCTGCTCGGCCGGGATGGCTGGTCGACCTTTTTCAAGGGCGAAGGCGATTTTGGGGATGTACAGACGTCACTGTCATGGATGCACCAGCAGAACGATTTCGTTCAGGGCGCTGCCGAGGTGATCGACCGGGAAAGCGTGCGCAATGACAGCGTCGTCGCGAAGCTGGACTGGGACCCCGAAAGCGAACTCATCGACTTCAAGTCGTCGCTGTGGCTGAACGATAATATGACGCACGAGTTGCGCTCGGCGCGTACCTATGCGGTGGAGACGGCTCTCGATCTTGGTCTTAAAAGCTTCGGTGGCACCGTCGAGAACACCAGCCGTTTCGATACCAAGCTGGGTGCGCTCAGCCTGAATTATGGAGCGGAAGCTTTCCGCGATATCTCTATGGCCAGCGCGACAAGTTCCAAAATTGCGCTGAACCCGACATGGGCCAGCAGTTACACGTCTTTCAGTCCAGCCGGGCGGCGTGATATCGCCAGTTTTTTCCTGAACGGCGAACTGGAGCCGGCCGATTGGTTAACTCTAAGCGGTGGCGTAAGGTATGATTGGTCGCGTCTGAAGGGAAAGACTACGTATTACGACGAAATTTCGTATATACGAACCACTACGGTTGCATGCGATCCCATCTCAAGTAATTACACGGCGTCGCAATATTATTACGCTGTTTTTCTCCCGGAAAACCCCACGACCAATATTACCGAGACAAGGTTCCTTAACCGGGTCTGGAACACCGTTTCGTCCAACTGCATGCCAGGAACCGGGCCATTTGCTACCCGAAATGATCCAGTTGTTGAAAACCCTGCCTATGAGATGGATATCGACCGTACCTACAGTGATTGGCTGCCTTCCGCCACGATAGAATTCAAGCCGTTCGACTGGCTTCGTCCCTATGTGAGCTATTCCCAGAGCCTGCGTCCACCGACAACCCTGGAGGCTTTTTTTGCCGGTGCGCGTCCAGGGGATTCCGTTGGTTACGAGTATGCCCCAAACCAATTTCTCAGGGCCGAAAAAGCCACGACCTACGAAATCGGCGCGAATATGAGCTTCGACGGCGTGTTGCTGGACCACGATTCCATCCGCATCAAAATGGCCGCCTTCCGCCGCGAGGTGAAGGATTACATCGCTCTCGGTTATCTCGTTACGGATCAGGTCGCGAACCGCACCTATACCAGCTTCGTCAATCTCGACGGCACGACCTATATGCGCGGGCTTGAATTCGAGGGCAATTATGATGCCCGCAGCTTCTGGATCGGTGGCTCGGCGACGCTGCTGAAGACCGACTGGCCGGACAAAACACAGGTTTTCTCCAACGGCACGACCACGACAAGCGGCGAGATCGTCGCATGGCCCGGCGATGTAGCGCCCAAGGTAAAGCTGACGCTCGATGGCGGCATGCGTTTCTTCGACGAAAAATTCTCGCTGGGCGCGCGGCTGAACCATGTCACGCCCACACAGTCGCGCACGCTCGATACGGAGGGCAATCTGCGCGAAATGACAGATCCTTACACGACGGTGGATCTCTACGGTTCCTATGCCTTCAATGAAAAAGCGACGCTTCGGTTCGCGGTCAACAATCTGACGGACCGTAAATATATCCCGGCAGCAAGTGCCTATACCGCACCGGGCCGCACCTTTATCGCGACGATGAACGTGAAGTTCTGAGATGCGGAAGAAATTCTCCGGGCCGGGATTGCAGCCCGTCCCGGAGATGAAACGCCTTCGTCATAAGACAAAGGTATCTGTATTGGCCAGCAAAGGAGTACACCTATGGCTACCACAATTCAACTGACGCAGTCTTCCTCCGACCTGATCGGTTACCTCAACGGTTGGACAAGCGGTTTCGGTTCGACCTATGGTGCGTTCTATGACGCTCAGACCAGCTCGCTTGCAACGACGACCATCGATCCGAACACGACCTACGAGGCGTGGGGCGATGGCAGCACCGGCGGCAAGGGCATCGTCATGAGCGGCGCTCTCCAGTACTCCCAGGGCAACCTGACGGGTTCGGTCGACAGCATCGTTCTCGGCTCCGGTTACAGCCAGTCCACCAGCGGCATCGCCGTCAGCCAGCAGGAATTGCTGATTGACCCCGACAGCGCCTACTCGCTTGCAGGCGCGCGCGATCTTCTCGATTTAGCTGTTTACCAGCTTGCCCGTTTCGGCTCGCTGGCCGGATTCTATGATTACTTCGCGGCTACCGGCACTGTGGTCGAGGATACTACCTCTTCGAACACGCTGACCGGTTTTGCTGGCGCTGATACATTCGTCTTCTCGGGTGGTAACGATATCGTAACCGCAGGACCAACCGGCACCTATGGTTATCAGGATGGTGCTGATAAGCTTGATGTATCCGGTTGGGGGTCGACCTCGGTCGCTGACCTGTTCTGGTATAACCTCAATGGCAATGCGGTGGTGGAATCTGACTCCAACTCGTCAGTTTCGATCACACTCGTCGGTGTCGATGCAAGCGTACTCGACGCATCGGACTTCATTTTCGCTAGCGCATCGGCGCTTGCCGCGTAAAGGAAAATCAGGCTGTGGGCTTTCAAAACCACCAGCAGACACCGCCGCAGTCCCTCACTGCGGCGGTTGTTTCGCCCCTTAAAAGCACGTTTTTCGGTGTGGCCCTCGTCAGTGGCGTGGTCAACATACTGGCGCTCACCTCGCCGCTCTTCATGCTTCAGGTCTATGACCGGGTGCTGGCCAGCGGCAGCCTGCCGACGCTGATCGGGCTCGCCCTTCTCGCGCTTGGCCTCTATGGCTTCCAGTGCCTGCTCGATATCATCCGCGCGCGGGTTCTGATCCGCATCGGCGAAGATTTCGACATGCGTTATTCCGGCAAGGTGCATGATGCCGTGGTGCGCCTGCCGCTCGTCAACCGCATGCCGGGTGATGGGTTGCAGCCGTTGCGCGATCTCGACAATGTGCGCGGCTTTCTATCCGGTACGGGGCCGACCGCCTTTTTCGACCTGCCGTGGATGCCGCTCTATCTCGGCATATGTTTTCTGTTTCATTTCTGGATTGGAGTGACGGCGCTTGCCGGCGCCATCCTGCTCATATCGCTTACGATTTTGACCAATATCTTCTCGCAGAAGCCGATCCGCGACACCATGATCGAAAACATGGCCCGCAACCGGCAGCTGGAAGCCTCGCGCCGCAATGCCGAGGTCGTGCAGGCCATGGGGCTTGGAGGTCGGCTCGGCAGACGCTGGCAGGTTTCCAACGAGGCCTATCTCGCCGCCAATCGCAAGGCGAGCGACGTAGCCGGCGGTCTCGGCAATATCGCAAAATACCTGCGGATCGTGCTGCAATCGGCCATTCTCGCGTTCGGTGCATGGCTGGTCATCCAGCAGGAGGCCTCGGGCGGCGTGATGATTGCGAGCTCCATCATGATGGGCCGGGCGTTGGCGCCCGTCGATCTCGCCATCTCCAACTGGAAATCCTTCGTGGCGGCCCGGCAGAGCTGGGTAAGGCTGAGGGAGCTTTTCGCGCAGATGCCGGCCACAGCCTCGGCCATGGCCCTGCCGAAGCCTGAAAAGGAACTCCGGGTCGAGAACGTCACCATCGTTCCGCCGGGAGAGCGAAAACCGACCGTCGCGGGACTTGGTTTCGTCATGACCGCCGGGAGCGCGCTTGGCGTCATCGGCCCTTCCGGTTCCGGCAAATCCACCCTTTCGCGTATTCTCACCGGAGCCTGGACGCCCGCAGCCGGCAAGGTGCGGCTCGACGGTGCGAGCTTCGATCAATGGGATCGCGAGACGGTCGGCGGTCACATCGGTTATCTGCCACAGGGCGTGGAGCTGTTCGACGGCACGATCGGCGAGAACATCTGCCGTTTCGAGGACGATCCCGATCCCGAGGCAATCATCGCCGCGGCGAAAGCCGCCGGTGCGCATGAGCTGATCCTGCGTTTCGAAAAGGGCTACGACAGCGACATCGGCGAGGCGGGTTCCGCGCTTTCGGCAGGGCAGCGCCAGCGTATCGGTCTTGCCCGCGCGCTTTATGGCGATCCCTTCATCGTGGTGCTGGACGAGCCGAACGCCAATCTCGATGCGGAAGGCGAGGCGGCCGTCGTCAGGGCAATAGCCTCGGTCAAGGCGCGCAGGGGCATTGCCATCGTCGTTGCTCATCGGCCAAGCGCGATCGGTGCCGTCGATTTCATTTTGATGATGGAGGAGGGCCGGATGAAAGCTTTCGGTCCGCGCGACGAAGTGCTGTCGAAAGTGCTGCGCGCACCGAACGGGCAGGCAACCAAGGGATTTGCCGCTTCCGCCCAAACGATTTCGCCGCTGCGTGTTGTCGCCAATACCAATCCCCAGGCGGTGGTGCTGAAAGACCGAGAAGAGGTGAGCCTGGAAGGAGATACGGATGTCAAAAATTGATCAGCGCAGCCATGTGTCCCGTTCCATCCGCAAACATCTTCTTGCCGGCCTTGCCGCAAGCGTTGCGCTGCTGGCCGGTGTCGGCGGATGGGCCGCAACGACCAACCTTGCCGGTGCGGTCGTCGCATCCGGTCATCTGGTGGTGGATTCCTATACCAAGAAAGTGCAGCATCCGAGCGGCGGCGTCGTTGGCGAAATTCTGGTGAACGAAGGCGACAAGGTGAAGGCCGGCGATATCCTCATGCGTCTCGACGCGACCCAGACCCGCGCCAATCTCGCCATCGTGACCAAGCGGCTGGACGAGTTGAGCGCGCGCATGGCAAGGCTGGAGGCCGAGCGGGACGATCTGTCGGAACTCGTCTTTCCGCAGGCGCTCATGGCGCGCAAGGATCATCCCGACGTCGCCTCCGCCATGCGCAGCGAAACAAAGCTGTTCGAATTCCGCAAGTCTTATCGCGAGGGGCGGAAAGCGCAGCTTGCCGAACGCATCATGCAGTTCGAACATGAAATCGAAGGGTTGAAGGCGCAGGAAATCGCCTATGACAACGGGCTTGCGGTCTTGCAGAACGAAATCATTTCGCAGAAATCGCTGCGGGAACAGGGTGTCGTGTCCGTGCAGCGGCTGAACAGCCTGCAGACCCAGGCCGCGACGTTTGGCGGCGAGCGCGGTGAAAAAATCGCCTATCAGGCGCAGACTGCGGGCCGGATCACCGAAACGAAACTGCAGATCCTGCAGATCGATCAGGAGCTGCGCACGGAGGTCGGGCGCGAACTGCGCGAGATACAGGCGCAGACAGGCGAATATGTCGAGCGGCAGGTGGCGGCCGAGGACCAGCTGAAACGCATTGATATCATCGCGCCACAATCCGGCATGGTGCATGAAATGGCGGTGCATACCGTGGGCGGTGTGGTGACGCCGGCGGATCCGATCATGCTCATCGTGCCGGAAGGTGACGAACTGGCGCTGGAGGTGCAGATCGTGCCGAAGGACATCGACCAGTTACAGGTTGGGCAAAAAGCCATGCTGCGCATGACTGCGTTCAATCAGCGCGTCACGCCGGAACTGGAAGGCCATGTCAGTCGCATCGCGGCGGATATCACCACAGATCAGAGGACCGGTCTCTCCCATTATCTGGCGCGGATCACCATACCGGTTTCCGAGCGGAAAAAGCTGAACAATGCGCCGCTGGTGCCGGGCATGCCCGCTGAGGCATTCATCCAGACCAGCGAGCGTACCGCTCTGTCCTATATCGCCAAGCCGCTGACGGACCAGATCAACCGCGCCTTCCGGGAGGAATAGGTCTCGAGCGGGGCGCCGGCTCTTCCGATCGGTTGTTCGGGGTTGGGATCAGAGCCAGCCCAGTGCTTTCGCCGCACGGATCGCTTCCGCGCGGCGTTTGCAATCGAGCTTGCGGAACAGGTTTCCGAGATGGAATTTCACTGTCACTTCCGAGATGTTGAGCGTCTGCGCGATCTTCTTGTTTGACATACCGCTTGCGAGCAGTTGCAACATCTGCGTTTCCCGCTGTGAAAGTCCGCCATGCAGGGCGCGCGCCTGCGGTGAGTTCACCGAAGCGGCGAAAATCGACAAAGCTGTCCGGACGTCGGAAGAGGTTTCGATGAAACTGCGGATACGGCGGTTGTTCAGAAGCGGCGACAGGAAGATGCGCTCCTCCGACAGGACGCCGCTGCAACCAAGGCGCGTCGCCGATTCAAGAGCGGTCAGAATATGGGCGCGGGCAGCGGCATTGTCGCGGCGCTGATGAGCGGCGTAGCTCTGCCAAATTCTGAGCGCGACCTTTTCGCGGTTGGTGACCTTGGGATTGGCGATCATCGCGTCCATCTGCCGGGAGAGATAGGCGCGCGGCGTAAAGAGATGCACCGCATCGCGAAGCCAGGCCATCACGTAGGCGATTTCGTCGCGCCGCGTCAGGCGGGCAAGGTCCTCATGCGCGCTCTCCACCCAGTTGCGGCCCATCGGCATGCGGATTGCGGATAGCGTTGCAGCCGCATCCGCCCAGCGATTGGCGTTCTGGTAGGCGATGGCCGTTCTGATCTCCATCATCGCGTGGAATTGCAGCCCTTCCGAAAGATGGATCCACAGGCCGTCGAGAAAGCCCGGGCGAACCGTCATCGGAAAATGATCGATCAGAACCTGCGAGGCATAATGCAGGGCAAATTGCATCAGGCTCGGCCATATCTCGGCCGCTGCGAAATGATCGAATTCATGCTCGACGAAATGCAGCAGATCGCGGGGCTTTCCAGCCTCGTAGGCGAGGCAGGCTTCAGCCAGGCACAGCATTCGGAATTCCTGCGCGGCGTCATGCTGTACCTGTTCCAGCTTTGTGCGGGCCTCCTGCGCCGCACGGCGGGCCAAAAGCACATCACCGCTCATCAGTCGCAGGACGATCTGGTGCAGATGGATGAAGAATTCCAGCAGCGGCTGACCGCCCATCTTGCGCAGATAGATGAGGGCGCGGGCGGCGGAGGCCTCTGCCTCGCGAAAATTGCGGCGACGGATTTCGAATTCCAGCAGCGCATTGTAGTAGGCCGCCCATTTTCCGTGGTCGTCCATGGGATAATCGGCCATGAATTCCCCCAGCCGCGTTATCATCGCGTCATTGGGGGTCAGGTCCTCGGCAATCATCAGATTCAGCCGGAACGTGCGGGCGGCGAAGGAAAAACGCGAGCCACGGGCAAGCACTTTCAGCGGGTCGAGATAATCCGAACCGAGGCTCTTGCCGAGCAGATGGCGCACGCGCTGCAATTCGCCCTGTTTCAGGAGTGCGCGGGTAACGGCGAAGAGGACGGTTTCATTCGCCGCAATCATGTCCTGCGAAAACCGCATGATGATCTCGCGAAACCTGTCGACGCTACTCCTGTAGATCAGCTCCCGGCCATCGGCTCGTTCGAGGATTTGCGCGGCATGGGTCTCATAACCGCGGTCGAGCAGCATCGCCATTGCCGCAAGCGCCCGCCCTTCCTTTTCGAAAGCCGAGGCGATCTCCACCACGGCGCTGCCGGCCTGCAATGTCGCGAGACGTTCTCTCACTGCCACCGTCAGAAGCCGTATCAGCATGCCGTGCTTTTCCGGGTTTCCTGTCAGGAAAGGCGGCAGGAGTTCTACCCAGTCCTCTCCGGGGTCTGCTGACGGCTCTTCGAGCCAGAGTGAAAGCGCAACCGTCTGAGCGGGCGAAAGATGGGGCAGATAGTTTTCCCGCAGATAGTCGGCACACAGTTTTTCGTCGGGTTCGCAGGCGAGAGACAGAAAGGCCGGCCAGCCCGCATAATCGTCGAGCGCGAGGCGCTTCTGCTCGGCAGAAAGGCCATTCGCCTCGTCTCGCCTGAAAGTCAGTTCTTCCGGCCCGATGGTGAACGAACCGCGATGCAGGATTTGCCGTGCCAGTCCGCTGATGCGCTGATCCGGACGGCAGGCGATGACCACGAAACGCACGGTTTCCAGAATAGGAGCGGGCATGCGGACGGCGCGTGCGAAGACCGGGACATCCCAAAGCAGCCAGCCTTTTGTTGCATCATCGCTTCGCGGCTGGTGCGTCCGGCACACCTCCGTTCCAAGCTCTTTTGCCAACATGTCCATGAGAACGCTTTTCCCGGCGCCTGCCGGCGCGCGCAGAAAGATCACGCCCACGGTTTCGCTGGCGATGCGACGGCAGAGGTGGGTGCGCGGCAGAAGCGTCATTCGCAAAGGGATAGGGGATTTGATTTCAAAAACCTATACTCATTTATCAAAAAACTATACCTTTCGGCGATTGTTCAAAAGGATGTGCGGTGAAAAATTGTGCTCAGGCAACTGATGCACAAGGAACGTTCCACTGATGCAGCAACATCCGCTGGTCGCGATTTTGAACAGGCTCGGCGCTTTCGTGCTGGTCATGATCGCCCTGTCCATCATGATTTTCGTTCTGGCCCGCGTGGTGCCGGGTGATCCCGCCCGCATGGCGCTGGGTCCAGCCGCTACGCAGGAACAGGTGGATGCGCTGCGCGGCGAGATGGGTCTCGACAAGCCGCTCGCCGCTCAATATGTGGACTACATCAGCAACGCCCTGCACGGCGATCTCGGTTTCTCGCTGGTTTCCCAGCGTCCCGTCACCACCGATCTGGCGCAGACCGTTCCAGCCACTGTCGAACTGGTGCTGGTATCGGTCATCTTCATGTTTGCCGTCGCCATCCCGCTCGGCGTCATCACCGCGCATTACCGCGACCGGCCGCTCGATCATATCGGCCGCATCCTCTCGCTCACCGGGGTGACGATCCCGAGCTTCCTCTTCGCCATCACGCTGCAATTGCTGGCCGCCCGCTTTATCTCCGGCTGGCCGATCATCGGCAGGATCGATCATGCGCTTGGCTGGCAGGGCGGTCCGACGGGGTTTATCCTGATCGACGGGACGCTTGCCGGACGGTTCGATGTGGTGCTGGACGCGCTGAAACACCTTGCGCTGCCGGCATTTGCGCTTTCCATGGCCGGCATCGGTCAGATCACCCGCATCACGCGCTCCTCGATGATCGAGAACCAGCGCAAGGATCATGTGCTCACCCTGCAAAGCTTCGGCGTGCCGGAGCGGGTCATCATCTTCCGTTATTTGCTGAAGCTTTCCTCCATCGCGCCGCTGACGATCATGGGGCTCGAATTCGCCTCGCTGATCGGCAACGCCTTCGTGATCGAAATGGTTTTCGCCTGGGGCGGTTTCGCCTCCTACGGGCTGAATTCCATCCTTCAGAAAGACCTCAATGCCGTAACCGCCGTGGTGCTGGTGGCTGGCCTGTTCTTCATCGTTGCGAACCTGATCGTTGATGTCCTGATCTCGATCATCGACCCGCGCCTGCGCCGCAAGGAGGCTCGCTGATGGCTGATATGAAAATGCTCGAACCCACCGATCGGGGCTTAAGCGCCGGTTACATGATGTGGTACCGCTTCAGCCGTAATCCGGCGGCGGTCATCGGTTCGCTGATTCTACTGTCGGTGCTGGTGCTGGCGATTTTCGCGCCCTGGCTCACACCCTATCCCAAACATATCGGCGCGGTGGTCGATTTCCGCGCCCGCCACATGCCCCCGGATCTGGAGCACTGGTTCGGCACGGACAAGGCCGGACGCGACATCTTCTCCCGCACCGTGTTCGGGCTCAGGGTCTCGCTTCTTCTCGTCATCGGCGTGCTGGGCATTTCGGTTCCCGTCGGCACGGTGCTCGGCCTGGCTGCCGGCTATTTCGGTGGCTGGACCGAGAAAATCATCAGCGGCCTGACGAATGTGATGCTGGCCATGCCGCCGCTCGTCATGGCGCTGGCGGTCTCCAATCTGCTGGAACCCACCCTGATGAACGCCATGATCGCGATCACGCTTCTGTGGTGGACCTGGCATGCGCGGCTGATTTATTCGGTCTCGAAGTCCATCGCATCCGAGGATTACATCGAAGCCGCGCGTCTTGCCGGCGCCGGGCCGCTGCATATCCTCTTTCGCGAAATCCTGCCCAATTGCGTCTCGGTCATTTCCGTCAAGACGACGTTGGATGCGGCTTTCGTCATCCTCTTCGGTGCGACGCTCAGCTTCCTCGGTTTCGGTGTCAAGCCGCCGACCCCCGACCTCGGATCGATGGTTGTCAACGGGCGTCAGTTCATGCCGGATTTCTGGTGGGAAGTCCTCTGCCCCGGTGCGGCCGTGCTTTACGTGACGCTGGGTTTCAATCTCCTGGGCGACGGCCTGCGTGACATGTTCGACGTGGAAAGCTAAAGCCATGACTGAACCGCTTCTCAAGGTCGAAAACCTCAACGTCACTTTCACCAATTATGGCCGTACGCGGCAGGTGCTGCGCGATGTCGCCTTCACGGTCGCCGCCGGCGAGCGCGTGGCGCTGATCGGCGAAACCGGATCGGGCAAATCGGTCACGGCCAAGACGATCATCGGCACGCTGCCAAAGAATGCTGCGATAACTTCCGGGGCCATCGTCATCGACGGCCGGGATGTGCTCGCCATGCCGCGAAGGGAACGCGAGGCGCTCAAGGGAACGGCGTTTTCGCTGATCATGCAGGATCCGCTGTCGTCCTTCAATCCGGTCTTCAAGATCGGCACGCATCTCGACGATGTCATGCGCTTTGCCGACAAGCGCGACGGCATCAACTCGTCCAAGGCAGAGCGCCGCATCCGCATCGCGGCGGTTCTGCGCCGCGTGCAGCTTGGCGATACCGAGCGGGTCATGAATGCCTATCCGTCAGAACTTTCGGGCGGCATGCGCCAGCGCGTGCTGATCGGGCTTGCGCTGCTGCATCAGCCCAAACTCCTGATCGCCGATGAGCCCGGCACCGCGCTTGATGTGACCACGCAGGATGAAATTCTCAATCTCATCAACCAGCTGGTGGCCGAAGAAAACATGGCGCTGCTGATGATCACCCACAATCTCGGCGTCGTGCGCAAGGTGGCCGACCGGGTCGTGGTCATGCACCATGGCGATATCGTCGAGACCGGTCCCTGCGCGCAAATCCTGCATGCTCCCGCTGCGGATTACACACGTTCGCTGCTGGATGCGGTGCCGCCGCTCTACGGCCCGCGCGTGACGGATCTGGCGCAAAGCAAACGCTCGCCGATCATCACAATCGAAGGGCTGAACAAGATTTACGGCAGGCGCAACGGTTACCATGCCGTGCGCGATGTGAACCTGACGCTGAAGGACGGCGAGATTTTCGGCCTTGCGGGCGAATCCGGTTCCGGCAAGACCTCGGTTGCCCGGATGATCATGGGCCTTTCGCGCCCGACCTCCGGCAGTCTCGTCATTGACGCCCCGTCTCCGGAACGTGGCAAGCGGCTGACGCAGATCGTCTATCAAAATCCGGGCACCTCCCTCAATCCGAAGCGCACCGTCAGGCAGACGCTTAGCCTGCCGCTGAAATCCATCGGCATGGGCGGCGAGGCGCGCGAAAACCGGATGCAGGAACTAATGGGGCTGGTGCGGTTGCCGCAATCCTATCTCGGCAAATACCCGCATGAACTGTCCGGCGGCCAGAAGCAGCGTGTAGCCATTGCCCGTGCGCTGGCGGCCGAACCAAAAATCCTCATCCTCGACGAGCCGACGGCGGCGCTTGATGTCTCCGTGCAGAAGACGGTGATCGACCTTTTGCTGCAGCTGCGCGAGGAGCTTGGCCTGACCTATCTGATGATCTCGCACGACCTGTCGCTGATGCGCAATTTCTGCTCGCGCATCGCCGTCATGCTGCGTGGCGAGATCGTCGAGGAAGGGGTGACCTCGGCCGTCTTCGCTGAGCCGAAGCATCCCTATACCCGCGCGCTGATCGCGGCGATCCCCGTCGTCACCGACGAGGAAGAACGTCTGAAACCCACCGTGACGGAGGAAGAGCGTATGCGCTTCCTCGTCAAAACGACCGATTGATGAAAGAGGAGCCTGACGTGTATCGCGTTGGAATTGACGTCGGCGGCACAAATACCGATGCCGTTGTGTTACAGGAAAAGATCGTTCTGGCGGGGGTGAAGGCCTCCACCACCGAGGATGTGACGTCCGGTGTCATCGAAGCCCTTGAAAAGGTGATCGAGGCGTCGGGCATCGACAGGGCGCGCATTGGCGCCGTGATGATCGGCACCACGCATTTCACCAATGCGGTGATCGAGCGGCGACATATGGACGAGGTCGCCGCCATCCGGCTCGGCCTGCCATCCGGCGCCGGCCTGCCGCCGATGGTCGACTGGCCGGATGATCTCAGGGAAATCGTCGGCAACCACGGTTACCAGGTTCGGGGCGGTTACGAATTCGACGGCCGCGAACTCTCACCGCTCGATGAGGACGAGATTGTCCGCATCGCCGCCGATATCCGCGCCAAGGGCCTGAAGGCAGCCGCCGTCACCTGTGTTTTCAGCGGCATCAACGATGCGATGGAAGTGCGGGTGAAGGAAATCCTTCAGGAGCGTTGCCCCGGTCTGCCGGTGGTCATGTCCAAGGATATCGGCCGGCACGGCCTGCTCGCTCGTGAAAGCGCGGCGATCATGAATGCCAGCCTTCTGTCGCTTGCCGACCGCACCGTCGCCGCTTTCGGCGAGGCGTTGAAGGCAGCGGGCATAACATGCCCCTTCTACATCACCCAGAACGACGGCACGCTGATGGCGGCTGACGTCGTGCGCGGCTTCCCGGTACTCACCTTCGCCTCGGGTCCGACGAACTCCATGCGCGGCGCGGCCTTCCTCACCGGCCTCAAGGATGCCGTTGTGGTCGATGTCGGTGGCACCACCACCGATGTCGGCTCGCTGTCGCATGGCTTTCCGCGCCAGGCTTCCACGACGGTGGATATTGGCGGCGTGCGCACCAATTTCCGCATGCCGGATGTGTTCTCCATCGGTCTCGGTGGCGGCTCGCTGGTGGTCAATGGTGACCATGGCCTCACCGTCGGCCCGAAATCGGTTGGTTACCGCGTCCGCCGCGAAGCGCTCTGCTTTGGCGGCACGACCCTGACCGCAACCGATATCGCCGTCGCATCCGGCAAGGCGGATGTGGGTGAGAAGGCGCTGGTTTCCACTCTCGACAAGCGACTGGTGGATGCTGCGGTGAAAAAGATCAATGACATGCTCGAGGCATGTGTGGAACGCAGCCGGATCTCGTCTTCGCCGGTGCCGGTGATCGCCGTTGGCGGCGGCTCCATTCTCATCCCTGATCGCATCGGCGAACTGGACGTCATCCGCCCCGAGAATTTCGCGGTGGCGAATGCCGTCGGCGCGGCGATCGCGCAGATCAGCGGCGAAACGGACCGCGTCTTCTCGCTGGTCGAGGGCCGTACGCGTGAAAGCGCACTTGCCGAGGCCGAGGCCGAGGCACGCGAGAAGGCGATTGCGGCAGGCGCATTGGCCGAGACGCTGGAAGTCATCGAGCGCGAGGATATGCCGCTTGCCTATCTGCCCGGCAATGCCACCCGCATTCATGTGAAAGTCGTTGGAGAAATGGGAGCCAATCATGGCTGAGACGCGCAAGCTGAAATATGACGAGGCGGCATTGCGTACGCTGACGCGGGAGGATCTCGACGCGCTGGAAATCGGTGCCGGTATTCTCGGCACGGGCGGTGGCGGCAATCCCTATCTGGGCAAGCTGCTTGCACTCGAGGCCATGAAAGCCGGTTACGAGATGAAGATCCTTGCGACCGACGCCATCGAGCCGGATGCGCTCTGCATGTCCATCGGCGGCATCGGCGCGCCCGTGGTCGGCGTGGAGCGCATCCGCGAGGGCCGTGAAGGCCTGCGTTGCCTGCGCGCCATGGAAGAGCTGATCCGCACGCCGGTTGACGCAATCGTCTGCGAGGAAATTGGCGGCTCGAACTCCATGAACCCGCTGGTGACGGCGGCGCTGGGTGGCCTGCCGATCCTCGATTGCGACGGCATGGGCCGGGCTTTCCCCGAGATGCAGATGACGACCTTCTCCATCTATGGGCATAGTTCGACACCATCGGTAATGTGCGACCTGCACGGCAATGCCGTGATCTTCAGCCACGCCGTTTCCGAGGTCTGGCACGAGCGCATGGCCCGCGCCTGCGTCGTTTCGCAGGGCGGCGGCGCAATGCTGGCGACTGCGCCGATGCAGGCCCACTACGTGCACCAGTACGGCATTCCGAAAACCTACACCAAGGCGATCGCGCTCGGCGAGGCGGTGATCCGCGCCCGCAAGCAGCAGGAAGACCCGATTGCGGCGATCTGCGCGCTTGAAGGCGGACGACGCATCTTCAACGGCAAGATCACCGATCTGAAGCGCCATCTGCGCGGCGGTTTCGCCGTCGGCGATGTCGAACTTTCCGGTTTTGACGATTGCTCCGGCCAGACGGCGAGCGTGGCGATCCAGAACGAATTCCTGCTGTTCCGCCGTGACGGCAAGGTGGAAGTGACCGTGCCGGACCTGATCGTCCTGCTTGATGTCGATACCGGTTATCCGATCACCACCGAAGTCCTGCGTTATGGCCAGCGCGTGGCCGTGGTCGCGATCCCCTGCCACGATCTTCTGCGCAGCGCCCGCGCGCTTGAGGTCGTTGGACCGGCGGCGTTCGGTTACCCGGAAATTCCTTTCTCACCGCTGCCCGTACCGGTCAGCAAGGCTGCCTAACCATAAGCGGGCAAATGACCCGCAATAAAGAGGAGAACGACAATGAAAATGCCAGGACTTTCTTCCCGCCTTGCCGTGCTTGCGCTCGGCACGGCAATCGCGCTGCCGCTTGTTCCTTCCGCTGCTTTTGCGGAAGACAAGGTTTCGGTCGCGGTCAATACCATGCAGATATTCAGCTCACTCGACCCGGCGAAGGTGACTGACTACACCGGCTACATGGCCATCGTGAACATGTATGACGGCCTGACCACGGTGAACGCCAAGGGCGAAATCGTGCCGCATCTGGCGAAGTCCTGGGATATTTCTGAAGACGGCCTGACCTATACCTTCCATCTTCGCGACGACGCGAAGTTTGAGGATGGCACGGCGGTGAAGGCTGCCGATCTCGTCTGGTCGGTGCAGCGCCTGCTCGGCATCAACAAGGGTCCGTCGAACCTCATCGTCGGCGTGCTGAAGCCCGAAAACGTCACCGCACCTGACGATGCGACGCTTGTCATGAAGATCGAGCGCCAGTTCTCGCCGTTCATGGCCGCCACGCCGCTGATGATGGCGCTGAACAAGACGCTGATCGAAGCCAATGCCAAGCCCGAAGACAAATGGGGTGAGGCCTATGTCGGCGAACATTCCGCCGGTTCTGGCCCCTATAAGCTCGTCAGCTACAACCGCTCGGCCGATATGGTCATCGCCCGCAATGCGGATTATTTCCTCGGCTGGACCAAGGGCAAGCCGATCGACGAAGTGCGCTTCGTCCAGACGAGCGACGACGCCACCGTCAAGGCGCTCGCGGAAAAGGGCGAGCTTGGCCTTTCCTCGCACGGGCTTGGCAACGACACCTACGAATCCATCGGCCGGATGAAGGGTTACAAGCTGATCCAGACCCGCACGGCTGGCGGCTTCGTCATCAAGCTGAATACCAAGGTCTACCCGACCGACGACGTTCACGTTCGCCGCGCCATTGCCTATGCGACGGATTACAAAACGATCCAGGAAGTGATCTATCCCGGTTTCGACATGCAGGGACCGCTCTCCGACGCTTTCAAGGACGCGCATAACGGCGATATCCAGCCCGGCGTCTACGATCTGGAAAAGGCGAAGGAAGAGCTGGCGAAGTCGAAATATGCCGGCCAGAAGATCACGCTCGTCAACAGCTATGTCGCTTCGCTGGCCTTCGAGGCGGAAGTGGCGCTGCTTTTGCAGTCCAGCCTCGAGCAGATCGGCATCACGCTCGATATCAAGCCGGAGCCGTGGAACCGCATCGTCGAGCTTTCCTCCAAGCCCGAGACGACGCCCGCATCGACGCAGGTGAATATCTCGCCCACCTATCCGTCGCCGGATTCGATGTTCTACAACCAGTATCATTCCAAGGCTTCTGGCACCTGGATGTCGATGGAATGGTTGCAGAATGCGGAAATCGACGGGCTGATCGACAAGGTTCGTTCCACGACCGATGTCGGCGTGCAGAACGCCACCTACAAGGAAATGCAGACCAAGATCGCCGATCTTCAGCCGGATGTCTGGGCGGTTGCACCGAACCGCCGTTATGCGGCGAACAAGTGCCTTCAGGGTTACGAATTCATTCCCATGCAGAGCTGGGACCTGAACTTCTCCAACTTCCACTGGGACTGCAAGGCGGAGTGATCGCCTCGTTATGAAAATCCGGCTCCGCCACAGGCGGGGCCGGTCAAACGTGTGATTTCAAAGGGATAGAGCGACCCATATGCGCCGTAACGGCTGCGGGATGCTCGAGGATGACGCATGATCCAGGAATTTTCCGAAGACGATATCGAACCTCTTGCCACCGGTGCCTGGATTTTGGGAACGGGCGGGGGAGGCAATCCCTATATCTCGACGCTCAATCTGCGCCGTCTTTATGCCGAAGGGCGGCGGGTAAAGGTCATGGACCCTATGGCGCTTGCCGACGACGATATGGTGGCCGTCGTGTCCAAGATGGGCGCGCCGCTTGTCGGCCAGGAGCGGCTGGGAGACCCCGTTCATCTTGCCCGCGCGGTGGAGGTCATGGAAGATTACCTCGGCAAGCCATTCCGGGCGATCATGAGCGTCGAGATCGGCGGTTCGAACGCGCTGTCGTCTTTCCTCGCCGCCGCCATGCTCGACCGGCCGGTCGTCAATGCGGATGCGATGGGACGCGCTTATCCCGAAGCGCAGATGACATCCTTCGCAATCGGCAACCTGCCGATGTTTCCGCTTTCGCTGGTCGATGTACGCGACAATGAGGTGATCGTGACGCGTGCTGCCTCCTGGAAATGGATGGAACGCATCTCGCGCAAGGTCTGCACCGAAGTCGGCTCCACCGCCGCGACCTGCAAGGCGCCGCGCACCGGCAAGGAAGTGAAGGAGTGGGGCATCCACTATACCGTCACCAAGGCGACCGAACTCGGGCGTGCGGTGATGGAGGCGCGTGCGCGCCATGACGATCCTGTTCAGGCGGTTCTCGACCATGAGGGCGGCAAGCATCTCTTCCGTGGCAAGGTGGTGGATGTCGCCCGCGAGACTACCGGCGGCTTCCTGCGCGGCAGCACCACCATTGAAGGCATCGACGCCGACAGAGGCTCGCGCCTGGAACTCGCCTTCCAGAACGAATGGGCGGTCGCCTTCCGCGATGGCCAGCCGGTCGCCATGACGCCGGATCTGCTTTGCCTTCTCGACACCGTTTCGGGCAGCGCCATCGGCACGGAATCGGTGCGGTACGGCCAGCGCGTCACGGTTGTCGCCCTGCCGGCGCCGGAACTCTTGACGACGCCCGCGGGTATCGCCGCCGTCGGCCCGCGTGCCTTCGGTTATGACATTGACTTCAAATCGGTATTCCCATGAAACGCATCGGTATTGACGTTGGCGGCACCAATACGGATGCCGTTCTGATCGATGGAGACACGATCGTCGCCTCCATCAAGGTTCCGACCACGCAGGATGTCTTGTCCGGCGTGAAGGCGGCACTGAGCCACGTGGCGGGCCATGTCGGTGTGGCGGATCGCCCGATCGAGGCGGTGATGATCGGTACGACGCATTTCACCAATGCGGTGGTGGAGCGCGCCCGGCTGGAGCGGGTTGCGGCCATTCGCATCGCGCTGCCGACCGGTTCTTCGCTGCCGCCCATGTGCGACTGGCCGAAAGACCTCCATGACGCTGTCGATCCGCTGATCTTCATGGTTCATGGCGGCCATGAATATGATGGCAGCCCGCTGGTGCCGATGATCCCGGACGAAACCCGTGAAGCGGCGATGAAAATCCGCGATGCGGGCATCACCTCCATCGCCATTTCCGCGACCTTCTCGCCGTTGACGACGGAGTGCGAGGTGAGGGCGGCGGAGATCGTCCGTTCGGTGATCCCCGATGCACGCATCACGCTTTCCCACACGCTCGGACGCATCGGGCTGCTGGAGCGCGAGAACGTCGCACTTCTGAATGCCACCTTGCAGACATTGGGCAAGACCACGGTACAGGCATTTTCGGATGCACTGCGCGAAGCGGGTGTGAAGGCGCCGTTCTATCTGACCCAGAACGACGGTACCGTGGCGCTGGCGGATGTGGCTGCCGCAAATCCCGTGCACAGCTTCGCCTCCGGCCCCACCAACTCGATGCGCGGCGCGGCCTTCCTCACCGGGCTTTCCGATGCCATGGTGGTGGATGTTGGCGGCACCACCTCCGATATCGGTTGCCTTGTCGGTGGTTTTCCGCGTGAGGCAAACAATATCGTCCATATTGGCGGAGTACGTACCCTGTTCCGCATGCCCGATCTTCTGCCGATCGCACTTGGTGGCGGCACCATTGTCGACCCGCAGACAGGTAAGATAGGCCCGCGCTCGGTGGGGTATCGCATCCTGACCGAAGCCCGCGTTTTCGGCGGCGAGACACTGACGACATCGGATATTGCGGTGGCCGCAGGCTTGATCGAGATGGGCGACAGGGAACGTGTGAAGGACCTCGATCTGGCATTCGTACAGGCGACGCTCGGCCGTATCCGCGACATGGTGGCTGACAGTTTCGACCAGATGAAGACTTCGGCCGAAGACGTGCCGCTGGTTGCGGTCGGCGGCGGGGCATTCCTGATACCGGAGCGGGTTCCGGGCGCATCCGAGGTACTGCGGGTGGAAAATGCAGGCGTTGCCAATGCGCTCGGTGCGGCGATGGCGCAGGTTTCGGGCGAAGTGGATCAGGTCTTTTCCGGATTGAGCCGCGACGAGGCCCTTGCGAAAGCCGAGACCGAAGCGCAGAACGCGGCGGTCGCTTCGGGAGCAGAGCGCGCGAGCCTCAAGACCCTTGAGGTGGAGGATATTCCCATCGCCTATCTGCCGGGCGGCGCTCGGCGGGTACGGGTACGGGTCATCGGCGATATCGCCTTTCATTGACGATAAGAGGCCCGGCCGGCGGCGGGGCGACAGTGGAGTGAGGACATGACGAAGATCGCATTGGCCATTCACGGCGGTTGCGGCGTGATGCCGGAAGACAGCATGACGCCGGAGGAATGGGAGGCTGCGCGCCACGATCTGGCGGCGGCGCTGCGTGCCGGTTATGGTGTGCTCAAGGCTGGCGGAACGGCGCTGGAAGCGGTTGAAGCGGCCGTCATCGTCATGGAGGATAGCCCGCATTTCAACGCAGGCCATGGGGCGGCGCTCAACGAGAATGGCATTCACGAACTCGACGCGTCGATCATGGACGGCAAGACCCTGGCGGCGGGCGCGATCAGTGCGTCCCGCGCCATCCGAAACCCGGTGAAGGCGGCACGTGCGCTCATGGTGGATGAACGTGCGGTCTATCTTACCGGCGAAGCGGCTGACCGGTTTGCGCAGGAGAAGAAGCTTGCCACGGAGCCTCAGTCCTATTTCACCACGCAAAAGCGGGTCGAGGCGCTGGCGGCCATGAAGGTCCATGCCGCGACAGGAACCGAAGCGACAGAAAACGAAAAACACGGAACCGTCGGTGCCGTGGCGCTCGATGCGGCGGGACATCTCGCAGCAGCGACCTCCACAGGCGGATATACCAACAAGCCGGATGGCCGGGTGGGTGACAGCCCGGTGATCGGGGCAGGGACCTACGCACGCGACGGCGCCTGTGCGGTTTCCGGCACCGGTAAGGGTGAGTTTTTCATCCGCTACGTCGTCGGCCATGAGATCGCGTCCCGCGTCGCCTATCTTGGGCAAGATCTGGAGACCGCCGCCGGCAATCTCGTCCATAAGGATCTGGCGCCCTACGATATCGGTGCCGGTCTTGTCGCGATCGATGCCGAAGGTGGCATTGCCGCGCCCTATAATACGCCCGGCATGTTCCGGGGCTGGGTGACGCCTTCAGGAGAGGCCCGTGTCGCCACCCACGACAGGGTTTATGAGGTGGAATTGTAACGGGTGATCGGAACCAATCCGCTCATCTGACGGGTGGTGGCGCAGGGCAAAGTCCGGCCACCCACAAGGCTATGGCGCAGGCCGCCAAACGTATGCCTTGACGGGTCTTTCGCTGACGACCTCGCCCGAACTGGTAGCCAGAGCCCCACAAAGAATGGCCGGAGAAAACCGAAGGCAGCGACTATGTCTGTCCCATTCCGGCGGATGTAATGCCCGGTTTTCACCGATAAGGCGCGGCGGGGGTTTTTCGCGCCCAACCCACTCTTCCTGTCTGTCCGTGAAGCTTTATCACAGGCCGCCCAGCGACTTCCGTGAAAGTGCTCAGCAAGAGCATGAGCCATAATCCCCTGATCATCACCGCTTTGTTTGCCGCCTTGTCCCGTGGCGACGAAGAAAGCATTGACGTTCGAGCTAAAAATGGAATAAATATATCGAACATAAGAATTTCGGTTTCATTATTCCGTTTTCTGACTGTGAGGAGTTAGCGGCGGACTTTCGGGTCCGTTTCCGGCTGGGAGAGGTGGCGCCGGACACCGAGGAGGAGAAAATAATGAAAAAGCTTATTATCAGTGCGGCCATATCTGTGCTTTTGGGCACGGCGGCACATGCCGAGACCGTCGGTGTTTCGATGGCCCTGTTCGACGACAACTTCCTGACTGTGCTGCGCAACGGCATGCAGGATTATTCCAAGGGACTGAAAGGCGTCACACTGCAAGTTGAGGACGCGCAGAACGACGTTGCCAAGCAGCAGAGCCAGATCCAGAACTTTATCGCCTCCAAGGTCGACGCGATCATCGTCAATCCGGTTGATACGGATGCGACGGCGGCAATGTCGAAACTCGCCACTGAGGCCAAGATTCCGCTGGTTTACGTGAACCGTCAGCCGGTGAACGTGGATAACCTGCCGGACGGCCAGGCCTTTGTGGCATCGGAAGAAACGGTGGCGGGCACGCTCGAAACCAAGGAAGTCTGCCGGCTTCTCGGTGGCAAGGGCAAGGCCGTGATCATGATGGGCGAACTGTCCAATCAGGGCGCACGCATGCGCACGCAGGCCGTTCACGATGTTCTGAAGACCGATGAATGTAAGGGCATTTCCGTGGTGGAAGAACAGACCGCCAATTGGCAGCGCACCCAGGGTTCCGACCTCGTCACCAACTGGCTGTCCAGCGGTATCGAGTTCAACGCCGTCATCGCCAATAATGATGAAATGGCGATCGGTGCCGTTCAGGCGCTGAAGGCCGCTGGCAAGGACATGAAGGACTATGTAGTTGCCGGTGTGGACGCCACGCAGGACGCCCTTGCCGCCATGCAGGCGGGCGATCTCGACGTGACGGTGTTCCAGGACGCGGCCGGCCAGGGCAAGGGCGCTCTCGATGCCGCGCTGAAGCTCGTCAAGGGCGACAAGGTTGAGAAGAAGGTCTACATTCCCTTCCAGCTAGTCACGCCGGAAAACGTCAAGGACTACGTAGCCAAGAACTGACGATCCACTACCGGCATTTGCGACCGCTTAAACCAATCCCGGAAGCAAATGCCGGATATGGACGGTAACCGGAACGCCAGGCTCCGGGCCGAAGCATGATAGTAGAATTTCAGTGAATTCAAATTGTTACAGCGCCTTTTTGTGTCGTGATCGACATGGCGCTGTAAACCTCCCCGGGGAGCCACGCCGTTTGGCAGAGCCGTTCTCCGGTCATTTTTGTCTATCGTGGAGGATGAGATGGTCGTCAGTCCATCGACAATGGCCGCCGTGCGCGCCAGTGGCGCAGTGCCGAATGCAGAATATCTTCTCGCGGCGGACGGCATACGCAAGGAGTTTCCCGGCGTCGTCGCGCTCGATGATGTTTCGTTCCATCTCAAGCGCGGCACCGTGCACGCGCTGATGGGCGAGAATGGTGCCGGCAAATCGACGCTGATGAAGATTCTCGCGGGTATCTATCAGCCGGACGTCGGCGAAATTCGCCTGAAGGGCGCTGCGATACGTCTCGATTCACCGCTCGACGCGCTCGAAAACGGCATCGCGATGATCCATCAGGAACTCAATCTGATGGCTTATATGACGGTGGCGGAAAACATCTGGATACGCCGCGAGCCGAAAAACCGGCTGGGCTTTATCGACCATGGCGAAATGTATCGTCGCACCCAGACGCTGCTCGAAAGGCTCGGTATCGATCTCGATCCGGAGATGCGCGTCGGCGAGCTATCGGTTGCGAGCCGCCAGATGGTCGAGATCGCCAAGGCGGTTTCTTACGATTCCGACGTTCTCATCATGGACGAACCAACCTCGGCATTGACGGAACGCGAGGTCGAGCATCTTTTCCGCATCATCCGTGACCTCAGGGAACGCGGTATCGGCATCGTCTACATCACCCACAAGATGAACGAGCTGTTCGAGATCGCCGATGAATTTTCCGTCTTCCGCGACGGCAAATATATCGGCACCCACGCTTCCACCGATGTGACGCGTGACGACATCATCCACATGATGGTGGGCCGCGAAATCACCCAGATGTTCCCGAAGGAAGAGGTTCCGATCGGCGACGTGGTGCTGTCGGTTAAAAACCTGACGCTCAAGGGTGTGTTCCACGATGTTTCGTTCGATGTCCGCGCCGGGGAAATTTTAGGCGTTGCGGGTCTGGTGGGCTCGGGTCGCTCGAATGTGGCGGAAACGGTGTTCGGCGTTACGCCGGCCTCTTCGGGCACCGTAGAAATCAACGGCAAACCAGTCTCGATCATGAGCCCGACGGAGGCGATCCGCCACCGTATGGCGTTCCTGACGGAAGACCGCAAGGATACCGGGTGCCTGCTGATCCTCAATATTCTGGAGAACATGCAGATCGCCGTCCTGCAGGACAAATATGTCGCCAATGGCTTCGTGCAGGAAAACGCGCTGTCCGAAGCCTGCGAGGACATGTGCCGCAAGCTGCGGGTCAAGACGCCCAATCTTTACGAGCGTATCGAAAATCTGTCAGGCGGCAACCAGCAGAAAGTGCTGATCGGCCGCTGGATGCTGACCAAGCCGCGTATTCTCATTCTGGACGAGCCGACGCGCGGCATCGATGTCGGGGCCAAGGCGGAAATTCACAAGCTGGTCTGCGAGATGGCACGAAATGGCGTCGCCGTCATCATGATTTCCTCCGAAATGCCGGAGGTTTTGGGCATGAGCGACCGTATCATGGTCATGCATGAAGGTCGCGTGACGGGTTTCCTTGACAGAAGTGAAGCCACACAGGTGAAGGTGATGGATCTCGCATCGCGGTGAGGCGCGCCGGGATTTTTCGAGGAGGAATGACTATGACTACGAACGCCGCCGCCAACGCAGAGTTGGATGCAAAATCCGGACGCAAGCCGCATCGGCGCATACCGCCGGAAGCAAATATACTTTTCGTGCTGATCGGCATCGCGCTGGTTTATGAAATACTCGGCTGGATTTTCATCGGCCAGAGCTTTCTGATGAACCAGCAGCGCCTGACGATCATGATCCTGCAGGTGTCGGTCATCGGCATCATCGCCGTCGGCGTCACGCAGGTCATCATCACCGGCGGCATCGATCTGTCTTCCGGTTCGGTGGTCGGCCTGACAGCGATGTTATCCGCCAGTGTGGGGCAATCCTCCACGTGGCCGCGCGCGCTTTATCCGGGTCTTACCGATCTGCCTTTCTTCATGCCGCTGGCTGTCGGCATTTTGGCGGGCGCTTTGGCCGGTTTTATCAACGGGCAACTTATCGCGCGCACGAAAATCCCGCCCTTCATCGCAACGCTTGGCATGATGGTGACGGCGCGCGGTCTTTCCAAATGGTACACGAAGGGTCAGCCGATCTCCGGCCTGACCGATGGTTTCACCTTCATCGGCACGGGCGTGTGGCCGGTCGTGGTTTTCCTCGTCGTTGCCGTCATTTTCCATGTCGCGCTGCGTTACACGCGTTATGGCAAGTTCACCTATGCCATCGGCGCCAACCAGCAGGCCGCCCGCGTTTCCGGTATCAATATCGAGGCGCATCTGATCAAGGTCTATGCCATTGCCGGCATGCTGGCCGGTCTTGCCGGCGTCGTCACCGCTGCCCGTGCACAGACGGCGCAGGCCGGCATGGGCGTGATGTATGAACTCGACGCTATCGCCGCAGCCGTTATCGGCGGCACTTCGCTCGCCGGCGGTGCTGGCCGCATCACCGGAACGGTGATCGGCACCATCATTCTCGGCGTCATGACATCCGGTTTCACGTTCCTCAGGGTCGATGCCTATTACCAGGAGATCGTCAAAGGTCTGATCATCGTGGCCGCCGTCGTCGCCGACGTTTACCGACAGAAGAAACGCGCAAAGCGCTAAACACTCCTCCTCCCGGACTTGGGGCAAGCTTTCAGGCTTGCCCCTTTTTTTTATGCCCTGGCGATGAAGGCTTGATTTGCGTTGGAGGAAAGAGGCCGGTTTCAGGCCTTGCTGTTTCGGTACTCGTAAACAGCCTTGCCGAAGGCCTCGAACAAGGCTCGCGAGGGGGCATCCGTCTCGGCCCAATATTCCGGATGCCATTGCACACCAACGGCAAAGCCCTTGGCGTCGATCACGGAAACGGCCTCGATGGTGCCGTCCGCCGCCGTCGCCTCCACCTGCAGGCGTGGCGCCGTTTCAGCAATCGCCTGCCGATGCAGCGAATTGATCTGGATTTCGCCCGATACGCCGAGATGTTGCGCAATACAGGAGCCTTCGCGCACCTGCACGGGCTGGCGAATGGCGAACGACACGTCGCGGTCGTCATGTTCTGGCTTGCGGTGGTCCCAGATGCCGGGCTGTTCCTGTATTTCGGAAGCAAGGGTACCGCCCAGCGCCACGTTCAGCTCCTGAATGCCGCGACAGATGGCAAGCATTGGAATGCCGCGTTCCAGCGCGCGGCGGATAAGCGGCAGGCTGGTGGCGTCGCGGGCCGGATCGAATGGTCCGTCGCTCTCCTGCGCCTCTTTTCCGTAGAGGGAAGGGTGCACATTGGTGGCCGAACCGGACACGAGCAGGCCATCGACCCGGTCGAGGATGGCGTCGACCTCATTGCCGTCCTCGAAGGCCGGAACGATGAAAGACATGACACCGGCCACCTTCAGCGCGGCGGAAAGATACTGGTTCTGGGCGGCGTGCCAGTCGGCTCCGGCGAAATGCCGGATGTCGGCGGGAACGGCGATGATGGGTTTTGGCATGGCGGCTCCGGGCGGCGAATCTCCGAAAATATGTGCGACTGCCGACGGGCCAAGTCAAGCATGCGTTTGGTGATGCCTCCACGATGTATCCGCCTAAAGTATGAGGCGGGATGAAGCCTTTTCAGTTGCAAACAGAATAGTACCGGCCCTTCCGAAAAATTCTCGAAAGGGCCGGTTTTTCGGCGGTTTATTCTTGGCGAGGGTGCTTGTCAGCAAGGCGGGACCGTGCATACTTCGCCTTGATGCCTGAACAGCAAAGGGGAAATTCAAGCTGCAGGCAGCGTTCATATCTGGGAGGATATAGATGGATCGCCGTTCCTTTATGAAAAAAGGTGCGCTTGCGGGAGCTGCTACGGCTCTTGCCGCGCCTGCCATTGCACAACAGAATACAAAGATCACCTGGCGTCTGACGTCGTCGTTTCCGAAATCGCTCGACACGATCTATGGCGGCGCAGAGGATATTTCCAAGCATGTCGCCGCCGCCACGGACGGCAATTTCACCATCCAGACTTTCGCCGCCGGCGAAATCGTCCCCGGCCTGCAGGCGGCCGATGCCGTGTCATCAGGCACGGTGGAAATGTGCCATACCTGCTCCTATTATTACGTCGGCAAGGATCCGACCTTCGCCATCGGTACGGCGATACCCTTCGGCCTTAATGCCCGGTTGACCAATTCCTGGTTCTACGAGGGCAATGGCAACAAACTGCTCAACGAGTTTTACGCCAAGCACAATCTCTACGGCATGATATCAGGCAATACCGGCGCGCAGATGGGCGGCTGGTTCCGCAAGGAAATCAACACCGTCGACGACTTCAAGGGCGTGAAGATGCGCATTGCCGGTCTGGCCGGCAAGGTGGTGGAAAAGCTCGGCGTCGTGCCGCAGCAGATCGCTGGCGGCGACATCTATCCGGCGCTGGAAAAAGGCACCATCGACGCTGCCGAATGGGTCGGTCCCTATGATGACCACAAGCTCGGTTTCTACAAGGTTGCGAAATATTATTATTACCCGGCCTTCTGGGAAGGCGGCCCGGTCATCCACTCCTTCGTCAATCTGGACAAGTGGAACAGCCTGCCGAAGCACTATCAGACGGTGCTGCAGGACGCCTGTGCCTTTGCCAACACCAATATGATGGCGAAATATGACGCCAAAAACCCGACAGCGGTGCGGCAGCTTGTTGCGGAAGGGGCCGTCTTGCGTCCATTCAGCCAGGAAATCCTCGAAGCCTGCTACAAGGCTGCGTTGGAAGTCTACGCCAATATTTCGGCATCCAACCCTGACTTCAAGAAGATCTACGAGGATCAGGTGGCCTTCAAGCGCGAGGGTTATCTCTGGATGCAGCTTTCGGAGTATACGTTCGATACATTCATGATGATCCAGCAGCGTAACGGCAAGCTCTGATTATGCGGTCAAGGCGGACCGGCAAAAACCCCGGAGATTTCGGTCTCCGGGGTTTTTGTTGTGCGATTTTCCGAGGGTGCAGCCGCGCGGTAGGGCTTGCATGTGTCATGAGGGATGGCGAGGCCGCAGGCTTCGCCATCCCTTGGGAACATTGCATTCGCGGGCCGTTCGGCAAGCCGGCGTTTACGGACCGATCTTCGGCGGCTGGCCGAGGTCGGGCTGTGCCGGTTGCTGCTGTCCGTTTTGCGGGCCGCCCAGATCGAGCGGCGGCAGACCGAGGGCCGGCGCCTGCGGGGCTGCCGGGGCTGGCCCGCCCAGGTTCAGCGGTGGAAGGCCCATGGAGGGTTGCTGCGGTGAAGTACCGCCGCCAAGCGGGGGAAGGGAAAGTCCGCCGCTTCCGGGGCCGCCCGGTATCTCGATCTTGACGGTATTGGGATCGACTGTGCTGTGGCCGCTCTTGTAGGTCATGACCAGGCCGGGGAATGCGATGACGACCAGGATCATCGCGAACTGGATGACGATATAGGGAAACACACCCTTGTAGATTTCCGTCGTCTTCACGCCCGGCATCCTTTTGCCGGTGACCTTGTCCACCCAGGTGGAATTCGGGGCGATGGAACGCAGGAAGAACAGTGAAAAACCGAAGGGCGGCGTCAGGAACGAGGTTTGCAGGTTGATGCCGAGAATGATGCCGAACCAGACCAGGTCTATGCCGAGCTTGTCGGCCACGGGAGCGAGCAACGGCACCATGATGAAGGCGATCTCGAAGAAATCGAGAAAGCAGCCGAGAATGAAAATGATGATCGTGACGACGACCAGGAAGCCGTATTCCCCGCCAGGCAGGGCAAGCAGCAATTCCTCGATCCAGACGTTACCGTTGATGCCGTAGAAGGTGAGACCGAAAACGCGGGCGCCGATGAGGATCATCATGACGAAGGCGGAGAGTTTGGTGGTCGCATCCAGCGCATTCTTTACCGTCGCAACCGAAAGTCTGCCTTTGGCGAGTGCGAGGATGAGTGCGCCGGTGGCGCCCATCGCACCGCCTTCGGTCGGTGTGGCGATGCCGAGGAAGATGGTTCCGAGAACAAGGAAGATCAGTGCCAGCGGCGGCACCAGAACGACGATTACCTGTTCAGCCAGACGCGAGATGACCTTCTTGCTCACCGCGCTGTTAAACAGGGCAACGAGATAAACCGCCAGGACGGCAAAGGCCAGCGCGGCAACGAGCCGCCATTCCGGGCTTGCAACGCCGGCGAAGAGCACATGCATCCCGAGGAAATAAAGCGCCACCGAAAGCGCGATCATCACGAGAAGCGATGTAACGCCGTTACCGAGCGTGCGTGCTTCCTTTGGAAGAGCAGGCACCATGTCCGGTTTGAAAATTGAAATCGCAAAGATATAAGCGCAGTAGGTGGCAATGATCAGAAGCGCCGGATAAAGCGCGCCGACATACATGTCTCCGACGGAGCGGCCGAGCTGGTCGGCCATGACGATCAGAACCAGGGACGGCGGCACGATCTGCGCGAGCGTGCCCGAAGCGGCGATGGTGCCGGCGACGAGTGGGCGGTTATAACCGTAACGCATCATGATCGGCAGTGAGATGAGGCCCATCGCCATGACGGAGGCCGCCACCACGCCGGTCGTGGCGCCCAGCAGCGCGCCGACGAGAATGACGGCATAGGCGAGGCCGCCGCGGATCGGGCCGAAAAGCTGGCCGATCGTATCGAGAAGGTCCTCCGCCATGCGGGAACGCTCGAGAATGATGCCCATGAAGGTGAAGAACGGGATCGACAGCAGCGTGTCGTTGTACATGATCCCGTAAATGCGTTCCGGATGGGATTGCAGCAAGGGCCAGAACAGGCGGATTTCTGGAGAAATCCAGGACAGTTCCACGCCCACCACGAAATAGATGAGGCCGCCGGCGGCAAGCGTGAAGGCAACGGGATAACCGAGCAACAGCATCAGCATCACGCTGCTGAACATTACCAGCGGCAGATTATGCGCGATCAGATCTATCATGTCAGTTTCCTGCCGTGCCGTTGGTTTCTGCTTCGTGCTCCGACAGCGCCGTTTCGCGCGGATCGGCCATGTATCCGGCGATCACCGCATATCGCTTGATGATTTCCGAAAACGCCTGGACCAGAAGCAGGGCGAAGCCCAGCAGCACGACAAATTTGGCAGGCCAGATGATCAGGCCGCCGGCATTGGACGACACTTCACCGGAGTTGAAGGAATTCCAGAACCAAGGCCAGGCCAGATAGGTCATCAACCCGGCAAAGGGGACGAGGAAAATGATGTGAAGGACGAAATCGACGATATCACGCGTGCGCTTCGACCATGTGGAGGACAGGACGTCGATCCGCACATGCTCGTTCTTAAGAAGCGCATACGCCGCCGCAAGCATAAAAACAGTGCCGTATAAATACCATTGCACCTCAAGCCATGCGTTCGACGACATGTCGAATACCTTGCGAACGACCGCATTGGTTGCGCTGATCAGCACCGCCGCCAGCAACAACCAGGACACAGATTGCCCTATAACCGTGGTGACCGCATCAACGGCACGGCTTATTCCCAATAAAAATTTCACTTTCCCCTCCTCAGGACCAGAACCAAGGTCCGGACCGCAGCATTTTTTATTGACGGCTTATGCCCTGTTGCCAAGCAAGTCCGATGTTTTCTTGTTTGCAGGTGCTTATTGAACTGCATTTCAAAAAGCAACTCCGAACGGCTTACCCCTCCTCTGGCAATCCCTCCCGGCAGCGCCTGCTACAATTTATCGTGCACGGATTTTACCCTGTGCGCTACAGCATCGGTCTTTCACGGCCTATTAAATTTCACTTTTCCACGGCTGCGACAAGCAACGTGGAGGCAATGATCCATTGCACTTTTCTCCGACTTCATGTTACCTCTGGCTCCGGAGAATCCGTCATGGACCCGTGATCGTCGGCGAGCAAATCGTCTTGTGCGGCGGGTATGGCGGATGGAGATAAAGGGGAAGCGGAAATGAGCGAACACCATACGGGTCCAGTCGAAGTTGGCGCCGAGATGAACTACGCCGAGCACGAAAAGACCTATAACGCTTTTCTGGCCATGACGAAATACGGCACCATGTTGCTGTGCGTGCTGATGCTGGCGATGGTCGCCGGTTTCTTTACCTCGGTGGGTTTCCTTGGCGGTCTCATCGTGTTCCTCGTCCTCTCGGCCGCAGGCTTCATTCTTCTGCGCTGAATTCCGTTCACGAGCGTTTCCCGGCCGGAACATGGCGATGTTGGTCAGCCGGAAACGCCATGTTCGGAAGGGCCATGCAATGAAACGCCTGTTATCCTGTCTGTTTTTGCTGGCGGCGCTGTCATATCCCGCTTTGTCGCGCGATCTTTCGCCGTCTGAACAGGACAAACTGCATACGCAGATAGAGCGTTTCAGCGCGGCATTAAATGCGCAGGATTTCGAGACCGTAGGCCGGACGGTGCCGCCGAAAATCTTCGAGTTCATTGCACAGGATGCGGGTGTTTCTGTCGGGCAATTGCGCAGCGCTCTGACGACACAGATGCAAATGGCGCTCGCGGCAGTCAAGATCACCGAATTCACCATGGACACGCAGGCGATCAGCCTGGAGCAGACGTCTGACGGAACGCCCTATGCGCTCATTCCGACGAAAACGGTGATGGAAACCGGAGGCCAGACGATTGAAGCGAAGTCCCACACACTGGCGCTGATCGACGGTACGGGCTGGTATTTGCTGCGCGTGAGCGACCAGCAGCAGGTAACGATCCTGCGAAAGGTTTACCCGTCCTTTGCCGAGGTGGAGTTTCCGGAAGATTCCATGCAGCAGGTGAAATAGCCTGACGCTTCCGCCTGAACCGGAAACATTCTGGCTGATATCCAACCCGCCACCTGTCTCAGGAAAAGCGTCCCGGACGGAACGGATCGGCCGAAATCGCAGTCTCTTCGCCACTTGCCAGCTGCGTCACGAGGCGCGCGGTTGCTGCCGATTGCGTCAGCCCCAGATGGCCGTGGCCGAAGGCATAGATGACGGAAGTTGTGTTGCGGGCTGTGCCGATGACGGGAAGACAATCCGGCATCGAAGGACGGAACCCCATCCACTGCTGTCCGCCTTCCACCTTGAGGCCAGGCAGGAAACGTCCCGCCTTCTTCAGCATGGCTTCCGATCGTTTGAAATTCGGCTTCAGTTCCAGTCCGCCCAGTTCGACAGCGCCGCCGACGCGGATGCCCGAGGAAAGCGGGGTTACGACGAAACCGTGGTCGTTGAAATAAAGCTGGCGCGTCAGGTTGAAAGCGCCGGCGGGCAGGGTGGTGTTGTAGCCGCGCTCGGTTTCCAGCGGCACTATGTTGCCAAGCGTTGCGGCAAGTTTCTTCGACCACGCGCCGCAGGCGATCACCACCTTGTCGGCATCGATCTTGTCGCCGTTTTCCAGCGTCACGATCGTGCTTTCGCCGACGGCGTCGATGCGTTCGGCCTCGCCCTTGCGCAGGCTTCCACCACGGGAAATCACCAGATCGAAAATGGCGCGGGTGAAATCGTAGGGATCGGAGACCTGCAGGCCGTCCGGCGAGAATATGGCGTGACGAAATTGCGGTGCAAGACCCGGCTGTAACTCGTCTATCTCGTTGCGGCCAACGCGCTGGGAAGAGAAGCCTGCCTGCTCCTTTTCATCCCAGTCCTTGCGGGCGGCGTTGAGGCTTGCCTCGCTGTCGTAAAGATCGAGCGTGCCGATTTTCGAAACGAAGGGGACAAGCTCCGGCATGGCGGCGACATGCGCCATTTCCGTTGCCGCCAGCCGGTTGATTTCGCTGAGCGCCCTCAGCCCGTGGCGGAAGTTGCGCTCGGCGCTGGCGCGCCAGAAACGCCACAGCCAGGGCGCGATCTTCGGCGCATAGGCGGGCGGCACGCTGAGCGGGCCGAGCGGATCGAAAAGCCAGCGCGGCGCCTTTTTCATGATGCCGGGGGCGGGAATGGGAATGATTTCAGGAAAGGCAAGGATGCCGGCATTGCCGGAACTTGCGCCCCGGGCAACCTCGCCGCGCTCCAGAAGAACGACCTCACGCCCGGCATTTTGCAGGTAAAGCGCCGCCATGGAACCGACAATGCCGGTGCCGATCACCAGCACGTCGCATTTCAGGGTTTTGGTCATCGGCGCTCCTGCAACACAAATATTTCAAGCTCGCCATAACAATGAATGCCGTTCCGTTGAAAGCCCACATCGCTCCGCGACCGCAGAAATATCGGCACTGTGGCAAATAAGCGTTTCCGGTTCGAGGCAGGGCGGTGGGCCAAAGCGTGCGCCTGCAACGGTTTTGTCGACAAATCTGTAGCCGGATTGATAGTTATAGATCATCATTAATCGGTATTTAACGGTGTCCCGCTAGTTTTGCGCGAAAGCAGACCGCTCCGATTTCATCTCCTGGATATCAAGGGAGGAGGAGGTCCGCATATCGGTCATTGATGGGGGAACGCATGTCTAACTTTTTCAATCTCGGTTCGGACGCATCTGCGATCCTCGACGCCCTTGGCCGCTCACAGGCGATCATCGAGTTCGATCTGGCTGGTAAGATTCTGAAAGCGAACGACAATTTCTGCAAGGCGGTCGGTTATCAGCAATCTGACCTCATCGGACGCTCCCACAGCATGTTCCTGTCGCCTGAAGACGCGGCTTCGCCCGAATACAGGGCTTTCTGGGCAAAACTGTCGCGCGGCGAATACGATCAAGGGCAGTACCGGCGGCGTGCGAAAAGCGGTGACGATATCTGGATCGAAGCCTCTTACAATCCGGTTTTTCGTTTCGGCAAACCTTACAAGGTGGTCAAGATCGCAACCGATATCACCTCGATGAAGCGCAAGAGCGCCGAGGATGACGGCAAGCTGGTGGCGCTTTCCCGGGCGCAGGCGACGATCGAGTTTACGCCGGACGGAAAGATCCTCGGCGCCAACGAGAATTTCCTGACCGCGCTCGGTTACACGGCGGAAGAAATTATCGGCAAACATCATTCGATGTTCTGCGATCAGACCTATGTCCGGTCCCAGGAATATCGCTCCTTCTGGGAAGACCTTCGTTCGGGAAGTTTCTCCTCCGGGCAATTCATGCGGCTCGGCAAGGATGGCAAACGCGTCTTCATTCAGGCGTCCTACAATCCGATCCTCGATGACCGGGGCCGTGTCTTCAAGGTCGTAAAATTCGCTTTTGACGTCACCGACCGGATGCATGCGGTTGAGGAACTTGGTGCGGCACTCGAGCGGCTTTCACAATGCAATATCCGGCTGACGCTGGATAGGCCGTTCGTGGGCGAGTTCGAAACGCTGCGACGCGATTTCAACAAATCCATCGCGGAATTCCAGAAGACGCTGGAGAATGTTCTCGGCCAGACGGACGAGCTGAGCAGAAGCAGCCAGGAAGTCAGCGATGCCTCCATCAATCTCGCCGAGCGCTCGCGCGAGCAGGCAGTGGCGCTGGAAGAGACCTCGGCAGCGCTTGAAGAGATCACCTCCACGGTCCGTTCTTAGACCGAAAATACCAAAGAGACGCGCAAACTCGTTCAGAGCGCACGTACATCGACGGCGGCCTCGACGGAGGTTGTCGAGCGGACCGTCAACGCCATGCAGCGCATCGAGACGGCATCGCGGGAAATCAGCCAGATCATCGGCGTTATCGACGAGATCGCCTTCCAGACCAACCTTCTGGCGCTGAATGCCGGCGTGGAAGCAGCGCGCGCGGGCGAGGCGGGTAAGGGTTTTGCCGTGGTGGCGCAGGAAGTGCGCGAGCTTGCGCAGCGTTCCGCCAAAGCCGCAAAGGAAATCAAGACGCTCATCAACAAGTCCGGCGCGGAAGTTCTCGAAGGCGTCAGGCTGGTGGGTGAGACCGGCGAGGCACTGAAGCAGATCGACGGATTGGTCAGGCACATCGACGGCAATGTCGACATGATTGCCAAGGCCGCCGACGAGCAGGCCATCGGCATCAGCGAAATCAACAAGGCGGTTGGCCAGCTGGACCGGATGACGCAGGAGAATGCCGCCATGAGCGCCCGCACCACGGCAATCAGCACCACGCTGGCGCAGGGAGCCGATGTGCTCGCGCAACTGGTCAGCCTGTTCAAACTGAACCGCCGCACGGTTCAGCGCGAGGACGGATCGCCCGTCCGGTCAGATTTCTCGAATGCCGCTCGGCAGGGTCGGCAAGCAGACCGCGCCGCCGCCTGAAGGGGCGGGCTTGCGCCCGCTTCGGTTCTTCAACGAGGTTTGGTGATCCGAATGCGTCCGGTCAGCATCCGCATGCCATTACCCCCGCAATGCAGGTCGCTCGATGCCGAGATGGTCGCGCAGCGTCGAACCCTCGTAGTCCAGGCGGAACAGACCGCGTTCCTGCAAGAGCGGCACGACCTCGCGGGTGAATTCTTCCAGCCCGCCGGGGAAGAAGGGTGGCATGACGTTGAAGCCGTCGGCTGCGCCATTTTCGAACCATTGTTGCATGCGGTCGGCCACGTCTTTCGCCGTGCCCATGACGATATGATGGCCGCGTCCTGCTGCAACACGCAGCGCCAGTTCACGGATCGTCAGCTTTTCACGGCGCGCCAGTTCGGTCAGAAGTTCGGCGCGACTGCGCAACTGGTCGGAGATCGGCAGATCCGGCAGCGGGCCGTCGAGATCGTATTCGGCAAGGCTGTGGCCGATGCGCTCCTCAAGCAGCGGCATGGCGCTCTTGATATCGGTCCAGCGGTTCAGTTCCTTCAGCTTTTCGCCGGCCTCTTCGAAGCTCTTGCCGATAATCGGCATGAAACCCGGCATCACGGCGACGCCGGCCGGATCGCGGCCGAACTTCTCCACCCGCGCCTTGAGGCTGGTGTAGAAGGCCTGCGCTTCGGAAATCGCCTGCTGGGCGGTGAAGACGATATCGGCGGTGCGGGCGGCTAGATCCTGACCTGGCCCGGAGGAGCCGGCCTGAATGAGAATCGGGTGACCCTGCGGCGAGCGCGGAATATTGAGCGGCCCCTTGACCGTGAAATATTTGCCTTCGTGATCGAGAATATGGACCTTCTCAGGATCGACGTAACGGCCCGCCTGCTTGTCCTTGACGAAGGCGTCGTCGTCCCAGCTGTCCCAAAGGCCGCGCACCACGTTCACATATTCTTCCGCCACGGCATAACGCTCGTCATGCTCGGGATGGCTCTTGGAGAAGTTTGCCGCCGTGCGGGCGTAAGATGTGGTGACGATGTTCCATGCCGCGCGGCCATGGCTCAGATGATCGATGGAGGCGAAGGCACGGGCGGTGTGGTAAGGTTCACCGTAAGTTGTGGAGGCGGTGGCGGCCAGACCGATCTTGTCGGTCACCATGGCAAGTGCCGCAAGCAGGGTCAGCGGCTCGAAACGGGCGATCATCGAGGGATGGGCGTCGACGCCGCTGGTCAGGCCGTCGGCGAGAAACACCATGTCGAACTTCGCAGCTTCGGCCATTTTCGTGACGCGGGTCAAAAGGTCGAAATTCTCGCTGCCGGCTTCCGCCTCCGGATGACGCCAGCCGGAAACGTGGTGTCCTGCGCCCTGCAGGAAAAGGCCGAGATGCATCTGTCTTTTGCGGGTCGTCGTGGTCATGGGATCATGCCTTCATGTCGGTCGAGTTATATTTGTGTTGCCAGAAGCGTTTCGAGCTTCTTGAGATCGGCTGCGGTTTTCATGCTCCGCACCAGTGCCGGAATTCCAGCGAGTTTTTCATTGCCGCCGGTGGCATCGGCAAATTTTTCCGTGGGGTCATCGATGCCGGGCAGGCCGTCGATACGGCGCGAGAGTGCCGTGCCATCCTTCTTCGTCACGTCGATGACCACGAAACGGGTGGTCGGATCGGGCGAGAGACGGCGGGCAGTTTCGTCATGCCGGCGCGAGACTTTTGCCGAGAGTTCAAGCAGGTCGGTACGCGCCGGGCTTTCGTCGAAATGGCTAATGCCAAGCGCTCCATCGGCAAGTGCGGCGGCAAAGACATATTCGGCGCTGAAGCGCGCATCGATACCGGTGACGGGCGTAGCCGAGCCGACAAGGGCGGCATCGCCACCCGGCGGAAAGGTGATGACGACGGTTTCAATTTCATCCGGCGTCAGGTCATGCAGGTTGCGTAACGCAAGCGCGCCGACGGCGACGGGGTGGCTGGCGGTGCAGCAGGGAAAGGCTTTGAGGGTGAGGCCAGGCGAGACGATCTGCCAGGGCGAACCCCAGCCCGACAGGACCCGTTTCGGCTGTTCGGCACCGAAGGCGAAGGCGGAATAAAAGCCGATCGGGTTGTCCAGAAAATCCGGCGCGCCCTGAAAACCTGATCGTGCCAGCCGTGCGGCGGTAAGGCCGGCGCGTGTGGCAAGTCCGGCATGCAGTGGCTTCGCATCATAACCGAATTGCAGACGAAGCCCGGCCGATTGCGTGGCCGCGAGGCCAAGCGCCACGGCGGTGGTTTGCGGATTGAACTTCAGAAGGTGGGCGATGGCTGCCGCAGCGCCGATGGGGCCGAGGGTGGCGGTGGCGTGGAAGCCGTTTTCGTAATGTTTGGTCCCGAGCGACAGGCCAATCCGCGCCATGGTTTCCAACCCGACGATATAGGCGGCGATGAAGGCGTCCGCCGTCGAGCCTTCCTCGACCGCAACGGCCAGCAGAGCGGGGATGATAGCGACTGTTGGGTGGCCGCGTACGCTGCCGTGGACATCGTCATAGTCCAGCACATGCCCGGCATGGCCGTTGATGAGGGCGGCAGTAAAGACATCCGTGCGCAGATCGTGGCCGATAATGCCTGCCATGCCGGATGTGCCTGGCGTAAAGCTGTCGATCAGGACTGTCGTGCTTCTGTCTGAAGCGCCGCCCAGCACGCAGGCGAAAAAGTCTATCAGCGCCGTGCGGGCAATCGCTACCGCCTCTTCGTCGCGGAGCGGATCGGAGGCGGCGATGGCCTCGGCCAGATGAAGCGTGAGCTTTTGGTCGGCGGTCATGGCATCAGATCCCTTCGCCGTCAGCAACCCGTGCCACCTGTCCTCCGAGACCTTTGACAAAGGCGTTGATGCGTGGATTGGTCGATTTGTAGAAGATGTGCTCCGGCGTTCCCTGATCGACGATCAGGCCGTTTTCGGTGAAGACGATATTATCACTGATTTCCTCGGCAAAACGCATTTCGTGGGTGACGAGAATGCTGGTCATGCCGTCATTGACGAGATCGCGGATGACGGCGAGCACTTCACCGACGGTTTCCGGGTCGAGCGCGGAAGTGACTTCGTCGAACAGCACCAGTTCCGGCCGCATGGCGAGTGCGCGGGCAATGGCCACGCGTTGCTGCTGGCCGCCGGAAAGCTGGCCGGGATAGGCGTCTACCTTCTGCGACAGACGCACTTTTTCCAGCAATTCGCGGGCATGACGTTCGGCCTCCGCCTTTGGCGTGCCGAGGATTTTGATGGGCGCGATGGTGATGTTTTCCATGACAGTCAGATGCGGGAAGAGGTTGAACTGCTGAAAGACGATGCCGATGCGCTTGCGCAACGTTATGCGCTCGGCCTCGGTTTTCAGCTGATCGACACGGGTGCCGCCGACGGTGATCTTGCCCGATTGCGGAATGAGCAGGCCGTTGATGCAGCGCAGGATCGTGGATTTGCCGGAGCCGGAAGGGCCGATGATGGAAACGGCGTCGCCCTTGTTGACCGTAAGATCGATGCCTTTCAGGACCTGATTGTCACCGAAGGACAGGTGCACGCCTTCCAGTTCAACCAGAGCATTAGCGGCGGTTTGCGGTGCGGATGCGGACATGGTGTATTCCAATCAGCGGGAGGCGAAGCGCCGCTCGAGGCGCTGCGTGAAACGGGACACAGGATAGCAGAACAGGAAGAACGCCATCAGGACGGTGAGATAAACCACGACGGTGAAATCGTTGCGCTGCACGGCGGTGCTGGCATCAGTTGCCGCATGTAGAAGCTCATGCACGCCGACCAGCGAGGCGAGCGCCGTGCCCATGGTAATCGAGGAGTAAAGGTTCATCCACGGCGGCAGCGAGCGTTTCACGCATTGCGGCAGGATGATCCAGCGCAGCGTCTGGTTGCGCGAAAAGCCGAGGCCCTGCGCCGCTTCCCATTGCGCTGTCGGAATGGACTGGATCGCGCCACGAGTGATTTCGGCGATGTGGGCGCTTGCCGGAATGGCGAGGCCGACGACCGCCTTGATCCAGTCAGGGAAGGGAATGTAGTTGCCGAAAGCGACGATCTCGAAGGGGAAGATGTAGGTCGCGGCGAAAATCAGCACTAGATGCGGGGCGTTGCGGAAGATTTGCACATAGGTGAGCGCCGGCGCGCGCACGAGGCGATAGGGCGCAAGCTCCATGACGCCAAGCACAACGCCGATGATGGTGCCGATGGCGATCGCCAGAATGCTGATCAGCACATTCATCGCGAAACCTTTGCCGAGATAGGGCAGCCATTCCAGCAACACCTGGCCGAGCGAAGGGTCGAGAACCAGCCACAGCACGACGGCGACCAGTACGCCGCACAGAAGAATAGTGCCGAAAGGCAGCTTCTTCGCCGCCTGTGTTGGAGAGACCACCGCGCTCATTGACCGAACCCCGGAACCGCAAGTCGCCGTTCGAGCCACAGACCCGCCCTTGCGACAATGAAATTGATGATGCTGAAGAAAATGAGGATCACCAGCATCAGTTCAACCACATTGTCGCGCTGCGTCCAGATGAGGATCGAGGCATAGGTGATTTCACCGACTGCAATCGCCGAGCCGACGGTGGTGAGCTTCACCAGATTGATGAGATTGTTGATGATGGAGGGCAGCGCGGTGCGGATTGCCAGCGGAAACTCCACATAGCGCAAGATATCGAAGGAGCTGAAGCCGATTGAGCGCGCCGCCTCGATGGTGGTGGCTGGCACCGCCTCGATGCCGCCGCGCAGCGCCTCCGCATGGAAAGCGGCAACGTGCAGGCCGGTGATGGCGACGACCCAGAAGAACGGGGTGAGCGGATTGTTCTGCGCGCCGCCAAGTGCGTTGGAAATCAGCATGTTGAGCACGAGGAAACCGCACATCAGCTGCACCAGCGTCGGCGTGTTGCGGGTCAGTTCCACATAGGCGCGCACGGGTCCGGCGAGCCAGACCTTGCCTGAAGTGAGCATGGCCGCGAAAATGAAGCCGAAGATGAGGCTGAGCGGCAGGGTGACGGCCACGAGGATCAGCGTCATCTTCATGCCGTCGAGCCAGATCTGAACCTCGTAGCCGCTGTTCAGAAAGTCATAGTTGAGGCCGATATGCGCGGCCAGTTCTATGAAGCGCGCTATAAATGCATCCTGCATCGGAAATCCATGCTGTTGTCGCGGTGCCGCCCGACAGGCGGCGCCAGAATGACCTGCCTTGTTATAAAGCAGAAAAGAACGGCGGGTGAAACCGGCCGTTCTTGATGATTAGGTAAACCGCTCCGCGTTCGCATCGTCATCTCCCGCCGCCCTTGCTGCTAGGAGGAGAAAACCCGGAACCTGTCTTTTTACTGCGCAGCGGAAAGCTTCGCCTTCTGCTCTTCCATATAACCGATGCTCGGCAGGCGGTTGGCCTTGGCGAATTCGATCATCTTGCCGGAGGCGTGCAATTCCTTGACGACCTTGTCGAGCGCGGCCTGGGTGTCGGCCTCGCCCTTGCGCAGCCAGATGACGGAGTCAGAAGGGATAAGATCGGTCGGGATGAGGATGCCGTAATCCTTCCACTCGTCGGCACGGTCCTGAAGCATCAGGCTCAGCGTGCCGTTGACGTGCACGGAGACGTCGCAATTGCCGCCCTTCAGCGCCAGCAGCGATTCCGGCTGGCTCGGCAGCGCCTTTACCTGCGCGCCATATTGCTCGATCAGCGGCTGGGTGTAGTTGGAGCCCTGCGAAACGCAGGCGATCTTGCCCTTCAGGTCCGACCAGTCCTTGATGCCCGAATCCTTGCGGCCGATAGCAGCGCCGCCCTGACGGTCATAGGGGGTGGGCACGTAACCGAGCGTTTTGGCGCGCTCTTCCGTGTATTGCATGTTGGCGATCAGGATATCGACCTTGCCCTGCTGCAGGAATTGCACGCGGTTGGGCGGGGTCACGGTTTCGGTGACCAGTTCGACACCCAGACCGGCTGCCAGCGCCTTGGCGACGTCGATGTTGAGACCCTTCTGCTCCTGCGTCTTCGGATCGATGAAGCCGAAAGGCGCGCCGGACAGGATGACGCCAACGGTGAGCTTGCCACGACCCTTGATACGGTCGAGCGTCGCATCCGCGTGAGCGGCGGTGGCCATCGAAGCGACGACGACGGTTCCTGCGATGAGTTTTGCGGCAAATCTGGAGAAGGAGAGGGCCATTGGTATTTCCTTTTTATTGTAGATGGAAACTACATGACGCGCCCGCCGAGAGCGAGAATTGGCTTTGCGCCAAAAATCTCATAAATAAAATCGTGTTCCAATAAGTTCTCTAATGAGAAAAAATAACCTAAGAATTTAAAATCGTAGAATCTTGTTCTTTAAGAAGCGAGCTGGCGCAGTTTTCGCCTTCTCCCCGCCGGGGAGAAGAAATGCGCCGCAATGTCCAGCCCGTCTCACCGACCGGCATTATAGGCCGCGATCGCCGCCATGTTGACGATATCGCTGTCCTTGGCGCCCATCGAGGTGATCTGTACCGACTTGTCGAGGCCGACGAGAAGCGGGCCGATGACGGTTGCGCCGCCCAGTTCCTGCAACATCTTGGTGGAGATGGAGGCGGAATGGATGGCGGGCATGACCAGCACGTTGGCCGCACCGGAAAGGCGGGCGAAGGGATACTGGCTCTGCATGCGTTGATGGTTGAGCGCGACATCGGCCGACATTTCGCCGTCGACCTCGAAATTGACGTTGCGCTTGTCGAGGATCTTCACCGCTTCGCGGACCTTGTCGGAGCGCTCGCCGGTCGGCTGGCCGAAGGTGGAGTAGGCGAGCATGGCCACGCGCGGTTCGTAACCGAAACGGCGGGCGAGACCGGCTGCCTCTTCGGCAATATCGGCCAGGTCTTCAGCGGACGGCATGTCGTGCACGGCTGTGTCGGCCACGAAGACGGTGCGGTTGCGCGACACGACCAGCGAAACGCCGATGACGCGGTGGCCAGGCTTGGTGTTGATGCAGCGGCGGATATCCTCCAGCGCCGTGGAATAGTTGCGGGTAACGCCGGTGACCACGGCATCCGCGTCGCCCATCGCCACCATGCAGGCGGCGAAGTGGTTGCGGTCGTTGTGGACCAGGCGTTGCACATCGCGCAGCAGGAAGCCGCCGCGCTGCAATCGCGCATAGAGATAATCGACATAGGCATCGACGCGGCTGGAGAGGCGGGCATTGGTGATCTCGATATTCGCACGGTCGAGATCGATGCCGGCGCGCTCCGCATTGGCCTTGATGATGTCGTCGCGGCCGAGCAGGATGGCGGTACCAAGCCCTTGCGCGGTAAACGAAATCGCCGCGCGCATAACCTGTTCTTCTTCCGCCTCGGCAAAGACAACCCGCTTGGGCGACTGGCGCACCCGCTCGTAAAGGCGCTGCGTTGTCGAAGCCATGGGGTCGCGTCGGGCGGAAAGCTCGCGGGCATAGGCGTCGAGATCGGGCAACTCGCGGCGGGCGACGCCGGTTTCGATGGCGGCCCGGGCAACGGCCACCGGAATGGCCGAGATCAGGCGCGGGTCGAACGGAACCGGAATGATATATTGCGATCCGAAGCGCGGACGGTTGCCCTGATAGGCGGCGGCCACGTCATCCGGCACATCCTCGCGGGCAAGGTCGGCCAGCGCCTGTGCGGCGGCAATCTTCATCGCATCGTTGATCTGGCTGGCGCGGACATCGAGCGCGCCGCGGAAGATGTAGGGGAAGCCCAGAACATTGTTGACCTGGTTCGGATAATCCGAACGCCCGGTCGCCATGATGGCGTCATCACGGATGCGGGCGACTTCTTCGGGGGTGATTTCCGGGTCCGGGTTGGCCATCGCAAAAATGATCGGCTTCGGTGCCATCGAGCGGATCATCTCTTCGCTGAAGGCGCCTTTCTGGGACAGGCCGAACACCACGTCCGCCCCCTTCATGGCTTCCACCAGCGTGCGGTTATCGGTCTTCACCGCATGCGCGGATTTCCACTGGTTCATGCCCTCGGTGCGGCCCTGATAGATAACGCCCTTGGTGTCGCAAAGCGTGATGTTTTCAGGGTTGAAACCCATGGCCTTGATGAGGTCCATGCAGGCGATGGCGGCGGCGCCCGCACCGTTGCAGACGAGCTTCGTCGTCTTGAAGTCGCGGCCGGTCAGCTCGATGGCGTTGATGAGGCCGGCGGCGGCGATGATGGCGGTGCCGTGCTGGTCGTCATGGAAGACGGGAATGTCCATCAACTCGCGCAGGCGGCTTTCGATGATGAAACATTCGGGCGCCTTGATGTCTTCCAGATTGATGCCGCCAAAGGAGGGGCCGAGGTAACGCACGCAATTGATGAATTCGTCGGCGTCTTCTGTGTCCACTTCAAGGTCGATGGAGTCGACATCGGCGAAGCGCTTGAACAGAACCGACTTGCCCTCCATGACCGGCTTGGAGGCGAGCGCGCCGAGATTGCCGAGACCGAGGATCGCCGTGCCATTGGAGATGACCGCCACCATGTTGCCGCGCGTCGTATAGTCGTAAGCGGTGGCCGGATTTTCGGCGATCGCTTTCACCGGCACAGCCACACCCGGCGAATAGGCGAGCGACAGATCCCGCTGCGTCGCCATCGGCTTGGTCGGGGTGATTTCCAGTTTCCCCGGTCTGCCTTGCGAGTGGAAATCCAGTGCTTCCTGATCCGTAACCGATGTTCTGGGGCTGGCGGTTTTCGTGGTGTCGGACATGGGCTGTGCGTGCTTTCCTGTCGATAAACGTGTAAAAATATCCGCCGTTGTTATTGTATTTTTCGCGCGCCTGCCAAGCTTTGAATGTTGTTCAGTGCAGCAAATTTAGCTGTTGCGAAATTTGCGGACGATTCAATCGATTAAGTCGTATTGTTCGAATTGCGGACCGGCGCTGTAGGCCTGCTGCGCCATATTTACGAAGGCCTCTACGTGAAGGGCAAGCTGACCCCGCCGGACGACCAGTACGCAATCCGACCAGGGATCGGCGCTGTCCAGCGGCACACCAGTGACGCCTCTGATGGAGCGCGCCGTGTTTTCCGGCAGAATGGAAATTCCCGCACCCGCTGCCACAAGGGCAAGGATGGTATTGACGTTGGCGATGCGCATAGCGATTTGCGGTTCGCAGCCTGCATCCTCAAACAGCGAGAGCGCGCTGCTGCTGAGGCCGAGGCCGATCTCGTCTACCGGCAGCAGCAGTTTTTCCTGCGCAATATCGCTAATCGAAAGTCTGTCGCGGGACGCAAGCGGATGCTGTTCCGGCAGGGCGATGCATAGTTTCGCGCGATCGAAGGGCTTAGCCCTCAGCCCTTGCGGCAACTGGGGCAGGGGTGCGCGAATGAAGGCCACGTCGGTCTTGCGCGTCGCCACCTGCTCGATCAACTGTTCCATCGTCATGCCGGGCAGAAGTTCAAGCGTGATCTCCCTATGGTCGCTTCCATAACGGGTGATCAGCGCCGGCAATTTGTGTTCCGCCATCACGCTGGTGCCGAAGCCGATACGCAGCGTGCCGAGCTGGCCTCGCCTGATCTGGTGCGCTTTTTCCAGCGCGCCCCTGGTGCGGGCAAGGATTTCCTCCGCATCGAGCAGCATCGACTGGCCCGCTGGCGTGAGTTCCACGCCGCGACTGATGCGGTGAAAGAGCTTGAAGCCCAGGTTTTCCTCCAGTTGCCGGATACGCTGGGTAACGGCAGGCTGGGCGATGCCGAGCTGCAAGGCGGCGGCACGAAAATTTCTGGCCCTTGCGGCTTCCACGAAGATTGTAAGTTGTCGAATATCCATCGGCGGGCAGGTCTTTTTCGGCGAGGTTACATGGTATAAGTATAGCTTATCAAATTTGCCTGTCTTGAGCATTGTCATCTTGTCGCAGGCGACGTTATACCACGCCCAAGGTCTCGGTTCTCTGGCGTCAACAAGCGATGCTGGCAGTCTCCGGGCCGGGGAGGATTTATTCGAGCGTCTAATCTGCCGTCCACCGGGCCGGCGGAAACCTGCAGTGAATGGGTCAAAATGACAGTCACCACGGAAGTCTTCCCCAGCATTGTTCCCCGTTCATCCGCGCCGCCTTCATCGCATCTTCGCTCAGCCGCAAGTGCGGCGGACTGTCCCGGTCTTGCCGGACATTGAACGATCATCGGGCGTCAGCCTTCGCGGCGGCTCTCCTAACCGGATATTTAATTCATGAGTAAACCAGCAACCTCATCGTCGCTTCCAGCCAGATTATGGCTGTTGGTGCTCGGCGCCGTCATCATTGCCGCGGGCCTGTTCTTCGCCATCGGCGGCGGGAAGCTCGCAGCACTCGGCGGCAGCCTTTATTTCGTCGTGGCGGGTATCGCGCTGATCGTCTCCGGCCTGCTCATCGTATTGCGCAAGCCCGCTGGCGCGCTGCTGTTCGGCCTTGTTTTCATCGCGAGCGGTGTCTGGGCATTCTGGGAAGCCGGATTGCACTTCTGGCCGCTCATCTCCCGCCTGCTGGCATTGGGTGTGGGCGCCACGGTGGTTGCGCTTTCCTATCCGCTGCTGCGCCGCGCGGCTGGCAAAACGCCGGCTTACGGCACCTCCTTTGCCCTGGCCGCCGTTTTGGCCATCGCGTCCGCTGCCGGTTTTGCCGGCATGTTCGTGCCGCATCCGACCGTCGCGTTTAATGGTGAGGTCGCTGCGCTGACGCCGGTGACGCCGGAAACGGAGCAGAAGAACTGGGAGCATTACGGCAATACGGCAGGCGGTAGCCGCTTTGTCGCGCTTGACGGGATCAACCGGGACAACGTCAAGAACCTTGAGGTCGCATGGACCTATCGCACCGGCGATACCCCGATCAGCCCCGGCGCGAACGGTGCGGAAGATCAGGAGACGCCGCTGCAGGTGGGCGACACCGTGTTTGTGTGCACGCCGCACAACAATGTCATCGCTCTCGACGCCGATACCGGTGCACAGAAGTGGAAGACCGAAATCAACGCGAAATCCAGCGTCTGGATGCGTTGCCGTGGTCTTGCCTATTTCGATGCCAAGGCGCCGCTGAAGCAGCCGACAGCGCCGGGCTCGACACCTGTCACGCCAGCGGTCGTTGCCGACGGCGCGCTTTGCCAGCGCCGCATTCTGATGAACACCATCAACGCTGAACTCATCGCACTCGATGCCGACACCGGCGCATTTTGCCCGGATTTCGGCACCAACGGCCGCGTCGATCTGAAGATTGGTCTCGGTGATGCGCCGGATCCGCAATATGTGCTGACATCGGCACCGACGCTCGCAGGCACCACCGTCGTCGTTGGCGGACGTATCGCCGACAACGTGCAGGTGGACATGCCTGGCGGCGTGATGCGCGGTTTTGACGTGGTGACGGGTGAGCTTCGCTGGGCTTTCGATCCCGGCAACCCCGAGATCACCGGACTGCCGCCTGCAGGCCAGACCTATACCCGCTCTACGCCGAACGTCTGGGCGTCCATGTCCTATGACCCGGAGCTGAATGCGGTCTTCATGCCGGTCGGCAGCCCTTCGGTCGATCTTTATGGCGCGACGCGCACGCCGCTCGACCACAAATACGGCGCTTCCATGCTGGCGCTCGATGCCACGACCGGCCGTGAAAAATGGGTCTACCAGACGGTTCACAACGACCTCTGGGACTTCGACGTGCCGATGCAGCCGAGCTTCGTCGATTTCCCGAAGGCGGGCGGAACGACCGTTCCAGCTCTGGTCTTCGGTACCAAGGCCGGGCAGATTTATGTGCTGGACCGCGCGACGGGTCAGCCGTTGACGAAGGTGGAAGACGTTCCGGTCAAGGCCGGCAATATTCCGAACGAGCCTTATTCGCCCACCCAGCCGCGTTCGGTTGGCATGCCTGAAATCGGCGCGCAGACCCTGACCGAGGCCGATATGTGGGGCGCCACCCCGTTCGACCAGCTTTTGTGCCGTATCGCCTTCAAGGGCATGCGTTATGAGGGCCTTTATACCGCGCCGGGAACGGATCTCTCCCTGGCCTTCCCGGGTTCGCTCGGCGGCATGAACTGGGGCGGTCTTTCGACCGATCCGACCACCAACACCATCTTCGTCAACGACATGCGCCTCGGCCTGTGGATCGAGATGAAGGAAGCCGCTCCGACCAAGGCGGTGGCCAGCGGTGGCGAAAGCGTCAACACCGGCATGGGCGTGGTTCCCATGAAGGGCACGCCCTATGCGGTGAACAAGAACCGTTTCTTGTCGGCTCTCGGCATTCCCTGCCAGGCTCCGCCCTATGGCACGATGACCGCCATCGACATGAAGACGCAGCAGATCAAATGGCAGGTGCCGGTCGGCACTGTCGAGGATACGGGTCCGCTCGGCATCAAGATGGGCCTGCCTATCCCAATCGGAATGCCGACGCTCAGCGGCACGCTTGCCACGCAGGGCGGTCTCGTCTTCATCGCCGGTACGCAGGACTATTATCTGCGCGCCTTCGACACGGCGACCGGCAAGGAAGTCTGGAAGGCCCACCTTCCGGTCGGCAGTCAGGGCGGTCCGATGAGCTACAAGTCTCCTAAGACTGGTAAGCAATATATCGTCATCTCGGCCGGCGGCGCACGCCAGTCTCCCGACCGTGGCGACTACGTGATCGCCTATGCGCTGCCCGACTGATCCTCACGGCTCATCATTCTGGAAACGCAACCCCGGGCCATTGGTCCGGGGTTTTTCTTTGCCGCGTAACTGATACCCGAGGGGAACTTCACCCTCCGCCTCGCGTTAGCAAAACGGTCTATCGGCGCACGGGTCCCGTATTCACCAAGCTTTCACACGGTGAACTTATGAGCTTGCGCTCGTCCGCCCGCAAACCGATGATGGCGGTATTGGCAAATATGTATATTGTCCGGCCCGCCGGAAATTTTTTAAAGTTGGAAAGGTTTTTGCTGTGAAGGAACAAACTCGAAAGATCACGCCGGTTCTTCTTGCAGGCGGGGCGGGATCGCGGCTTTGGCCGGTATCGCGCGATCAGTTGCCCAAGCAGTTCCAGCCGCTGGTCGGCAATCTTTCGACCTATCAGCAGACGCTCACACGCGTGGGCGACAAGACGCTTTATTCCGAACCGCTGGTGATCACCAACGAGGATTTCCGCTTCTTTGCCCGCCGTCAGGCGGAAGAGATCGACCTGCCGGCGACTGTGGTGCTGGAACCCGCCCGCCGCGACAGCGCCGCCGCCATGGCCGCCGCCGCCGTGCTGGCCGAACGCCGGGAGCCGGGATGTCTGGTGCTGGCGCTGGCCGCCGACCATGTTGTTCTGGATGCGGACAAGTTCTCCGACGCCGTGAAGCTTGGCGCGAAAGCCGCCGATCAGGGCAATATCGTGGTCTTCGGTCTGGTGCCCACAGAGCCGCGCACTTCCTATGGCTATATCAAGCCGGGCGAGGCGATCGATGGCGAGGCAGACCTCAGCATCGTTGAAGCCTTCGTGGAAAAGCCAGATGTGAAAACGGCGATCTCCTATCTGGAAAAAGGCTATCTCTGGAACTCCGGCAACTTCCTGTTCCGCTCCGACGTGATGATCGCCGAACTGAAGGCATTCGCGCCGGAGATTCTCGCGGCAGTGACGCAGTCGGTCGAACAATATGAAAGCGACCTTGGCTTCGTGCGCCTGCATCAGGCAAGCTTCGAGGCCTCGCCGAAAAACTCCATCGACTATGCGGTGATCGAGAAGACGAAACGCATGGCTGTGGTGCACGGCCATTTCCGCTGGTCGGATATCGGCAGCTGGGACGCGATCTGGGAGATCGCCGACAAGCAGGGCAACGACAATGCGCTGGAGGGCGAGGGCGTCTTCATCGATTCCGAGGGTTGCCTGATCCATTCGACGCAATTGCTGACGACGGTGGTGGGTGCGAAGGACCTGGTGGTGGTGGCTACCAAGGATGCGGTTCTGGTGGTCCCGAAAAACCGGGTGCAGGATGTAAAAGGGCTGGTGGAGACGCTGAAGGACGGCGAACATGCACCGCGGACGCAAGCGCACAGGCGTGTCTATCGCCCCTGGGGTTACATCGAACATATGTATGTGGACGAGCGCTATCGCGTGGGCCACATCACGGTCGATCCCGGCCATCGCATCTCGTTCCAGAAACATTATCACCGCTCCGAACACTGGATCATCGTCAAGGGAACGGCGTCGGTGACGATCGGCGAGGAAACCCGACTGCTGACCGAAAACCAGTCGGTTTACATCCCCATTGGCCAGCCGCACCGGCTTGCCAATGAGGGGCAGATCACGCTCGAACTGGTGGAAATCCAGACCGGCGCCTATATCGGCGAGGACGACGTCATCCGCATCGAGGACGATTATAAGAGACACTAGGATCGTTGCCCGCGCCGGAGCGGCATTTTATCCCGGCCGGTGAGGCCGGGATCATAGATCCATAGCATCTCTGTCACTACGCCGGATCAGGAGAACAGCGCCGCATTGCCTGTGGGTTACGTGTAACCGACCTCTTCGCGCCATTCGGCTTTTCCCAATCCCCCACCTTCTTTTCTTGGTAAAAAGCCAGTCGCCCGTCCCGTTTTGCGACCGTCCAAAACGCCTTGGGGAGCGATGGCGAGATTCATTGTCCTAGGCGGTTGCCTAATCAAAAATCTTCGCTTACGTTCCAACTGCAACGTTTCAGTGAGGGAGGAGACTCATGCGAATGCGCGTTATTTCTGCGGCCTTTTTGGCCAGTGTCATGATTCCGGCAGGTATCGCCGGGGCTACTGATCTTGAAGTTACTCATTGGTGGACATCGGGCGGCGAAGCCGCGGCCGTTGCCGAACTCGCCAAGGCTTTCGATGCCACCGGCAACAAATGGGTGGACGGCGCTATTGCCGGCTCGGGCGGCACCGCCCGCCCGATCATGATCAGCCGTATCACCGGCGGCGACCCGATGGGCGCTACCCAGTTCAACCATGGCCGACAGGCGGAAGAGCTGGTGCAGGCCGGCCTGATGCGCGACCTGAGCGACGTTGCCGAAAAGGGCAAGTGGAAAGAGGTCATCAAACCGGCAAGCCTGCTCGACAGCTGCACCATCGACGGCAAGATCTATTGCGCCCCGGTCAACATCCATTCCTGGCAATGGCTGTGGCTTTCCAACGAAGCTTTCAAGAAGGCGGGTATCGAGGTTCCGAAGAACTGGACCGAGTTCGTCGCCGCAGCACCGGCTCTGAAAAAGGCAGGCATCCAGCCGCTCGCGCTTGGCGGTCAGGCCTGGCAGGCCAACGGTCTGTTCGACACGCTGACGCTGTCGATCGGCGGTAAGGACCTCTATCAGAAAGTCTATGGCGACAAGGATGACGAAGTGGCGGCCGGTCCCGACATGGCGAAGATTTTCGTAGCTGCCGTCGCGGCCCGCGACATGGCCAAGGGTACGAATGTTCAGGACTGGAACCAGGCCACCAACATGGTCATCACCGGCAAGGCCGGCGGCCAGATCATGGGTGACTGGGCGCAGGGCGAGTTCCAGCTTGCAAAACAGAAGGCCGGTACGGATTACACCTGCCTGCCGGGACTCGGCCTCAACGACTACATCACCACCGGCGGCGACGCCTTCTATTTCCCGGTTCTGAAGGACGAGGCGAAAACCAAGGCGCAGGACATACTGGCCGCGACCATCGTCGACCCGAAGACGCAGGTCGCTTTCAACCTGAAGAAAGGCTCGCTGCCGATCCGCGGCGACGTCGACCTCAATGCGGCCAATGACTGCATGAAGAAGGGTCTGGAAATTCTGGCCAAGGGTAATGCGCTGACCAGCACGGACCAGCTGATTTCCGCCGATACCCAGAAGCAGAAAGAAGACCTGATGGCGGAGTTTTTCGCCGGCGCGATGACTGCTGAAGATGCGCAAAAGCGCTTCGTTGACCTCATCGGTTCGGCTGACTGACCGCAACCTCTTGTGCGGCGGGTGGCGCATCCATCCGCCGTAAGCTCCCTGCGGGACGCGTAAACACGCAATCCGGAGGATTGGGCGAGGCCTTCGTGGCCTTGCCTGGCTATCAACGGTAACGTTACAGGAGGGTCATCCATGGCGGGTCAAGCGCGCTCCGGCCGCCCCAACCAACTTTTTCGCAATCTCAATTCGAAGATTGCATCCATTCCCATGATCTTGACCGCCGTTGTGATTTTTCTCGGCGGAACGGTCTGGACGGTGATTTACTCATTCACCAATTCCAAGCTTCTGCCGCGTGCGAGCTTCATCGGTTTCGACCAATATGAACGGCTGTGGGCTGCGCCGCGCTGGATCATTTCCATCCAGAATCTGGCGATCTACGGCATACTGTCGCTGATTTTCAGCCTTTTCATCGGCTTCGTGCTGGCGGCGCTGATGGACCAGAAGATCCGCTTCGAAAACACCTTTCGCACCATCTTTCTTTATCCCTTTGCTTTGTCGTTCATCGTGACAGGCCTTGTCTGGCAATGGCTGCTGAACCCGGAATTCGGCATCCAGTCCGTGGTTCGCTCGATGGGATGGGAAAGCTTCACCTTCGATCCGCTTTATAATTCGCAGATCGTCATCTACGGCATCCTGATCGCGGCGCTCTGGCAGGGTACGGGGCTCGTGATGTGCCTGATGCTGGCCGGTCTTCGCGGTATCGACGAGGACATCTGGAAGGCGACACGCGTCGATGGCATCCCGATGTGGAAAACCTATATCCTCATCATCATTCCCATGATGCGGCCGGTCTTCATCACCACGCTCGTCATCATCGCCAGCGGCATCGTCAAGGTCTACGATCTGGTGGTGGCGCAGACCAGCGGCGGGCCGGGCATCGCGTCCGAAGTGCCGGCGAAATATGTCTATGACTACATGTTTCAGGCGCAGAACCTGGGGCAGGGCTTCGCCGCCTCGACCATGATGCTTCTGACCGTCGCCATCATCGTCATCCCATGGGCTTACCTCGAATTTGGAGGCAAGAAGCGTGGCTAATATCAGCACATTGAACACGGTCGCTGCCGCAACCGATGCGGTTGCCGGTGAGCTTTCCGGCCCGCGCGGCAAGAAGCCGAGAAAAACCTTTTCCCGGCGCAACATCATTCTTTACGGCACGCTGTTTGTCGCCGCCGCCTATTACCTGCTGCCGCTTTACGTGATGGTCGTCACCTCACTGAAGGGCATGCCGGAAATCCGGCTCGGCAACATCTTCGCGCCGCCGGTGGAAATCACTTTCGAGCCTTGGGTGAAAGCCTGGGCGAATGCCTGCACCGGACTGAATTGCGACGGGCTTTCACGCGGGTTCTGGAACTCGGTGCGCATTCTCGTGCCTTCGGTCGTCATCTCGATCATCGTCGCTTCCGTCAGCGGTTACGCCATCGCGAACTGGAAATTCAAGGGTTCGGAACTGTTCTTCTCGATCCTCATCATCGGCGCCTTCATCCCCTATCAGGTGATGATCTATCCGATCGTCATCGTGCTGCGCGAAATGGGCGTTTATGGCACTCTGACCGGCCTCGTCATCGTGCACACCATCTTCGGCATGCCGATCCTGACGCTGTTGTTCCGCAACTATTTCGCTTCGTTGCCGGAGGAACTGTTCAAGGCGGCGCGCATCGACGGCGCCAATTTCTGGCAGATTTATTTCCGCATCATGCTGCCCATGTCACTGCCGATCTTCGTTGTGGCGATGATCCTGCAGGTTACCGGCATCTGGAACGACTTCCTGTTCGGCGTGGTGTTCACGCGGCCGGAATATTACCCGATGACCGTGCAGCTCAATAACATCGTCAACTCCGTGCAGGGCGTGAAAGAATACAACGTCAACATGGCCGCAACCCTTCTGACCGGGGCCGTGCCGCTGATCGTTTATTTCGTTTCCGGCAGGCTTTTCGTCCGCGGCATCGCCGCAGGCGCAGTAAAAGGTTGAGTTATATGAACAAAAGCGTTTCCATTCGCGATCTTTCCCTGTCCTTTGGCGCGGTGACCGTGCTCAAAGACCTCAATCTCGACATTTACGACGGCGAGTTCCTCGTGCTGCTCGGCTCTTCCGGCTGCGGCAAGTCGACGCTTCTCAATTGCATCGCCGGGCTTCTGGAGCCGACGGACGGGCAAATCTTCATCAAGGAGCGCAACGTCACCTGGGAGGAGCCCAAGGATCGCGGCATCGGCATGGTGTTCCAGTCCTATGCGCTTTATCCGCAGATGACAGTCGAGAAGAATCTGTCCTTCGGCCTTCAGGTCGCCAAGGTGCCGAAAGAGGAAATTGACCGGCGCGTCAAAAGAGCGGCCGGCATATTGCAGATCGAGCCTCTCTTGAAACGCAAGCCCGCCGAGCTTTCCGGCGGCCAGCGCCAGCGCGTGGCAATCGGCCGGGCGCTGGTGCGTGACGTGGATGTGTTCCTGTTCGACGAGCCGCTATCCAACCTCGACGCCAAGCTGCGCTCGGAACTGCGTGTCGAGATCAAGAGGCTGCACCAGGCGCTGAAAAACACGATGATCTACGTGACGCACGACCAGATCGAGGCGCTGACGCTGGCAGACCGCATCGCGATCATGAAAAGCGGCGTTATCCAGCAGCTGGCCGATCCCGTCACCATCTACAACAAGCCAAGGAACCTATTCGTCGCCGGCTTCATCGGTTCGCCCTCGATGAATTTCCTGCGTGGCGAATTGATCGAGAAGGACGGCAAGGTGGTCTTCACCACCAATGGCGTCAGTTTCTCGCTTGATGGCTATCAGCCGGAGACGCCGCTCGTTGCCGGCCGCGCCGTGGTTCTGGGCGTTCGCCCCGAACATGTGCGCGTCGATGCCGACATTGTCGGCGGCGAGGTGCATGAGGCGATCGTCGATATCGAGGAGCCGATGGGCGCCGACAATCTGATCTGGCTGAAACATGCCGGCCACACCCTCTCGGTGCGCGTTGGCGGCCACAGGCGGTTTTCGCCTGGCACCAAAGTTCGCCTCGGCCTCGACCTGACAATGGCCTCGCTGTTCGACGCGCAGAGCGAAGAGCGGCTTTAGAAAGGCCCCGTTTTTAACCCCACACCATCCCAAGCCCCCACATCTCTATGGAGGAGATAATGACAGAACTCGGTTTCCAGCTTTACAGCGCCCGTAATTTCCAGCCTTTTTCTAATATTTTGAAGAAGCTGTCGGCGGCGGGTTACAAACAGGTCGAAGGTTACGGGGTCATGTACGCCTCGCTTGATGATGCCGGGCTGAACAGCCTGCGCGCCGAACTTGACGCCAACGGTCTTGCCATGCCGACCGGCCATTTCGGCCTCGACCTTCTGGAGGGCGATCCGAAAAAAGCCCTGAACATCGCCAGGGTTCTGGGCGTGGAGGCAATCTATTGCCCTTACCTGATGCCCGACCAGCGCCCTTCGGATGCGGCCGGATGGTTCGCTTTCGGCAAGCGTCTGCAGGAGGCGGGCAAGCCCTTCGTGGATGCCGGGCTGACTTTCGGCTGGCATAACCACGATTTCGAGTTCAAGGTGCTCCCCGACGGCTCCACCCCGCAGGAGCAGATTTTTGCCGGCGGACCGGACCTGAAATGGGAAGCGGATATCGCCTGGATTATCAGAGGCAATGCTGATCCGCTCGCGTGGATCGAAAGCTACGGCAGGCGCATTACCGCCGTGCACGTCAAGGATATCGCACCATCAGGCGAACATGCGGATGAGGACGGCTGGGCGGATGTCGGCCACGGCACCGTGGACTGGAAGGGCCTTATCGCCGCACTGAAGACAAAATCCGCCACGAAACATTTCGTGGTTGAGCACGACAATCCCAAGGACATCGATCGGCTGATTACCCGCTCGATTGCATCTTTCAAAACCTATTGAGTTCAATCTCCGGAGTTTTCATCATGCAAAGGGAACTTGGCGTCGGCATCATCGGATGCGGCAACATCTCGTCTGCTTACTTTTCGCTGGCGCCGCTCTTCAAGGGCATCAAGGTGCTGGCCTGCGCCGACCTCAACCGCAATGCCGCGGAACTGAGGGCGGAAGAATTCGGCGTTACCGCGCAGTCCATCGAGGAACTGCTTGCCAACAAGGACGTAGACGTGGTGGTGAACCTCACCATTCCCGCCGCGCATTTCCCGGTGTCGAAAGCGGCGCTGGAGGCGGGCAAACACGTCTATTCGGAAAAGCCGCTGGTGCTTTCGCTGGAAGAGGGCGAAGAACTGCGGCGCATCGCCCGCGAAAAGAACCTCTCCGTCGGCTGCGCGCCAGATACCTTCCTTGGCGGCGCGCACCAGCTCGCCCGGCAATATATCGATGAGGGCAAGATCGGCCGCATCACCTCCGGCACATGCCACGTGATGAGCCCCGGCATGGAGATGTGGCACCCCAATCCGGGCTTCTTCTTCCTGAAGGGTGGCGGGCCGATCCTCGACCTTGGCCCCTACTACGTCGCCAACCTCATCAACCTCATCGGCCCGGTCAAGCGCGTTGGCGCACTGACATCAATGGCGAACCCCACCCGCACGGTGACCAGCCAACCGCTGAACGGTGAGGTTATTCCGGTCGAAACGCCGACCAACATCCACGCGCTGCTGGAATTCGTGAACGGTGCGACGATCACGCTTTCGGCGAGCTGGGACGTGTGGTCGCACCGCCACGCCAATATGGAGCTTTACGGCACCGAAGGCTCCGTCTACGTGCCGGATCCCAACTTCTTCGGTGGTGTAGTGGAGGCGAGTGGACGCGACAAGAATATCCAGCCGCTTGAAGACTGGGCGCACCCTTTCGGCATCGCTAATCAGGAAAGCCCGAACGGCCCGCGTGCCAATTACCGCACTGCTGGCCTTGCCGATATGGCGATTGCCATTCTGGAAGGCCGCGATGCCCGCTGCTCGCTGGATCGCTCCCTGCACGGCATCGACGTCATGACCTCGATCCTCAAATCCGGGGAAGAAGGCCGCTTCATCGAGATGACCACGACCTGCACCCAGCCGGCCGCACTTGGCATCGAGGAAGCGCAGGCGTTGCTGCGCTAAGGGGCGACCGATCAGACAAGCGGCGGAGGCGACTCCGCCGTTTTTTGTTTTCAGCGACGACGGCGCATCATCGCTCTCATCTTAAAGCCCTTCACAATCCCTTCGCTTTGGTTTAAAGCCGCGCCGTATCCGGTCGCAGCCCACCCGGTCAAAACAAGGGACCCCAAATTATGAAAACCATCGTCATCTGCTCCGGCGGATTGGACTCCGTTTCGCTTGCGCATAAAATCGCGGCGGAACATGAACTTCTCGCTCTCGTTTCCTTCGATTATGGCCAGCGCCACAAGAAGGAGCTGGATTTTGCCGCCGATTGCGCAAGGCGTCTCGGCGTGCCGCATCATGTCATCGATATCCGCACCATCGGCGCGCATCTCACCGGCTCGGCGCTGACGGACGACATTGCGGTGCCGGACGGGCATTATGCGGAAGAGACCATGCGCTCCACCGTGGTGCCGAACCGCAACGCCATCATGCTCACCATCGCCTTCGGTCTGGCCGCCGCGCAACAGGCGGATGCGGTGGCGATCGCCGTGCATGGCGGCGACCATTTCATCTATCCCGATTGTCGGCCGGGCTTCATCGATAGCTTCAATGCTATGCAGGCGCATGCGCTCGAAGGTTACGCCAACGTCACGCTTTTCGCGCCCTATGTCACCGTCTCCAAGGCGGCGATTGTCACCGACGGCGTGAAATACGGTACGCCCTTCGGCGAAACATGGTCCTGCTACAAGGGGGGCCTGCGCCATTGCGGCCGCTGCGGCACCTGCGTGGAACGGCGTGAGGCCTTTCATCTCGCTGGCGTCACCGACCCGACCGACTACGAGGACCCCGATTTCTGGGTGGCCGCCACCCATGCCTATGCGGCGCAGGAGGTGCGCTGATGTTTCGCATCACCAAGGAGTTCCATTTCTCCGCCTCTCACCAGCTGAAAAGCCTGCCTGCCGACCACCAGTGCGCCCGTCTGCACGGGCATAATTACATCGTCGAGGTTGAACTATCAGGCGGCGAGCTGAACGAGCACGGTTTCGTGCGCGACTATCACGAGCTTGCACCGCTCAAACACTATATCGATGATCATTTCGACCATCGCCACCTGAACGACGTTCTCGGCCATGACCGGGTGACGGCTGAATGTCTGGCGAAGCACTTCTACGATTGGTGCAAGACGAGCCTGCCCGAAACCAGCGCCGTGCGGGTGAGCGAAACGGCCAAGACCTGGGCGGAATACCGGCCATGACGGCGGCTGCACGGAAGGTTGCAGCGAGGGAAACGGCGATCCGCATCAGCGAAATCTTCGGCCCGACCATTCAGGGCGAAGGGCCGCTGATCGGCGTTCCGACCGTTTTCGTGCGCACCGGCGGCTGCGATTATCGCTGCTCCTGGTGCGATACGTTGCATGCCGTTGATAGCGCGTATCGCGAGACATGGTTGCCTATGTCGGTCCAGGCCATCTGGCAGGAGGTGCGGCGGCTCTCCGGCGGCGTGCCGCTGACGGTCTCACTGTCAGGCGGCAATCCGGCCATCCAGCCGCTCGGGGCTCTGATCGTAAAGGGGCATGGCGAGGGTTATCGCTTCGCGCTGGAAACGCAGGGCAGCATCGCAAAAGACTGGTTTGCCGATCTTGACCATCTGGTGCTCAGCCCCAAACCACCGTCGAGCGGTATGGAAACGGACTGGCAGGCCTTCGCAGACTGTCTCACCGCCGCCGGCGACGGACCGCAGGTGGCACTGAAGATCGTGGTCTTCGATGATGCGGATTATGCCTATGCCAAAGCGGCGTCGGCGCGTTTCCCGCATTTGCCCGTTTACCTCCAGCCCGGCAACCACACGCCGCCACCGCCGGATGACGACGACGCGCGCGTGGATATCGACGGGGTCATGGACCGCATGTTGTGGCTGGTGGACAAGGCGAACGAAGACCGCTGGTTTTCGGCCCGTGTATTGCCGCAGCTGCATGTGCTGTTGTGGGGGAACAAGCGGGGGGTGTGAGTTACAGGTGTTCGGTACGCCATACGCCGTCATCCTCGCCCTTGAGGCGAGGATCCACTCGCGGCTGAGGACGTGGGTCCTCGGGTCGAGCCCGAGGATGACGCCGAGTTTGGAGACGCGTTTATCGGCCTCCAAAGCGGCGGCTAACGCCGCCGCCCCTTAGCATCAGACCGAAACGGCCACTTCGCGCCGCTCGCGATCCGCGATGATCGAGAGATCGAGCACCTTCTGCAAGTTTGCCGCGTGGCGGAAGTCTGGGTCGGCGACGCCGCCTTCCATGACGGCCTTGGCGAATTTTTCGTAATTCGTCGGCACCGGATCGACATCGATCGTCTTCCAGATTGCCTTCTCCACATCCTCGCCAACGCAGGTGCGCAGGCTGGAATAATCCGGCGTGTGGATGACTTCCAGCGCGCCCTTGTCGCCATGGATGCGCAGGCGAAGTTCGTTGAGGTGGCCCGTCGCCCAGCGGCTGGCGTGAATGACGCCCATGGCGCCGTTTTCCAGTTCGGCGGTCATGGTGAAGCTGTCATTGGCATCGAGATCGTAGGCGCCGATCTTGTTGCCCTCATATTTGTCGAAGGTCTTCAGCCGCGTGAAGATGCGCTCCACATCGCTGCCGGCGCCATAGGAGGCGAAGTCCAGAATGTGGATGCCGACATCACCCAGAACGCCGTTTGAGCCGTGCTTGGTGGAAAGCCGCCACAGCCACTTGCTTTCCGTCATCCAGTCGCCCCAGGCCTTGGAAACGAGCCAGCTCTGGAGATAGGAGGCTTCGAGATGGCGCACCTTGCCGATCTTGCCAGCCAGCACCATTTCACGTGCCGCCTGCAAGGGGGCGACATTGCGATAGGTGAGGTTGACCATGGCGACCAGGCCCGCTTTTTCGGCGGCATCTGCCATTTCGGCGGCTTTGGCGTAATTCTCCGCCAGCGGCTTTTCGCAGAAAACATGTTTACCCGCCGCCAGCAATTTCAGGCTGGTGGGGTGGTGAATGGCATCCGGCGTGACATTCGCCGCCGCGTCGAATTCGCCCCAGGCAATCGCGTCGTCCAGCGAGGTGAAGGAGAGCGGAATGTTGTGGCGCAGCGCAAAGCCCCGCACCACCACATCGTCCACATCCACCGCCGCCACCAGTTCGACGCCGGGGATTTGCGAGAAATATGTGGCATGGTTGTTGGCCATGCCGCCAGTTCCGAGAATGAGAAGTCTCATGGATTTTTACCTGTAACCTGCTTCGCCTGCCTTGTGCAGCTTGGGACCGCGTTCTTCGATCGGCTCCAGCGCCTTGTCGACGGGAACATTGGGAGCAGCGTGGATGCTCGTCAGTGCGCCGGCCGGATTATAGGCCCATTTCACCGAGTTGCTGATGACCTTTTGCACATTGGCGTCGTGATAGGTCGGATAGGTTTCGTGGCCGGGGCGGAAATAGAAGATATTGCCCGCGCCACGACGCCAGGTGAGACCGGAACGGAAGACTTCGCCGCCCTGGAACCAGGAGATGAAGACGGTTTCCAGCGGCTCCGGCACGGAGAACTGCTCACCATACATCTCCTCGTTTTCCAGCTCGAAATGCTCGGGCAGGCCGGCTGCGATCGGGTGGCGCGGATTGATCGTCCACAGACGCTCGCGTTCACCGGCCTCGCGCCATTTCAGGGCGCAGGGGGTGCCCATCAACCGCTTGAACGGCTTGGAGAAGTGGCCGGAATGCAGGACGATGAGGCCCATGCCTTCCCATACGCGCTTGGCGACACGCTCGACGATCTCATCCTCTACCGCGCCGTGGTCCTTGTGACCCCACCAGACCAGAACGTCGGTCTTGTCCAGACGCTCCTGCGAAAGTCCGTGTTCCGGCTCCTGAAGCGTGGCGGTGGTGGCGTTGATTTCCGGGTTCTGGTTCAGCGCATCGGCAATGGTGTTGTGCATGCCATCAGGATAGATCGAACGCACCGTCTCATTGATGTGTTCGTGGATATTCTCGCCCCATACAACGGTGTTGATGGTCATTTTCATGCTCCTTGGTGAAAGCCGGAAACTTGGGTGATCCGGCGAAAGTTGACTGTTCAGGCAGCGCCGCGCACGGGATTTCGGGCGAGCGCCTGGCCTTCCTTATCGAAACGGTGAATTTGCTCCGTGTCCGGCACGAGGACGATGTTTTCTCCCGGCTTGCGGTCGGTCACACCTTCCTCGCGGACGACGACAGGTTCGCCTGCGCCGATCTCGACATAGATGTAGCTGTCCGATCCCAGCATTTCCGAATGGATGATTTCGCCGTTCCACCCGGCCTCACCGGCAGCGATGGAAAGGTGTTCGGGGCGGATGCCGATGGTGGCGGCGCCTTCCGTCTCGGCATATTTGCCTGAGAGGAAGTTCATCTTCGGCGAGCCGATGAAGCCGGCGACGAAGGTGTTAACAGGGCTTTCGTAAAGCTCCAGCGGCGTGCCGATCTGCTCGACACGGCCGTCGCGCAACACGCAGATACGGTCGGCGAGCGTCATAGCCTCCACCTGGTCATGGGTGACGTAGATCATCGTCGTGTCGTGCATCGAGCGGTGCAGCTTGGCGATTTCGAGACGGGTGGCGACGCGCAGCGCCGCATCGAGGTTGGACAGGGGTTCGTCGAACAGGAACACCTTGGGATCACGCACGATGGCGCGGCCGATGGCGACGCGCTGGCGCTGGCCGCCGGAAAGCTGCTTCGGCAGGCGTTCCAGATAGGGCGTGAGCTGCAGCATTTCGGCGGCAGCCTCCACGCGTTTGCGGCGTTGTTCCTTGTCCGCGCCTGACAGTTTCATGCCGAAGGCCATGTTCTCGAACACGGTCATATGCGGATAAAGCGCGTAGGACTGGAAGACCATGGCGACGCCACGTTTGGCGGGCGGCAGGCGGTTGACGGCCTCTCCATCAAAGGAAAGCGTTCCGCCGGTGATTTCCTCCAGCCCGCAGATGAGGCGCAGAAGCGTGGACTTGCCGCAGCCGGAAGGGCCGACGAAGACCATGAATTCGCCGGAGCGTATATCCATGTCGATGCCCTTGATGACATCGAAGGCGCCGAAGGATTTGCGAAGATCGCGCAGTTGAATGGTGGTCATTTTAATTTCTCCTAGCCTTTGACGCCGCCGGCGGTGAGGCCGGAAATGATGCGTCGCTGGAAGATCAGAACGAGGACGACGAGCGGGGCGGTGACGATGACGGATGCCGCCATGATCGTTCCCCAGGGGATTTCGAACTGCGAACCGCCCGACAGAAGTGCGATGGCGACCGGCACCGTGCGCTGTTCGTTCGATGAGGTGAAGGTGAGCGCGAAGAGGAACTCGTTCCAGGCCGCGATGAAGGCGAGAAGCCCTGTCGTGACCAGTGCCGGCCACATCAGCGGCATGAAGACCTGGGTTATGATGACCCATGGCGTCGCGCCGTCGACGATCGCCGCTTCCTCGATTTCAATCGGCAGGTCGCGCATGAAGGTGGTCAGCACCCAGACCGTGAAGGGCAGGGTGAAGATCATGTAGGAAAAGATCAGCGCCAAGGGCGTGTTGAAGATGCCCGCCCAGCGGATGAGTTCGAACAGGCCGGCGAGAACGGCGATCTGCGGGAACATCGAAACCGACAGGATGGTGAGCAGAAGCAGCGAACGGCCCCGGAAGCGAACGCGAGCCAATGCATAGGATGCGGTTACCGCAAGGAACAGCGACAGCACGACGACTGAAGATGCAACGAATAGCGAGTTGCCGAGATTGCGCAGGAAAGTGCCATTGCCGATGACGAAAGTGTAGTTGGTCAGCGAGAAGTCACGGGGCCAGTAGTTGACCTGGAACAGTGCCGAGCCGGATTTCAGGCTGGTCAGGATCGCATAGTAAAACGGGAATACGGATATCACCATGATGATGGCGACCAGCGCATAAAAGGCGGTGGTTTTCAGGATGCCTGGCAGGGTCATCGCGAAGCTCCATCAGTGTTGACGCGCCCGAGCCACATGTAAACGACTGTTATCGAGGCGATGATGAGGAACAGCATTGTGGAGGCGGCGGCGCCATAGGCGAACTTGTCGAAATCGAACAGGTTCTCGCGCGCCAGCACCGACATGGTGCGGGTCTGGGCGTTATTCGGCGTCAGAATATAGATGAGGTCGAAAACGCGCATCGCATCCAGCATGCGGAAGATGACGGCGACCATAAGTGCTGGCCGGATCATCGGCAGGGTGACCCGGAAGAACACCTTGACGGGGTGGATGCCATCGACTTTTGCAGCCTCATACATGTCCTTCGGCACCATTTGCAGACCGGCAAGGATGAGCAGCGCCATGAACGGCGTCGTCTTCCAGATATCGACGATCAGCACGGCGACCATCGCGGTGTCCGGATTGGCGGTCCAGGCGATCTTGTTGGAGATCAGGCCGAGATTGAGGAACAGGTCGTTCAATATGCCGAACTGGTCGTTCAGCATCCACGCCCACATCTGCGCCGAAACGATGGTGGGAATGGCCCACGGCACCAGAATGGCGGCGCGCACCAGACCGCGTCCCCTGAATTCGGCGTTCAGCACCAGTGCGACGATGAGACCGAGAACTGTTTCGAAACTGACCGAGAGGACGGTGAATTTCAGCGTGTTGAGAACCGCACCCCACCAGGCGGGATCGGCCAGCAGGCCGCGATAGATGGTGCGTCCGCTGCTGAGCGTGATCCAGGTAAGGTAGTTCTTGAGGCCGACGAATTGCGCGCCGTCGAGATTGGTCAGCGACGCGTCGGTGAGGCTGAACCAGACGGTGCGCACGAGCGGCCAGCCGGCCACCATCGCAAGCACCAGAAACGTCGGGGCAAGAAAAAGCCAGGCGGATTTCAGACGTTCCGACTGAAGGTCGGAGCCTGTGCCGGATGCCGCGACCGGTCTTTGAAGGGCGATGTCGTTCATGGGAATATCTCGCGGTTGGGGCGCGGGAAACGATCAGGCAAGACCGCTTCCCGCGCGAGCCGGATTACCAGCCGTTGCCTTTGAGATCGGTCAGTTCAACCTCGAGAAGTTCGAGATTTTCCGCAGCCGTACCGTTGCCGGAGAGCGTGTTGTGAACAGCGCCCCAGAACTTGGCCGAAACCTCGTTATATTTCACCTTGGCCGAGGCGGAGGGACGGGGAACGGCGGTCTCGAAAATCGGCTTCCATGTCGGCATGAAGGGCTGTGCAGCGGCCACATCCTTGTCGTCGTATAGCGAAGCGATGGTCGGCATGTTGGAGAGCTGAACGGCGCGCATCTTCTGGGTTTCCTTCGATGCGATGAACTTCACCAGCTGGATGGCCGCTTCCTGCTCGTCGGAATATTTCGAGACGGCAAGGTTCCAGCCGCCGAGTGTCGAAGCGGGGGCTTCACCCTCTGCGCCCGCCGGCAGTGGCGTTACGCCGAACTTGCCCTTGATCGCACTGTCGGCACCGTTTCCAAGCGCGTAGGCATAGGGCCAGTTGCGCATGAAGACGGAGTTGCCGGTCTGCCAGACGCCGCGCGCTTCCTCTTCCTTGTAAGCGAGCACACCCTGCGGTGCGATGGTGCCGACCCAGCCCTTGGCGGCTTCGATGGCCGCTGCGGCCTTCTCGTTATTGATGGAGATGTCGCCATTGCTTTCGACGATATGGCCGCCGCCGGCGGATGCGATCCATTCCAGCGCGTTGCAGGTCAGACCCTCATAGGCGCTGCCCTGGAAAACGAAGCCCCAGAGGTCCTTCTGGCCGGCTTCGCGCTCCTTGTCCTGAATTTCCTTGGCGGTCTCGCTCAGTTCCTTCCAGGTCTTCGGCGGCTGCTTGCCGTATTTTTCCAGAAGGTCCTTGCGGTAGAACAGGGCCGGTGCGTCGGTGAACATCGGCATGGCGACAAGCTTGCCGTCCACGGTCTGCGACGCCACGATGGAGGGAAAGTGGTCGCCGATGACATCCTTGGTCGCCTCGGTCAGATCCACGAATTGTTCGGCCAGCTGCGGCGCCCAGATCACGTCCGTCTGATAGACATCGACATCCTTGTTGCCGGCGGCAAGCCACAGCCGGTACTGGCTGAACTGCTCGCTGGACGACGACGGCATGGTGACCAGATTGACCTTATGGCCGGTCTCTTTTTCGAAGGCGGCTATCCGCTCGCGGAAGAACGCAACGTTCTTGCCGGTCGAATTGGCGGCGATGGAAAGCTCGGCTGCCTGCGCCGAAACTGCCGCAGAAAGTACGCTGCCGCACAGGAACAAAGTCTTCATGGAAATATTCATTGTCAAACTCCTCCGTTGACGCTTCCGATCATCCTCAAAATTGAAAGCGCTTTTGACTGATATGAGGCTCGCAAAAGCCAAGCAATCTGTCAATACTCTTTCTGATAGCGGGAAAATCGGGAGTTTTTGCATGCAATTTTCACGGTTTGCCTTTGGGAATGATGAACTGTAAGGTTTCAGGTGAGGAAAAATTGAAATCGTTTTCAATTTTTGTCGGCTTGAAAAATCTGCAGCGGCAACGCAAGCAAGGGCAAATTGGCAAAAAACATGAAGCTCAAGGAATTCGCAGAAAAGGTCGGGCTGTCGCCCACCACCGTCAGCCGCGCGCTGGGCGGCTATCCGGAGGTGCGCGAGGAAACGCGCCAGCGTGTGATGGATGCTGCGCTGAAATACGGCTACCGGCCCAACGCCAACGCCGTGCGTCTGGCAACCGGCAGGGCCGGCGCGATCGGGGTCGTCATGGGGCGGTCCGGCGGCGGGCATTTCTTTTCGGAATTCATGGGCGGCATGGCGACCCGGCTGGAAGGCGAAGAGACCGATATTCTCGTCAGCGTCACCGTCGATAACAATCTCGACGAGGAGCTGGCGATTTTCAGCCGGCTGGCATCAAGCGGCCGGGTGGACGGCATCATCGTGCATTCGCCGCGCCCGGCGGATGAGCGTATCGCGCTGCTGAACCGGCTGGGCGTGCCCTTCATCGTCCATGGCCGCTCGAAAACGGCGTTCGAGCATGCCTGGCTCGATATCGATAATCATGACGTGACTTACCGTCCCACCATCCATTTTCTGGAGCGCGGCCATCGCCGCATTGCCCTCATCAACGGCCCCGTCGGCCGCACCTTCGTGCAGGATCGCGAGCAGGGTTTTCGTGAAGCGCTGGCCACCCACGGCATCACGCCGGACCCGCGCTTCATGATGAGCGAGCATTTCAGCGAGGATGCGGCTTTCCGTTTCGCCCGCTCGCTGCTGGAGCAGACGCCGCGCCCGACAGCCTTCGTTGCGGGTGCGATGATGACTGCGCAGGGGGTATATCGCGCCGCAACACAATTGGGATTGACGATCGGCAGGGATGTGTCCGTCATCGCCCATGACGACGTGTTTCCTTACCTTACGCCGGAAAGCATGATGCCGCCGCTTTCCACCACCCGTTCGCCCATGCGTATGGCGGGCATGCGGGTGACGGACCTGCTTTTGCAGATCGTCGGCGGTCGTCCCGTCCGCGAGGTTCAGGAATTGTGGCCCGTGGAACTGATCCTGCGGGAATCGGTCGGTCCCGCCTGAGCTTGTCGTCATAGCTCACTGATTCCATTCCATTTTGTGAACGTCAATTGATTGCCGTTCGCCTTTCGTCGTCTATACGGCGGCGCCATCTCATGTATAATCGGGATTGTCACGGGCGTTTGGAACAGGACCCGGATCTGCGCGTTTAGGGGACGTGTTGAAGGAGGAGGACGGATGTTTGGATTCTTGAAACCGCAACAGCAGACTGTGATCGATGACGTGGAGGCAACCGGCACTTATGCCGATGCGCTGCTCAACGTGCCAAGCCCGGAACTGAACCGTTCCACCGCTCGCGAGCACGGTCACGAGGCCCACTCCCGCGACTATTGCGAAACCCGCGATATCTCCCGCAGCGCGCTCGGTTTTGCCTGAGCCATCGCAAAAGCTCTCCTGAAAATGGAACTGACCGGCGCTTCCCCGCGTTTTCCTGCACGACCCGCAGGGCGGCGCAAAGGACCGAAGGGACCTGACCGGCATTTGACCGGCGGGCAAATTTGACGCTGCGCCGCCTGAGTAGCGACGGCGCGATTGCGCTGTCCCAACAGATGAAAGCGCAGTCTCGGTCCGTGTAAGACAAAGAGCGTTTATGTCAGGAGGCCGCAATGTCGACCGTCCCCGTCGAACCTTATCCCGAACCGCCGATGCCGGTACCGCCGCAGCCTGAGATACCGCCGGTAAAGGAGCCGGAGCCCGACAGGTTGCCGGACGAGGTGCCGGTGCCCAATCCCGACGAAAACGACGAGCCGCCGAAGGTGTTATAGTTTTCAGACCTTTTCGAATTTCTTGCTGACGAAGGCCGAGCCTTCAAGCCCGAAACGCCACGGATAATCCTGCGCGCGGCTGATGCCGATGCGTCTGCCACTGGTGACGGCGGCGGCCTCCTTCGGCAGGCGGAGGAAAAACGGCGGACTGTCCAGCGGTGCCCCGTCCATCTCTCCGGTAATGGCCAGAGCCTGGCAAAGCCTGCCGGGGCCGGAGCATAGGAGTTTCAGCTTGTCTGTTCCCCGCCGCAGTTTCATCATGTCCATGCCGGTCAGGGGTTCGATGGCGCGCAGGAGCACCGCGGAGCCGGGGGCGCAGACGAAGTTGGCGCACCAGTGAATGCCATAGGACCGGTAGACATAAAGACGGCCGGCCGGGCCGAACATCGCTTTGTTGCGCGGGGTTTGCCCGTTGAAACTGTGCGATGCCGGGTCGTCCGGATGATAGGCTTCGGTTTCCACGATGATGCCGCCGGTATTGCCGATGCGGAATTCCGCGCCGATGAGGGCGCGGGCCACGTCCACCGCATCGCGCTGGAACAACCTCTCCTGCATTTCCGGGCCAAAGGCCTGATCCATCTGGAACCCCTTCCGCTCTGCCATCGTTGTGAATTCAGGATTTAGTGATCCAAACCGGAGGGCATGTCATGCAACTTTCTACGACCTATGTAAAACGGGATAACGGCGTCGTCTCCGTCGAATTCGTCGGCCGTGACGGCGAGCAGGTCTCGGTTCGCCTTGCCGACAGTCTGAAGGGGATCGACGACGCGGAAGCCATCAAACGCGCCAGCGCGATGATCGCACAGTTGACGGCATTCGGAACGCGTGTCATCGCGGATGCGCCCTCGCAACGCTCCGCTCTCGGAACGGCGCGGGACGAGGCCCCTCACGGGCAGGCCAGCGCCCGCACATCCAAGGACCGCGACATTCTGGAGGAGGAACTGGATGAAGGGCTGGAAGAAAGCTTTCCAGCCAGCGATCCGGTCTCGGCGGTCGGCACCTCGATCGCTTCCAGAAAAGGAGGGCTGTGACATTGGCTTACGGTAAGGTTGCCCTCATCACGGGCGCAGGTTCCGGCATCGGTCGGGCTGCTGCCCTCCATCTGGCTGCGGAAGGTTTTGCCGTCGGCCTTCTCGGTCGCACCGAATCCGAATTGAAGGTGGTCGAAAACGAGATTGCCGCCAAATCCGGCTCGTCGAAAACTCTCGTTGCCGACATAGCGGACGAAGCCGCCATGCACGACGCAATCGCGACGCTGGTGCAGGCGTTCGGCCGCCTGGATGTCGTGGTGGCCAATGCCGGCATCAACGGTGTCTGGGCGCCTATCGACGAGCTGAAGCCTTCCGAATGGGATGACACGATCCGCATCAACCTGCGCGGCACCTATCTCACCGTTCATGCCAGCGTGCCGTATCTGAAGGCGGCGGGCGGCGGCTCAATTGTCATTGTCTCTTCGATCAACGGCACGCGCACCTTCACCTCGCCGGGCGCTACCGCCTATTCCGTGACCAAGGCCGGGCAGCTCGCCATGGCCCAGCAACTGGCTCTGGAGCTTGGGCGTCATCGCATTCGTGTCAACGCGGTGTGTCCGGGGCAGATCGAAACAGCGATCGACGACAATACCGACATACGCGGGCGCGAAAAGACCGAGGTGCCGGTCAGTTTTCCGGCGGGCGACATTCCGGTCACAGGCGGCGAGGCGGGATCGAGCGACGATGTCGCCGCACTGATCGGTTTTCTCGCATCGGACCTTTCGCGTCATATAACCGGCACGCCGGTATGGATCGACGGCGGGCAGGGGCTGCTGCGGTAGCGGCGTGCCATCACAGGCTTGTGTGCCTATGATTAACCAAAGGGTAACGTCTGTTCACGAGACTTTGTCCAGGTGCGAGGTTGCCGCCATATGGCCACCTTCGTTAGGTAAGCGTCTGCCGGAATGGCGGGCAAATCAGGCGGGCTGAACGATCCATGGGCATGAAGGCATTGCTGGACTTCGCAGTTGCGGGGCTGCGGCACAGGGTAAAGGCAGGGGTGAGAATAGCTGCGGTCGTCGCGATCGGCGGCAGCCTTGCGGCGTGCACTTCCATGGGTCTCGACAGCGTCAAGAAAGACCCGCCGAAGCTGTCATCCAAGATGATGGCGCAGATGTCCGCCAGGAGCATGCGCCCGGAAAGCCCGGTTCTGGTGCGCATCTTCAAGCAGGAAAGTGAACTTGAGGTCTGGAAGATCGACAAGACCGGAAGTTACGCTCTGCTCAAGGCCTACCCGATGTGCCGCTGGTCCGGAAAACTTGGGCCGAAGATGAAGACGGGCGACCGCCAGGCGCCGGAAGGTTTTTATCATGTCTCCGCCAGCATGCTGAACCCCAATTCGCAATATTACGTCTCCTTCAATCTCGGTTATCCCAACCGGCTGGAATCGGCGCTCGGTTACACCGGCGAAGCGCTGATGGTGCACGGCGCCTGTTCGTCGTCGGGCTGCTACGCGATGACCGATCAACAGGTCGGCGAGATTTACGCCGTCGTCGCCCGCGCGCTGCAGGGTGGGCAGGACCGCTTTCAGGTGCAGGCCTATCCTTTCCGCATGAGCGCGCGGAACATGGTGGCGCATCGGGATGATCCCAACATGCCGTTCTGGCGTACGCTCAAGGAAGGCTACGACTATTTCGAGGTGACGCGCCGTCAGCCGAAGGTTTCGGTGTGCGGCCGGCGATATGTTTTCAACAGCGAATTTGCCGAAGGCGAACCCGCCGATCCGCTGGCGGCGTGCCCGCCGGCCATCAACCAGCAGGACCCGCTGGTGGCTTCGAAACTGGCCGAGGAGCAACAAAAATTTGCCGCCGCGATGAACGAGGGAACTTCCGCCCCCATCAGCGCGTATGTAGACGGCGGCATGCATCCGAGCTTCCGTGCCATTCTGAAATCCAGCGGTGCCAAGTCCATGGCATCGCAGGTTTCCGGCACGAAGTACCCTATCAGCCGCCCCGAGGCGGCGCTGGCAGATCCCTTTGCCAGTGCGAGATGACGTAAATGAGGTTTTTCAATTGAACGACACGACAACGACCCGGCGGGGCTTCCTGCTTGGAGCCGGAGGACTGGCGCTTGCCGGCCTTGCGGGCTGCAACACCACGGCGCGCGAGACCGCACGGCCCGCCGCGCCCGCCGACGATCCGATGTATGCCATGATGTACGGCCCCAAGCCGGACGAGCAGTTTCCGTTGCCGGAAATTCCCTACAAGCGGATCCCGCGTCAATTCCTGCGGCAGATGGTGGAAAACCCAACGGGTGAGCGCCCCGGCATCATCGTGGTCGATACCGCCAACCATTTCCTCTATCTCACCTATGAGAACAACCAGGCCATGCGTTATGGTGTCGGTCTCGGCCGCGCCGGTTTCGAATGGGCCGGTCGCGGCGTGATCCAGTACAAGCGGCAATGGCCGCGCTGGACGCCGCCCGACGAGATGATCGCGCGCCAGCCGGAACTGGAACCCTATAGCGGCCGCAATGGCGGTATGGAGCCTGGCCTCAAGAACCCGCTCGGTGCGCGTGCGCTCTATATCTTCAAGGATGGCAAGGACACGATCTACCGTCTGCACGGTTCGCCCGAATGGTGGACGATCGGCAAATCGGTATCCTCCGGCTGCGTGCGCCTCATAAATCAGGATATCGTCGATCTATACAACCGGGTGCCTGATGGTACGCCGATTGTGGTGACGGCGCTCGGACCTGCGCAGCAGGGCGTGCCGATCGGCGAAGCGGGCGTGCCCGTGGCGCAATATGGCGGCGGCGTGGTCGGTGACGGCCTGTCTCAACCGATGCAGACCTACTGAAAACCTCAGATACAAGGCCGCGCTCGATGCGCGGCCTTTTTACATAGTCTTATTTCGATCTTTGCAGCGCATCGCCAAGGATGGAAACAATATCGTCGAAATGGGATTTCTCGGCGATCAGCGGCGGCGAAAGGGCGATGATATCGCCGGTGACCCGAATGAGCAGGCCGCGTTCGAAGCAATCCACGAAGATGTCATAGGCGCGTGCACCAATGGCGCCATCACGCGATTGCAGCTCGATGCCGGCGATGAAGCCGATGGTGCGGATGTCGATGACGTTCGGCAGGCCTTTCAGCGAATGGATGGCATCGTGCCAGACATCCTGCAATTCCGCGGCGCGGGTAAAGAGCCCCTCGTCGCGGTAGATATCGAGCGTGGCGATGCCGGCAGCGCAGGCGACGGGATGGCCGGAATAGGTATAGCCGTGGAACAGCTCGATCTGGTTCTCCGGCCCATGCATCAGCGCATCGTGCACCTTGCGGCTGGTGAAGACCGCGCCCATGGGGATCGCGCCATTGGTCAGCCCCTTGGCAGCAGTGACGATATCCGGCGTCACGCCGAAATAGTTGCTGGCGAAGGACGAGCCCATGCGACCGAAGCCGGTGATGACCTCATCGAAGATCAGGAGAATGCCGTGCTTGTCGCAGATGGCGCGCAGGCGTTCCAGATAGCCCTTCGGCGGCACCAGCACGCCGGTGGAGCCGGCCACCGGCTCCACGATGCAGGCGGCGATGGTTTCCGCGCCATGCAGGGCGACCATACGTTCCAGATCGTCGGCAAGCTCGGCGCCATGTTCGGGCTGGCCCTTGACGAAGCTGTTTTTGGCCAGATCATGGGTGTGGCGTAGATGGTCGGCGGGGATTTGCGGAAAAACGCGGCGGTTGTTGACGAGACCACCGACGGAGATGCCGCCGAAACCGACGCCGTGATAACCGCGCTCGCGGCCGATCAGGCGGCTGCGGGTACCCTGGCCGATGGCGCGCTGATAGGCGATGGCGATCTTCAACGCCGTATCGACCGATTCCGAACCGGAACCGGTGTAGAACACCCGGTCAAGTTTCGCACCTTCCGGGCCGGGGGCGATTTCCGCCAGACGCTCGGCGAATTCGAAGGCGACAGGATGGCCCATCTGGAAGGAGGGCGCATAATCCATGGTCGAAAGCTGGTGCTTGACGGCGGATGCGATTTGGTGGCGGCCATGGCCGACATTGACGCACCACAGGCCAGCCGTGCCGTCGAGAACCTGACGGCCGTCATTGCTGGTGTAATACATGCCCTCGGCGCTTGTCAGCAGCCGGGGATTGTCCTTGAACTGCCTGTTGGCGGTAAACGGCATCCAATAGCTGTCGAGCGAGGTGGAATTTGATCGGCTCGGGTTATCCATAGTGGTTCTCCTGTTCATTGCGGTGATTGAAAGCTATTTTCCGGACTGAACAAGCCCTTTTCTTTCTGTGGCCAAGCCATTGAAAATGTTATAGGCGGGAGAGATAGTTTTCGATATTTCGAACAACGGCAACGGGGGCCGCAGCATGTCGGTGGATATAGGCGGGCGTTTGCGCCATGTGCGGCTGCGACACAATATTTCCCAGCGCGAACTGGCAAGACGCGCCGGCGTTACCAATTCGACGATTTCACTGATCGAATCCAACACCTCCAACCCGTCTGTCGGTGCGTTGAAACGTATTCTCGACGGCATACCGATCGGCCTTGCCGAGTTTTTCGCCTTCGAGCCTGAGACGAGCCGCAAGGCGTTTTACCGGGCGGATGAACTGGTCGAGATCGGCAAGGGGCCGATATCCTTCCGGCAGGTGGGCGACAATGTTTTCGGACGCAGCCTGCAGATCCTCAAGGAATGTTACCAGCCGGGCGCCGACACCGGCAAGGTGCCGCTGGTTCATGACGGCGAGGAAGGGGGTATAATCCTCTCCGGGCGTCTGGAAGTGACGGTGGACGAAGAGAGGCGGGTGCTCGGGCCGGGAGATGCCTATTATTTCGAAAGCCGCAGGCCGCATCGCTTCCGTTGCGTCGGTCCCGTGCCGTGCGAGGTCATCAGCGCCTGCACGCCTCCTACCTTTTGATTCCCCTGTTTTTTGCATCAAGCTACACCTGAAGAGCAATCAGGCCGTTGCGAATTGAGAGAATTCGGTCTGTCTGGAAAGGTTTTCTACGATTCAGTGGGTCTTCAATACAGATTCTTGCCACTGTTTTGCCGCTTTTGCGCCGCTCTTCCAACTTCTACATCGCTTTTTCTTGGTCAAACCAGTCCACCCGGTAAAAAAATCCCGGCTAATATGTCAAATTTTATATGCATTGCCGCAATCTTGCTGCGGTGCAAAAAAATTTAATAGTCCATTCCATCCTTGGCTGTTCTTGGCGTTCCTGTCTCACCTGATTAAGTCACAAGAAACACATAAGAAAAGACTGCCGAAGGTCGAAAACCCAATACATGCGGGAACGCTACCCATGCTCTCAACACATGGCCGCCAGCACATTTGTTGCTTTTTTATGCAACCCTTAATATTGCCCGGACGGTGATCGGCGGCTCCCGCAAGAAATCGCATAGACGGTGATAGGCAATGTGCCTTACAAAAAATCCATTAGCATCAAATTCCGAACACAGACTTGTTATCTCTTTTAGACGGAAAGACGCGCCTCCGGGCACCGACCAATCGCAAAACATAAATGGAGTTCTCTCTATGAAGTCCGCGACCCAATCGGCTGAACAGACACTCAGCAGTTCCGAAGATTTCGATGTCAGTTTCCCTATCGGGGGCATCGCAAAACGCAGCTTCGATATGGCATCGGCTGTGCTTGCGCTGCTCATCTTCAGCCCTATTTTCCTGTTGATCGCCGCACTGGTAAAATTGTCCGATCCCGGCCCGGTCTTTTATGGCCACCGGCGTGTGGGACACAACGGCCGTTATTTCCATTGCCTGAAATTCAGGACGATGGCGATGAACGGCGACGAGATGTTGCGGCAATATCTTGCCGCAAACCCGGAGGCCGCCGAGGAATGGCGCGCCACCCGCAAACTCAAGAACGATCCGCGGGTGACCGCGGTTGGCGCCGTTCTGCGCAAGCTCAGCCTCGACGAGTTGCCGCAGCTCCTCAACATCGTCCGCGGTGAAATGAGCGTCGTTGGCCCACGCCCCGTCGTTGACGAGGAACTGAGCTACTACGAAAGCGATGCCGCTTATTATCTCAGCACCCGTCCGGGCCTGACCGGCCTCTGGCAGATCAGCGGCCGCAACGACGTAAGCTACAAGACCCGCGTGGCTTTCGACACCCAATATGTTCAGAACTGGTCGATGCGACAGGATGTCTTCATCATCGTCAAGACCATTCCAGCCGTGTGCCTTTCGCGCGGAAGCTACTGATACCGATATTGAGTTTGGCTTTATCGATCTTTGTTTTGACACGCACCCCGACCGGGATCCCAAGTCCGGTCTTCGGGTGCGTCATTGGTGTAAATCGTAATGGCCGCTTTTTGCGGCGCTGCGCAGCCGACCTTGTCCGGCTGCTCTATCGCCTGATCGCCCGCGTGGCGATCCGCAAACAGGGAGTTTCCCGATGAACGGCCTTTTTGCCGCCACCAGCCGTCCGCTTGCCACAAAAACCGCCGGACAGACTTTCACCGCTCTTCTGCTTGCCGCATCCGTCGCATTTGGAGCGCCGCTTTCCGCATTGGCTGCGGATGGCGCCAACTATACGCTCGGTACCGCTGACAAGCTGCGCATCCGCGTTGCGGAATGGCAGCCCGCCGATGGCAGCATCCGCAACTGGGACGTCATCAACGGCGATTATTCCGTTGGTCCGTCCGGCGCGCTGTCCTTGCCTTTTATCGGCCAGCTTGACGTCGCGGGTAAAACGCCCTCGGAAGTCGGTGAAGCGATCGGCGCGCAGCTTCAGAGCAAGTTCGCGCTTCGCAACCTGCCGTCGGCATCCGTCGAAATCGCCCAGTTCCGACCGATCTTTTTGAGCGGCGACGTGCAGACGCCCGGCGAATATCCCTATGCCGCCAATCTCACCGTGTTGAAGGCTGTCAGCCTTGCCGGCGGCCTGAGGCGCTCCGACGCCGGGCAGCGTTTTGCCCGCGACTTCATCAATGCGCGCGGCGATGCTGCCGTCTATGACAACCAGCGGGCAAGGCTGCTCGCCCGCCAGGCGCGGCTGGTCGCCGAGGTGAAGGGTGATCAAAACATCGCCAAGACGCCCGAAATGGAAAAGATCGCCGAGATCGATACGCTTCTGGCCAGCGAAAGCGCGCTGATGAAATCCCGGACCGAGCGTTACACCCTGCAGCTCAAGGCGCTGACGGATCTGCATGCGCTTCTGGAAAGCGAAGTCGAATCGCTGAAGAAAAAGTCGGAAACGCAAAACCGCCAACTTCAGCTCGCCAATGAGGACCGCGACCGCGTCAACCGGTTGAACGAGCAGGGGCTTGCGCTGTCGCAACGGCGTATTTCTGCGGAAGAACGTGCGGCGGAGGTGGAATCCACCCTGCTCGATATCGACACGCAGTCGCTGCGTGCCAAGCAGGACATCAACAAGGCGACCCAGGATGAAATCAACCTGCGTAACGACTGGGTGGCGCAACGCTCGAAGGAATTGCAGGATACAGAAGCGGAACTGGACAAGCTCAATCTGCAGCTGACCACCAGTCGCGAGTTGATGTCGGAGGCGCTGGCGCAATCGGCCGAGGCAATCCGTTTCGACCCCTCGGGAAAATCCGCCACGATCAGCTACGTCGTGGTGCGTGAGGAAAACGGCAAGCCGAAGGAAGTGAAGGTGGATGAAAACGCCCTTCTCCAGCCCGGCGATGTCGTGAAGGTCGCGTCCGAAATCCTGATGCAGTGAGGTTTTCATGCGGATCGCCAAATCGGCGCTGATCGATCCCGAACGCAATGAAGTCTACGGAATGGCGGCGATTGCGCTGTCATTCTTCGTTTTCGCCTATTCCTCGCGTTTCGGGCAAATCTCGGTTCTGGCCTATTACGGCACGTGGCTACCGCTGGTGGTGGTCAATTACCGGCGTGTACTCGGCAATTATCCGCGCTATTTGTGGATATCCGCCTTCGGCATTCTGACCGTGCTATCGAGCTTCTGGTCGGAGGCCGCGTCGGTGACCATGCGCGCCTCCATCCAGTATATGACGCATATCGTCTGCGCGCTCATCGCCATGCGGGTGATTTCCATCCGCACGCTGACGCGCGGCGGGTTGATCGGTATCGCCGTCGTGCTGCTCTACTCGCTGCTGTTCGGTGTCCACCTCTTCGATGCGCTGGATGGAACCTACAGTTTCGTCGGCGCTTTCTCGTCGAAGAACCAGCTCGGCTTTTACGCCTCGCTCGGCGTTATTTTTGCCGTATCCTCCGTATTGGTTCTGAAGCAAAGGGGAATCTGGCTGCCCATCGCCGGCGTCACCGGGCTTTTGTCGGCCTATAGCCTCATCGCGTCGCAATCGGCCACATCCACCATTACCACGGCGGCGGTGGTCGCCCTCATTATCGGTTTCATCCCGATCGGCATGCTTTCGCCGGCCAACCGCAAGATGACCTTTTTCGCACTCGGCGGTCTTGGCGTGTTGCTGGTGGTCGCCTCCCTGCAATTCGGCTTGCTTGATGCCATTCTCGGCCTTTTCGGCAAGGATTCGACGCTGACCGGCCGCACCTATCTCTGGCAGCAGGGCATCGAGGCGGCGAAACAGACGCCGATCCTCGGCGTCGGTTATCAGGGGTTCTGGGTGGCGGGTTTCGCCGATGCCGAACGCCTGTGGAACGACTTCTTCATTACCGGACGCAGCGGCTTCCACTTTCACAACACCTATATCGAGACGGTGGTGGAGAATGGGATCGTCGGCATGGTGCTGCTCGGCATGGTGCTTTACGGAACGCTGCTCGGACATCTACGTTCGGTGCTGATGCGCCATAGCGATCCGCAGGGCGTCATTCTGTTTGCCATCTGCGCGCTGTTCGTCGTTCGCTCCTTCGTGGAGATCGATATCATCTTCCCCTTCCAGATCGGCTCGTTCCTGCTGTATTTCGCCGCCGGAAAACTCTGCCTTCCGGCGAAATCCGCGCAGAACGGCGAAAGCCACCCGGCGATTGGCGTGCGGTTGCAGACGAGAGCTTGAGCGTCCGGTCGGGCCAAGCCTAGAGATAATCCGCCGAGACGTGCGGGCTGGCGTGGATGAAGCTCCACATGTCCTTGCTGACCTCGACGATGTCCGCGATCGACTTTTCGAGGTGCTTGATTTCCTTCTCGTCCATACGTTCGACCTTGCCGTAACGCACCTGACTGTCGTCCTCCACCAGCCGCATCAGCTGGGTGCTGGCGATCTCGCCCTTCTCGTCGAAGGAGTAGATGCAGTGATTGTATTTGTTGCGCGTCTTCGCTTCCTTCTTGAGCCGCGCCATGATGGAGAGAATGGTCTTGCGGTCCGGCGCGGGCGTTGAGGGAAGCTTTGCCAGACGCTCGATGAGGTCCATGCGCGCCCGCGTGGTGTTGAGCGTCAGGAACACGACGATGGCCGCTTCCTTCTCCACTTTCAGGAGATGGACGATCAGATAGATCATCAGGCTTTCGGTGTTGGTCCAAACGTAATTCAGCCTGCCGACCATCAACAATACATCCGACATCGCCGCCATGCTGATTCTCCCGCCCCAATGAAATATACTGGCATTCTATGCCCGTCAGTGCAGGATTGACAGTGTATGCCCTAAAAACCGGTGCGTACTTTTACCGGAAATGCTCTATTTCTTTATCTTTCCTTGAAGGCGCGGGACATGCTGTCGGAAATGGGCTTGGTCAGATATTCGAAGAAGGTGCGCTCCGAAGTCTGGATCAGAACGTCGGCCGGCATGCCGGGCACGGGGTGGAAATTATGGACCTTGGCGATCTCCTCGTCGGAAATCTGCACGCGCACGATATAGACGTCCTTGACCTGCATGCCTGCATTTTCCTCGATGCTATCGGCGGAGACATAAAAGACCTTGCCGTTCAAGACTGGCGTCGTGCGGCGGTCCAGCGCCGAAAGACGGATCGCAGCAGTCTGGCCCTCATGCAGCTGGTCGATCGAGGTCCTGAGAACCTGCGCCTCAAGGATCAGGGGAACATGGGCGGGCAGGATTTCCATGATTGGTTTGCCGGTGGTGATGACGCCGCCAGATGTATGGTAATAAGCGCGTACCACCGTGCCGTTGACCGGTGAGCGGATAATGGTGCGATCGAGGACTTCGGCGGCGCCGCGCACCTGCTCGCGTACGCTGTCGAGATCAGACTCCGCCGTTTCGAGCGCATCGAGCGCTGCCTGCTTGTTGGCATTAAGGGCGATGACCGCTTCCTGCCGGAACTTGGCGATTTCCGCCTCGCTCTGGTTCATCTCGCCGGTCAGACGGGCGATATCGCCCATGGCGTCGGCAATGGCGCGTTCCAGCGCCAGCATATCGGTTTTGCGGATGACGCCATCCCTGGCGAGCTTTGCTTTGGAATCTCGCTCCTGCGTCAAAAGCGCCAGCTGCCGGTCGAAGGACTGTTTTTGTCCATCATAGCCCGTATAGCGGAACTCAAGCGACCGGATGTTCTTGTCGATCAGGTTCAGCTGTTCCTCAAGCTTGACGAGCTTGCTGTGGAACACGATGTTCTGGCTCTGGATGATGGCGTTGATATCCGGATCGCCAGCTTCCTTCATCACGATATCAGGTACCTTGAAGCTTTTTTCCCCCTGCGCCTCGGCGCGCAGGCGCGTCACGATGGTTTCAAGGCGGAGCCGCCGCAGCTGCAACATGCGTTCGTTGGCGAGTGCCGTCGTCTTGTCGAGCGTCAGCAGAACGTCGCCTTCCTTGACGGTGTCGCCTTCGCTCACCATCATTTCCTTGATGATGCCGCCTTCCAGATGTTGGACGATCTTGTTGTTGCCGGTGGCGACGAAGCTGCCCTGGGCGATGATGGCGGAAGAGAGCGGCGCCGTGCCCGCCCAGTATCCAAACCCGCCGAAGGAGGCAAGCAGCACGGCCAGACCGATGGAACTGTGCAGGCGAATGGAACGCGGCACTTCGCTGTACCATTCGAGCTGGCCCTGGGATTTTACCTCGGCGATGGCAGTTTTTTTCCTGAACATGACGATCCTCAACCCTCGATCTGCGGAGACTGCCCGCTTGGCCGGGCATTGCCGGAAATGGCCTTCAGCACGTCCATCCGTTCGCCGAACATGGCGACAGATCCGTCCTTCAGCACCATGATCTTGTCGACGCACTGAAGAAGTGCCGGTCGCTGGGTGATGGTGACGGTGGTGATGCCCTGTTTCTTGGCGTGCAGAATGGCCTTTGCCAGCGCCTGTTCGCCCTGCGTGTCGAGGTTGGAGTTGGGCTCGTCCAGTACCACGAATTTGGGGTCGCCGAAGAAGGCGCGGGCAAGCGCTATGCGCTGTTTCTGGCCGCCGGAAAGCGGTGCGCCATCGGCAGCGACCACCGTCTCGTAGCCTTGCGGGAAACCGGCGATCAGCTCGTGCACGTCGGCCAGCACGGCCGCCTCATAGATCTGCCGGTCTTCGACGTCGTCGCGCATGCGGCAGATATTGGCCTTGATGGTGCCGGGAAAAAGCTGCACGTCCTGTGGCAGATAACCGATGCTCTCACCGAATTGCCGCTGATCCCAGTTGCGCAGGTCCATAAGGTCGAGACGAACATTGCCTGAGGTGGGTAGGATAGAGCCGACCAGCATCTTGCCGAGCGTCGTCTTGCCGGAGCCGGAATTGCCGATGATGGCGAGCGACTCTCCCTTTTTCAGCGAAAAGGAAATGCCGTTCAAAATCACCTTCTTCTGCGGCGGAGGCACAAAGAGGATACGCTCCACATCCAGCCGGCCCTCCGGATTGGGCAGCCGCAGGCGCGGGAAGTTTAAAGGCGAACTGATGAGAAGCTGCTTGATGCGGCCATAGGAAGCGGCGGATTTGTTGAACTGGTGCCAGCCCTCAATCGCCCCTTCTATGGGCGCGAGCGCGCGGCCGGAAATGATGGAGGCTGCAATCACCATGCCGCCGGTCAGTTCGCCGGCAAGCGAGAGATGCGCGCCCCAGCCCAGCAATGCCACCTGGGTTATCATGCGGGCGGCCTTGGAGACGCCGGAAAACATGATGTTGCGATCCTGCGCCGCCACATGTGACTTCAGCGATCCAGCTGTCTCGCGGCCCCACATCTTCACCGCCTCAGGGATCATCGCCAGCGCGTTGATGATCTGCGAGTTGCGCGACATGGAATCGAGATGGAAATTGGCGCGGCTAAGATAACCGGACGCTTCGGAGAATTGTCTGGCGGTGAAACGCTGGTTCAGCCAGGCGATGATGAACAGCACCACGCAGCAGACCATGATGATGATGCCGAGATGCGGATGGACGAGATAAACCACCACGATGAATAGCGGCATCAGCGGGGCATCGAGAAAGGCGATCAAGGTGCCGGAGGTGAGGAAGGAGCGCAGCTGCTGCAAGTCCTGCAATGTCTGGTAGTCCTTGCCGCTGCCATGCAGCGAGGCGCGGGCGGCGGCCGAAAGGATCGGCGCGCCAAGCTGCACTTCCAGCTCGACGGCGGTGCGCATCAGGATGAAGCGCCGAATGGCATCCATGAAGGCCTGCAGCAGAACCGCGCCGAGGACAGCGACCGTCAGCATCACCAGCGTATCCATGGAGCGGCTGGTCAGCACGCGATCCGAAATCTGGAACAGATAGAGCGGAATGGCGAGCAGCAGGACATTGATGGCGACGGTAAACAGCATCACCACCACCATGTTACGGCGCACGGCAGCAATGCCCTTGGCGAGACTTGCGGCGAAATTGACCGGCTCACTGCGCTTGTGGAAGCCGCTCTGGCTTCCGCCGCCACCACCGCCGCCACCGCCATTGTCTAAGGGATCCTTGCCGTTGCCGCCGCCGCCCGTCACCGGCCGGCGTTCGTTTTCACGGATCGGTCCGTCATTATTGTCGATGGTCTTGACGAAAGGCAGTTCGTGCGCGGTCTTCAGCTCGGTATTGTCCACCTTGGCCTGCGGTGCCGGCGGGGAGGCGGGCTGCCGGTCCTGCTGCGGCGCGGGCCTTTCCCGAGGAGCGTCGCGCATTTGCGCCGGTTGTGCGGTTGGGGAGGGTTGCGAAAGAGGCGGCGTCAGTGGGGTTTCGGCGGAGGAGGGAGCTGTTTTCGCCACCTGTTCCGCGCCGGATAATTGGCGCAGGTTCTCGACGGCTTCGTTGATGGCTGAGATGCAGGCATCCGTCAGCTTGCTGTCTTCCGCGTCCTGATCCAGCGGCAAGTCCAGCGAGCGCCCGTCGGCAATGGTTTTTCTTGAAATATGATCCATTTATAGTGGTCCCCTCGGTAATCTTGCGGTGTCTGCGGTTTCGGTGGCGGATGTTTCCTCCTCCGCCCGCCAAAACCTATGCAGTGACCCCCTGCATGACGTCGGATGAATGGGCGCTCGACCACGACATGTCGTGCCCGGCATTGATGATGCCATCGGATTCATTCTGGATGGTGGCGGGGTCGTCGTGAAGAAAGGCGATGATCTCGTTCGCCAGCTGGCCGTTCTGCCCCGGTTGCGACGCATCGTTTTCGATGATGCCGCCTTGTATCAGTATGGCGTCGGAATACACTCCGCCGGCAACGTAGGTTGTCGAACCGAAGCTGTCGTAATCGATGATCTGCGCTAGATTGACGACGGCATTGCTGCCGGTGTCGATGTGGACGGTGGCGTTTTCGTTGTTTTCGAGAACCTTGGATGCGGCCTGCGTCACATCGTCGGAATCGCCCAGCACGCTCACCTGTTTGATGATGCTGACGTCATAAAGGTTGCCGGTGATGTAGAGAACGTTCAGCCCCTCATAGCCGGCGAAATTGACATCATGGGCAAGCGCATCCGGCACGTTGGGGTCGCGCTCGTTGATCGCGTTCACCGTCTGCGTCATGTAGTCTGGCATGGTTTCGAAACGGTCGTTGCCGCCGACGTTGTGAATGGCGGCATCGTTCCACAGCAGGTTGTTGCCGGACTGGATGGTGGCGCCATCGGGCGCACCGGCATTGGCGCGCGCCCAGTCATTGTCGTAAAGCACGGCGATCTGACTGATGATGTTCATGTCCAGCACATTGCCGCCGATGATGATCAGATCGTATTGCATGCCGATGCCGAGGAAATTGGCGATGTTGAGCGCGGCGTTGCCGCCCGTCAGCAGGCTGACGCTGGCGCCCGCAGTGGTGATCGTCAGCGTGTCGTTATCGCTGATGAACTGGTACTGCTCGATCCAGTGCACGAAGGACACGTCTCCTTCAAGCACGCTGACACGCCAGGCAGTGGGAAATATCGGCGTTTCACCGTTATCGTTGCTGCTGTTGGCGGTGTCTTCCGCCCCCGGATAGACGCTGCGTTCGAAGCTGGCGATATTGTAGGCGGCAGTTGCCGCGTGGTCTTCGGATTGCGTGAAAACGGAGGCGATGTCGTCCCGGTCGCTATAGATATAGGCTTGGGTGATCGCGTCGATCTGGTGATAGTCACCCATGACGGCGGTAACGGAGGTCATGACGCCGGTATTGACCAGCGTGGCGATGTTGGCGACGATATTGGCGCCGGCCGCCACATCAAGGCTGTTGCCGGCGGGGCTGTCCTCATGCAGGGAAACATCGCTCTTCTCCGGCTCTTCAGCCGGCTTGGCAATGCCACGATCCGGCATGAAGTCGTCGAGTGTCGGCTTTTCGCTGGCTATGGAGCCATTGATATAGAGGCCGTTGATCTCGTTGCCGGCCAGAACGAAATCCTGATCCGCGCCGGTGCCGAGGGAGGTAACATCGTTTTCACGGGCGTGATCGATATAATCATGGGCGGATTTGGCCAGTGCCTGCAACGCGTCGTAGCTGTCGGTGCGCTGGAAAACGGAAAAAGGCGTGAAGACGGCCGCTTCGTTATAGAACTCGACGGTGCGTTGGGTCACGAAACTGGTGTCGCGCGCCACATTTGGGCCGTCCGTCATGTTCAGATAGTCATCGTCCTGAAGAATATTGACCTGCGCGATATGGGCAATGACGGAGCCGGGGCCGGTATGCACCACCAGTTCGCGCTCTTCCTCAAAGGAAAGACGGCCGGGAAAGCGGAAATGCGCGGCTGAAATATCGACCGGTATCGCATTTGCAAGCTGCTGCATGTCGTGTTCGACCATGCGGGCGAAATGTGGTTGCAGATAGTCGAAGTCGTAATAGCCGGCGTGGTATTTGACGCCGGGATCATAATCCTGCAGCGGAACGTCATAATTCTTGTCGAGCAGCCTTGCCGCTTCGTCGTCCGGCAACCGGTCGGGATCCGATTGTACCGCCCCTTCGGTAGGGTTGCTTCTCAGGCGCGCTTCGTCGATTACCGTGTCGAACAGGCCGATGAAATGCGCGATCATGTCTGAAATTCTGTCGATATGCATTGCAGGTCCCTCCCTGATCCTCGCGGCAGGACCCTGGAATGGCGGGCACACATCTCAGAGGCGGTGCTTCATTTCGCCAAGCCTGGTCTTTTAACCGCGAACTGCACCGGCGGGTGCCGGTGCAGCTCTTTTCGTAGAGAGGTGATTATCAGGAGTGATCTTCACCGACGTCCGAAACGTGCGAGTTACCGCCTGTGATCGTGGCGTCAACGGCATTGGAGAGCATGTTGGCGCCCTGCACCAGTTCCAGATGGAAGCCGGAATTTGCAAGAATTGCCGATGCATCCGCAGTGCTTGTACCGGCAGCGTCGTCGCCGGCCTTGAGGTCCCATCCCTTGCCGTCCATCCCTTCGGCGCCATAGGCGTCACCGGCATTGGCGCTCAGGTGGTTCTGGGCACCACCGTTGTCCATCTTGATATCCCAGGCCTGATCCTGATCTGCCAGGTGGTTGGCCTGCACAAGGCTGAAGCCCGTGTCGTTGCCGTCGCCGTTGAGCGAGCCGTTGAGGATGTTGTCGACGTCCAGCGTGAAGGAGAAGTCGTCACCGAGGTTGAAGGTGAGGTCTCCGCCGGCGATGCCGAGATTGCCGACATCCTTGACGCCCGTGATGTTGCCGAAGTCGTCATCCGACTTGTAGAAACTGTCAGCGGAGTTGAAGCTGTCGGAGGTCGTCGTGGTTGTTGTTGTCGTGTCGTCGTCGGAATAGGAGAAGGTCTTGGTGTCCGTATCCGTGACCGTCTTCACATTGGTGTCGTTGTCGCTGTACGACTTGCTTTCGTAGCTCCAGTCGTAATCGGTCTTGATGTCGGTATTTGTTTCGGTGCTGGTCTTGGTGGTGGTGTCGTTGTCGCTGTATGACTTGCTGTCATAGCTCCAGTCATAATCGTTGTCGCGATTGTCACCATTGCCGACTGCCACATCGATTTTGGCGTCAACATCCACATTGGTGCTGTTGTCGCTATTGTCGTTGTTGCGGTTTTCACCGTTTGCGGTGCCGACATTGCTGTCTTCCACCTTGGCGTCATTGGTCGAGGTATTGGCAAAACCCTCGGAAAGCGCGCCGATCTTGGTGATGTCATCGCCCGCAGGCTGTGGATTGTAACCCATTTCGATTTCCTCCGAAAAAGCTCGGAGCAGCTTTCGAAATCCCTCTCATCTAAAACGGGATTTTTTCGCGCTTGCTCCGTGTTGCACAAAGATTGATGTTTTGCAGATGCACTCGGTACGTTTCATCTGCGGCTCAGCATTGGCCCGTGACCGGGCTCTTTTCGTTCAGCCCTTGTGCGCTACTCGATATAAAGGCGCACAAATCCGTTCCTCGCTCCGATGGGGAGCGCGGTGGCTTCGTCTTTTTGCTTGTCGTTATGTCTTGAAAAGGAGCCGGCGTTTGCAAACACACGTCAAAGGCCGGGGGTGTCTTTCCATCGATCGCCGTTTTCAGCGACGGCCAGACTGTGCCGGAGAAAAATCGGACTTCCTAGCTATCAATTCGGGCTAAACATATCGACGCCTTCGCCCGAATATATATGCGAGAGGTGGCCGATCGGGATTTTCCCGTAGGCTCAGGCGCAAATAACAGCGGATTCGGCAGGAGAAAGCGGCATTTTTGAAAACATGGTTTATTACGGCGGAAAAACACCGTTATCCCGAAATGGCACGTCCGGGGAGGTTGTTCGCCGGGCAGCTATGTAAAGGGATATCAACTAAAAGTTATATTTTCTAGGATTGCGAAACCGCAGCGGAAGCTTTTCCGATGTGTTTGTTTTTGTAATGGTTCCGAGATGAATGATTCTATATCCGCGTAACCAATTTTGTACGTCAATTGCAAGAAATAACCCGTTTGGGCCATTTATTTACACAGCTTTTCGTATTAGCCTCCTTAATTAACGGGTAATTAATGATAGTTGACATGGCTTGAAGCGGGAATCGCCCCCTTTGTTTTTAGGGATGTCCCGGCGAATGACGGACTGCACAACCAAAAAGAATGTAATGCGTAAGCGCTTTAGGGAGGCGTCAATGTTCATGGGAACTTCAGATTATGCGGCAAAACAGAGTAGTGCCGTTGCTCCTGTAAATGGAACTTTATTGATCATAGCGGATCCGGATCTGTTTTCCGAATGTCTCGTGGAGGCGTTGGGCAAAAAGTTCCCAACATTCGCTGTGGTGAGCGTGGCGTCGTCGGAGAAGATCGACGATGACTACGGCGCCAATGTCCGGCTGGTGCTGCCGTACCGCATGTCGGGCGAGCGGCTTCATGCCGTTCTGTCGGCGGTCCGTGAAAAGCACCCGGACGCACCGATAGCGCTCGTCGTCGAATCCATCGACAAGGTCGAGGAGCGGCTGAAGCAGCTGGTGGAGATGCGTATCATTGATGGCGTGCTGCCGCTTAATCTGCGGCTCGACGTCTTCATGGCGGCGGTGGATCTGCTTATGAAAGGCGGGGAGCATTTTCCGGCCGCTCTTCTCGGCAGGCTCACGCCCTATTCCCAGGCCGTCAATGGCAAGAGCGTTCAAGACGACGCCGTTATCGCCAACCGCGCCGATGCCCTTGCAGTCAGCAGGAGCGAAATTGCGGCGCTGACGACGCGCGAGGTACAGATCCTCGACCTGCTTTGCAAGGGAACGCAAAACAAGATCATCGCCGACCGGCTGCATCTGTCCGAGAACACCGTGAAGGTACACGTTCGCAACATCTACAAGAAGATGAACGTGCGTAACCGCACGGAGGCGGCGTCACGTTTCTTCCACAAGGATGACGACGCAGCCTTCTCCGGCTGGAAGAACTGATCCTCAGGCAGGCCAGGGCCGCCCGGGCGTCAGTTTCCAGCAGAGGATATCCCGGAGGCTCAGGGCCTCAGGAAGCAGCGGGACTTCTGACCAAATCCGCTCGGCGAGCAGATATAGGGAGAAGAACCTGAATAGGAATGCCGCAGCGATATTGCGGGCGCATCGGAAGCGTCGGCAACAAGCATGACAGCCGCGTTGCCTGTCTTGTCGTAGCCGTAGGACGCCTTTGCCGGAGCAACCCGGCTCTTGATCGTCGCCGTATTCGCGGATGCGGTCTTGATCAGAACGGCATCCTCGACCACGGAGCAAGAAGCCGTCGCGAAAGTGAAAGCCGCAAGTGCTGCGGCGACAAGTGCGAGGCGGCGGTGGCGGGCTGTTTTGCCGCCATGGGAATAAGGCATTTCATTCATCGTGTATGTCCCCTGAAATCGACTGTCTGTCGTATCTCGCCGGGCGGTTTTGTCCCGGTGGACCGAGCCTTACAAAACCAGAATAGTCCCGACTGGTTGAGTGAAGCTTGCGCTAATGCTCAATAAGAAAGGCATAATGGAGGCGTAGTTAAAAAGTATTAAACAAAAGGGTTATTTTGAGTAATTCCGGGTAATCAATTGTAATATTTCTCTAAAATAAAGTTGACCTGCTTTTTGACGAGCCTATCATAAAAGTTGAAATATATAGAATCCGAATATTAAAACCTCCAGAAGAAATAAAAACCGGAGGTCTATATTCAAGATATCCCACAATCGGGAGTTTGTTCTAGATAAAGTCGAATCAGCCGGGCTGATTCCTCATGGGGAGGAGTGTGTAATGCGTAATTTCGTTCCCAACGAGCACGACAACGGCGTCACAATCTATTCCGAGTGGCGGCCAGGCCAGCGCGTTCTTGTTAATGGCGGGGCCGGTTTCCTTGGTTCCCATCTTTGCGAACGTCTGCTGGGCTGCGGCCACGAGGTGATCTGTCTCGACGATCTTTCGACCGGACGGATGGCGAATGTGGAGCATTTGCGCGACAATAAGCGGTTTTCGCTGATCGAGCATGATGTCCGCAAACCCTATGACATCGACGTTTCGCTGATCTTCAACTTCGCCTCGCCGGCCTCGCCGCCGGACTATCAGCGCGATCCCGTCGGCACCCTGCTCACCAATGTGCTCGGCGCCGTCAATGTGCTGGAAGTCGCCCGCAGATGCGGCGCAACCGTGGTGCAATCCTCGACCTCGGAAGTCTATGGCGATCCTCTCGTCAATCCGCAGCCGGAAAGCTATTTCGGCAATGTAAATACAATCGGGCCGCGAGCTTGCTACGATGAAGGAAAACGCAGCGCCGAAACGCTGTTTTTCGATTATCATCGCTGCCACGACGTCGATATCAAGGTGGGACGCATTTTCAACACCTATGGGCCGCGTATGCGCCCGGACGATGGACGCGTGGTTTCCAACTTCATCGTGCAGGCGCTGAAGGGCACGGACATCACCATTTATGGCGATGGCAGCCAGACACGCTCCTTCTGCTATGTCGACGATCTGATCGATGGTTTCCTGCGCTTCTCGGCCAAGCCGAAGGACTGCACGGGGCCGATCAATCTCGGTAACCCCACGGAAATCCCGGTACGGCAACTGGCCGATATCGTGATCCGTATGACGAATTCCCGCTCGCGCATCGTGCATCTGCCCGCTGCGATCGACGATCCGCAGCAGCGCCGTCCCGATATTTCGCGGGCGAAGGAACTGCTCAGATGGCAACCGCGCGTACCGCTCGAAATGGGGCTGGAAAAAACCATCACCTATTTCGATGCGCTGCTGACCGGCAAGAAGGTCGCGGAGGCCGTATGAGATGCCCCGCACAATCCTCGTCACGGGCGGGGCCGGATTCATAGGCAGCCACATCTGCAAGGCGCTGGCGCATTCCGGCTTCAAGCCTATCGCTTACGACAATCTCTCGACGGGTCACGCGGATTCCGTTCGCTGGGGTCCCTTTATCGAGGGTGACATCCTTGATCGTGGCCTTTTGAAAGCCACGCTCAAGGAATTCTCACCGGCCTTCGTTATCCATTGCGCCGCCAATGCCTATGTCGGCGAATCCGTCGAGGATCCGCGCAAATATTACCGCAACAATGTCGGCGGCAGCCTGGCGCTGCTGGATGCGTGTCTCGACCAGAATATCGGCGGGCTGGTGTTTTCCTCCAGCTGCGCCACCTATGGCGTGCCGCCGCAATTGCCGATCCGCGAGGAAACGGCGCAGATGCCGGTCAACCCCTATGGTCGCACGAAGCTGATTTTTGAAATGGCGCTCGATGACTATGCCGCGGCCTATGGCGTGCGTTTCGTCGCGCTGCGTTATTTCAACGCGGCGGGTGCCGACCCGGACGGCGAGCTTTACGAACGCCACGAGCCGGAGACCCATCTCATCCCCCGCGCCCTGATGGCCGCCGCCGCACGGCTGCCGCAGCTCGATGTATTCGGCGCGGATTATGACACCAGCGACGGCACCTGCATTCGCGACTACATCCATGTCAGCGATCTGGCCGATGCCCATGTGGCTGCCGTCAACCATCTTGTCAATGGCGGCGAGACGCTGCGCGTCAATCTCGGCTCCGGCCACGGCACGTCGGTCGGCGATATCATCCGGGCGATCCATCGGGTTACGGGGCAGGCGGTGCCGGTGCATTTCGGTGCAAGACGCGCTGGCGATCCGCCGGCCCTGTTCGCCGACATAGAGAGGGCGAAGAAGACGCTCGGCTTTGCGCCGAGCCGCTCCGATATCGACACCATCATCCGCACGGCCGGTCCCGGCTTCGGGCTGGAGGTGCTGTCATGAAAGCCCGCTCAACCCCTTCCGTCACATCATCGCGGGCCGCCACAGATCAATTGCGGATGCTACAGGTCTTCAGCGGCTGGAACCGCATGGCCTATCGTCTCGGCATCGGCGGCTGGCTGGTGACGCTTGTCTATTTCTGGGCCTGGTGGCTCGATCGCGACCGCGTCATCGATTGGCCCTATTATACCGTCGTCACCGTCACGCTGGCGTGGATCACGCTTCTGCCGTCCTATTTCATCTTTATCTTCCTGAACGCCAGGATCGTCGACCGCCGTTCCCCTTTGCCGCAGGGCCGGGTGGCGATGGTCGTCACCAAGGCGCCGTCGGAGCCTTTCGCCGTGGTGCGAAAGACGCTGCTGGCCATGCTGGAGCAGAAGGGTCTGGAATTCGATGTTTGGCTTGCGGATGAAGACCCCGATGCGGAAACGCTGAAATGGTGCGGCGCGCACGGCGTTTTCGTTTCGACCCGAAAGGGTGTCGCTGATTATCACCGCAAAACTTGGCCGCGCCGTACCCGTTGCAAGGAAGGCAATCTCGCTTATTTCTACGATCATTACGGTTACGAGCGTTATGATTTCGTCGCGCAATTCGATGCCGATCACGTGCCAGAACCGGAATATCTGAGCGAAATCATCCGTCCCTTTACCGATCCGGCGATCGGATATGTCTCCGCGCCGAGCATTTGCGATGCCAATGCCGAGGAAAGCTGGGCCGCGCGCGGCAGGCTTTATGCCGAAGCGAGCCTGCATGGCGCGCTGCAGCTCGGTTACAATAATGGCTGGGCGCCGCTGTGCATCGGCTCGCATTATGCCGTTCGCACGAAGGCCCTGCGTGAAGTGGGCGGCCTTGGACCGGAGCTTGCCGAGGACCATTCCACCACGCTTCTGATGAATGCCGGCGGCTGGCGCGGCGCTCATGCCGTCAATGCCATTGCGCACGGCGACGGACCGGTGACCTTTACCGATCTCGTGGTGCAGGAATTCCAGTGGTCGCGCAGCCTGATGACCATTTTGCTGCAATATTCAAGGCAGTATGTGACGAAGCTACCCTTGCGGCTGAAGTTCCAGTTCCTGTTTTCGCAGCTGTGGTATCCCTTGTTTTCAGGCTTCATGGCGCTGATGTTCGTGCTTCCCGCCGTAGCGCTGTTGAGCGGCCGTGTCCTCGTCAATGCATCCTATCCGGTGTTTCTGGCGCATTTCCTGCCGATTTCGCTCATCATGATCGTGTTCGCATTCTTTTGGCGGGCCACGGGGGTTTTCCGCCCGCATGATGCGAGGCTTTTCAGCTGGGAAGCCATGGTGTTCCTGTTCCTGCGCTGGCCCTGGTCGCTGATGGGTGTGCTGGCGGCGATACGCGATACGATCCGTGGCGATTTCGTGGATTTCCGCATCACGCCCAAGGGCACCCAGGCAAAGCCGCCACTGCCTTTCAGGGTTATAGCGCCCTACATGGTTCTGGCGGCGCTCAGCCTTCTGGCCATGGCGCTGGCGCCGCGTGACAGCGGGGCGGAAGGCTTCTTCATCTTCGCGGCGATCAATGTGGTGATCTATGCCGGCCTTTCGGTATTTCTTCTCATTCGTCACACGGTGGAAAACGGCCTGCCACGGTTGCCGGCATTGCGCGGCGGGGCGACTGCCGCCGCCTGTTCGCTGCTGCTGGTGGCCGGTAGTGCTGCGGAACTCAGTTCCCACGCGATTGGCGGGCTGGAAGCCCTGTCGCACGGGCAACCTTATGTCAGTTTCACCGAAACGCGGTTCACGGTCGCCGGTGCGGGCGTGGAAGGTGCGAGATCGGTGCGTTTGAAGCTGCGCATTACCGTGCCGGGGCTGCCCGGAAATCGGGAAGTGCAGGCGGAACCCACCGTGGTGCCGTCGCCGGTGATGACCGGAGAGATCATGCTGGCCGACAATAGGGTCGGACATTAGAAGGAGGAGGCTGTGATGAGAACAACAATAAGCAAATGCGGATTCTCCGCTTTCGTACTTTGCCTTGCGGTGGCCGCGCCTAGCGCGGTCCACGCCGCAGGCGGCACGAAGACGCCGAAACCGCTACGGACCAGCGAAGTCGTGGATATGTACTTCGACAAGACCTGGAAATGGGACGCGGGCGGCGGACGTTTCATCGCCGATGGCCGCAAGTTCATTGCCGCCACGGCGGAGAAAGGCACGAAGTCGGTCGGCGAAGGCCGCTGGACAGTGGATGCCAATGGCACGCTGTGCATGCGCGCCACGTGGAAAAGCGTGGCGGGAAGCGGCAAGGCCAATACCTGCTTCGACCACGGCCGTATCGGCCAGGTGCTTTACCAGCGCAAACAGGGCGGCCCCTGGTACGTGTTCCGACACAACCCGCCGCGGCCCGGAGATGAGTTCCTGAAACTTGTCCGCAAGGACGACGTCACTCCGCAGATCGCCGCCTATGGCACGGCGATGACTGCGACGAGGTAGGAGGAAGTGTCATGCAAATAACAAGAAGAAGACTGCTCTTCGCAAGTGGGGCTGCTGTCGCTGCTTCAGCCAGCATGTACCCCATGTTCAAACTGGATGCTCAGGGGGTCGCGCCCATGGGCTCCACCGGCATGACGACGCTTGCCGACAAACGCCCGACATTGCATGCGGAAGGTATCCGCTTTGGCGCTTACGATCCGCATGGCGATTTCACCGGACAGACCGGGGTGGCGACGGAACATCTGTTCCTGCCCTGGGAGGACGTGGATCTCGACAGCCTAGCGCTCGCGGACGCCTATGCCCTGGAGCGCAAGCGCAATGTTCTGATCACGGTCGAGCCATGGTCCTGGGACGTCAACTGGCGTCTTACCTCCGACGAGTTGCGCCGCAAGGTGCTGGGAGGCGACTATGACAAGAACATGCAGGCGATCACCGCGCGCATGTCGGCGATGAAAAGCCCGCTCATCCTGCGCTGGGGGCAGGAAATGGAAGACACGTCCGGCCGCTTCTCGTGGTCGGGCTGGAACCCGCAGGACTATATCACGGCGTATAAGCGCATGGTGGACATGACCCGCAAGGCGGTCCCCGGTGTCAAGGTGATGTGGTCTCCAAAAGGCCTGGATGGTCTGCGTGCCTACTATCCCGGTGACAACTACGCGGATCTGGTCGGTCTCTCGGTCTTCGGTCTCGAGGGTTACGACAAGATCGAATATGGCGGGCCGCAGAAGTTCTCCGATCTTCTGCGCAAGGGCTACGGGCTTGTCGAAACCTTCAATAAACCGGTCTGGGTTGCCGAACTGGGTTATGAAGGCGGCGATTCCTATGTCCGTCCATGGATGAACGACGTGACGCTGAAACAGGCGGATTTTCCGAAGCTGGAAGAGGTCGTCTACTTCAACGACAAGGAAGTACACCCATGGCCGCACAATCTCGGTAAGCCCGACTGGCGCGTGGTGCGTCCGGCCAAGGTTTAACTGAGGCCGGTGCGGGCCGAGCGGACGCCCGGCCCGTTCGCCCGCCCGGACATTTAACCGCCGACCGCCAGCACCGCCTCCGCCTCATAGATGGCGCAGACGATGTGGTAGAAGGTGCTGGCCGGTGCCGGTTCGTCCAGCATCGGCCTGTCGGCCGGCCACTTGTCGAACCAAAGTCCCTTGACCGGCGTATCGAGGAAGGGCTGTAGCGCGCCGATGGCCCTTAGGCCGGAGGCGAGATAACGCTGTCTCTCCTCGCCGGACGTGACACTGGCAAGGCGCACCGCCGCCTTCAGCCATTCCGTCTGCGGCCATAGACGCGCCAACGCGTCATGCACGGTGAAATCATCATAGAGGCTCATGATCGCCACCTTGCGGCGCGGGCAGATGCCGTGTTCCTCGCCGATTGCAAACAGGCGTTTGGCCTTGGCGATCGCCTCGTCATTATTGCGCAGGCTGCCCCAGCGCACCAGAAGCCAGGCCCATTCGAACTGGTGGCCGGGTTCCATGATGCGGCCCTTGTCACCCTCATAGGGCATCCAGTCATGACCGAAGAATTCGCGCAGCCCGCCATTGCCGCTGTCGATGAAGCGGGTGAGCGCAAGGCCGGCGATCTCGTCGGCCAGCGCCGACCATGGGCCTTCGGGATCCTGCGCCTCCCAGGCCAGCATCGCCTCGAAAAGATGCATGTGCGGATTGGAGCAGAGCGGCGTGCGCGGCGGATTTGCCTCCTCGAAGCCGGCGACGGGGTGCTTGTAGTCGCGCTTGAGGATGGCAAGGATATCCAGCGCCCGGCCGCGCATCTCGTCCTTGCGGTCGGGAAGCGCTGCGGCGGTCTGTGCGGCGGCGAAAAGTGCGAAAGCCTGATTGTAGAGATCGAAGGACGGGTCGATCAGCCTGCCGGTCTGGTCGGCGAGGTTGCCGTAAAGGCCGTTGTCGAGACGGTAGACCTTTTCGAACCAGCTCAAACCATGCAGCAGCGCCTCCTTCCACGGACCCTGCCAGCCGTGCTGGCCGGCGGCGGCGAAACAATAGGCCTGACGCGGCTGCACGCGGGCGCGGCGATCATCGGAAAAAACCGGTTTCGCATCCTGGCCGAGGCGTTCGTAAAAGCCGCCGTCCGGACGGGCGGAACCCGCATCCCACCATAGCGGCAGGGCATCTTCGTCCAGCCATTTCCGTAATGTTCCTATCTCTTCGGCAAGCGCCTGAGCGATACTCGGAAATTGCACAGTCATGCGTCAACTCTCTGTTTCTACAGTTGAATGAAAAAAGTAGGTCAATAAAAATACGCAACTATAGAGGCAAGTAGACCATGGGACATATTGCGCTGCAACCGTAAAATTATCGACCTCACGCCCAGCGAACCCATGCCGGCGTGATTGGTTCCACCGTCCTGTGCGGCAAGCGAAGTTCTCCCCTGTACTTCATTGCCGTTCTTCGGTGAGGTTGCGGATGATGCGCATGAAGATACGCGCGCCGATGCCGATCAGCGCATCCGGAAAGTCGTAGTCCGGATTGTGCAGATTGGGATAATCCCTGCCTGCGCCAAGAAAGAACATGGCGGATGACGAGACGGCGCGGAACCGGCCAAAATCCTCCGAGGCCCGCATGGGCAGGCCTTCCGAACCATGAGAAATCTTCTCTCCCGCCACCGCCCGCAGGATTTGTTCGACGGCCTCCGGGGAATTTTCGCAATGCAGGAAAATATCGTCATAGGCGATGTCGAGCGTCAGTTTCTGGTCGCCCGCAACCTTTTTCGCCAGCGCTTCTGCATCCGCGCAAAGTTTTTCCATCCGGTCGTCGGTCAGCGTCCTGAGCGTCGCCCAGATTTCTGCGTCTGCCGGGGAAATGCCGAAGGCCGTTTCGCCCATTGACGCATGGGTGATCGTTACCATCGAAAAATCGGGCTGCGGCGGAAAGCCGGAACCGAGATCGGTCAGAGCCGGCATCAACTCCGATATCGCCCGCATCGGCGAGACGCCGTGTTCCGGGGAGGATGCGTGCGCTGTCTTGCCGGAGAGGCGTATCTTGATACCGCGCGAGGCGCAGTTGACTGGACCTTCCACCACGCTGACATGGCCGAACGGCAGGCCGGGCAGGTTATGAAGCGAAAAGGAATAGTCCGGCTTTATCTCCGAAAAGCGTGGATCGGCGATGACGGCCGCCGCACCGGCACCGGTTTCTTCCGCCGGCTGGTAAAGTAGGATGACGCTGCCGGTCTGCGGACGCTTTCGGGACAGGCCGAGCGCCAGCGCCGTCAGAATGGTGGAATGACCGTCATGGCCGCAAAGATGGCCCTTGCCGTCGGTGCCGGAACGGTGCTCTGCCTCACTCTTTTCGTGAATAGGCAGGGCATCGAGTTCCGAGCGGATCAGGATCGCCGGACCGCTTTTCCCGCTGTCATAGACTGCTGCCACGCCATGGCCGCCGAGATCGGCGAAAAGCCGATCGGGCTTTGCCTGCTCGAGGAAAGCGCGGATGCGCCGTGCTGTTTCCTTCTCTTCGCCGGAAATTTCCGGATGGCGGTGCAGATCATGGCGAAGCTCGACAAGATCGAGCATGTCCTTGTTGGTCAGAAACATCAAAAATCCTTGCAAGTCGTCCGGCCAGTTTTTCCCGCCGCAACTTACAGATCAATGCCTTCAATGCAAAACCTTTGGCGGGTGCCAGCGCTTGCCCGTTGTTTTCGGCTTCGCGGCAAGGGTGATGACGTCAGCCGGCAGCGAAACCCTGGTCTTTGCCAGTTCCAGCCGGGCAAGGGCGGTCCGCGCCTTTTCCGCATATTCCAGATGCGCCGCGTCGTCCGAATGATAATGCTGCAACCTGTCGAGGATTTCGGCGCCTTCCATCGTTCTTTCGGCCGCAATGAGGGCGACGGCGCATTTGTACAGCGCCTCGCGGTGGAAGGGTGCGCGATTGGTCACCTGACGGAATGCTTCGGATGCCTCGTGGTATTGCTGTTGCGCCAGCCGCGTTTCGCCGATGCGCATCCACAGCAGAACCGGGTCCTGACCGCTGCCGAGGAGCCCGAGGAAAGCGATTTCCGCTTCCCGGAATTCGCCGCGGTCAAAGGTCAGATTGGCCAGCCCGAATTGCGCACCAAGGTGATCGGGCGCTGCCGCCAGTACCTGGGAAAAGGCGATGTTGGCGGCCGCTTTCTTACCCATCTTGTAAAGTTTGAGGCCCTCTTCGTAGACGAAGCGAATGCTGCGCGGGTGGAGTGTGCCGCCGAGATTGTCGCCGGAGCGGGTGCGGAACAGCGTGCAGCTGAGCTTCTGTTCTTCCGGTCCGAAGAAATATTTATACGGCTCGTTGCCGCGCAGGAAATCATAGGTCCTGAAACCCTGCTCTATGGCGCGGCGGATGCAGTGCCCATGCAGGACCAGCCCGGGTGAGGGGGTCTTCCAGTTTTCGTCACGGCCGGTGATGTAAAACAGTATCGACATTTTCTGCCGGTCGATGATGTTGGCAAGCGCACCCAGCGGCTGGTTTCCGAACCAGAGAACCGGCACTTCCAGATCACCGCGAATATAGCAGTCCATCAGCATCTGCCGTGTCGCGCCGATCAGAAGTTCCGTGCGCTCCTTGCCCTTGTGAGGCGCCCAGCGGATGCGCCAGAAATCGAACAGGATGTCCATATCCCGCTTGATCGTGTCCCTGGTCGCAAAAGTGATGCGGTATTCGTCGCCACCCTCCACCTTCCGCATGAAACGCCGCAGCTTCTGGCGTGTCTGACTGCTCATATGGCTGTCGAGATAGCCGTCGAAGCTGTCCGGCAGGGTCACGACCGGGCAGATGCAATTGTTGATGTTGTAGGAGTTGGTCGGCATGTTGTCGCGGAACATGACGAGCGGACCCTGAAGCGCGCGGAGCATCGCATCGCGCCGTTTCGGCGGGCCGGAGAGATAGTCGAGCTTGAGTTCCGTCCAGTTCTGCTGCCGAATATAGGAACAGAAACCGGCGACCGCGTTATTTTCATATTCCGGCAGGGTGATGAAGCCGGTGTAATCCGCCGCCGCATTGCCGGCCATGACGATGCTGTCGTGAAAGCGGCCGGTTTTCTTGTCCGGTTCGGTGACTATGCGCAATGGAAAAAACGCGACATAGGGCGATCCTTCCGGGCGTTCTCTCAGCGCCAGAATGAACCAGCGCTTGCGTCGCGGCATGTAATCCCGCAGCCATCCCCAGGACAGGAAATGCCGGGCGTGGGGATCGGCCGTGAACACCGCGTCCCAGTTCTGCCGGATCGCCTTGAAGCCGGCGTCGGTGTCGATGATGTCGATACGCATTCGTCCCCCTCCCAATACAGATCACACTTTCGGGAGGCTGCATTATTAGGGGCAAATCGCCGGCTTCAAATATTCCCTTCGGGTGAAAGGCCCACATCAAATGGGATTAGCCCGTGCTCTGTCCGCCGTTCGGGGGATGTGGCAAAAAAGCGCTTGTCAGCGGGTTGCAGCGCTCTAACATGCTGTCTGAATGCGCGCCGGATCAACAAGGTAAGCTTGCCGCTCTCGTCAACAATGCCGGTATCTCGCCGAAGGGCGAAGGCGGAAGCCGTCTCGGCGTTGCCGACACCACGGCGGAAGTGGCGCAAACCATCTATTTCCTTTGCTCGGAAGAATCGAGCTACATCAACGGCGCAGAAATTCTCATCAATGGCGGCCAGCACGTCTGACGCTTCAGCCCATTCAACCGAAACGGAGCCTTTATCCATGACCATCCTGCCGAATTCCGTCGAGGCACGCGATATCGCCTATCAGATGCATCCGAACGTCAACCTGCGCAAATTCGAGAAGACCGGCGGTCTGGTGATCGAGAGTGGTGAGGGCATCTACGTGACCGATAGCAGCGGCAAGCGCTATATCGAGGCGATGGCGGGGCTCTGGTCGGTAGCGCTTGGCTTCGGTGAACAGCGGCTGGTGGATGCTGCAACGAAGCAGATGCAGAAGCTGCCCTATTACCATACGTTCTCTTACAAGACGCACGGCCCATCCGTCGATCTTGCCGAACTTCTGATCGAACTTTCGCCGGTACCGATGTCGAAGGTGCATTTCACCTCGTCTGGCTCGGAGGCGAACGATCTCGTCGCCAAGATGGTCTGGTATCGCTCCAATGCGCTCGGCAAAAAGGACAAGAAAAAGATCATCGGCCGCATCAAGGGCTATCATGGCGTGACGATCGCTTCGGCCTCGATCACCGGTCTGCCGCGCAACCATGAAAGCTTCGACCTGCCGCTCGACCGCATGCTGCATACGGCCTGCCCCTCCTATGTGCATTTCGGCAGGGACGGCGAAAGCGAGGCGGATTTCACCACGCGTATCCTGAAGGAACTCGAAGATCTGATCCTGAGCGAAGGCCCCGAAACTGTCGCCGCCTTCTGGGGCGAGCCGGTGATGGGTGCGGGCGGCGTGCTCCTGCCACCTGAAGGATATTGGGAAGGCGTGCAGGCGATCCTGAAGAAATACGACATTCTGCTTGTCGTGGACGAGGTGATCTGCGGTTTCGGTCGCACCGGCAAGATGTTCGCCTGCGAGACCTATGGGATCAAGCCGGATGTGCTTGTCGTTTCCAAGCAGATATCCTCATCCTACATGCCGCTTTCGGCGATCATCATGAACGATGATTTCTACCAGCCGATCGCCGACCAGTCAGACCGCATTGGTTCCTTCGGCCATGGTTATACCGCCTCCGGCCATCCGGTCGCGACGGCTGTGGGTCTGGAAAACCTGAAGATCATTCAGGAGCGCGATCTGGTCGGCAATGTCGCCCGGCTGGAAGGCAAGTTCCTCGATCATCTGAAGGCGCTTGCGGACCACCCGCTGGTGCATTCCTCGCGTGGCGTCGGTCTCCTCGGCGCGCTGGAGATAAAGCCATGGGAGGGCACGAAGCCGGGCGATGCGACGCTGGCCATCGCCGTTGCCATCGAGGAGGAGGGTGTAATCACCCGGCCGATCGGCGAAGCCATCTGCTTCTGCCCGCCGCTGATCATCACGGCCGAGCAGCTTGACGACCTGTTCGCCGGTGTGAAGCGCGGTCTGGACAAGGTCGCGGCGGCACGCGCCTGACGACTTTGCGAATGGTCCCGGCCGGTTTATCCGGCCGGGCATAGCTGTTCAGTCGCCTTATCCCCGGTATGCCACAAGCACCGCGCCGCAGGCGATCAGCGCCACTCCCAGCCAGTTGGGCAGCGACAGCCGTTCTCCCAGAAACAGCACAGCGAAGACGGCGACGAAGACGACACTGAGCTTGTCGATAGGAGCGACGCGGGCCGCATCGCCGATTTTCAGCGCCCGGAAGTAACATATCCACGAAGCGCCGGTCGCCAGACCCGAGAGCACGAGAAATAGCCAGGTGCGCCCCGAAATGGTGGAGGGCTGCTGCCAGTTGCCGGTGAAATAAACCATCAGGCCAGCGGCCGCGAGAATGACGATGGTGCGGATGAAGGTGGCGAAATCGGAATTGACGTTTTCGATGCCGATCTTCGCAAAAATCGCGGTCAATGCCGCGAAAGCCGCCGATAGCAGCGCCCAGAATTGCCAGGCCAGAAACAGGTTCTTCATGTGGGCCTACTCCGTTCTTCGCATTCCTTCTTGCTTGATCTGGCCTATAACATCGGCACGGCGTTAAAAACTGTTTTCGGCGGTTATGAAGGCTTCAAACGATGAAAGGCCGGCGCATCGATGTGATGCGCCGGCCTTCATGCGAAAGCCTGCCCGGACAGAACCGGGACAGGCGGACCTTGGGAGGCCGTATTATTCGGCGGGCTGAACCGCACCCGGAAGCTGATCCACATCGGCTATGCCGGTGAATTCTTCCTGACCGCTCAGCACGCGGGCGAGTTGATCTTCGTCCAGTTCGCCTTCCCAGCGGGCGACGACGATGGTGGCGACCGCATTGCCGACGAAGTTGGTAAGTGCACGGCACTCCGACATGAAGCGGTCGATGCCGAGGATCAGCGCCATGCCCGCAACCGGAACCGAAGGCACGACGGAGAGCGTTGCGGCCAGCGTGATGAAGCCTGCGCCGGTAATGCCGGCAGCACCCTTGGACGACAGCATCGCCACGAGCAGCAGCAGGATCTGTTCGCCGAAGGACAGGTGGATGCCGGTTGCCTGCGCGATGAAGAGAGCCGCCAGCGTCATGTAGATGTTGGTGCCGTCGAGGTTGAAGGAATAACCGGTGGGGATGACGAGACCAACGACGGAGCGCTTGCAGCCCGCCTTTTCCATCTTGCTCATCAGGCCGGGCAGGGCGGCTTCGGAAGATGACGTGCCGAGAACCAGCAGCAGTTCTTCCTTGATATAGCGGATGAGGGCGACGATGGAGAAGCCGTTATAGCGGCAGACGGCACCGAGAACCACGAACACGAACAGGGCGGACGTGATGTAGAAGGTGCCGATCAGCATGGCGAGGTTGGTGACGGACGAGATGCCGTATTTGCCGATGGTGAAAGCCATGGCGCCGAAAGCGCCGATGGGGGCTGCCTTCATCAGGATCGCGACCAGCTTGAAGATCGGGTACATCATGGCATGCATGAAATCGGTGACGGGCTTGCCCTTCTCGCCGACGATGCCGAGCGCGATACCGAACAGCACGGAGAAGAACAGCACCTGCAGGATATCACCGCTGGCGAATGCACCGACGATGGTGGTCGGGATGATGTTCATCAGGAAGCCGGTGATGGTCTGCTCATGGGCCTTGTCGGCGTAGGTCGCGACGGCCGAGGCATCCAGCGTGGACGGATCGATGTTCATGCCGGCGCCCGGCTGCACCGTGTTGGCGACAATGAGACCGACGATGAGCGCGAGCGTGGAGAATGTGAGGAAGTAAATCATAGCCTTGCCGGCCACGCGTCCGACCTTCTTCATGTCGTTCATGCCGGCAATGCCGGTTGCAACCGTGAGGAAGATGACGGGAGCGATGATCATCTTGACGAGGCGGATGAAGCCGTCGCCCAGCGGCTTCAGCTGTTCAGCGAAGGCCGGATAGAAATGGCCGAGCGCGATACCGGCGATGATGGCGACCAGAACCTGGAAATACAGGTGCTTGTAGAATGGCTGCTTGGCGTGGCCTGCAGCCACGGCTGTCGTATCGATCATGTTTTTTCCTCCTCGGCCTCACCCTGCCTTTATTGGCCTCCCGGGATCGCCATGACGTTGACGGCTTCGCGCCGATTGAGGAGTCATGAGCAATACGCATGCCAGATGTGCTTATTTGGTGTAACTGACTGATTTGAAAAGTACTTTTTATTGGCGCTTTGCCGGCCCGGAGACATCTGTGTGGAATTCCGGACAAAATCCCTTGCGATCTGTGTGTAAATCCGCACAATTGTCGCATGGCCCATGAAGAGCAGGTATCTCATTCCCAGGCGAAACGGCGGGCGCAATGGCTGGCGCTGGCGGGCCTGTGGCTGCTCGTCAGTCTCGGCATCCTGCTGGCGGCGGATGAGTTCGCCCGTATCCGGGCGATGCGGACGACGGGGCTTGAAGCTTCCACGGATGCGGAACTGAAGATTGCGCTTCTGAATGTAGCGCTGGAACGGCCCCGCGCCATTCCGCTGGTTCTGTCCGGCGATCCCGATCTGGCCACCGCGCTGGACGGCGGCGGGGCCTCCGCCATTGACCGGCTGAACCGCAAGCTGGAAGGGCTGATCGAAGGCACGCAATCCTCGGTGATCTATGTCACCGGGCCGACCGGATTGACCATTGCATCCAGCAACTGGCGGCAGGCCGACAGCTTCGTCGGCACCAATTATGCATTCCGGGAGTATTTTCAGGCGGCGATGAATACCGGCATGTCCGAACATTATGCGCTCGGCAATGTCAGCCGCCGGCCGGGTCTCTACATTTCCCGCCGCGTCGATGCCGCCGACGGGAGACCACTTGGGGTCGTCATTGCCAAGGTCGAGTTCAACCGGCTGGAAGCGGATTGGAACATCGGCGGCAAGCCGGTCTATGTGGTTGACGGAAACGGCGTCGTGCTGATGACGAGCGTGTCGGAATGGCGCTTCAAGACCGTTGCACCGATTGACGAGGCGCGGCGGAAAGCCATTTCCGAAAGCCTGCAATTCGGCAACGAAGCACTTTCCTTATTGCCCTTCCGGGCAATCCGGTCGCCGCAGGTTGGGGCTCCGCTCGTCCATGTTGGCGAACCCGGCGGGCAGCGCGGCGATTATCTGCGGCTGGAAATGCCGGTGCCGACGACCTCATGGACATTGCATTATCTGCAACCCGTCGCACCGGCGCTGAACGCCGCCATCCGCGAGGGCAGGGTGGTGGCGTTGGCGATGCTGATGCCGCTGATGGCTCTTTCGGCGCTGTGGCTGTGGCGCAGGCACAAGGCGCTGCGGGAAAAGGAAGAGGAGCAGCGCGCCCGTTCCGAGCTGGAAATAAAGGTGCAGGAGCGGACGCGCGACCTGACGAAAACCCGCGACCACCTTCAGGCGGAAATTGCCCTGCATGAAAAGACGACAGGCGAATTGCGCAATGTGCAGCACGAACTGGTGCAGGCCAACCGCCTTTCCATTCTCGGCCAGGTGGCGGCGGGGGTGGCGCATGAGATCAACCAGCCGGTGGCGACAATCCGCACCTTTGCCGACAATGCCCGCACCCTGCTGAAACGCGGCCGCGTGTCCGAGGCGACCGAAAATCTCGAAAACATCGCGGCCTTGACCGAGCGTATCGGCACGATCACCGGCGACCTGAAGATATTGGCCCGCAAGGGCCGCACCGCCGCCGAGCCTGTAAGCGTCAAACTGGTCGTCGAAGGTGCGGTCATGCTGTTGCGCAGCCGTTTTTCCGGACAGATGGATGCGCTGGATATCGTGTTGCCGGATCAGGATATGAAAGTGCTCGGCAGCCGCATCCGGCTCGAGCAAATCCTCATCAACCTTCTGCAAAACGCGCTGGAAGCCACTGAAGAGATTGGCGCTGCCTGCGTCGAGGTGCGTGTGCGCGAAGAAAGCGACATGGTCGTGCTTTCGGTCAGCGACAATGGCGCAGGCATCCCCGAAGCCATCCGCGCCCAGCTTTTTTCGCCCTTCAATACCTCCAAGGAAAGCGGCCTCGGTCTTGGCCTCGTCATCTCCAACGATATCGCTTCCGACTATGGCGGTCGCATCGAGGTGACGAGCACCGGGGCGGGCACGTCTTTTTCCGTTTATCTGAAGCGAGCATGACATGACGATGGATGGAACCATATTTCTGGTGGACGACGATTCCCAACTGCGCAAGGCGATGGTGCAGACATTGGAACTCGACGGATTACCGGTCACGTCCTTTTCCCGCGCCGAGCAGGCGCTTGCGGCCCTGAATGAGGATTTCGACGGCATCATTATCACCGATGTGCGCATGCCCGGCATGACCGGCCTTGAGTTCTTCGAGCGTGTGCGCAGGATCGACGCCGATCTGCCGGTCATCCTCATCACCGGCCACGGCGATGTGCCGATGGCGATTGATGCGATTCACAACGGGGCTTACGATTTTATCGCCAAGCCTTTTCCGGCCGAACGCATGGTGGAAAGTGCCCGCCGCGCTCTGGAAAAGCGCCGTCTGGTGCTGGAAAACCGTGCCCTTCGTCGGGCAGGGGCTCAAGCGGAGGACGATCTGCCGTTGATCGGCCAGACCCCCGCCATGGAGCGCCTGCGCACCACGCTCAGGCACATTGCCGATACGGATGTGGATGTGCTGGTGGCGGGCGAAACGGGCAGCGGCAAGGAAGTGGTGGCAACGGCGCTTCACCGCTGGAGCAAGAAGCGCTCCAGGGGTAATTTCGTGGCGCTGAATTGCGGGGCGTTGCCGGAAACGGTGATCGAAAGCGAGCTTTTCGGCCATGAGCCTGGGGCTTTCACCGGGGCGCAAAAAAAGCGCGTCGGCCGCATCGAGCATTCCAGTGGCGGCACGCTGTTTCTGGACGAGGTCGAAAGCATGCCGCTTGCCGTGCAGGTGAAGATGCTGCGCGTTCTGGAAATGCGCGAGGTCTCGCCGCTCGGTTCCAACGAGGAGCGGCAGGTCGATATTCGCGTGGTGGCGGCAGCCAAGGTTGATCTTGGCGATCCGGCCGAGCGCGGCACCTTTCGCGAGGATCTTTATTACCGGCTGAATGTGGTGACACTATCCATCCCGCCGTTGCGCGAACGCAGGGCGGATATTCCGCTACTTTTCTCCCACTTCGTCACCAAGGCCGCCAACCGTTTCAACATGCCGGTGCCGCAGATAAGCGCCGGCGTTTCCCGCCGTCTCAACGATCACGACTGGCCGGGCAATGTGCGCGAACTCGGGCATTTCGCCGAAAGGGTGGTGCTGGGGCTGGAGACGGAAGCGGCGGCTGCGCCGGTTTCGCAAACCGCTATCCCGGCTTCCGGCACCCTGCCGGAGCGCATGGACCAGATCGAGGCGCAGATCATCCGCGAAACGCTGGCGCAATCGAACGGAGACGTAGCGGAAACCATCGCAACGCTCGGCATTGCCCGCAAGACCTTTTACGACAAGTTGCAACGCCACGGCATCAATCGGGCGGATTATGTGAAGAACGGCGCGGCGTGAAAAGAGCCGCAGCCTCTCGGCTGTGGCTCCTGCCGGAACTCGCTCTCGCGATTAGCCCGCTACGCAGAAGTGGCGCTGGCCGTCATAGTCCGTAAAGGTGCCGGTCCGGGTATTGAAGCTTCTGTAACGCTGCGAGCAATAGTCGTACCACGCATTGGTCCACGGCTCGATGGTGCGATAGGCGGGACGCTGACCGTATACGGGGCGGCTGTCATAGACGGGCTGCGCGCGGTAAACCGGTGCCGGACGATAGGCGGGGGCAGGACGATAGACCGGCTGCGGCTGGTAGTTCCGGTACTCCGGCTCTTCATAGACGTAGCTCGGCTCATAACGGCGGGGCGGGTCGACATAGACGCGCTCATCGTCCACGGGTGCCGGGCGGGAAAGGGCTGAACCAACGGCGACACCGGCGGCAAGACCGAGAACGCCACCCAGAATGGCGGCATCGCGACGGTCGCGGCGACCCCAGTCATCGGCGGATGCGCTGTTGAAAGGAACGATCGTCGCAGCGGCGACTGCGATAGTCAGAACGGTTTTAGCTGCAAAGGACGACATGGTCTTTTTCCATCCGGGTTGGCAGGGCGCTGCCAGTTGCAAATTCGATGGTTAAAGAAATATAGCTCCCCTGCTGAACGGCCGCTGAATGAATTGTGGCGGGCCGGCGGCGATACTCAATTCCTGTTTGCTTGGTCCGCACGCTTCGCGCTAGAACTCAAGAACAAACAGGACACGCCCATGAGCCTTGCCCAGATAACCGTCAATTCCGATTCGTCGCATGAAGACCGTGCCCAGACCATTCGCGATACGCTGCGCGACGCCATTGTCGACCGGCGGCTCGCACCGGGAACGAAATTGTCGGAATCGGAAGTGGGAACGCTGTTCGACGTCAGCCGCACGGTGGTGCGCGCTGCACTTCAGATGTTGGCCTATGAGGGGCTGGTGAAGGCCGAGCGCAACCGCGGCGCTTTCGTCTCCAATCCGACACCGGATGAGGCGCGCCAGGTTTTCGCCTCGCGCCGGCTGATAGAACCCGGCGTCCTGGACGCGGCAATCGAAAAGATCACGCCTGCGGCGGTGAAACAGCTGAGAGAGCATCTGGTTCAGGAAAGCCGCCACCAGCATGAGCGTGGCCCGAACGCCAGGCGCGCGGAAATCAAGGCGTCGGGCGATTTCCACCTGATGCTGGCCTCGCTTGCGGGCAATGCCATTCTGGAAAAATTCATGGACGAGCTGGTCGCTCGCTCATCGCTGGTCATCGCGCTCTACGGGCGCTCGGGTGTTTCAAGCTGCGGCCACAACGATCATGCCGACCTGCTCGATGCGCTGGAGGCGAAGGATGCAGCGAAGGGCCGCGCGCTCATGCTGCAGCATCTCGACCACATTGAGGCCGATCTCGACCTTCGCATGAAGGAAGGTCTGGCGCTGAAGGATGCGCTGGCGCTTTGAACGGCTGCCCATCCCCTCGTGGGGGATCGGCATTTCTGCCGCGCCTCAGGCTGCGTAACGGCTGAGTGCCAGATCGTGTGTGTCTATCTCGGGCTTGTTCCCGCTGATGAGATCGGCGAGCACTCGGGCCGAGCCACAGGACATGGTCCAGCCAAGCGTGCCGTGGCCGGTGTTGAGATACAGATTGCTGTAACGGGTAGCGCCGATGACCGGTGTTCCGTCCGGTGTCATCGGGCGCAGGCCGCACCAGAATTTCGCCTGTGTCTGGTCGCCCGCGCCACCGAACAGGTCTTCCACCGAATGGGCCAGCGTTTCTTTTCTCGCTTCGGGCAAGTCCTTGCTGAAACCGGCGATCTCCGCCATGCCGCCGGCGCGGATGCGCGAGCCGAGCCGGGTGATCGCCACCTTGAACGTTTCGTCCATGACGGTGGAAACCGGTGCGCGCTCCTCCTTCACGATCGGAACCGTAATGGAGTAACCCTTGACCGGATAAACCGGCAGGGTAAGGCCGAGCTGGCGCACGAATTGCGGAGAATAGCTGCCCAGTGCTGCCACGAAAATATCGGCCTCCACCAACCCTTTGGTGGTCTCCACGGCCTTGATGCGGCCCGCTTCGACGATGGGGCGCATGATGCCGGTATCGTAGATGAAAGTAACGCCCGCCTCTTGCGCCATACGTGCAAGTTCGGTCGTGAACATGAAGCAGTCGCCGGTCTCGTCTCCGGGCAGGCGCAGGCCACCAACGATCTTTTCCTTAGCGGGGGAAAGACCGGGTTCGATGGCGGCACAGCCATCACGGTCGAGAATCTCGAAAGGCACACCGCCCGCGGTCAGCACATCCACATCCTTGCCGATGGAGTCGAATTGCTTCTGGGTGCGGAACACCTCCAGTGTGCCCTGCATGCGCTGGTCATATTCTATGCCGGTCTCGTCGCGCAGCGCCATCAGGCAATCGCGGCTGTATTCGGCGATGCGCACCATGCGGCTTTTGTTGGTGGCGTAGCGGGCCGATGTGCAATTGCGCAGCATCTGGCTCATCCAGCGCCACGCTGCCGGGTCGGCGGTCGGGCGAATGATGAGCGGTGCGTGTTTCATGAACAGCCATTTCATGGCCTTCATCGGGATACCGGGAGCAGCCCATGGTGAAGAATAGCCGGGGGAAACCTCACCCGCATTGGCGAAGCTGGTCTCGAGCGCTGCGGCCGGCTGGCGGTCGATCACCGTCACCTTGTGTCCGGCTTTGGCCAGATACCAGGCGGAGGTCACGCCGATGACGCCGGCTCCGAGAATAGTGACGTTCATGATCGTCTCACTTATGGCTGACAGATGTTGAAGCGGCGGCCGGGGTTTCGCCCGGCTGAATATAGGTGCGGCGGTAACGGCGTCCGAGGCCGGTCAGGATTTCATAGGCGATCGTACCCGCATCGCCTGCAATGTCTTCCAGCGTCTGGTCAGGCCCGATCATCTGCACGAGACTGCCCTGCGTCAATGTTCCCTGGGGCAGGGCGGATATGTCGAGAATGATGCTGTCCATCGAAACACGTCCCGCAATCGGCAGGCGAACGCCATCGTACCATGCCGCGCCGCGATTGCTGAGCGAACGCGGCAGGCCATCGGCATAACCGGCGGCGATCGTCGCAAGGCTCGTCGGGCCGGGCGCTTCGAAGGAGCCACCGTAACCGACCAGCGAGCCGGCCGGAACCGTGCGGGTCTGGATGACGGCGATGTCCAGACGGACGACCGGCTTCATCGGATTTGGGCGGGCAACGGAGGGCGCGCCGCCGTAAAGCGCAATGCCTGGGCGCAGCAGGTGGTTGTGATAATCATTGCCGAGAAAGATGCCGCCGGAGTTGGAAAAACAGACGGGCACGTGAGGAAAGGCGATGGCGGCTTTTCGCATCACGGAGAGCTGCGCGGCATTGGAGAGGTGATCCGGCTCGTCGGCGCAGGCGAGGTGGCTCATTACGAAAGCGATGTCGATACCATCAAGCAATTGTGGCCGGGAGGCGAGGACTTCGAGCTCTTCAGGCGAGAGGCCAAGGCGGCACATGCCGGTATCGATCTGCACTGCGGCGGTGAGCGGCTTGCCGAGCTTTTTGGCATGGGCCGCCCATTGTGCGATCTGTTCGAGCGAATTCAGAACTGGCGTGACGGCCATGGCGGCGCAGGCAGTCTCGTTGCCGGGTTGAAGACCGTTGAGGACGAAAATATTCGCTTGCGCTGAAAGGCGAAGCCGGAGCGCCAGCGCCTCATCGATATGGGCAACGAAGAAATTGCGGCAGCCCGCTTCGAACAGCACCTGCGAGACGATATCGGCGCCGAGGCCGTATGCATCGGCCTTGACGACGGCTGCCGTCTGCGAGGCAGGGGCCATGACCGCAAGCGCCAGATAATTGTCGCGCAATGCGCCAAGATCGATGGTCAGATGGCCGCTTGCACCACCGGCTGCCTGCTGGCGGCTGATCTGCATGTCCATTGTCGTTCACCCTCATTTTTATCCTCTGAGGGTATTGCAACGATTATCGAATATCTTGGCTATTGTTCGAATAAATGCGATAAAATTCACAAATACGCAATTTTCCTTGCTGAATTGGAATTTCCTATGTCGTCTCTCGATGCGACCGACCGCCATATCATCCGCCTGCTTCGGCTCAATGCCCGCATCAGCAATACGAAGCTTGCCGCAGAAGTCGGGCTTTCGGCATCCGCCTGCCTTCGCCGGGTCGATATTCTGGAGCGGGAAGGCATCATCCGGGGCTATACGGCGCTGACCAGCGGTCTTGCGGGCGGGGAGGTGATCTCGGTCATCGTGCAGATCACGCTCGACCGCCAGACCGAGGATTTCCTCAACCGTTTCGAGAATGCGGTACGGCGTTATCCGGAAATTCGCGAATGTTACCTGATGACGGGCGGCTCGGATTATTTCCTGCGATGTGAAGCGGAAAGTGCGGGGGATTTTGAGCGCATTCACAAGGAGATATTGTCGAAGCTGCCGGGGGTTTCGCGGATTCATTCGAGTTTTGCGATCCGGAATGTGTTGGCGACGGCGAAGGTGAAGTGATGATAGAGCGTGGAGTGTGGGGCTTACCCCCCTCTGTCCTGCCGGACATCTCCCCCTCAAGGTGGGAGATCGACAAGCGGAATACTCCTTATTCAATAAGCGACGTATCTCACATTGAGGGGACTACTCGGGACTGAGGCAGAAGCCTCATCCGATCTCCCCCCTTGAGGGGGAGCTGTCCGGCAGGACAGAGGGGGGTGGCCGCATACTCTGTGCCCGCCCAGGCCCTTCACCCCCACCACCGATAAAAATGATGCACCGGCCCCCGACCCTGCCCAACCGAAAGCCCCCGACCAGCTTCCAGCGCCCCATTCAGATACTCCTTCGCAAGACCCACCGCCTCCGCCAAGTCATGCCCCATAGCGAGATAGGCGGTAATCGCCGCCGCCAGCGTGCAGCCGGTCCCATGGTCGTTTTTCGTGTCCACCCTTGGCGCGGAAAGCGCCTGCATGGTACCGTCGGCGAAGAGATAATCCGTGCTTTGCGGCCCGTCGCCATGGCCGCCCTTGATGAGCACGGCTTTTGCGCCCGCCATCAGGATCATCTCGGCCTGGTGGGCGATGTCTTTTTCCGTCGTCGCGACTGGCGCACCGGTCAGAAGTGCCGCCTCGGGCAGGTTCGGCGTCACGATGGCGGCGAGCGGCAGCAGGTCGCGCCGTAACGTCTCGATGGCGTCCTCGTGCAGCAACCGGTCGCCGGAGGTCGCTACCATAACCGGGTCGAGCACCACCGGCTGCGGTTGCTGCCTAAGCCGTGTGGCGATGGCGGCAATGGTTTCGATCCGCGAGACCATGCCGATCTTCACCGCATTGATGGCGAGATCGGAAAAAACCGCGTCCATCTGCGCGACGATGGTGGCAACGGAAATATCCTCCACCGCCGTTACGCCTTTGGTGTTCTGGGCGGTGATGGCGGTGATGACGCTTGCGGCATAGGCGCCGAGCGCCGAGAAGGTTTTGATGTCGGCCTGAATGCCAGCACCGCCGCCGCTATCGGAGCCGGCAATGGTTAATGCAATGGCTGTCATGGCTGCCTCGCTTTCAGCGCAGTGTCGATTGCAGCGCGGAAGTCCTTGGTTGCGCTGGCAATATCGCCTGCGCGGAAGATGGCGGAAATGACCGCGACGCCGTCTGCGCCGGCGGTGATGACGGATGGCACGCGCGCAAGATCGATGCCAGCGATGGCGCCCACCGGCATTTCCGGCCGCCACTCCCGCAAAAGATCACGCAGTAGCGTAAAACCGTCGATACCGACCGGCTTGTCGGGGTTGACCTTGGATACGGTCTCGAACACGCCGCCGATGCAGGCGTAATCGGCGGGCATTGCCGCCACCCGTTCGGCATCGGCCCTGTTCTTGACGGTGAGGCCGATAATCGCCTTTTCGCCGAGGATGCGTCTGGCGGTTTCGGCATCCATATCATCAGCGCCGAGATGCACCCCGTCCGCTCCGGAGGCGAGCGCGACATCCACCCGGTCATTGATGACCAACGGCACGCCGGTACCGGCAATGGCCTCATGAATGGCGCGGGCGTTTTCGATCATCTCCCGAGTTGAAGCGTGTTTGTCGCGATATTGCAGGATGGTCGCGCCATTGAGCGCGGCCGCCAGAGCAAGCTCGGCCAAGGGCGCGACATCGCCGAGGCTGGCATCGACCAGCGCGTTGAGGCGGTAATCAACCTTGTTCATGCTCGATCCTCGCATGGTTTATGATGTCTTCGCCGGAAATTTCGGAAAGCGCGTCCAGAAACGCCGGTTCGAATGTGCCGGGGCCTTTTGCGTGCATTGCGGCCAGTTCGGCTGCGACACCCGTGATGGCGAGGGCGGAGGCGGCAGCCGTCAGCGCATCTTTTTCCACCGCCATGAAAGCGGCGATGACACCGCCCGAAAGGCAACCTGTGCCGGTCACTTTTGCCATCCACGAGTGGCCATTGACGATCCTGATGTCACGGGTGGCATCGCGCAGGTGATCGACCGGCCCGGTCTCAATCCTGACCGCGTTCGGAACATCACCGATCAGGCTCATTTCGGCGCTGTTGCCGCGCACGATGGTGGGTCGAAATGCGATCAGTTCACGCGCAAATGCCAGCCGCGAGGGAGAATAATCGCAATGCACGGGATCCAGAATCCACGGCTTGCCCGCCGCGCGGGCGATCTCGGCGGCAAACCGTATGACTTTGCGCCGTTCGGCATCGAGTGTGCCAAGATTGATCGTCAGCGCATCGGCTTTCGTGACGAAAGCGCCGATTTCCTCGAGCGAGGTGGTCATCGAGGGAATGCCGCCGACGACGGTGATACCGTCGGCGGTGAATTTCTGCACCACGGTGTTCATCAGGCAATGCACGCGCGGGCGTGTCTGCCTTACTCTTTCCAAGATCTCTGCGGCCTTTGCCGCTGTCGGAAAATTATTCGCCATGATTATTGCAGCTCCACGGCGATGTCTTCCGCCGCCGGTGCCTGCTTGATCAGCTGCATGTCCCGCATGAATTCGCCGAAGCGGGTGTAGCGGGCGCGGTCCAGTGCGGCCGGGCGCTTGGCGAAACGCGGCAGCGTGTCGAAAAAGGCCTGTTTGTTCAGCGCATCGTCAAGGTTCGGATAGGCCTTGATGAAAAGCTGCCACGCCTCCTGCGGGTGGTTGGTGATGAAGATCGCGGCCTGCTCGACGGCGGAGAGGAAACGCGGCAGGCGATTGTCTTTGGCGAGATCACGGTGGGTGACGAAGATCAGCTCGTCATAGGCAGGCACGCCATGCTCCTCCGGGAAGAAGGAGCGGCCCTCGTGACCCTCGAGCTTCATCTGCGTCAGTTCGAAATTGCGGAAACCGCCAAGTGTGGCATCCACCTTGCCCGCGATCAGGGAAGGCGAGAGCGAGAAGTTGACGTTGACGAGTTCCACATCGTCTTTCGTCAGCCCGTCCTTTTCCAGCATGCGCTTCAGCATCGCATCCTCGAAACCGGACACGGAGAAACCGACCTTTTTGCCCTTCAGGTCCTTCAGGCTCTTGATCGGTCCGTCAGCCAGAACGGTGACGGTATTGAGAGGGGTTTCGACCAGCGTGCCGAAACGGACGAGCGGCAGCCCGGCTTCGTGATCGAGATAAAGGTTCGGCTGGTAGTGGACGCCGATATCGGCCTGTTTTGCCGAGACGAGGCGCGGCACGGCGGATGGGTCTGCGGGTGGAACCAGCTCAACCTCCAGCCCCGCATCTGCAAACAGGCCGCGTTCTTTCGCGATCACCATCGGCGCGTGATCCGGGTTCACGAACCATTCCAGCAACACGGTAAGCTTGTCGGCCGCCTGAGATTGCACGGGCGCAAGCACGCTTGCTGCCGCGACGACGAGGGAAAGAAGAGTTCGTTTCATGGTGCTGAAAGCCTCCGCAAATATTTGAAAGGAATGAAATGTTCTGTTTCTTCGGCCCATGGGGCCAGATTGGCTGTCGCCCGATCGACGATAAGCCGCAGCAGCACCGCCATGACGGCAAGAATGGCCATGGCGGCAAACATCGTGTCGGTCTGCATGCGGGCATTGGACTGGATCATGACGAAACCGAGCCCGGCCGACGCGCCCACCCATTCGCCGATGACGGCGCCAAGCGGGGCGAGCGGCGCTGCCACCCGAAGCCCGGAAATGAGCGAGGGGAGCGCCAGCGGCGCACGCAGTCGGGTGAGGATCTGCCAGTGGCTCGCCTCTGTCAGCGAGGCGGCGTCGAGGATGGCGCGATCCGTGCGGTTGAGACCATCAGTGAAGGCGGAGGCGACGGGAAAGAAGATGATGATCGCCGTCATGACCACTTTCGAGGCCATGCCGAAGCCGAACCAGAGGACGAGGATAGGGGCCAGCACGAAGACCGGAAACGCCTGCAACACGAGAACCATGGGCCAGACGAGGCGGCCGAGACGCGGGATTGCCGCGATCGTGAAGGCAACGAGAAGACCGGCGACGATGCCTGCCACAAGCCCGACGACCATTTCAGCTGATGTCACCATGGCCTGTCCGAACAGGAAGGCCGGCTGGCGTAGAAATGCGGCGGCAACATCGGCGGGCGAGGGCAGGATATAGCGGGGCGGCGCAAACAGCCATGTCCCTGTCTGCCAGAGAATGAGCAGAAGCAAGACGCCGTTCAGCGCGTGGGAGGGACGCATGGGCCGGACCTCAGACGCAACCGCACCGTTTACGAAGGGAAGGATGTTTCAGCATCATCGTTCGGTCTCCAGCTGTGACTATCACGGAGACCCGGGCAAAGCGGAGAAGAGAAAGGGCAGCAGCTGACTAGCGCGACAGTTTCCGTTCCTACGCCGGCATGACCCGGATCAGGTTCAAGGGTCCGGCTCATCGCCATCTCAGCACTGTGCAGTGCTCCCCTCGGAAGAGACTGATTTGCTAGGAGGGTTTTGAAGTAATGTCAACTTTGAACTTCAATGCGGAGGCGGGCCGGTTCGTCGCGAATATATTAGTTATCTTTTATATAAGTTTATCAAAAATTAGTTATCTATTGAAACCGCTTTTCAATTCCGCTGTATTAGCTTCCGCTTCCTGAATGGGTGGGGGCGAGTTTGAAAAACTTCTGGCAAGAAAAATCGGGAAATTTTGGTATTCTTACCGCGTTGCTCTTGGTGCCCCTGTGCGGTGCTGCCGGTGTGGCTCTCGATATCTCGCGGGGCATGTCGGCCAAAGCCGATTTGCAGCAGGCCGCGGATTCCGCGGCGTTGGCGGCTGTTGCAGATACGTCCGCAAGTATTCAGGCGGCAAAGAAGATGTCCGGGGATGGTATCATTCCCGTCGGCAATGAAGAGGCCCGGGCGTTCTTCGATGACAACCAGCGGGGAAATGCAGACTACAGCCTTACGTCTGTCGATGTATCGGTCATCAAGCACGGCAATGTGGTCGAGTCATCCGTGAGCTTCAGGGCGTCCGTCAACACGACGCTGTCCGGGCTTCTGGGAAAGGATTTTGTCTCGGTTGGCGGTACGGCCACAGCCAAATACGAAACGGAAACCTTCAGCGATTTCTATCTTCTGCTGGATAATACGCCCTCCATGGGAGTGGGCGCCACACCCCTGGATGTCGCCAAGCTGGTTGCGAATACAAGCGATCGATGCGCCTTTGCCTGTCATATCGTGAAAAATGGTGTGGCAGACGCGAGCAGCTACTATTTTAGGGCAAAGAGCCTTGGGGTCACCACACGCATCGACGTGGTTGCCAAAGCAACCGCCAGCCTAATGGACACGGCGAAATCCACGCGCAAAAGCAGCAATCAATATCGCATGGCTGTCTACACCTTCGGGGAGCGGGCGGAAGACACGAAGCTGCTTGAGGTTGTTCCGCTGACTTCGGATCTGGAGACCGCGAAGAAAAAAGCGGGCGAAATCGACCTGATGTCCATTCCCTATCAGGGATACAATAACGACCAGCAGACCGACTTCGATCGGGCATTGGCCCAGATCGGCGACAAGGTCGGCACCTCGGGCACGGGCGCCAGCTCGGCGAACCCGGAAAAGGTGATTTTTTTCGTTTCGGATGGTGTGGGCGATAGCTACAAGCCTTCCTCCTGCACGAAAAAATTGACGAGCGGGCGCTGTCAGGAGCCGATCGACGTCAGATCCTGTACGAAGCTGAAGGAGAAAGGCTTTCGTATCGCAGTGCTCTATACCACCTATCTGCCGCTGCCGACGAATGACTGGTACAATAGCTGGATTTTGCCCTTTCAGTCGGAAATCGGTTCGCGCATGCAGAGCTGCGCTTCCCCCGGCCTGTTTTTCGAGGTCAGCCCCTCTCAGGGCATCAGCGACGCGATGACGGTCCTGTTCAAGAAAGCCATCACATCACCACGCCTGACAGGCTGATGGCGGCTTGGCCGGCGATTGAATCATCTCCCGAACGCCGCAACATGTGACGATTCAGCCGATCCTGCGAAGCCGTTCAAATTGCACAGCAAAGGGCGTGCCGGCACGATAAAACACAGCCGGTTCACCTATTGGAGCATCAACGGTGACTTCGCGTCCGCCAAGGTGTCGCGCACCGCTCCACAGATGCAGCCATTCACTATTGCTCGGAAGATAGAGCGTACGTTGCGTTTCCCCTGCCTTCCAGACGGGCGCGACGAGCATGTCCGAACCATAGAGGTAGCTGTCCTGAATGGCATAGGTTTGCCGGTCGTTTTCGTAGTGAAGGAAAAGCGGGCGCTGCACCGGCAGGCCCGTTTCGGCCGCCTCGGTGGAGAGCGATTTCAGATAGGGGGCGAGCGCGACATAGATCGCCGTCATGCGGGCGAAATGACCAAGCACCGTCTCGTCCTGGTCGATCTGGAGATTGTCGCGCGGGCGGTTGCCCTCATGCGTGCGCATGACTGGAGTAAAGGCGGCCATTTCCGCCCAGCGCATGATGAGTTCCGGCGTTCTGACATTGCCGAACAGGCTGGTATAACCGCCGATATCGGAGTGGTGATAGGCGTTGCCCAAAAGGCCGGAAGACAGCGCACCGCAGATGACGGAGACGAGGCCGTCATGGCGGGAAAAATCCACCGACTGGTCGCCGCCCCATAGGAGCGGGCAATGGGCCTGCACGCCGGTAAAGCCCGCCCGCATGAAGAACAGCGCCTCGCCGGTTTTACCGCGGCTTTCCACGGCTTTTGCGTTGACTTCGGCCCAGAGTGTCGGCCAGGCATTGTGCATCAGTTTGGCGTCGATGCCATTCGACAAAGTGATGTCGATCGGCAGATATTCGCCGAAATCGGCCATCCAGCCGGAAAGGCCGAAATCCAGCATGTTCTTGCCGATGATCTCTTCGGCAAACCAGTCCGCCGCCGCCGGATTGGTGAAATCCACCACGCCGCAATCGAACTCGCCGAAATCGACGAGCGCCGTCTTGCCATCCGCGCCGGTGGCGAAATAGCCGGCCTTCTCGGCCACGGGAAAGAGCGGGCCATCGACACAGAGATAGGGGTTCACGTAGCCGAGAAATCGAATGCCCTGATCGGCAAGCTCGGCAATCTTCTGGCGCAGATGCGGATAACGGGTCTCGTTGGCCTGCCAGTCCCAGAATAGCCGCGCGCCGAAGGACGTCTGGCGAAGCCCCACCCAGTCCTCGCACCAGAGGCCTGAGACCCTGGTTCCGGCGGCACGGATTTTCTCCAGCCGCGCGAAGGAGTTGGCGCCGTCCTTTAATCCGATGATGGCGCCACTATAGACCCAGTCCGGCAGTTCCGGCTGGCGTCCGAACCGCAGCGAGAGGGCGGAAACGATATCAGTGAAGTGTTCGCCGACGAAAAGCTCGATCTGCTCGGGGATCGTCCAGATCTCGATTTCATGGAAATCGCCATTACGGAAATCGAAAACCGAATAGGCGCTCGTTTCCACATGCAGCGCGTATTTGCGTGACGACAGCCAGGTGGGCTGCGGGTAATTGGTGTTGTAATAATCGCCGCCCGCCTTGCCGCTGATGTCGGCCTTGAAGGTGATTTCGGCGGTCTTGTCGCGGCCGACCCCGGGCTCCGAAGTCCAGAGCGGAAAACGGCGGCCGCGCATGTCGAAATAGGACATCTGCTCGCCGCCGCCCCAGACATGCTCGTCCTCATCCGCGACGACCCGCAGCCACAGGCGGTTGATGGTCTCGTCCAGTGCCGTGAACCGGATGGCATTTCCATCCAGCGTCAGATGAAGGCGCGGTTCCTGGCCAGGTGCGGAAGACAGTATGACGCTGTCGCCACTGACTTCGGCATGGCGCAGCGCAGTTCGTTCGACGACATAGTCCTCGATATCGAAATTGCCACGGTACATATCCATTCGTTCCTTGCCGAAACCGGCAAAGAAGGCCGGGTTTTTGGGCGAATGGGAAAGGATGGTCCGGCCGCCGATCGCGAGCGTGAAGCCGTCTCTGGTCTTTTCGAAGTGCATGACTTTTCCCTATTTAACCCTTGAGACCGCCAGCGGTGAGACCGGAGACAACCCGCTCCTGAAAGATGACGATCAGGATTGCGACCGGCACGATGCCGACAACCAGCGCCGCCGAGATGACCGGCCAGGGGAAAGCGAACTCGCCCTGATAAAGCTGAATGCCGACCGGCAGGGTGCGAAGTGCGGGATTGGAATTGAAAGAAAGCGCCAGCAGGAATTCGTCCCAGGCGTTCACGAAAGCGAGAATGCCGGCGGTGAAGACGCCCGGCGCGCACAGCGGCACCACCACCTTGAACAGCGCACCGATGCGGGTGCAGCCATCGATCATGGCGGCGTTTTCCAGATCACGCGGAATGCTTTCGAAAAAGGACACCAGCATCAGCGTGCAGACCGGCAGGGAGAGCACGGTGTAAGGCAGGATAAGGGCGGTCCAGCTATTGAGCAGGTTCAGCGCACGCATGATTTCGAACAGCGGCACCAGCAGCGTAACCAGCGGGAAGGTGGAAACGGCGATGATGAGCGAGAGTATCAGCGCCCGGTATTTGAGATCGAGCCGCGCCAGCGCATAGGCTGCCAGCACCGAAATCAGAATGGTGAGCGCCGTGGAAAGCAGCGCCACCATGAAGCTGTTGAACAGGAAGAGGTGCAAAGGCTGGTCGGAAAAAGCCTGCACGTAATTGGCAAGCGTCGGCGCGTGTGGAAACCACGTGATCGGCTTCACCGTCAGCTCCGCTTCAGTTTTCAGCGAGGTGAACAGAATCCAGATTGCCGGAAACAGGCCGTTGACCAGCAATATGGAGGCCGCGATGAAGCGCAGCGGCTTCCCGGAAAAGAAAGAGGACAGACCGGAGGAGGTCGCAACGGTGCTCATGGGAATTAGTCCTTCGTCCGTATGATGCGGAGATAAACGGCGGTGACGCACATAGAGAGCGCAAACATCATGACCGCCAGCGCCGAACCGTAACCGAGATCAAGGAAAGAAACGGTGTTCTGGTGAATGTACATGGCGAGCGTCGTCGTGGATGTGCCGGGTCCGCCGCCGGTCATCATGTAAGGTATATCAAAGGTCTGCAACGCCGTGATGGTACGGAAGATGAGGGCGACGACGATCGCCGGCTTGAGCAGCGGCAGGGTGATTTCGAAGAACTGCCGCACCTTTCCGGCGCCATCCACATCCGCGGCTTCATAAAGCGAGCGGGGGATTGTCTGCAGCCCGGCGAGGATCATCAGCGCCATGAAGGAAGATGTCTTCCAGATGATGGTGAGGCAGATCGCGGCGAAGGCCCAGTTCGGTGAGTTGAACCAGATGATGCCTTCAAAGCCCAGCCGGTTCAGTACATCGTTCACCACACCGTATTCGTAATGGAAAAACCACGCGAAGATGAGGCCCGCAAACGACAGCGGCAGCGCCCACGGGATGAGCAGCGACAGCCGCATCGGCCACTGCATGGAGAATGGCAGGTTGGCGAGAAGGGCAAGACCAAGCCCCATGAACAGTGCGCCCGGCACCGTTATCAGCGTTATCAGTACGGTATTCCAGGTCGTTTCCCAAAAGATCGGGTCCTCGAACATCGCCGTATAGTTTTCAAAACCGATGAATTCTGCCGGCAGGCCTGATGTCAGCGAAAGGCTGAAAAACGAGGTATAAACGAGACGCGCCACCGGATAGACGATGATGAGCGAAAGAAGAATGGCGGCAGGCGCCAGAAGCACCACGGCGAGCGAACGGTCGCCGAGATCGAGCCACCGCGTCCAGCGCGGCAGCGGCTTCTCGTCCACCCTGACCATCGATCTTTCCGGCATCGTCACGTCTGCCACTCCCGCAACTGGATTCACGTCATTTTCTCCCGATCGGACCGGTTTGTCTCCGGCCCGCTTGTCGTGCCGTTCAGGCGATTTTCATTGGTTCGGTCAACAGGCCAGAGGCGGCATGGCGTGCATGCTGCCTCCGGCCACAGACTTAGCGCAGCACGCGGCGCAGACGGCTTTCCATCTGCTTTGCGCCGTCTTCCGGCGACATCACGCCCGCAAGCACGCCGTTGACGGTTGTGCGGATCGTTTCGCTGACCTCGTTGTAACGCGGCGTAACCGGGCGGGCCTTTGCCGTTTCAACGACCGGAAGCGCATCCGCAAACCAAGGGATGGACTTGGTCACATCAGCATCCTTGTAGAGCGAGGCATAGGTGGGCAGTAGCGCGGCGTTGATAGCCATGAACTTGGAAACGTCTTGGCTGGACAGATATTCCACCAGTTTCTTGGCTTCGTCCTGCTGCTTGGAGTAGGCGGAAACGCCGAATTCCCAGCCGCCAAGGCATGTCGTCTGCTCTCCGCCCTTGACGGCCGGCAGGCGGGCGACACCGACCTTGTCGTTCACCTGGGATTCCTTGCCCTGAAAATGGGTCCAGGCGTAGGACCAGTTGACGGCGAAGAGAACCTTGCCCGCTTGGAATTCCTTGCGCGTGTCGTCGGTCGCCACTTCGGAAATGTTCTTCTTGGAAATGCCTTCGTCGACGAAGCTCTTCCAGAGCTTCAGCGAATCCACGGCCGCCTGGTTGTCGAAATTCAGCTTGCCGTTTTCAACCAGCGACTTGCCTTCGCTCCAGTAGGGCAGCAGGAAGGTGCAGACGGCGCCCTCAATTGCCTTGCCCTGGAAGGACAAGCCCTGAAGCTCGGGGTTCTTTTCGCCTTCCATGACCTTCTTGGACGCTTCCTTCAGCTCGTCCCAGGTGGTTGGCGGCTGAATGCCGTATTTGTCCAGCAGGTCCTTGCGGTAGTAGAGGAACATGGAGTCGGCAAAGGCGGGCAGGGCCACGATCTTGCCGTCCACAGTGTTCGCTTCTGCATAGGTCGGCAGGTAGGCAGACAAGTCCTTACCGGAGAAATCGCTGGTCCAGCCGGCGGTTGCGAATTGTGCCGGACGGATGACGTCGAGCATCAGTACGTCAAGGCTCGAATCCTTGGCGGACATCACGGTGTTGAGATATTGCGCCTGCATTTCGGACGTATTGCCGCCGGTCTCGATCAAGACTTTCACGCCGGGCGTCTTCGCCTCATATTGATCGAGCGCCTTGCGCCAGACGTCGGGCTGATGCTGGCTGGAAACGAAGATTTTGAGTTCGGAGTCGGCAAAGGCCTGTCCCGAAAAGCTGAGCATCGTCGCGCAGAGCGCCGCTCCCGTAAGGGCTTTGAATTTCATGTTTTCCTCCCGTTATTGAAATCTTGAAACCGGGCCTGCGGTGGCCCGATCTGTCACTGAATGGAGCGTTCCGTCGTCGCGTCGAACAGGTGGACCTTCGATGGGTCGAGGCCGATCTTCAGTTCCTCGTTCGGTGCCGGTTTCATCTCTGGCGGCATTCTGGCCGTCAACGCTGCATCACCCAGAGTGAAATGCACCAGCGTGTCCGAACCCAGCGGCTCCACCACCTGCACCTTGACGGAGAGTTGTGTGTCAAATCCCCCGGCTGGACCGAAATGTTCAGGGCGAATGCCGACGATGACCTCCCGTCCATCGAGCGCCGTTTCGCGGGACGGCCTGACGGCCGCCAACGGAAGAGAATTGCCGTCCGTAAATGTGAGCCTGTCGCCGTTCACTCTGGCGCGGGCGAAATTCATGGCGGGCGCACCGACGAAACCGCCGACGAACACGCTTTCCGGGCGATTGTAGACCTCATCGGGGGTGCCGACCTGCTCGATATCGCCGCCGCGCAGGATGACGATGCGGTCAGCCAGCGTCATTGCCTCCACCTGATCATGCGTGACGTAGATGATGGTGGTGCCGAGCTGCTGGTGCAGGCGCTTGATTTCCGTGCGAACCTGTCCGCGCAGCTTCGCGTCGAGGTTGGAGAGGGGTTCATCGAACAGGAACACCTGGGGGCGGCGCACGATGGCGCGGCCCATAGCCACACGCTGGCGCTGACCTCCGGAAAGCTGGCCCGGACGACGGTCCAGCAGATGGCCGATGCCCAGCATATTCGCCGCCTCATCGATGCTGGCATTAGCCTGCGAGGCGCTGACGCCGCGGACCTTCAGGCTGAAGCCCATGTTTTCACGCACTGTCTTGTGCGGGTAAAGCGCATAGTCCTGAAATACCATGGCGATGTCCCGCTCGCGCGGCGGCAGTTTGTTGACGACCCGGTCACCGATCATCACTTCGCCGCCACTGATGCTTTCCAGCCCGGCGACCATGCGCAGTGTCGTGGACTTGCCGCAGCCGGACGGGCCAACAAAAACCACGAATTCACCATCGTTGATTTCAAGGTCGATACCCTTGACGATGCGCAGGGCACCGTAACTCTTGTCCAGTTTGCGCAGGCTGACTGAAGCCATTTTTTCCTCCTCACGTCCGGCGCGCCCGAAATCGGATGAACGCAAACCGGCATCAACCTTCAAATCCACGCATCGCTTTTCGAAAAAATCATCCCGATCGTGCGGCGATATCGTGGGACGGCGAAACGCCTGTCTCCCTAGGCTCGTGATATTACCTTTCGTCAAAAGGAAATCAATAGTGTATCAATTTTATTTCTGACAGAAATCAAAAACCGGCAAAGCTTTGATTCAAAGAAATATTTTAACGCAATTCTCTGCGCCGCAGGTTGCTGCTTCCTTGCCTGCCATCAATTTTCTGTGCCCATGTGGATCACGCGAATTCGATACATTCTCAACGTATGCGTGAAACGTACCTCGCGACGGTATGGTCGAACCATGTCCATGAGACTTCAGCCACGGCTCCGTCCTGCCCCTGGCTCAGGCGAAGGACGCGTGGCACCGATGCGCCGGGTTTCTGGCCGAATGGTACAGGCGCCCACTCCGGCACTTCCCCGAGGTCGATGCGGTCTTCGGCCTTCGATATCCAGAGATTGAGGCGGGTGCGATAATAGAGATAGAGCGATTCTGACAGGTTCTCGACGGTGATCGTATCGACATAGGAGCCGTCGAGCCAGATTTCCTCGATTGCCGCCGGTTTCCCGGCGATACGCCTCAGGCGGCGGATACGGTGGCCTTCTGTCGATGTGCCAAAGGTGGGCAGGGTGGATGGCTTGGCGAGGCGGGCAACATCCAGCACCTCCGCCGTTGGCAGGCCGCCGCCCTCGATCATCTCGAGCCGGAAGAAGGCGTAGACGCTTTGCGGATCGCTGACTGCGCGGATGTAATTGCCGGAACCCTGTACGCGCTCCAGCAGTCCGCGCTCCTGCAACTCCGCAAGCGCCTTGCGGAGCGTGCCGACAGCTATGCCGAGATCGGCTGCCATATCCCGTTCTGGCGCGAGCTTTTCACCATCTATCAGCCGGCCCGCAGCGACTTCGCGCACCAGCATTTCTGCAATCTGCAAATATATAGGCAGGCTGCCGCCCGTGTGTTTCATGGTGCCATCCCCTCCGCGAAACAAAAATTGATACATCATTGATTTACATATTTCTTGATGTTATGCAAGAAAAACGAGAGCGGCCTTGAGGAGGAATTGAATGACCGTCGTACCCGTTACATCCGCTGATCTCAATGCTGCCGAGGTCTCCTGGTTTTCCGCCCTGTGTTCCGATGATTACGCCTATCTGGGCGTGCCGGATGGCAGCCTGCGCTCCAGCTTCGGACATTGCTCCGATATCGTCAAAAAGGCCGAAGAACTCGGTTTTCGTAACATTCTCTGCCCCTCGTCCTATCAGGTCGGGCAGGACACGCTGAGCTTCGTGGCGGGTTGCGCTCCGATCAGCGACCGTATCAATTTCCTCGCGGCGATCCGTTGCGGCGAAATGCAGCCGATCATGCTGGCGCGTACGGTGGCGACGCTCGATCACATGCTGAAGGGCCGCCTGACGCTCAACGTCATCAGCTCCGATTTTCCAGGAGAGGTGGCTGACAGCGCGTTTCGCTACAGGCGCAGCCACGAGGTCGTGCAGATTCTCCGCCAAGCTTGGACGCGCGACACCATCGATCACGATGGTGAAATCTACCAGTTCAAGGGTGTCTCCACCGAGCCGGCGCGGCCTTACCAGCAGAATGGTGGTCCGCTGCTCTATTTCGGCGGTTATTCTCCCGATGCGCTGGAGCTGTGCGGCGCGCAATGCGACGTCTATCTGATGTGGCCGGAGACGAAAGACCAGCTTGCCGACCGCATGCGCGCCGCCCATGAGCGAGCCGCAGCCCATGGCCGTACGCTGGATTACGGCCTGCGTGTCCATATGGTCGTGCGCGATACCGAGCAGGAAGCGCGGGAATATGCCGAGCATCTTGTCTCGAAGCTCGATGACGAATATGGGCAACTGATCCGCAACCGCGCGCATGACAGCGGCTCATTGGGTGTGTCGCATCAGGCGCGTGCCCGTGAACTCGCTGACAAATTCGGTTATGTCGAACCCAATCTGTGGACCGGTATTGGCCGGGCGCGGTCCGGCTGCGGCGCGGCGCTTGTCGGCTCCACCGACAAGGTCCTTTCGGCGCTGGAGGAATACCAGAAGATGGGTATTCGCGCCTTCATCCTTTCCGGTTATCCGCATCTCGATGAGGCTGAACACTTCGGCACCAAGGTCCTGCCTCAGATGAAAACCTGCTCCCTGCCGCACGCCTACGGCCGGGTGCCTTCTGAAACACCTGCCACGCCGCTCGGCAACGGGGAACGCCACTGATGGAACGTATCGCTCTTTCTGAAACACTGGAACTCAGCCGCGTCGTTTACGGCATGTGGCGCATCGGCGACGATGCCGACACTTCGCCCGCCCATGTGCAGGCCAAGATCGAAGCATGCCTGGCGCAGGGCATCACCACGATGGACCAGGCCGATATCTACGGCGGATACACGGCTGAAGCCATTCTGGGTTCGGGGCTTAAGACTGCGCCTTCGCTCCGCGGCAAAATTGAAATCGTGACGAAGTGCGGCATCGTTGCACCTGCCGGGCGTCATTCCTCCGCCCGCGTCAAGCATTACGACACGACGGCTGACCACATCAATAAATCGGTCGAAGCGTCGCTTCGCGACATGGGTACGGATTACGTCGACCTGCTGTTGATCCACCGTCCCGATCCACTGATAGATGCCGAGGAAACGGGCAGGGCGCTGGATGCGCTGGTGACGACCGGCAAGGTCCGGGCCTTGGGTGTTTCGAACTTCCGCCCGTGGGATTTTTCTCTGCTGCAATCCGCCATGACCAGCAGGCTGGCGACGAACCAGATCGAAATGAGCCTTCTTGCAACGGATAGCTTCACCAACGGCGATCTTGCCTTCCTTCAGGAAAAGCATGTGTCGCCCATGGCATGGTCACCGCTTGGCGGCGGTTCGCTTTTTTCCGGCGCCCATGGCGCTACAACGGCAGCGCTGGAACGCATCGGCAGGGAGCAGGGCGTCGACGCCACCGCCGTTGCCATTGCCTGGCTATTGCGGCATCCGGCAAAGATTCTGCCGGTGCTCGGCACCAACAATCTGCAACGCATCAAGACCGCAGCGGACGCGATGCGCGTAAAGATAGACCGCCAGACATGGTTTGAACTTTACACACTTGCAATCGGAAGTGAGGTCCCCTGATGTCAGTCGCCGAAGCAGTCAAAACGCCGAATGAACATGTATTCGTTCCCGGCGGCGAAAACAGCCGCAGCTTTCGTAACGCGCTTGGCGCTTTCACCACCGGTGTTACGGTGGTGACGGCCGCCACGCCAAATGGCCCGATCGGCATGACGGTCAACAGCTTCGCGTCCGTGTCGCTCGATCCGCCGCTCGTGCTATGGTCACCCGCCAAGAGTTCGTCCCGATACCCGGCCTTCAGCGGCGCAACCCATTTCGCCATCCATGTGCTGAGCGCCGATCAGGATGTGCTGAGCGCCCGCTTCACCCGCAACGGTCGCGCCTTTGACGATCTCGACTGGGAAATCAACGACGAGGGCGTTCCCGTTATTCCCGGCACGCTGGCGCGGTTCGAATGCCGCCAGGCAGCGGCGCATGACGCTGGCGATCACACGATCATTATCGGTGAAGTGCTGCGGGCCGCCCATCGAGATGGCGACCCCTTGTGTTTTTCGGGCGGTGCCTTCGGCCGGTTTTCGAAGCAATGAGCCATGCCCTGCCGCTTTCAGCAACCGCTCGCTGACACCAGCGCGTGTACAGCGACCCCGTTTCAGCCGCGCTAGGCAGCGACGGAATCGGGTTCGCTGGCGCCTTCCGTTTTTTGCGGTTCGGCGTGTTGTTCGGCTGATTTCTTGCGTGAAAACAGCCCGGCGAGGAACTTGCCGAAACGATCCATTTCCACGAAGATCACCGGGGTGATGAACAGCGTCAGCAATTGCGAGACGATGAGCCCGCCGACGACTGCGACGCCGAGCGGCTGGCGCAATTCCGAGCTGGCGCCGGAGCCGAGCGCGATGGGCAGGGCGCCCAGCAGCGCGCAGAAGGTCGTCATCATGATCGGCCGGAAACGGCGCACGCAGGCCTCGTGAATGGCCCGGGCGGGCGGTTCCTTCTGTTCGCGGATCAGTTCCACCGCCACGTCGATCATCATGATCGCGTTTTTCTTGACGATGCCGATCAGCATCAGAAGGCCGATGAGCGCGATGATCGAGAAGTCCATACCCATCACCTTCAACGCCACCAGTGCGCCGAAGGCCGCCGCCGGCAGGCCGGAAAGAATGGTCAGCGGGTGAATGAAGCTCTCATAAAGCACACCGAGAACCACATAAATGGTCAGCACTGCCGCCAGAATGAGAATGCCGGTATTGCCCTGGCTCTGCTGGAAGATCGCCGCCGTGCCGCCATAGCTGGTGAACACGTCCTGCGGCAGCCCTATGGCGCTCTTGATCTGGTCGATCCGGCTGGTCGCATCCGAAAGCGCCACGCCGTCCGGCAGGTTGAAGGAGACCGTGGTGGAAACGAGCTGGCCCGTCTGGTTGATGGTGACCGGCGCCTGCGTACGGGTGAGGGTGGCGAAGTTGGAAAGCGGAACCAGGACACCCGATTTTGCCGAGAGAATATTGATGTCGCTCAGGAAATTGTCATTCCATTGCTTGGAGCTGTCGAACTCCACGATCACGTCGTAACTGTCGCCGGTCGACTGGATTTGCGCCGCCGTATAACCGCCGAACGACATCTCCAGCGTCTTGCGCAGTTGATCGTTGGTGATGCCGAAAGCGGCGGCCTTTTCCGGATCGACCGAGATCGTTGCGGCGATCGCACCGTTCTGGGCATCGGAGGTGACGGAGGTGAATGTGTGGTCGCGGCGCATCGCCTCCATCAGCTTGTTCGACCATTCATTGGTGGTGTCGGCATTCAGGCCCTGAACGACGAGCTGGTATTGGCTGGCGGAGCTGCGCCCACCGAAACGCAGGCTCTGCTGCGGATTGATATAGGTGCGGATGCCGGCCACTTTCGATGTAGCCTGCCCCAGTTCCGCCAGCACCTGGCTGAGCGGCGCGCGCTCCTCCTTGGGTTTCAGTTCGACGAACATCGAGCCATTATTCAGCGGATTGCGGGAATTGCCGCCGACGGTGGAAGTGACATGCACCACGGCCGGGTTCTTGCGGATCTGATCGGCCACCTGCGCCTGAAGATCACGCATTGCGGTATAGGAAATGTCTTCGCGCGCCTGCGTTGACACGGAAAGACGACCGATATCTTCCTGCGGGAAGAAGCTGGAGGGAAGGGTCTCGAATAGATAGAGCGAGGCTGCAATCGAGGCCAGAAACGAGACGAGAACCACGCGACGATGGGAAAGACACCAGCCGACGGCCTTGCCATAGAGGTGAAGCGTGCGCTCAAAGCCGGCGTCGAACCAGCGGATGATGGCTGGCGGTCTGGAGGAATGGCCGGAGAGGCGCGAGGCGAGCATCGGCGTAACGGTCAGCGAAACCAGCGCCGACGCCATGATCGCCAGCGTGACGACCATGCCGAATTCGTTGAAGAGCCTGCCGACCACTCCGCCCATCAACAGAATGGGAATGAACACCGCAACCAGCGAGACGGACATGGACAGAATGGTGCCGCTGACTTCCGCAGCCCCCTGAAGGGCGGCCTCGCGCATCGTCAGGCCTTTTTCGTGTAGTCGCAGGATGTTTTCCAGCATGACGATCGCATCGTCCACCACAAGCCCGACTGACAATGTAAGCCCGAGCAGTGAGATGTTATCGATACTGTAGCCCAGAACATACATGGCGCCGAAGGCGGTGATGAGTGACAGCGGCACGGCAAGGCCCGGAATGATGGTCGCCGTCAGATGTCCGGTGAAGAGATAAATGACCGCGACCACCAGCCCGATGGTGAGGAGCAGCGTGAACTGCACGTCGGAGATTGCGTCCTTGATTGCGGTCGAGGCATCGTTCATGACGTGGATATTGACCGAGGGCGGCAATTGCTGGTGAAGCGCAGGCAGCTTGGCCTTGATGGCATCCACCACGTCCACCGTGTTGGCGTCCGGCTGACGCTGTACGGCAAGAACGATCGCCTGTTCGCCGTCAAACCAGCTGCCGGCATTGGGATTGTCGATGCTGTCGGTGACGTTGGCGATATCGCCAAGATGGATGGGAGCGCCGTTGCTCGTCGCCACGACCAGCGAGCGGAAGGCCGTCGCATCGGTGCGCTGGGTATCGGCCTCGATCGTCAGGCGCTGATTGTCGTTCTGCATCGCGCCCACCGGCACCTGATTGTTCGCCTGCGCGATGGCGGTCGTGACGGTATCGACGCCGAGCCCTCTTGCCTGGAGCTGTGAGGGATCGAGGCCGATACGCACGGCGTAGGTCTGCGCGCCGTAGACGCTCACCTGCGCGACGCCGGAAATGGTCGACAGAAGCGGCGAGATGATATTCTCGGCGATTTCGTCCACCTTGCTGGTCGGCATTTCCTTGCTGTTGATGGCAAGCAGCAGCACCGGTGCATCGGCCGGGTTGGTCTTGCGGTAGCTTGGCGTCGTCGTCATGTTGCTCGGCAATTGCCGCTGCGCGCGCGAGATCGCGGCCTGAACATCGGCCGCTGCCGCGTCGATGTTACGGTTGAGATCGAATTGCAGCACGATTGAGCTGTTGCCCAGCGTGTTGGTGGCGCTGATTTCGCTGACGCCCGGAATGGTCTCGAACTGCTTCACCAGCGGTGTGGTGACTGATGTGGCCATGGTTTGCGGCGACGCACCGGACAATGCCGATGAGACGTTGATCGTCGGGAAATCGACTTTTGGCAGGGCGGCGACCGGCAGCAGGCTGAAACCGGCAAACCCGGCGAGCACAAGCCCTATGGCGAGAAGGGTGGTGGCTACGGGCCGGTTGATGCAGAAATTCGGGATCATGGGCTACCAACCTGTTCCTGCTGCGGAATATTGGCGGCCAGATTGCCGGCCGCGCCGCCCTTGTCGGAGAACTGCTCGATCACTTGCTGACCGTCGGCAAGTTCCGACTGGCCTTCGACGATTACATGCTCGCCGCCGGACAGGCCGCTTGCAATGGCGGTGAGATCGCCGTTCGAGCGGGCGACTTCCACTGTCGTCATATGGACGTGATGGTTGTCATCGACCGAATAGACGAAATTGCCCTTTGGCCCCGGCCGCACCGCGACCGTCGGCACGACGACCATCTCCTTGTCGGAGACGAAATGTGCCGTGACGTTGACGGACTGGCCGGGCCACAAAAGACCGCGGTCGTTCTTGAATTCCGCTTTCGCCAGCACGGTGCCGGACGTTTGGTCCACGGTGTTGTCGTAAAACCGCAGCACGCCGCTCATGGGCTCGCCGCCCGTTGCCGCCGGGTCGACATCCACCGCGGTGTTCTTCTGGACGCCTTCGCGCAATTGCGGCAGGTAACGCTGCGACAGGCGGAAACTGACCGAGATGGGATCGTATTTCGTGATCGTCACGATGTTGATGCCGGCGCTGAGATAAGCGCCCGGGCTGACGGTGATATCGCCGAGCCGCCCGTCGAAAGGCGCGCGGATCTCCATATGTTCGAGCGTCACCTGGTCGGAAGCGAGTGCTGCCTTGTCGGCATCGATCTTGGCGGCGGCGCTGTCCCGTGCTGCCCTTGCCTGATCCAGCACCTGCTGGGACTCGGCGCTCTGCTTGACCAGATTGGCGGCACGCTGGAGGGCGGCCTCCGTCTGTTCCAGCGTCGCCTGATCGGCGGCGATATTGGCCTTGTCCTTGTCGACGGCTGCGCGGGCGATGCGGTCGTCCATTTTGAGGATCAGATCGCCCGCCTTGATATGCTGACCGTCCTTCGCCGAGATTTCCGTGACGAGGCCGACCTGAAGCGGCGCAATATTGGTGATGTCGGCGGCAACGGCCCATCCCGTCGCCGTTGCGTCCAGCGGTAACGTCGCCTTGCCGACCGCGATGGTGCTGACAGTAGGGGGGCCGCCATTCCGCCGCCCGCTGCCTTGCTTTTGTCCCGTTCGCTGGGCGGATTGACCGTTCTGCAACGGTTGTTCCTTCTTACCGGCGGATCCATCTGCCGCGGCCGTTTCCGCCTGTGGCGAAACGCTGGCGAATTGTTTGAGATAGGGAATTTGATCCAGCGGCAGGCGATCTTTAAAATGCCACGCGCCGGCGGCTGCGATGGCAAGAACGCTGAGAGCGGTCCAGAAACGTTTCATCTGACGGTTCCGCAAAATGAGAGCAATACATGTTTCCCGAACATGTGCGGTAAGCCTTGGGAGCAGCTTTTCTCCACAAGACACCCAATGCGCTGCGAAATCACCTTAAACTTTTGTAATGGCGGCGACAATGTCCGCCTCCATGTTGCTCTGCGAAACAGGGACATGGCGGTCTTCGCCATGTGCTTGTCGCCAGGCTCGGCGGGCGGTGATCGCGGTTGCACACGCCTGTTCCCGGCCAAAGAAAAAGCCGCCTCGTTTCCGGGGCGGCTTTGGTGTGAGCGGCGAGATGCCGAGGGTCAGAAGGCCCGGATGGCGTTGCGTGTCGCAAGCACATCGTCGGAGACATTGCCCGCCGTTGCGGGAACGGAGCCGACGAGATCCAGGAACTTGTAGAGTTCGGTGGCCTGCGAGTTGGTGACGTAGATGATATCGCGATCCTGCATCGGGAATTTCGTGGTGGCGAAGAAGGTCGACGGATCGCGCAGGTTGGCGCGGAAAATGACGGGAACTTCCTGCCCCGGGAATTTCGACGTGTCGATGCCGAGCTTCACGAGAAGATCGCGTTTGACGGTGCGATAGACATAGACCTGAGCGGGGTCCGCGCGGGAATCGAGCAACCCGCCCGCCTTGCCGAGCGCATCCGAGAGCTTGAGAGCGGCGTCCTCGAACTCGAAACGGCCGTTGAGACCGGAAGCGCCGAAGGCGAGATAGGTGCGACGCTCACGCTCCACCATGACCGTGTCGCCCGGAACGACGTAAATATTCTCGGAGGGCGTGCTGACAAGGTGATTGTAGTTGATGCGCGCGGTCTTTCCGCGACGGATCAACGTGACATAGGATTCGATATTCGGAGCGCTGAGGCCTTTAGCATAGGAGATGACGTCGAGAACGCGATCGCCGGCTTCCGAAAGCTGGACCTTTGTCGGCTCCTTGACGTCGCCAAGCACGGATGCCTGTGCGGAGCGGCTGGAAATCTTGGTGATAAGGACCTGCGGTTCGATGGCGCGGTTGGCGAGCCGCTCTTCGATTTCGCTCTGCACGTCCTCGACATTGCGGCCGGTCGCGCGGATCTTGCCGGCATAGGGAACGCTGATATTGCCTTCCCGGTCCACCGTCTGGTTCGGCAGGCTGATGAAGTTGCCGGGACGGCTGCCTGCGTCGTTTGGAATGAACAGGCCACCGGCCTGGCTTTCGAAAATAGCGACCTGCACCACATCGCCGACACCCATCGGCAACGCCGGAACGCCACCCTTGCCGCCGCCGAAACTGCCGAGCAGCGTGGATGCGGTGGTATCGTCGACAAAGTTCAGGACGGAACTGTTTATGTCGATGAGGGCGTAATCGACACCTGCGGATTTATGCTTGCCCTTGGAACCGAATTTCACCGAAGCGTTGGATTCGATTGATGCCGCATCGGGACCGGAGGCCGCAGTAACCGTGCAACCTGCCAGTGCTGCGGAGGCAAGCAGAATCGAAACATTCAATAAACGCATTTGGTCCTCAAAATAAATATCGTCCGAAAAAAAGAAACAATCGGACATCGTATAAGTTTATAAAAATAAGAACTTCATAAATGACGCCGGTAAATGAAACATCAACCGGAATTACATCCGTTCAGCAGAATCGCGTCCCGAAATATTTATACCAGCATCAGGCCTATGCCTAATTTCAGGCGATGCTTCAAGTTCACTCATTGCTCAATGACGCCGGAAAATCCGTATCAAGCGCAATATTCACGTTCCCGAACGGTGTCAGTATTATTGCTCGTCAATATTCAATCAGGTCTCATAATCTCTTTGATTGCCGCATTGCGCTAGTGCAGTTTTGTCACGCTTGCGCGGTTTCTTTCATGTTTGTATGGAAAACATGCTAATCGATTGTTCTGAAAGATTATTTTGTCTGCAGCCGCGAGCTGCCAGAGCGTAGCACACCTGACAGGAATACATCGTTTTTACTTGTTTTCCATCAAGCCCGCTCCGCCAGAGCGAAATTCACGATATTGGCGCATTCCCGCAGACGGGCGCGATCCATGGGCGATACCCGCCATTGAGCTCCGATTCATCTTCCCGATGCCGGAAACCGTCATCGCATCTCATTGTCATTGACAAGGCGTCTTATCGAGATATTCTGTTATAAAGATGCATATAACATAATAATGGAACAATACGGTTGAAACTAAGAGCTGGGAGCTTAAAATGAGACGTAAACTTGCATTTCTCGCCACCGCTGCTTTGCTGCTTGTGCCGGGTGTGATGATGGCTCAGGAAAAGGGCGGCGTCATAAATGTCGCCACGATCGGCGAACCGCCGACGCTCGATCCGATGGCCTCCACCGCCGATCTCGTCGGCATCGTCACGCAGCATATTTTCGAAACGCTCTACACCTTCGACAAGGGTTGGAAGGTAACGCCGCTTCTGGCGGAAAGCCTGCCCGAGATCAGTGCGGACGGCAAAACCTATGCGATCAAGTTGCGGCAGGGCATCAAGTTTCATGATGGCAGCGACATGTCCTCGGAAGATGTCGTTGCCTCGCTCGGCCGCTGGATGAAAATCGCCTCGCGTGGCAAGCAGGCCGCCGGCTTCATCGACAATATCTCCGCGCCGGATGCCGCAACGGTGACGATCACTCTCAAGCAACCCTATGCGCCGCTGACCTCGCTGCTCGCTTTCAACAATTCTGCAGCCATCATTCTGCCCGCTGAAAAGCAGGCGGAGCCGATGGCCGAATTTGTCGGCACCGGCCCCTATATGCTGAAGGAACGCAAGGCGGACCAATATATCCAGCTTGTTCGTTTCGACGGCTACAAGTCTCGCGGTGGTGAAAGCGACGGCTATGGCGGTGCGCGGCATCAATATCTCGATGAAATCCGTTTCGTTCCGGTTCCCGATCCGAATACCCGCGTAGAGGCCGCCGTTTCCGGCCAGTATGATTATGTCGATTCCATTCCCGTCGAATCCTTCGACAAGGTGAAGTCTTCCTCGGCCTCGCAGCCGATGATGCTGAAGCCCTTCGGTTATCCTGTCTTCGTGTTCAACACCAAGGAAGGATTGTCGTCCAAGCTCGAAGTTCGCAAGGCGATCACTGAAGCGCTCAACATGGAAGACATGCTGGCGGCCGCTTTCGGCAGCACGGATTTCTACGCGCTCGATGGCGCCTATTATCCCGACAATTTCTCCTGGCATACGGAAGAGGGCGTCGAGGGCAATTATAATATCGGCAATCCGGAAGCCGCTGCCGAAAAGCTGAAGGCGGCCGGTTACAATGGCGAGCCATTGCGCATCCTCACCAGCCGCCAGTACGAGTTCCATTACAAGATGGCGCAGGTTGCTGTGGAATATCTGAAACTTGCCGGTTTCAAGGTGGACATGCAGGTGGTCGATTGGGCGACGCTGACGCAGCGCCGTGCCGACCCGAAGCTCTGGGATATCTACATCAGCCATAGCCCCTTCCTGCCGGAGCCGGCATTGATCGGCGCACTCTCCGCCAGTTCACCCGGCTGGTGGGATACGCCGGCGCGCAAGGCGGCGGTTGACGCCTTTACCTCCGAGGCAGATCCGGACAAGCGCATCGCGCTCTGGGCTAATGTGCAGAAGACGATCTATGCCGAGTTGCCGCTCATCAAGATTGGTGACTTCAACGCCGTGGCGGCGAAGTCCAACAAGCTTGATGGCGTCGATCCGGCTCCCTGGCCGTATTTCTGGAACGCTTCGGTCACGAAGTAAGATCGGCTTCGCACTCCGTCACCCCGGACTAGGTCCGGGGTCCAGCGCGATCAAGTCTTTGATCGCAAGGGACCCTTTCACCACGCAGACGCGCGGTGGCTGGATGCCGGATCATCCTCGGGCCTGACCGGGGGACCGGCATGACGGAAGTGAGCGGTCGGCTTTTAAACAACTCTGTTCAACCGTCGCCTGATAGCGGCCCATCACGCGCTTCGGAGCATACATACGTGATACGGTATATTTTCCAGAGACTTGCGGGAATGATCGTGGTGATGTTCCTCGTCGTCACCATCGTCTTCGTCATCTTGCGCGTCACACCCGGGGACCCTGCCGCTGTAATGCTGGGGCCGGATGCCTCGGCGCAGGACATTGCGGAGCTGCGCACCCGGCTCGGGCTCGATCAGTCGCTCGGCATACAATATGTCTATTATATCGGCCAATTGCTGCGCGGTGATCTCGGCCAGTCGATCTTTCTCAACATGCCGGTTGGCGCAGCACTTCTGGATCGGGCGGAACCGACCTTCTTCCTGACGATCTTTTCGCTGCTGATCGCCAGTGCCATCGCGCTTCCCATCGGTATCTATGCCGCTTACCGGCGCGGCTCCTTCGTGGATCAGGCCGCGACCACCATTGCGATGCTGGCGGCGAGCATTCCGAGCTTCTGGCTCGGCCTCATCCTCATGCAGTTCTTCGCCGTCCGGCTCGATATGTTCCCGGTGTCGGGATATGGCGGTCCGGGCGCAAGCTTCCTCGAGCGCATGTATCACCTGACCTTGCCGGCAATCGCGCTTGGCCTCGTCTCTTCAGCCCTCATTCTGCGCTTCACCCGTGCCTCGATGCTGGATGTTCTCGGCGACGACTATGTCCGCACCGCCAGAGCCAAAGGCGTCAAGGAGCGGCGGGTGGTGATGAAACATGCGCTGAAGAACGCGCTCATCCCCATCCTCACCGTGCTTGGTCTTACCGCCGCCGTGTTGATCTCCGGTGCCGTCGTCACGGAGACCGTTTTCGGCCTGCCGGGCGTCGGCAATCTCGTTGTGTCGGCCGTGCTCAGGCGCGATTATCCGGTCATTCAGGGCGCGCTTCTCGTCATCGCCGGGCTTTACGTGCTCATCAATTTTGCCATCGACATGCTTTATCTGCTGGTCGATCCGAGGGTTCGTTACTGATGGCCGATATCACCTCCACCGCCCAACCGGCGCGCAAGCCGGCGATCCTGTTTATTCGGCGCCTGCTGAAGCGCAAGACGGTCGCCGCCGGCCTAATCGTGCTGTTCGTCTTCGTGCTGCTCGCCGTTTTCGCGCCGATGATCGCGCCCTATTCGCCGTCGAAACTGTCGATCGTGAACCGACTGAAGCCGCCGAGCGAACTCTACTGGTTCGGTACCGACGAGTTCGGTCGCGACGTGTTTTCCCGCACCATTTACGCCGGAAGACTTTCACTTCTTGTGGGGGCTGCCGTTGTGGTGCTGTCGTCCGTCATCGGCATCACGCTCGGGCTGCTCGCCGGCTTTTTCCAGAAGCTGGATACGCCTATCGCCCGGCTGATCGATGCCATGATGGCGTTTCCGGATATTCTGCTGGCCATCGCACTGGTTGCCGCACTCGGGCCGTCACTGACGACGGTGATCATCGCGCTTTCGGTCGTTTACTCGCCGCGTCTCGCCCGCATCGTGCGCGCCTCGACGCTGGTCATCCGCGAATTGCCCTATGTGGAGGCGGCAAAAGCGCTCGGCATCTCCACCTTCCACATCATGACCCGGCACGTGCTGCGCAACCTGATCTCGCCGATCCTCGTGCAATGCACCTTCCTCTTTGCCAGCGCCATGCTGGCGGAGGCCGGTCTTTCGTTTCTGGGGCTTGGTGTCAGCCCCGAAATTCCAACCTGGGGAACCATGATCTCCGCCGGCCGCCAATATATCGGCCAGGCGGACTGGATGACCTACTTCCCCGGCTTTGCCATCATTCTTTCCGTGCTGTCGCTGCAAATGGTCGGCGACGGGCTGCGGGACATGCTCGACCCAAGACTGCGAAGGGATTTGTAAGATGACATCCGGTGAACAGGCGAAAAAGCCTCTTCAAGCTCCCATTCTTCTCTCCAATGTGAAACCCGTCGGTTTCGGAAAGGGTGCGCCTGAGGGTGTGACCGATATTCTGATCGGCGGCGACGGCAAGATCGTGGCGGTCGGACTTGCTCTTGAAGCGCCAGCGGATGCGCAGCGCATCGATGCCAAGGGCGCGTTCATCTCGCCCGGCTGGGTCGATCTGCATGTGCATATCTGGCATGGCGGCACCGATATCTCCATCCGTCCCTCAGAATGCGGGGCCGAGCGCGGCGTGACGACGCTGGTGGATGCCGGTTCGGCAGGCGAGGCGAATTTCCACGGTTTCCGCGAATATATCATCGAGCCCTCGAAGGAACGCATCAAGGCCTTCCTCAATCTCGGCTCCATCGGGCTTGTCGCCTGCAACCGGGTGCCCGAACTGCGCGATATCAAGGATATCGACCTTGACCGCATCCTCGAATGTTATGCCGAAAACAGCGAGCATATCGTCGGCATCAAGGTGCGGGCGAGCCATGTCATCACCGGCTCCTGGGGTGTCACGCCGGTCAAACTCGGCAAGAAGATCGCAAAAATTCTGAAAGTGCCGATGATGGTGCATGTCGGCGAACCGCCGGCACTTTACGACGAGGTGCTGGAAATTCTCGGCCCCGGCGATGTCGTGACCCATTGCTTCAACGGCAAGTCAGGCTCCAGCATCATGGAAGACGAGGACCTGTTCAACCTTGCCGAACGCTGCGCCGGCGAAGGCATCCGGCTGGATATCGGCCATGGCGGCGCATCCTTCTCCTTCAGGGTGGCGGAAGCGGCGATTGCACGCGGCCTTTTGCCGTTCTCGATTTCGACGGACCTGCACAGCCATTCGATGAATTTCCCGGTCTGGGATCTGGCGACGACCATGTCGAAACTGCTGTCGGTGGAGATGCCTTTCGAAAAAGTCGTTGAGGCGGTCACCCGCAATCCGGCCTCCGTCATCCGCCTCGACATGGAAAACCGCCTCGATGTCGGTACCCGTGCCGATTTCACGATTTTCGATCTCGTGGATGCCGATCTGGAGGCGACCGATTCCAACGGTGATGTTTCGCGTCTCAAGCGCCTGTTCGAGCCGCGTTATGCGGTGATCGGCGCCGAAGCCATTGCCGCCAGCCGTTACATTCCAAGGGCGCGCAAGCTGGTGCGCCACAGCCATGGCTATTCCTGGCGCTGACCCGACTGGAACGGCGGGGAGGGATGCTCTCCGCCTTCCGCAGAGATTATGGGATACCAGTCCCGGCATTATGAGGAATTCGCGTGAAACAGTCTTCGCTTGAGGCAGATGGGCGTCATTCGCCCTACGACCGGCTTGCCGCGCTCGGCATATCGCTGCCGCCACCGCCGCCGCCGATCGCCAATTTCGTCACACATGTGGTGGAAGGCAACATGCTTTATCTTTCGGGCCAGGGTCCGAGGGAGGAGAACGGCCACCTATACGCCGGCAAGGTCGGCGCGGAAATCGGGCTGGATGAAGCGTACCAGCATGCGCGCCTCACCGGCATCAATCTTCTTGCCGTCATGCATGAGGCGCTGGGGGATCTGTCGCGGGTGAAGAAGGTGGTCAAGCTGCTCGGCATGGTCAATGCGGTCAGCGATTTCCGCGATCACCCAAGCGTCATCAACGGCTGTTCGGATCTCTTCATTGATGTCTTCGGCGATGCCGGGCAGCACGCCCGCTCCGCCGTGGGGTTCGGCTCGCTGCCGGGCAACATCACCGTGGAGATTGAAGCGATCATCGCGCTTAGGGATTGAGGCCGTTCAATGGTTGCGCCAGCCCATCAGCTTCTCGATCCTCTCGGCCGAAACCCTGACCTGTTCGGTATAGTGGTTCTCGTCCGCCAGCACCTTCTGTTCCGGCAGCACGATGGAAATAGTCGCCACGCATTCGCCGCTGCGGTCGCAGATTGGCGAGGCGATGCAGGCGACGGCATAGTCGGACTCAGCGACCTGTATCGACAGCCGGTCACGGAACGCCGTTCCTGCCGATTGCGAAAGGGCCTCCGGGTTGATTTCCGCGCGGCCGGTCGGCGACGTGCGGGCGCACCGTCTGAACAGTTCGACGCGCTCCTGCTCCGGCAGATGCCCGACAAGCAGGCGGCCGGACGCCGTCCAGTTCAGTGGAACGCGGGTGCCGACGCGCGACGCAACCTGAAAATGACTTGGGCCATCCGCCATTGCCAGCACCAGCATATGGTCGCCATCGCGGCCGCAAAGCTGCACGGTTTCACCCGCATGGCGGCAGAGATCGTGCATTTCGTGGGTGGCGACACCCATGAAATCCAGCGAGCGGGCATAGGCAAGACCATAGTGATAAAGCCGCGCGCCGAGCCAGATATTGCCGTCGGCATTGCGCGCCAGCATGTTCTTTTCGACGAGATCTTCGACGATCACATAGACGGTGGAAAGCGGCGCCTTGATTGCCTTGGCAATGGCGTAAGCGCCGGCTGGCGATCCGGTTTCGTAAAGATAATCAATGACCTGAAGGGCGCGGTCAATGCCGCTGACGCGCGAGCGCTTGGCCGCCTTGGCATCCGGGTTTTCCTCGGTCGGGGACAGGGCGGGTGAAGACAATTCGTCCAGTCTATGGGCGTCCAATTTCCGGCTCCTCATGAATTTTGAGAAGCTATTACATTATTATGGCATATATGTCGATGCCCATCGCATCGCAAAGACAGGAGAAAGACATGACCGAGGATATCAGAAGCAGGATCGGCCTTCGCCCGGTCATCAACGTCTCGGGCACCATGACGTCGCTCGGTGCTTCCATCGTCGTTCCGGAGGCGGTTGAGGCCATGGCGGCGATCCTGCCGCAATTCGTCGAGATCAACGATCTGCAGCGCAAGGCGAGTGCGATCATCGCAAGGCTGACGGGCGGAGAGGCCGGTTTTGTGACGGCGTCCTGCTCTTCCGGCATCAGCCTTGCGGTTGCCGGCACCATCACCGGCAACAATCTCCTGGCCATCGAACAACTGCCTGATGTCGCGCCGGAGAAGAACGAGGTGCTGGTGCAGATGGGGCATGTGGTGAGCTACGGTGCGCCGGTGGATCAGGCCATCCGGCTTGGCGGCGGCAAGGTGGTGTTGATCGGGCAGGCGACATCCACCCATCGCTATCACATGGAAAACGCCATCACCGAAAAGACGGCGGCGGCGGTTTATGTCGTCTCGCACCATGTGGTTGATTACGGTCTGCTGCATCTTTCCGAATTTGTCGAGATCGCCCATGCCAAAGGTGTGCCGGTTATCGTGGATGCGGCTTCCGAATATGATCTGGAGCTGTTTCTGGCCACGGGCGCGGATGTGGTGCTCTATTCCGGCCACAAGTTCCTCGGCGGCCCCACGTCAGGCATCGTGGCCGGCAAGAAGGAACTGGTGCGGCACGCCTTCCTGCAGAATATGGGCATCGGCCGCGGCATGAAGGTCGGCAAGGAAAGTATCTACGGCGTCATGGCGGCGCTGGAAGCCTGGGAAAAACGCGACCATGCCGGCATCCGTGAGCGTGAAACCGGCTATCTCCATCTCTGGAAGGAAACGCTGGACGGACGCCCCGGCGTCACGGCGCTGATCGAGCCGGACCCGACCAACAACCCACTCGACCGGCTGCGCGTCATCATCGATGCCGAGCAAGCGCATATCACCGCGTGGGACCTGACGACGGCGCTGGCGAAAGGCAATCCTCCGATCATTACCCGTGATCACGAGGTGGAGCACCGTTATTTCTATCTCGACCCATGCAACCTGCATCCCGGTCAGGAAACCATCGTGGCTTCCCGTCTGGCTGAGGAACTCGACAAGGCGCGCGCCTCCAACGAGGTGATTGCAACCCCGTTCGATGACCGCAGCCGCCATCGTTTCGACGGCATGCTGCGCTGGCCGAATTGAGTTAAACAGGCGGCAGCCACCTGCCTGCGCATTGCAACCAGAGGAAAAGAAGGGAACGATCATGACCATGCCGCAGGCAACACCCCTTGGTGCCGAAGACGCTGTGCTTTCCGTCCGCAATCTCACGACATCCTTTCATGTGGATGGCGGATGGAAGCCCGTGGTTCGCGATGTTTCCTTCGATGTCGGGCCGGGCGAGACGGTCGCGATCGTCGGCGAAAGCGGTTCGGGCAAAAGCGTCACTTCGCTTTCCATCATGCGGTTGCTGGATCGGGAAAGCAGCAGGGTAGAGGGCGAAATCCTGCTGGGTGGGCGCAACCTGCTGTCCCTCTCCGAAGATGCCATGCGGCGGGTGAGGGGCAACGATGTTGCCATGATCTTTCAGGAGCCGATGACCAGCCTCAACCCGCTGTTCACAATCGGCGACCAGATTTCCGAAGCCTTGCTGTGCCACCAGCCGATGTCGAAAACCGAGGCCAGGGCGGAGACGGTTCGCCTGCTCGAAAAGGTCCGCATACCGTCCGCCGCATCGCGTTTCGATGAATATCCGCATCGCTTTTCCGGCGGCATGCGCCAGCGCGTGATGATCGCTATGGCGCTTGCCTCCCGGCCGAAGCTGCTGATTGCCGATGAGCCGACGACGGCACTCGACGTGACCATTCAGGGCCAGATACTGGATCTCATCAAGACGCTTCAGGAGGAGGAAGGCACCTCCGTCCTGTTCATCACCCATGATATGGGCGTGGTGGCGGAAATCGCCGACCGCACCGTCGTCATGTATCGCGGTGAGCAGGTGGAAGTCGGCGCGACAGCCGATATCTTCCATCGCGGCAAGCACCCCTATACGCGGGCGCTTTTATCTGCCGTTCCGGTTCTCGGCTCCATGACGGGCGAAGAGCGGCCGCTCAGGTTTCCGATCGTCAACACGACCACGGGAGAAACGCAGGAACCGGCGCGCCCGGCCGATACCGTTGACGCTACCGCACAGCCGGTGCTCAAGGTCGAAGGGCTGACCAAGCGCTTCGACATTCGCTCTGGCCTTTTAGGACGGCTCAGTGGCCGCGTGCATGCGGTGGAGAATGTTTCCTTCGATCTCAGGGCTGGTGAAACATTGTCATTGGTGGGCGAAAGCGGTTGCGGCAAATCGACCACCGGGCGCGCCATCATGCGGCTGATCGAGCCGGATGCAGGTTCGGTGATGGTCAATGGTGAAAATATTCTCGCTCTCGACAAGTCCGGCATGCGCGAAATGCGCAAAACGGTGCAGATGATCTTTCAAGACCCCTATGCCTCGCTCAATCCGCGCATGACGGTGGGTGCGGCGATTGCAGAACCCTTTCTGGAACACCGCATGGGAAGCACCTGTGAAGCGAAGGATGTGGTTGCCGACATGCTGGAGAAGGTCGGTCTGGCACCCGATATGGCGGCGCGTTACCCGCATGAATTTTCTGGCGGTCAGCGCCAGCGCATCTGTATCGCCCGCGCGCTTGCGCTCCGCCCGAAGGTGATCGTTGCCGATGAGAGCGTTTCGGCGCTCGACGTTTCGATCAAGGCGCAGGTCATCAACCTGATGCTGGATTTACAACAGAGCCTCGATCTCGCCTTCCTGTTCATCAGCCATGACATGGCGGTGGTGGAACGCGTCAGCCACCGGGTGGCGGTGATGTATCTCGGCGAAATCGTTGAAATCGGCCCGCGCGCGGCGGTGTTCGACAATCCGCAGCATGACTATACTCGCAAGCTGATGGCCGCGGTGCCGGTGCCGGACCCGGACCGCCGCAACACCCGGCGCGGTGCGGCAAATGACGAGCTGAAAAGCCCGATCCGCGCGGTCGATTATGTCGTGAAACCGCGTGAGTATCGCGAGGTCTCCCCCGGCCACCTTGTCGCCTGTTAAAGCAGATTAAAGACCCGGTACGTCGGAAGTCGCGAAAGGCACGCGGTAACCGCGCCGGAAGGTTTCGCGTTGTCCGAGCTGGCGATACCATTGCTGTACCGCCGGAAATTCGTCGAGGTCGATCCTGTGGCGCGCGAAACGCGAGACCCATGGCCAGATGGCGATATCAGCTATCGAAAAATCTCCGGCGATGAATTCCCTGCCCGTTAGTCGCTCGTTCAATGTGCGATAGAGGCGCTCCGTATCCGAAGCGAAACGCGTCTCGGCAAAGGGTGCCTGTCCGGCATTGTAGGTCAGGAAATAGTGGGCATAACCGAGTGTCGGGCCAAAATTGCCGGCCTGCCACATCAGCCATTCGGTGACTGTCAGCCGCGCAGCAGCGGAGGCAGGCAGAAGCCGCCCGGCCTTTTCAGCGAGATACATAAGGATCGCGTTTGACTCCGTCAGAACGGTGCCAGTATCGCGATCGATGATCGCCGGGATTTTCGAGCCGGGATTGATGCGGGTATAGTCGGCTGAGAATTGTTCGCCTTTTTCGATGTCGATGGTGTGGCTAACATAGGGCAGGCCGAGTTCTTCCAGCGCAATCGAGATTTTAAGGCCGTTCGGAGTGATCCAAGTGTAAAGATCGATCATGCTAATCGAACATCGCCTCATCTAAGGGCAAAGCGCCCCTGCCTTTCTTGCCGGTCACGTCGGAAAGATCAATATAAAGACCACGCAATGTCAGAACCAGCTGGATAATGCGCGGATCGGTGACACGGTAGATCACCTGCTTACCTTCGCGCGAGCCTTCGATCACACCCGCGTCGCGCAATTCGGCAAGCTGCTGGGAAAGCGTTGGCTGCTGAATGCCGAGTTCATATTCCAGCGCGGAAACGGAGGCTTCCGTTTCCATGAGATAACAGACGATGGCCAGGCGATTGGCATTGGCGACAAGCTTCAAAAGTTCGCTCGCTTCCACCACGCTGCGGCAGATGAGATTGGAAACCGGTTTCGTCACGATTACAGGCCCATTTTTTCAAACTATAAAAAAGTAAATTGTCTAGCGATAAATTTCAATGGCTTGGTGAGATTCCACTTTGGCTGGATCGAGCATTTTTTAAAATCTACAGGATTGGTAGATTTCTCTTTCGCATTCCGGTGAAGGATCGCCAAAACGTTCCTCGAAAACACTCTATAAAAAAGTAGATTGATTGCGAAATGAGGTGTCGACATGAAAATCGGGGTCCATCCCAACAATCTGCATTTGCGGCTCGCCCGGCTCTGGCCCGGCGCCTTTGAGGAATTCGATCCGGAATTCGTGCCCTATCGTGAAGGGCGTGATACGGCGGCGCTTCTGGAGAAGGGCGACATCCATTTCGGCGGCACGGGTTCGACGCCACCCATCGAAGCGGATGCGCGTGGGCTTTCCGCAGTCTATATCGCCGCCTCGGCCCCGAGGCCTGCAAATGGCGCGATCCTTGTGCGGCGTGACAGCCCGATCCGCTCTGCGGCAGATCTCTCGGGAAAACGCATATCGCTGATCGACGGGTCGTTTCATACTTATCTTCTGGCGCGAAGCCTGGAAGGAGCGGGGCTTGGTCTTGCGGATGTGACACGCATCGAAAGCGGCGACAGCGATAGCCTGCGCGACCTCGTGGAAGGCCGCGTCGATGCCTGGGTGACGATGTCGCCTCGGCTGGAAAAAGCCCTGACCCATGACGGGATCAGTCTTCTGGTCCGTTGCGGCTCCACCATTCCCAACCGCTCGCTGTTCTGGACGCTTGCGCGTCACAACATCACACTTGAGATGAGGCAGGCGATTGCCGCCGAACTGGACCGCGTTGGCCGCGCCGTCATGGCGGATATAGACAAGGCCTCAGCCCTTCTCGCCGCCGAGCCGGGCAGCGAGGGCGACGCGCAGTCCTGGGCGAAGGTATTGCGCTCGCGCGATCTTTCGGTGGTGCCCGCCGCCGAAAATATCCTTGCCGAACAGCAGGAGGAGGCCGATACGCTTTACAGGCACGGCCATTTCTCTTTACCGGTTCTGACCGGGCAAAGCCCGACCCCACAATCAGCCAGCGCGGGAGGCGACAGATGAATGTTTTCTGGTACATGTGCGCGCCCGATGGCGCCTATCCCTGGCAACCGGAAGGATCCCGCAAGGTCGATCTCGGTTATTACAAGCAGCTGGCGCTTGCTTATGACCAGCTTGGTTACACCGGCGCACTGTTTGCCACTGGCGCGCATGACGTCTGGGTTCTGGCGGGCGCACTTCTCTCTTATACCGAGCGGCTGAAGTTTCTGGTCGCCATTCACCCGGGCCTTGTCGCGCCAACGCTGCTCGCCAAGATGGCGGCGACGCTTCAGGAGTTTTCGCGTGGACGCCTGCTGATCAATGTCGTTTCGGGCGATGCAAAGATGCTCGGCGCTTACGGCATGACCATGCCGCATGATGAGCGCTACGATATGGCGGATGAATATCTGCAGATCTGGCACCGTCTTTTTGCCGGTGAGACGGTCGATTTCAAGGGGCGGCATTTCCAGACCGAAGGCGCAAAGCTCGCGCTGCCGGTGGGGCAGGGCATAGAGCCGCCGCCTCTATGGTTCGGCGGTTCTTCGGAGAAGGCGATCGATGTTGCGGCCAAACATGTCGAGACCTATCTTTCCTGGGGCGAAACGCCCGATCAGATCGGGGCGAAGGTCGATCTCGTCAAGGCACGAGCGGAAAAGCTTGGCCGCGAGCTGGAATACGGCATTCGCCTCTATGTTATTGTGCGTGATACCGATGAAGAGGCATGGGCTGCCGCCGCCGATCTTTACGGGCGCATGGACGAGCGTGCCATTGCCGCCAACCAGCGTTTCGTCGGTAAGACGGATTCCGTCGGCCAGCAGCGCATGACGGCGATGCATGGCGGGCAGAAGCCTGAGAACCTGCGCGATCTCGAAATTGCACCCAATCTCTGGGCCGGCATCGGCCTCGTCCGGCCGGGGCCGGGCACCGCGATTGTCGGTTCGCCCGATACCGTCATCCGCACGCTTGAGGCCTATAAAAAGGCGGGCGTGAATACCTTTATTCTGTCCGGCATGCCATTGCTGGAAGAGGCTTTCCGCTTCGGGGAAAAGGTTCTTCCGCGACTTGATGTATCGCGCGAAGTCTCGTCGGCGAAACAATTCACCTGGTCGACTTTGTTCGACCGCGACCTCTCGGCCAAGGCATCCTGAGCATGGCCTTCCGGGAGTGGAGGAAAAAGACATGACGGCAAGTCCGGCAACAACAATTGCACAACGGCGCATCGGCCCGCAGCGCGTGGCGGAGCGGGCGCTTGCCGTTCTGGACAAGGCGCTCGGCGCGGTCGCCGCTGCCATCCTTGCCACGCTTCTTGTGGTGGTGCTGGTCAATGTCGCCCTGCGTTATCTGTTTCACACCGGCTTCATCGGCGCGGAAGACCTCGGCATCTGGCTGCATGTGGCCATGATCGCGGTTGGCGCGCCGCTCAGTCTCAAAAGTGCGCTTGCCATGCGGCTCGATGTTTTCGTGCGATTTTTGCCTGAGCGTTTTCACGCCGCAACTGAAGTTCTGGCCGACGCCTTCTCCTTCGTCGCAGCGCTCATCCTCGCCTTCGGCGGGGTGGAGATCGCGGCGATGCTGGGCGGAACCTCTCCGACGCTCGGCCTGCCGGAATGGGTGCGTTTCGGCTTTCTCGGCGCAGGCGGTGCGCTGATCCTTCTCTATCTCGCGCTTCAGCGCGTCAGTGAAGGTAAGGCGCTTGCCGTTCTCGCGTCTCTCGCCATCGCAATTCTGGCCTATGTCGGTCTGCCGGAAGTTTTCGTCGATACCAGCCTGCCGCCCAGCCTGTTTCTGGCGCTGACGGCGGCGGTGGGGCTGGTGCTGGCGGCACCGCTCGCCCATGCCTTTCTCGCGGCCGCCTATGTGGCGATCGCCTTCGGTAGCACCTTGCCGGAGCCGGCCATCGTTTCCTCGACGGTAACAGGCATGTCGAAATTCCTGTTGCTCGCCATCCCCTTCTTCCTGCTGGCCGGAAGCCTGCTGACGGAATCGGGCGTCGCCAACCAGCTGGTCCGGTTCGCCGCTTCCATGGTCGGGCATCGTCGGGCGGGACTGGCGCAAACGACGCTGTTGACCAGCGTGCTGTTTTCTGGCGCATCCGGTTCCTCGGTCGCCAACGCCGCCTTCGGCGCCTCCACCTTCCAGCCGGAACTGGTGAAACACGGATATCCGCCGGCACAGGCGGGTGCGATCATCGCTGCCACTTCGGTGCTTGACAATGTCATCCCGCCCTCCATCGCTTTCCTGATCCTTGCAACGGCCACCAACCTGTCGGTCGGTTCGCTGCTGGTCGGCGGCTTCTTTGCCGGCGGGCTGATGGCGATCTGCCTTGCGGTGGCGATCCATTTGAGCGTGCGCAGCGTTGATACGCTGCCGCGCGCCACGGGTAGCGAACGCTGGCGTTCGGCCGTGGCGGCCATTCCCGCCTTCGGTCTCGGCGTCATCGTGGTGGTCGGCATCCGCATCGGCGTCGTCACCACCACGGAAGCGGCGGCACTTGCGGCGCTTTATACGCTGCTTCTCGGCTTCGGTTACCGGCTGGGCGCGGGCCGTATTTTCGCAACCTTCCGGCAATCGGCCGGGGAGGCGGCGGCCATCGGCCTTCTGATCGGCACGGCGGGTCCCTTCGCCTTCCTGCTGGCGGTGGACAATGTTTCAGGCCTCGTCACGGATTTCGTCACCCTGCTCGGCGGCAGCAAGATCGCGGTGCTTCTGCTCTCCAACCTCATCCTGCTCGCGGTCGGGCTGGTGCTGGATATCGGTGCGGCCATCCTGCTGTTCGGGCCGATCCTGTTGCCCGCAGCCGTTGCCGCCGGTATCGATCCGATCCATTTCGGCGTCATTCTGGTGGTCAACCTGATGATCCATGGCCTCACACCACCGCTCGGCATGCTGATCTTCGTGGTCAGCGGCGTCACCCGCATTCCAGCGACGGCGCTTTTCCAGGCCGTCATTCCCTATCTCTTATCCCTTCTCGTTTCCCTCGCCATTCTGTGCGCCTGGGCCATTGTCTTCTAAATTCGGGGTTTTATTCATGACTATTATCGATCGTCGCAATCTCCTGAAGCTCTCCGCAGCAGGCGCTGCGGCACTTGCCGCGCCCGCCTTCGTCCGCACCGCAAACGCCAGGACCCGTAACATTACGGTCGCCTCGCTGTTTGCCGACGACAAGCCGGAGACGAAAATCTGGGTGAAGATCAGCGAGCTGGTGGAGGCGAAGCTGCCCGGCCGTTTCCGTTTCAACATTGTCAAAAGCGGTGCGCTGGGCGGTGAAAAGGAAGTGGCGGAAAACATCCGTCTCGGATCGGTTCAGGCGAGCCTTTCCACGGTCTCCTCGCTCTCCGGCTGGGTTCCGGAATTGCAAATCCTCGATCTGCCTTTCCTGTTCCGCGATGCCGACCATGTGCGCAAAGTGGTGACGGGCGAGACCGGCAGCGAGCTGAAGACCAAGCTTGGCGCGCAGCAGTTCGTTGCCGTGGACTTCATCAATTACGGCGCGCGCCATCTCCTGACCAAGGAGCCGGTGACCCGGCCGGAGCAACTGAAAGGCAAGAAGATCCGCGTCATCCAGAGCCCGCTGCACACCAAGCTGTGGAGCGCCTTCGGCACCACGCCGGTCGGTATTCCCATCACCGAGACCTATAATGCGCTGTCAACCGGCGTGGCCGACGCCATGGATCTGACCAAGTCGGCCTATGCCGGATTCAAGCTTTACGAGGTCGTGCCCTATATGACCGAGACCGGCCATATCTGGGCATCGGGCGTGGTTTATTACGGTGCGGCTTTCTGGAACCAGCTGGACGATGAGGAGAAGAAGGTTCTCTCGGAGGCTTCCAGCGAAGGCGCTCTCTATTTCAACCAGCTGATCGTCGAGGACGAGGCGAAATCCGTCGAGCTTGCGGTCTCTAAGGGCGGCAAGGTGTTGCAGCCGGAAGCGTTGGATGAATGGCGCAAGGGCGCGCAGGGTGTCTGGCAGGATTTCGCCGGCACGGTCGGCGGCGTCGAGAAGATACAGGCAATCCAGTCGGCCTGAGCCCTGGTTTTATTCAATGAATGGGAGGGCGCGTGAGCGCCCTCCCATTTTTCTGATCAGCGGATATCCTGCGGCAGAACGTCCGAAGGAATGTTCTGGTAGGAAACCGGGCGCGTGAAGCGGCGGATCGACATTGTGCCGACCGAGGTTGCGCCGAAATTCGTCGAGGCCGGATAAGGGCCGCCGTGAACCATGGCTTCGGAGACTTCTACGCCGGTCGGGAACCCGTTGGCGAGAACGCGGCCTGCCTTGCGTTCGAGAATCGGCAGAAGCTTGCGGCCAAGTTCGGCGTCACCGGCATCGAGATGCATGGTCGCCGTCAGCTGGCCTTCGAAGCTTTTTGCGACTTCGATCATTTCCTCGGCGCTGTCGACCGTCACGATCAGGCCGAGCGGTCCGAAGACCTCTTCGGAAAGCGCGTGGTTGGCGACCCAGTCCTTGCCGGAAACGCGGAACAGATAGGGTGTCGCGTTGCGCAGGTCGCAGCTGGTGGTCAGCACGTCGCGCACGCCGCTACCGGCAGCGATACGGTCACGACCGTCACGATAGGCAGCGGCGATACCGTCGGTCAGCATCACCTGCGGGCCGACTTCGGAAAGAGCTGCACGGGCAGTTTCCGCCACTGCATCGGCCTGCGAAGCAAGAACGACGGCGATGCCGGGATTGGTGCAGAACTGGCCGGCACCCATGGCGAGCGAACCGGCCCAGCCCTTGGCGATGGCTTCACCGCGCGCGGAAACGGCTTCCGGCAGCAGGAACATTGGGTTGACAGAACCGAGTTCGCCGTAGAACGGGATCGGCTCGGGGCGCTGGGCGCAGAGATCGAACAGCGCGCGGCCACCGGCGAGTGAGCCGGTGAAGCCGACTGCCTTGATGCGCGGATGCTGGACGAGCGCGGAACCGACATCGCGGCGGCCGCCCTGGATCAGCGAGAAGACGCCGGGATGCAGATTGTGCTTCTTGACGGCTGCGAGAACCGCTTCAGCCACGATTTCGCCGGTGCCGGGATGGGCCGAATGGCCCTTGACGACAACCGGGCAGCCGGCTGCCAGAGCGGCCGCCGTGTCGCCGCCAGCCGTCGAAAAGGCGAGCGGGAAGTTGGAAGCGCCGAACACTGCGACAGGGCCGATCGGGCGCTGCATCAGACGGATATCCGGGCGCGGCAGCGGCTGGCGGTCAGGCAGCGCTTCGTCATGGCGGCGGTCGAGATAGTCGCCCTTGCGGATATGCGATGCGAACAGGCGAAGCTGGCCGGTGGTGCGGCCGCGCTCACCCTGCAGGCGTCCTGCGGGCAGGCCGGTTTCGGACGAGCCGATTTCCGTGATGGCGTCGGCGCGGGCCTCGATTTCATCGGCGATGGTGTCGAGGAATGCAGCGCGCTCTTCGCGGGTGGTGTAACCATAGCTCCAGAAGGCTTCTTCGGCTGCTTCTGCGGCCGCATTCACCAGATCGACGGTGCCGACCGAAAAATCGAAAGCTTCGCCATGTGCAGGCTCACTGCGGAATTTCGCATCCGTAGCGACCCATTCTCCTGCAACCAGATGTTTGCCGTGCGGCTTGAAACTCATTGTGCTCTTCCCTGAAAAATCTGATCCTGTGTGGAAAATCCACCCGATACCGTAAAACCGGACCGAAGGGCGACAGCCTCATGGCCATCAGCCGCGATCCTTGTCCGGTCGCCTTCTGCCTTAGCCCGAGTAGGGCGTCAGCGAAAGCCGGTTTGTGCAGTATCCGTTCAAAAAGTGTGATTTATTGGGCGGTGAAAGAAAAAGACGATCTTCCGTTTACGCGCACGGCGCTCTATTGTGACGCCATGATGACAAACAGATTTCCGAAATACGTCGCCTGGTCAATTTTTTTGCTGATCGTGATTGTCACGGTTTGCCCGATCGGACTTCGGCCCCACACGCTGACCACGGTCGGTCTGGACCGCGCCGCCGCTTTTGCCTTCTGTTCCGCCGCCTTTGTGGTGGCCTATCCGCGTTACTGGCTTGCCGTCATAGCGGCGGGTGTCGCTGCCGCTTTCGGCATCGAGGCGCTGCAATTTCTGTCGCCGACGCGGCATCCGCATATGATGGATGCGGTGGTGAAAGCCGCAGGTGCCATCGCTGGCGGGCTTGCTGTCTGTTCATATCTCCTGTTCAGGACGCGATTGGCCGCAAGCTGAGGAGCTGCCGGCGGCCAATATTTCCGCTCAATGCGCTGGTTTCGCCAATCCGAAACGGCCATGCGACAGCGTGCGCTCGATACCGCGCAGTTCGGCGAGCCCTTTCAGGCGGCCGATAGCGGGATAACCCGGCTGCGCCCCGCGCGTCAGGTCATCAAGGATTTCCTGGCCGTGATCGGGCCGCATCGGAATGGTGTGGTCTTCACGTCCTTCGGCCCGGCGCCGGGCTTCCTCTGACAGAAGGGCGGCAATAACGGCCACCATATCCGTTCCACCTTCCAGATGCTCGTCCTCGAAGAAGGAGCAGGGCACGGTGTCGGTGTCGCGCGTCACGTTGCGCAGATGCACGAAATGGATGCGATCGGCAAAACGGCTGGCGATGAAGGGCAGGTCGTTGTCGGCCCGCGCACCGAGCGAACCGGTGCACAGCGTCACGCCATTGGCGCGGCTATCGACCTGCGACAACATATGGGCGTAGTCTGCCTCAGTTGAGAGGATACGCGGCAGGCCGAGCAGCGGCCATGGCGGATCGTCTCCGTGGGCGCAGATATTAATGCCGACTTCATCGGCAATGGGTGCGACCTCCGAGAGAAAATCGATCAGGTTTTGCTGCAGCCTCTCACGGTTGATACCATGGTAGGAGCGGAGTTTTTCCAGAAGCTGATCGAGCGTGTACCCATCCGCCGAGCCGGGCAGGCCCGCGCCGATATTGCGCCCGAGTGCAGAGATTTTTGCGTCCGGCATTTCGGCGAAACGTCTTGCCGCAGCCTCGATCAACCAGTCGGGATAATCGGTTTTAGCGTCGGGGCGTTTCAGGATGTGAATATCGAAGGCCGAGAAATCGGTGAGGTCGAAACGCATCGCTTTTGCGCCGTGCTTCGTTTCCCAGCGCAGGTCGGTACGGGTCCAGTCCAGCACCGGCATGAAATTATAGCAGACGGTGCGAATGCCGGAGGCGGAGAGGCGGCGTAGCGTTTCCTGCCAGTTGGCGATATGGTTTTTCCAGTCGCCCGTCTGCGTCTTGATCTCTTCGGAAACCGGTACGCTTTCGACAACGTCCCAATAAAGTCCACCGGCCTTGATCGCCTCATGTCGTTTGGCGATTTCATCCGCCGGCCACACGTCACCAGTTGCGATGTGGTGCAGCGCGCTGACGATGCCTTCCGCTCCCGCCTGAGCCGCATCCTGAACCGTGACCTTGTCCACCGGACCGAACCAGCGCCATGTGTGTCTCATCTTTAATCCTCAAATATCATTCTGCGGAAAATGTCAGTTGTACCTTGCAGGCGGTGGAGCGGTCTCCCGCCTGTTCGAATGCGGCTTTCGCCTCGGAAAGCGGGAAGCTGTGGGAAATGATCGGCCGCACATCGATCTCCCGCGTGGGAATCAACCCTGCGGCGATCGCGAACTCCTCGTGGAAACGTTGCGAGCCGCGCCAGAGGATTTCCTTGCCGACCAGCGCGTTGAGCGGAATGGTGATGTCGCCGGTGACGCCCACCTGCACGATGGTGCCGCGCGGCCGCACGCAGGCAAATGCCGTGCGGAGCGCCGGCGCTGCGGCGGAGCAATCGAAAATGACGTCGAAATAACCCTTATTGTCCTGATAGGGCAGAAGCGCTTCGGCGTCTTTGGCGACATTGATCGTGCGGTCGGCACCCATGGCGGGCGCCCGCTCCAGCGCGGCGTCGGTCAGATCCGTCGCGACGATGATGTCCGCGCCAGCATGGCGGGCAGCGGCGATGGTCAGGAGGCCGATAGGCCCTGCACCTGTTACCAGCACCTTTGCGCCCTTCAGGTCTCCCGCCTGGGCGACAGCATGCAGGCAAACCGCGAGCGGCTCGGTGCAGGCGGCCTCGGCTGGCGATGTACCCTCTTTGAAAGCCACGCACTGTGTCACTGGCACGACGAGCCGGTCGCGAAACATGCCCTGTTCATGCGGCAGGCGCATGGCGCTGCCCATGAAACGCATTTCGAGGCAATGGATCGGCTGGCCCTTCAGGCAGAAATGGCAATGGCCGCAGGGTTGCGAGGGATTGACGGCGACGAGCTGGCCGATGGTAAGCCCGCTGACGCCTTCACTCAGCGCCCGTACATGGCCGGATGCCTCGTGGCCGCAGATGATCGGCTCACGCACCCGGACGGGGCCGAAACCGCCATCCTGATAATAATGAAGATCGGAGCCGCAAATGCCGCCGGCCGCCATGGTAAGCAGCACTTCGCCGGGACCGGGGGCGGCTAGGTCCTGCGTTTCGACGCGGATGTCCTTAGCGCCGTATAAACGTGCCACGCGTGTCTGCATGATGGGGTCCTTTCATTGGCATTCCTGTTGGAGAACTGCGCGACGCCGGGGGGGGCGCGCAGGTTCTTTTCGGTCAGCGAATAAGGCCGAGCTGGGTGGGCAGCCAGAGCGTGATCGCGGGTATGAACGTGATCAGCGCCAGAGCCACGAAAAGCGGGATCATCCAGGGCAGGATGGCGAGCGTGGTCCGCTCCACCGACATTTTCGAAATACGCGACAGGACGAACAGCACCATGCCGACAGGCGGGGTCAAAAGGCCGATCATCAGGTTGAGCGTCACAATCAGGCCGAGATGGACAGGGTCAATGCCGTATCGGGCGGCAACCGGCATCAGGATAGGAACCAGAATGCTGATGGCGGCAATGGTGTCCAGAAACGCGCCGACAATCAGAAGCAGGATGTTGACGATGATGAGGAAGGTCCACCAGTTATCCGTCATCGCGAACATGAAGTCGGAGAACAGCTGAGCCGCCTGACTGACCGTCAGCAACCATGCAAAGATCGATGCCGCTGTCACGATGAAAAGAACGGACGCTGTCGTTTCTATCGTGTCGAAGCTGGCTTTGGCCAATGTCCTGAACGTCATGGTGCGGTAGCGAACCAAGCCGAGGAAAAGCGACCAAAGCACTGCGGCGACAGCTGCTTCGGTCGGTGTAAACCAGCCCATTGTCATGCCGCCGATCAGAAGAACCGGCGTCATCAACGCCATCACGGCCGAGAAATCATAATACCAGTCGAGTGCGACAAGCACCGCAAGCCCGATAAGGACCGCGACATTGAGCGAGACGCCGGCAAGGATCATCAGATAGACAGCGACGGGGAAACTGAAGACGATCACTATTTCCAGCGCTGCTGAAAGCAGCTGCTTCAGCTCGAAGGGCGTGTCAGAGCCCCAGCCCTTGCGTTTTGCGAAAATATAGACCGTCACCATCATCAGCACGGTCATGACGACGCCAGGTATGATGCCCGCCATAAACAGCGCGCCGATCGACGCGTTGGCCATCATGCCGTAGATCACGAAGGGCAGAGATGGCGGGAAGATTGGGCCGAGCGTCGCCGAAGCTGCCGTGACGCCGACGGCCGCCTCGACAGGATAACCGTGATCCTTCATGGCCTTGATTTCGATGGTGCCGATGCCTGCGGCGTCCGCGAGCGCGGTTCCCGACATGCCGGAAAAAACCACCGAGCCGATGATGTTGACCTGGGCGAGGCCGCCTTTCATCCAGCCGACGAGCGCAAGCGCGAAACGGTAGATGCGGCTTGTGACGCCGGCAATGTTCATCAGATTGCCGGCAAGGATGAAAAACGGAACGGCGATAAGCGGAAAGCTTTCGACGCCGGCAATCATGCGCTGCGCGGCGATGATATCGGGCGCGACGTTGTAGATGATGAGATAAAGAAGCGAGCTGACGGCCATGGAAACGGCCACCGGCGTGCCGATGATAAGAAGCAGAAGAAAGGAGCCGATGAGCAAAAGCATGGTCTAGATTCCCTGTGTGTTTACGGCTTCCTGAGCCTTTTCACGCACGGTTTGCTTGCCGGTGAGGTCCTTGATGAAATTGTGCAGGGCACGAAGGAACATCAGCGCGAAAGCGGCGAAAACGGTGTAGAAGACAATGCCGCGCGGCAGGTCGACGGTGACCATGCGCTCATCGCCGACGATTTCCAGATAACGCCACATCAGCCAGGTGATGTAGGCGAAAAAGCCGATGGTGATGAGATCTACGATCAGTTCCAGAAACCGTCCGACGGGTTTCGGCACGAAGCGATAGATCAGGTCGACGTGAATATGCCGAAACATGCGCACGCACATGACAGAGCCGAGAAAGACAACGACGACGAGGCAATTGGCGGCGATTTCTTCCGTCCAGGCGAAACTGTCGTTCAACACGTAACGGGTGAAGAATTGCAGGAAGACGCTCAGACCCATGCCCCAGAACACGGCAAGGGTTACCCAGTCTTCCACCGCATAGGGCGAAAGATCGACGGGGCCGGTGTCTTCTTCGAAGGCATGCGCCATTTCTTCCACGCTGATGGGCGCGTTGTGAGGATCGGTCATTGGCGGGAACTCCAGTCCGAGGGTCTCGGTTGAACTGTCCCGGCGCCGGATAGCGCCGGGACAGCTTCACGCGTTACTTGATGGCGCGGATAGCGTCCCAGTCGGCTTTTTCGTAGCCGAAGTCTTCAAGCTTCACCTTGTCGATGACGTTCTTCTCGAAGTCCGCCTTGTCGACTTCCGCCACGGTGATGCCCTTGGATTTGAACTCGTCGACCAGAGCCTTTTCACGAGCTTCGATCGTCTTCGTTGTGCGGGCCGCCGCCTCCTGCATCACTTCGGTGAAGATTTTTTTGTCCTCGTCCGACAGGCTGGCCCAGCGGGTTTTGGAAACAAGCGTGTTGAGATGGTCAACGATGTGGCCCGTCAGAACGATGTTCTTCTGAACCTCGAAGAATTTCTTCGCCTCAATCGTCGTCAGCGGGTTTTCTTGGGCCTCGACGGTGCCGTTTTGAAGCGCAAGATAGACTTCGGCAAAGGCGATGGGCGTCGTGTTGGCGCCGCAGGCGCGCGGCATGGCGAGATAGGCCGGAACATCGGGTACGCGCATTTTCAGGCCGGCCATGTCGGCGCATTTCTCAATCGGCTTGTTGGAGGTCGTATGGCGCGTTCCGTAATAGCTGACGGCGACGATATGGTTGCCCGTCTTTTCCTCGTAGCCCTGTGCAAGCTTCTTGAAGACATCGCTTTTGGTGTAGGCGATCAAATGGCTCGGATCACGGAAGATATAGGGAAAGTAGGTGACGCCGATCGGCTTGTGATCCCGCGCGGCGAAACTTGAGCCGGAGATGATGATATCCACCGTGCCAAGCTTAAGGCCCTGGTTGATATCGGCTTCCTTGCCGAGCTGCGAGGCGGGGAAAACATCCACCTTGTAGCGGCCGTCGGTGCGCTTGGCTATCTCTTCCGCCGCCCAGACCGAATCCGTATGGAACGGTTCGGATGTTTCGTAGACATGCGCCCATTTGAGCGCGGTTTGCGCCTGGGCCGCCAGAGCCGAAAGCAGAACTGCGGCTGTTGCGCCCATCAAAGTCGACAATCTGATTTTCATTCTTAATTCCTCCCGAATTAAAGACAGATTTCAGTATTTCCCCGTCGCCGGTCTTGGCGGCGGTCACTCCTCTCCGAGCGGTTCCTCCCCGAAACTCTCGGAAAATCTCTTTTGCGACAGCGTCAAATGCTGCCGCATCGCTTCACGCGCGCCTTCCGGGTCATTCGCGGCGATCGCGTTGCGGATCAACCGGTGTTCCTGAACGGCAAGGATCCATGTATGCGGTCCCTCGAAATAGCTGGCCAGCTTCTCGAAATAGGGCGAAAGACTGCGCTCGTCGTAGATCAGGCCGGTGAAACGGTTCAGTGCCGAATTGCCGATGATATCGGCGATGGCGGTGTGGAAGGCGCGGTCGAGGTTGAGGGCCTGCGGCGAGTTGTCGAGCGCACCGGCCATGCGTTCGATGATATCGTCCAGCCTGGCGATGCATGCGGGCGTGGCAAGCCGCGCTGCTTCCTCTGCAATTGCGCTTTCGATGATGCAGCGCGCCTGCAGGATTTCGAATGGACCGTGAGCGTCCGGTACCGGCGGCTTTTCCTTATCTGCCTTGCGGGACGCATTCACGTAGACGCCGGAACCCATGCGGATATGGATATGGCCTTCCACTTCCAGAACGATCAGGGCTTCCCGCACCGTCGGGCGGGATACGCCGAAGCGTTCCGCAAGGTCGCGTTCCGCCGGCAGGCGCTGGCCATCCACCAGTTCCCCGCTCTCTATGAGCAAGCGAATTTGTTCCGCGACCAGCCGATAAAGGCGGCGCGGCTCCAGTGCCACAAACATGATATCCTCCCAGCGCGAAGGTCTCCTCCCGTCGCGCAAGCGGTAAGATTGTCTTACCAATTTTATTAGGGAGCATTTATGCGGTGCTGTCAATCCGGGATTGGCGGAAAAGCGTATGGCGTACCGTTTGGCTTGCACACGAAATCATTGTTCCGTGTGCTGCCTCATTGACGTTTCAGCCTTTGTCATATGCGAGCTTTAAGCCGCCATCGCTGCCGATGGTAACCTCCAGCTCATCGTACCCACCGATGGAAAGATGCGGTGTTTCGATGGGGTGCGAATGGGTGGCGTTGATGACGACGACTGTCGCGCCCATGCGTTCTCCCGCCTGAATGCCGGCGGGCGCATCCTCGAACACGACGCAGTCTTCAGGCGCGACGCCAAGTTTTTCCGCCGCTTTTTTGTATCCCTCGGGATCCGGCTTGCCATTCACCACGTCTTCGGCGCAGATCATCACCGCAGGCGGTGTAAGGCCGGCTGCGGCCAGCCGCCGTTCGGCGAGTGCGCGGGCCGCGGAGGTGACGATGGCCCATTTTCCGACCGGCAATTTTTCAAGAAAGGCGGCTGTCTGCGGGATCTGGAGAATGCCGTCGACGTCGTCCATTTCTTTTTGCAGCAGCATATCCGCCTGTTCCTCGACATTGAGACCCGGAACCGCCTCGCGACGCACCACTTCCGATGCGCGCATGCCGTGGATGCGCTGCAGGAAGGCCTCTGGCTCTATGCCATTATCCACAGCCCATTCGCGCCAGACCCGCTCTACCACCGCAATAGAATTCAGCAGCGTTCCATCCATGTCGAACAGGAAGGCGGCATACTCGCGAGAAAAGGTCGGTGGGACTTTGCTGTGCATTGCATTCTTCCGTTGGATGTATGGGGCTGTCTCGTGTCTATAGTATCGGCAGGCATAACGGAATCGTTTTTCCGCCAAACGGCGGCCTGTCGGTCAGCCATGGATATTGTTCCGGAATCGGTCAGCTTGCCCTGCCTGCGACTCGGCAGGACGAGGCGAAGAGACGGCGTCCTCCATCAAACTGTGCGGGGCGTCAGGTTGCAGCAAGGATCAACTGCTATTGTGAGTTTTGAAAAGAAACAAAAATAGGTAAAATCAAAAGGTAGGCGAAATTTTTGAATGTTTCGCATGAAAAATTTCGTAGCGGAATTCCCTTAACGAAACCGTCGTTTTAGGGGTGTTGTTAACCATTTGTTAACCATATCCGAGGTACCTAATTGTCAATGATTTGTTTACCAAGATGACCAAAGTGCTAACAGACCAGCGTTCGATCCGTATCAAAGGCCGCTCCTTCCTCGCGGTCGTTCTGTCCCCTGAAGCTCCGCTCGATCAATGGCTGGAACGGCTGGATGATCTTGCTGCGCGTTCGGCCGGGTTCTTCCTGTCGCGTCCAGTGGTTCTGGATGCCTCCGATCTGTCGCTCGACAAGGCCGGGCTGAAGGCTCTGCTGGCGGCGCTGACGGAGCGCAATGTCGGCATCATGGGGATTGAGGGCGTTCGCCCCTCGATGATCGAGCCGGGTATGCCGCCGTCGCTGAAGGGCGGAAAGCCCGCTTCCGATGTCGAGGTTGAGCCGGTCGCCGTCGCTTCCGCCGAATTGCCGGAGGAGAAGCCGCGTGCGTCAAGCGAGGTTCGCGCCGTCGTACAGTCGCTGGTCATCAACGAGCCGGTTCGCTCGGGCCAGTCGATCATGTTTCCCGAAGGCGATGTGACCGTCATCGGTTCGGTCGCCTCGGGCGCGGAAATCATCGCGGGCGGTTCGGTGCATATTTACGGGGCGTTACGCGGCCGTGCCATGGCCGGTTCGCTCGGCAATGTTTCTGCGCGCATCTTCTGCCGCAAGCTGGAGGCGGAGCTGCTGGCGATAGATGGTGTCTACAAGGTCGCCGAGGATATTGACGAAAAGCTGCGCGGCCAGCCCGTTCAGCTGTGGCTGGAAAACGATACGATAAAGGCCGAAAAACTTGGCTGACGACATAGAGAAAACAACACAGGAACAGGAGAGCCGTATGGGGAAGGTAGTCGTTGTTACTTCCGGCAAGGGCGGGGTTGGCAAGACCACCTCGACCGCAGCGCTTGGCGCCGCGCTGGCGCAGAACAAGCAGAAGGTCGTGGTTGTCGATTTCGATGTCGGCCTGCGCAACCTCGATCTCGTCATGGGTGCTGAACGCCGGGTGGTTTACGATCTCGTCAACGTCATCCAGGGCGACGCCAAGCTGACGCAGGCGCTGATCCGCGACAAGCGCCTCGAGACGCTGTTCCTGCTGCCTGCCTCGCAGACGCGAGACAAGGACAATCTGACGCCGGAAGGTGTCGAGTGGGTCATTGCCGAGTTGAAGAAACATTTCGACTGGGTGATCTGCGACAGCCCGGCCGGTATCGAACGCGGCGCGACGCTGGCCATGCGCCATGCGGATGTGGCCGTCGTCGTCACCAATCCGGAAGTCTCCTCGGTGCGCGACAGCGACCGTATCATCGGCTTGCTCGATTCCAAGACGCTGAAGGCCGAACGCGGCGAGCGCATGGAAAAGCACCTGCTTCTGACGCGTTACGATTCGGCCCGCGCTGAGCGCGGCGACATGCTGAAGGTCGACGACGTTCTGGAAATTCTGTCCATACCGCTGCTCGGCATCATTCCCGAAAGCATGGATGTGCTGCGCGCCTCCAACGTTGGCGCGCCGGTTACGCTGGCGGATGCCCGTTGCGCGCCGGCCATGGCCTATTTCGATGCCGCCCGCCGCCTGGCCGGCGAGGAAATTCCGATGGTCATTCCGGGCGAGAAGCGGGGTATCTTCTCCAAGATTTTTGCAAGGAGGGCTGCATGAGCATTTTCGCCCTGTTCCGTAAACAGAAGTCGGCACCGCTTGCGCGTGAGCGCCTGCAGGTGCTGCTCGCTCACGAAAGGGCGTCGTCGGGAACCGATCTCGTCGCCGTCCTCCGGGAAGAAATTCTCGCCGTCATCGCCAGACACGTGCAGATCGACAACGACCGGGTGCATGTGAAGATGGATCGCGACGAGCACGTCTCCATATTGGAGATCGATGTCGAAATCCCCTTGAGTGCCGACCTGCGCGCCGCGTGACGTTTTTTAAGAAAGCCGCCGCCCCTTGCCGGGCGGCGTTTTTTTTATTCGGCCGTCGTATCGAGGGGTTTTCGAAATACCTCGGCCAGATCGCCGGGAAGCGGGCGCTTGAGGTTTATGCCGTTCGGCGGAATCGGAGCGTTGAACCACTTGTCGTAGATTCTCTCGATTTCACCGCTTGCATAGATTTGCCCCAACGCTTCGTTGACGGTATTTTTGAAGTCGGTATCGCCGTGCCGGAGCATCAGGCCATAGGGCTGCGGCGGCGCGAGATATTCGTTCGAGATGGAATAGTCGTCCGGCCTGCCGGTTTCGGCGACGAAGGACCTCAGAAGAATGTCGTCCATGACGAAGGCCGAGGCGCGGTTTTCGGTCACCATGTCGAAACTGCCCTCGGTGCTGTCATTTTGCAGAACGGCGATGTTCAGTCCCAATTTTCTGTTGAGCACATTCAGCTGGCTGATATTGATGGTTCCCGTCGTCACCACCACGGTTCGTCCGGCAAGATCGCCGACGCTGTTCATGCCGCTCGATTTCAGCGCGACATAGCGGGTACCGGTGATGAAGTGGCTGTAGGAAAACCAGACGGCCTTGCGCCTTTCCTCCGTATTTGTGCTCGCCACGCATTCCATGTCGATCGTGCCGTCATTGAGAAGCGTGATGCGGTTGCTAGGGGTGCGCTTGACGAAATCGATCTTCAATTCCGTCAGACCCAGTTTTTTCTTGATGGAGTCCGCCACGTTCAAACACAGCTCGATGCTGTAGCCGATCGGCTCCGGGCCTGTGCCCAGATAGGAGAAGGGAAGATTGCGGTCGGCATAACCCAGCCGGATGGTGCCGGTTCGGGCAATGGTTTCGAGTGTAGGCGGTTGGGTGTCGTCGGCCGCCGCAATGGTGGGCAGAAGACCTAAAATCCCCAGTATGAGCCACAATGTCGATCTCTGCATCGCGCATCTCCAGCCAAAATTATCTGTCAAAACGTTTTCATAAAAATAGAGGCATGGTGGGGGCGTTGCGCCCTCAGTCCCGGTATTCGCTTGGATGTTCATAGGCTTGTTTCAGAGAGGTCGTCATCGGCAGGTTCAGGTTCATGCCGTTCGGCGGAATGGGCTTGGTGAACCATTTTTCATAAAGGTCATAAATTGCGGGACCGGTGAAGATCTGCCGCAGGCTTTCGTTGACCGCCGCCTTGAAGTCCGGGTCGTTGCGCCGGAAAACCAGGCCGTAAGGCTCCGGTGCGCTTAGCGTTTCCTCGGAAAGCGCGTAGAGGTCAGGATTTTCGGATGTCGCCGCCAGCGCCGCCAGCAATATGCCATCCATGACGAAGGCGGAAGCCTTTCCGGCAACCACGAGTTCGAAGGCCTCCTCGTTGGTTTTCGTCGGCATCACCGAAATATTGAGGTTCTTTTGCCGGTTCACAGCGTTCAGCTGCTCGATGTTGACCGTTCCGGAGGCGGACGTGACCGACCTTCCGGCCAGATCGGCAAGGCTTTTCAGATTATCCTGCTTGCGCGAGAGGAACTGCGTCGCGGTCATGAAATTCGGATAGGAGAAATCCACCATTTTCCGGCGTTCGGTGTTGTTGGTCGTTGCCGCGCATTCGATATCGATCTTGCCGCTGCGCACGAGAATGAAGCGGGTCGCAGGCGTGGCTTTCACATATTCGATGTCGAGTTTGTCGAGCTTCAGCTGCTTGCGGATATCCTCGCTGATCGCATGACAGAGATCGGTTGAGAAACCTGTGACTTCCCCGTCCGGCAGCTGGTAGGAAAAGGGCGGCTCGGCTTCACGATAACCGATGCGGATTTTTGCGGTCTTGGCGATCTGCCGAAGCGTGTCGCTTTCGCCTGCAGCCTGCAACGCGGTGGCGGGGACAAAGCATGTGAGGAAAAGGCAAAATACTGAAATACGCATTTTATGTCCTCTTGGCTGGCGGGCCGGTTTCTCAAATCGCTTTTTGTGGCGGATAATAGGTTTCCTGCATCGGTAGACCGGCGTCGTGAGGCGACTGCTCCTCGTTTCCGGTCTGGGCGATGACGGTACGGTTCTTGAATATCCGGGCAAGCGGCGCCGGCTCGGCGAAATAATAACCCTGCGCCTCGTCGCATCCGGAAAGCTTCAGCGCCTCGACCTGTTCCTTGTTTTCCACGCCTTCGGCCGTGACTTTCAGGCCGATCTGCTCCGCCATGTCGATGATGGTATTGACGATGGCCGAGCACATCGGGTTTTCCGGCAGGCCGGAAACGAATTCACGGTCGATCTTGATCTTGTCGAAGGCAACATGGGTCAGCGTGCTCAAGCCGGCATAACCGGTGCCGAAATCGTCGAGTACGAGGCGGACGCCTCTTTCCTTCAGTAATTTCAGAGCCCTGGCGCTGCTGTCGCGTTCCAGCATCGCGGTTTCGGTCACTTCCAGTTCCAGTCGCTCTGCCGGAAAGCCGGATGTTTCAAGCGCCTTGCCGACGATCGGGACGATATCGTCATTGTAAAGCTGCACGGCGGAAAGATTGACGGCGAGCCGGATATCCTTCGGCCAGGTCATGGCGTCCATGCAGGCCTGCGCCAGAACCCATTCGCCCAAAGGCTTGATGAAATTGTTTTCTTCGGCAAGCGAGATGAAACGGTCCGGCGTGATGATGCCGAGCTTGCTGTGCCGCCAGCGGGCAAGGGCCTCGTAAGCGACGATGCGGCCGCTCTGCAAGTTGACCACAGGCTGGTAATGCAGTTCGAATTCGTGGTTTTCGAGGGCGGATTTCATGTCTATTTCGAGCGCGTGCTTATGTTGCGCCGCCATGTCCATGCCGGGCTCGTAAAATACGAAGAAGCCGCATCCCATGGATTTCGCCCGGTAGAGGCCGAGATCCGCATGTTGCAGAAGTTGGGTGCCGGAAGTACCGTGATCGGGTGCGCAGGCGATGCCGATGCTGGTATCGACGCTGATATGGCTGCCTTCGAGGCCGAAGCTGCGCGAAACCGCATGCACAACCCGCTTTGCCAGCGCGCCCGCATCCTCCCGACAATCGTCGGTCACCGATTGTATGATCGCGAATTCATCGCCGCCGAGCCTGCTTACCATGTCGTTTTCACCGAGCACGGAGGAAATCCGCGAGGCCACGGCTACAAGCAGCGCGTCGCCGGCCGCATGTCCCAGCGTATCGTTGACGGCCTTGAACCGGTCGAGGTCGAGCAGCATGACGTTGAACGGCTGGCCGGAGGTGGAAAGAAGTTCGAGACGGTTTTCCAGCGTCTTCATCAGCAACACGCGGTTGGGAAGTCCGGTCAGCGCATCGTGATGGGCCATATGTTCCAGCTGCTGCGCCATGTCGCGTATCTGCCGGAGGCGTCCGCGTTCCAGAACCGCCTCCCGCAGCGTTTCGATGGCGGTGGCCATGTCGCCGATTTCGTCCCGTCGCTCCTGAAACGGTGTGACGACATCGGTTTCCTCGCGGGCTATCCTGAGTGTCGCCTGTACCAGAGCCGGAACCGGTTTCAGAAAGTGTCTGGCGATCAGCGTCACGAGGACGCCGGTGACGGTCAGAACCACGATCAGGGCGACGAGCGAATTGTAGATCAGCTTGCGCTGCGCGCCATAGAGCGCATCCGAACCGCCGATGCTGACGGCGACCGCGCCAATCGGTTTTTTCGTTTCCGTACTGATGATCGGCAGCAGGCCGATAAAGTGACTGGAATCGCCAATCGTCGCAAAGCCGGTGGCGAAACGCGCGGCGACCGCGTCTCTGGAGAAGATGGGATCGGTGGCGATCGGTTTTTCGTCGTCGTCGGTGGCGTTGTCGAAGGCCGCCGCGATTTGACGGAAGCCGGAATCGGTCTCGTCGTAACGGAAAAGCCAGACTGCATTTTTGGTTTGCGCGCCGATGAGCGCGAGAACGTCGCTGGGGTTGAAGCCGGTAACGAGAATGGATGCGTCGTCGCCAATCGGCTTGTCGGTCAAGATGCCGTTTACCTGTCCGTCCGTGTCGGCGGTGACGCTGACGTAGGTATAGATGCTGCGCAGGGTGGCGCTGGCAATCTGCGAATTGACGCGGGCTTGGTTAAGCCATTGCTCGCTGGCGGCGGCAACGAACATGTACCAGCCGACGAGCGCCCCGATGCTGTAGGAAAAGATCACGCCGCCCAGAAATATCATGGTTATCTTGCTGGCGAGCGAACGCCGCCGCGAAAATCGGCCTGTTGCCGGCTGCGTCGTTGAGTGAAGCGTTTGGCCGGCTTCAACCTGTCTATCTATCCCCCGATAGGCAGTCTCTTCCATTCGCGATATTCCCCCGCGATGTCGCGTTATGATTGTTTTATGGAATTTTTATAGGGCATGTATTTCAGCGATGTCTGCTAAATAATTCAACAAAGTTTAGATGCGATTAAGAATTAATCCGTCTTTTTATAGTCGTCGCTTATATAAGGTGCGGCGTACCTATACCTTAGGTTGAAAAATCAGATCGTGCGAAACGGGAGGCAGACGCCGGCTTCGCAGATGCTTTATGGCCTCCTCTGCGCGTTTCCCAAACCGGTTTCCGGCTGTAGATGTTGCGGCCATTGGCCTTGCCAAGCGGCCGATAACCGGCATGTTGTGTGCAACAAGCCGGTTTCAAGGAACATATCATGGCTCACACGGGCAAAAACATCGCGCAGCTTTCCACTCTCATCCAGAGCGGCCATCTCGATCCACGCGCGCTGGCGGAGGAGACGCTCGATGCAATCGGAAAATCGGAAGATGGAGCGATCTTTGTCGGTCTGACGGCGGCACGGGCCATGGCGGAGGCGGAAGGTGCCTCGAAGCGCATTCGCGAGGGCCGTTCCTGTGGCGTGCTCGACGGCATTCCGGTGGCCTGGAAAGACCTTTTCGATCTTGAAGGCACAGTGACCACCGCCGGATCGACGGTGCTGTCGGACAATGTGCCCGCGTCCCGTGACGCGGATGTGGTGACAGCGCTGAAAGAGGCTGGAATGGTCTGCGTCGGTCGCACCAATATGAGCGAATTCGCTTTTTCCGGCCTCGGCATTAACCCGCATTACGGCACGCCGCGCAATCCCGCCTCCACGGACGGCCATCGGCTGCCGGGCGGTTCTTCCTCCGGCGCGGGCGTTGTGGTTGCCGCTGGTCTGGTTCCGGTGGCGATCGGTACGGATACCGGCGGATCGGTGCGCATTCCCGCCGCCTTCAACGGCGTGGTGGGTTACAAGGCAAGCCGTGGCCGTTATTCGATGCGCGGCGTTTATCCGCTTTCGAAAAGCCTCGATTCACTCGGGCCACTCACCCGCACCGTGCAGGATGCCGTGTGGGTGGATGCCGCCATGCGCTGCAAGACCGCTGCCGATGCGATGCGTGCGCCGTTGTCCGGCCTGTCGCTGGTCGTGCCGGAAACGGTGTTTTTCGACGGCATTGAGGAGGGCGTCGCCGTCGCTTTCGAGCATGCAGTGGAACGGCTTTCCCGCGCCGGCGCTTCGGTCCGGCGGCAGGCATTCCCGATCTTTTCGCAATTGTTCGATCTCATCAAGGAAAAGGGTGCGCTGGTGACGGCGGAAGCCTTCGCCCTACACAAAGCGCGGCTGGAAGGCACGGATGCCGCGCGCATGGATCCGCGCGTGGTCGCCCGAACCAGACTCGGCGCGAATATCTCCATGCCGGATTACATCGCCATTATCGAGGCGCGCGAACGCATGACAGCGGCTTTTTCGGACATGATCGGCAAGAACGAGTTGCTGGTGTCGCCGACACTGCCGCATGTCGCGCCCAAGGTCGCGCCGCTTGTCGAGAATGACGAGGCTTTCTTCGCCATGAATGCAAAGACCCTGCGCAACACCCAGATCGGCAATTTTTTCGATCTCTGCGGCGTTTCCATACCCTGCGGCACCGGTGAGGCGGGAATGCCCGTTGGCCTGCTGCTTTCCGGCCTGCACGGCACGGATGATCATGTTCTGGTCGCGGCGATGGCTGCGGAAGAGATCGTTCGGGGTTGATGAAAGGAAAAGGCGGCCTTGTTTGGCCGCCTCGACCTAAAATCTCAGCGCGCCGCCCAGTTGGCGCCGCGGCGGAACATGGTCTTCATTTGCGGCACGGAAAACTCCTTGGCCTGATGGCCGAGCGCCGAATAGAAGACGCGGCCCTTGCCGTATTTGCGTTTCCAGACCACCGGCATCACCACGCCGTCGATCCACCAGGCGTGGTCGCCGGTGAATTTTGTCGTTGCCAGCACCTCGTTGGATGGGTCGACATGCATGTAATATTGCTCCGACGTGTAGGGGAAATCGGAAATTCCCTCCATCAGCGGGTCATCGGGACGGGTGATGTTGACGTGATAGTCGATGATATTGCCCGGATGGGCGACCCATTGGCCGCCGATCATGAACTGGTATTCGACGCAGTCACGGAAACTGTCGCCAGCGCCGCCGTGAAAGCCGGCGATGCCGACGCCGTTTTCCACTGCGGCGGTGAGGTTCTTGATCTCTTCCTTTTCGATCTTCGACATGGTGACGATCGGCACGACAAGGCTCAGATCATGCACGGAAGGATCGGCGAATGCCTCCGTGCTGTGCTCCACATAGACCTTGAAGCCGTCCTCTTCCAATATGTCCTTGACGATGGTGGCGCATTCCTGCGGCTCATGGCCGCTCCAGCCGCCCCAGACGATGAGTGCTTCGCGCATTTATTTCCTCCTCGGGATTATATGCCGAGCTGGCCGTCGACCAGCGAAGTTTCAAGGGGAGCAGGGCGCTCCACCTCGGTGGTGATGGAAATGGTGGCGCCGCTGTCCGATGCCGTCTGGAAGGCTTCCATGACCTCCAGCACATGCAGGGCAAGATCGCCATTGGCGCGGTGCGGGCGGTTTTCGCGGATCGCATAGGCCATGTCGGCGACGCCGATGGAGCGGTAGTTGCCATCGGCATAGGGCGACGACAGCGCCTGCGGCTCGAACTGGCCGCCCTTCTTCAGCAATTGCACCTCGCCGCCGAAATGGTTCGGATCAGGCACGATCAACGTGCCCTCCGTGCCGTAGATTTCCAGCGGCACATGTTTGTGGCCGGCCACATCGAAGCTCATACCCACCTGCACCACGGCTCCATTCTGGAAAGCCAGCACCCCGGAAACATGGGTGGCGACATGGACGGGGATTTTTTCGCCGTTCTTTGGCTCGCTGGTAATGAGACGCTCGTTGCGCGGCGCAAAGGCGAAACCCGCCACCTTGGCGACCGGGCCGAACAGGTTGACGAGATCGGTGATGTAATAGGGTCCCATATCCAGCATCGGCCCGCCGCCGACTTCGTAATAAAAGGCGGGGTTGGGATGCCAGCGCTCATGGCCGGGGCACATGAAGGTGGCAGTTCCGCCGACGGGCTGGCCAAGGACGCCCTCGTCGATCAGCCGGCGCGCGGTCTGGTGACCGCCACCGAGGAAAGTGTCCGGGGCCGAGCCGATGCGCAGGCCCTTCGCCTTTGCCGCATCCGCAAGGCGTTTGCCTTCCGCGAAATTGATGCCGAGTGGTTTTTCCGAATAGGCGTGTTTGCCCGCCTCAAGCGCGCGCAGACCCACCTCCACATGCGCCTTGGGGATCGTCAGGTTGACGATGATTTCCACGGAGGGATCGGCCAGCAATGCGTCGATGCTTTTTGCCTGAAGACCAAATTCGTCCGCCCGCGCCTTCGCGGCCTCCTCGTTCATATCCGCCAGTCCGCGAATATCGAGAATGGGAAACGACGCCATTGCCTTGAGATAGGCGCTGGAGATGTTGCCGCAGCCGATGATGCCGATACCGACCTTGTTCATATGATTTCCTCCCGTAAATCAGAAATGCCGTAGTCCGCTTCCTAGCCGTGTCGGCTAGAGCGCTGGCCCCGTTGTGTTCCATGGTGATTCGTAAAGTTCGTAGAGTGCGACGGCCGCAGCCCCCTGCGCCCATAATTCGTCGCTCGCAACGTCGAAAACCAGTTCGGCGACGCCGGCCAGCGATGGCGGCACGGCGGCGTTGTAACTGTTGCGAATGGCGGCAATGAAGGGCTCACCGAGTTCGAGGCTGGAACCGGTGATGATGACGCGCGGCGGCGCAAACAGCGTGACGATATTGGCAAGCGTCAGGCCAAGTGCAGCACCAGCGCGCAAAGCCGCCGTGATCAGATCGTTGTCTTCCGCCGCAATCAGGGCATGTGCATGCTGCATGCCACGACCAAGCCGGATCGCCTCGGCAAAACGCCCGTCAACCGGGCGGGTGCCAAGAATGGCGTTTTCGCCCGCCTGGCTCGCCAGCCGCACGGTTCCTTCGCTGGCAAGGCCGATCACGAGATCGCCGAGATTGTGGCTGAGGCCGCCAGCGCCGCGAAACAGCTGGTTCTGATGCAGCACGCCAAGCCCAAGCGTCTGCTCGAGCGAGATCAGCACCATGTCTTCCAGATCGCGTGCATGACCGAACCAGTGGTGGGCGAGCGTGATGGCGTGGGCGTCGCTTTCGATGATGGTGGGCGAATTCAGCCGCGCCGTCATTTCCTCTGCGAAATCGACGTTCACTTCGCGCAGGATGGGACTGCTGCGGATCCTGCCGGTGCGGTGTTCGATGACGCCGGGCAGGCCAAGACAGACCATGTCCACGTCTTCCAGGGAAAGCCCGGCATCGACGACACAACGGCGCACACCGTCCTCCACCAGATCGGCGATGACGCCGATCGGCTGGCGGTCGACACGGATCGGCAAAGCGAGGGTAGACAGCACGTTGCCGCAAAAATCGGTGACCACGAAAACCATACGGTTCGCCGCGATCTTGGCGCCTACCACACGGGCTGCATCCGGGTTCAACTCCAGCATCACGCGTGGCCTGCCGCGCGCGCCTTCGGTGCGGATGTCCCCGAGATGTCGGGTGAGAATAAGCCCGTCGTCCAGCAGCGATGCGGTGATCGCCGAAACGGTGGTGGTGGAAAGTTGCGTTCTTTCGCTGATTTCCACCCGGGAGATCGGTCCGTGGCGGCGGATGCTGTCCAGCACGCTCAGCCTGTTGATCGCGCGCATCAGTTCTGGGTCTGCGGTCTTCATGGGGTCCTGCTGCGATCAATGCCGGTTCGAAAACCGATTTATGTCGGAATACGGATTAAATAACGGTGTAGGGGAGGGGTGTGTCAAGCCATTCGCGCAAAAAATCGGCACGGTGCCTTGACAATGTGCGAGGGCTAATGTGAATTAATCCGCATTGGGGAATAAATGAGGAAATCCCCGAGGGAGGATCACGATCATGACCATTAGGCACGCAGGCGCAAGCCTGAGCGGCAGGCTGATAGGCTTTGCCACAACGACAAGCATTGCTCTCATGCTCGGCGCCGCAAGCGCCTCGGCCGCAACGGTCGTTAAATGGATGCATGTGGAGCTGGACCCGAAATCCGTGGCTGTCTGGGAGGAGATCGCCAAGGAATACGAGGCCAAGCATCCGGGCGTGGACGTACAATTGCAATTTCTTGAAAACGAAGCGTTCAAGGCAAAATTGCCCACCCTGCTGCAATCCAACGACGTTCCCGATTTCTTTTACAGCTGGGGTGGTGGGGTTCTTGAGGAACAGTCCAAAACCGGTGCGCTGAAGGACCTGACCGAGGTTTTCGACGCTGATGGCGGCAAGCTGCGCCAGGCCTATAGCGCGGCCGCAATCGATGGCCTGTCGTTTGACGGCAAGGTCTGGGCTGTGCCTTACCGCGTCAGCCTCGTCAGCTTTTTCTACAATAAGGCGCTGTTTTCCAAGGCCGGCGTGAAAGCCGAAGATATCAAGACCTGGGACGATCTCGGCGCTACGGTCAAGAAAATCAAGGAAGCGGGCATCGTTCCGATTGCCGGTGGTGGCGGTGAAAAATGGCCGATCCACTTCTACTGGAGCTATCTCGTCATGCGCAATGGCGGGCAGGCCGTGTTCGATGCCGCCCGCAAGGGCGAGGGCGAAGGTTTCATGGATCCGGCCATCATCAAGGCGGGCGAGCAACTGGCCGAATTCGGCAAGCTCGAACCCTTCCAGCCCGGTTATCTCGGATCCACCTGGCCGCAGGCGCTTGGCGTCTTCGGTGACGGCAAGTCGGCGATGATCCTCGGCTTCGACAATACCGAAGCCAACCAGCGCAAGAATGCCGGCGACGGCAAGGGTCTGGCGCCTGAAAATATCGGCCGCTTCGCATTTCCCGTCGTAGAGGGCGGTGCCGGCAAGGCCACCGATACGCTGGGCGGGCTGAACGGCTGGGCGGTTACGAAAAACGCCTCCAAGGAGGCGATCGATTTCGCAGCCTTCCTCACCAGCAAGGAAAGCGAAGAGAAATTGGCGGCTGCTGGCATGATCCTGCCGGTTGCGACGGGTGCTGCCGGCGCGGTCAAGAACCCGCTGCTGGCGGATTCGGCAAAGCAGCTCGCCGGCTCCACCTGGCACCAGAACTTCTTCGACCAGACGCTTGGGGCTGCCGTCGGCCGTGTCGTCAACGATGTCTCTGTCGAGATCGTCTCCGGCCAGATGACTGCGGAAGAGGGTGCCCAGCAAATTCAGGACGCTTTCGAGCTTCGCTGATCGTCTGTTCCATGACGGCGCCGCGCGGGATGCGGCGCCGCAGTATCTGCCTGAATGAAAGCGGATAGAGATGACGGATATTTCCATGACTTCTGCGTCCATACCGGCGCGCGCATCGAAGACGAAGCGCAAGCAAAGCTCGGTCGCACATGACCGGGCGCTGACCCTTCTGGTCTTCCTGCCGCCCGCGCTGCTGCTCTTTACCCTGTTCGTCATTCTGCCGATGGGCGAGGCGGCGTGGTACAGCCTTTATCGCTGGAACGGCTACGGCACGCCGACCGATTTCGTCGGCTTGAAGAATTTTCAGGTGCTGTTCGGTAATGCCGCCTTTTCGCAGGCATTGATGAATAACGGCATCATCATCCTGATTTCCGTGCTGATCCAGATACCGCTGGCGATCTGGCTCGCCATGATGCTGGCCCACCGGCTTCCCGGCGTCGTCGCCTTCCGGCTTGTCTTCTTTCTGCCCTATGTTCTGGCGGATGTCGCAGCCGGTCTGATCTGGCGTTTCGTTTATGACGGCGATTACGGTCTGTTCGCGGCCATCTCCAATTTCTTCGGTTTCGCCAACCCTTATGTGCTGGCCGACAAGGACGTCGCGATCTACGCGGTGCTTGGCGTCATCGTCTGGAAATATTTCGGTTTCCACATGATGCTGTTCATTGCCGGCCTTCAGTCCGTCGACAAGAACGTGCTGGAAGCGGCCGAAATCGATGGTGCTTCCGGCTGGCAGAAGTTCCGCTACGTGACACTGCCGATGCTCGGTTCCACGGTGCGCCTGTCCGTCTTCTTCGCGGTGATCGGCTCGTTGCAGTTGTTCGACATGATCATGCCGCTGACCGGCGGTGGCCCGTCCAATTCCACGCAGACCATGGTCACCTTCCTCTACACCTACGGCGTCATGCGCATGCAGGTGGGGCTTGGCAGCGCGGTCGGCGTCGTTCTCTTCGTCATCTGCGTAACGCTTGCCTTCGGTTACAAAAGGATTTTCATGCGCCATGACTGATACATCCACTTCCGTCCGCATGCCGCTGCAAACGAAGCTTTATCTTTACATATCGCTGAGCCTGATCGCGGCTATCGTGCTCATCCCGCTGCTGACCACGGCGCTTGGCGGCTTCAAGACGCTGGGGGACCTGCGCGTCAATCCGTTCGGTCTTCCGGCCGAATGGCAATGGGCCAATTACGGCGATATCCTCTTCGGCAAGCGCTACTGGCTGCAAATCTTCAATTCGCTTGTCATCGCGCTGTTGACTGTGTTCCTGACGTTGACCGTCTCGGCCATGGCCGCCTTTACCTTCGCGCATGTGAAGTTCTTCGGCTCGTCGTTCCTGCTCAATTACTTCCTTCTGGGGCTGATGTTTCCAGCGGCGACGGCGATCCTGCCGCTGTTCATCCGCATCCGCGATCTTGGCCTGCTCGATACCTATTGGGGCGTGGTTTTGCCGCAGGTGGCCTTCGGGCTTGGCATGAGCATTCTTCTGTTCCGCAATTATTTCCGCAATCTGCCGGATGAACTGTTTCAGGCCGCCTTCGTGGATGGCTGCGGTTATCTGCGGTTCTTCTGGCATATTTCCATGCCGCTTTCGCGACCCATCGTGGCCACCGTCGGCATCGTGTCTTTCGTCGGCAGTTGGAACAGCTACATCCTGCCGCTGATCATGCTGAATTCGGAATCGAAATATCCCTGGCCGCTCGGCATCATGGTGTATCGCGGCGAATTCGGCACGGAGTGGCAGCTCGTTCTCGCCTTTATCACGCTGACGATCCTGCCGACCGTCATCGTCTTCTTCCTCGCACAGAAACACATCATCGCGGGCCTGACGGCCGGTGCCGTCAAATCGTGACTTGAAAGGAGCAAAATATGGCTTCCGTCGAACTTAGGGATATCCGCAAGTCCTATGCCGCGCTCGATGTCATTCACGGCATCTCGCTCGATATAACCGATGGTGAATTCATCGCGTTGGTCGGGCCTTCGGGCTGCGGCAAGTCCACCCTGCTGCGCATGATCGCCGGGCTGGAGGAAATCACCGATGGGGACATCCTCATCGGCGGCACCGTCGTCAACGACATGACACCGCGCGAGCGCAACATCGCCATGGTTTTCCAGTCCTATGCGCTTTATCCGCATATGACGGTGGCCGAAAACATGGGCTTCAATCTGAAGCTTGCCGGCCAGCCGAAAAACGTCATCGAACAGCGTGTGGCGGAAGCCGCTCGCATGCTTGATCTCGGCCAGCTTCTGGACCGCAAGCCCTCGCAGCTTTCCGGCGGCCAGCGCCAGCGTGTTGCCATGGGCCGCGCCGTGGTGCGTAACCCGGCCGTCTTCCTGTTCGATGAGCCGTTATCGAACCTCGACGCCAAGCTTCGCGTGCAGATGCGCAGCGAAATCAAGGCATTGCACCAGAAAGTTGGTACGACCTCCATCTACGTCACCCATGACCAGATCGAGGCGATGACGCTGGCGGACCGGGTGGTGGTGCTCAATCACGGTCGCATCGAGCAGCAGGGCACGCCGCTCGAACTCTATAAGACGCCGGCCAATCTCTTCGTGGCCGCCTTCATCGGCTCACCGGCCATGAACCTCATCGAAGGCGTGGTTGACGGCGAGGGCGATCAGCCTGCTGCACGACTGAAGGACGGAACCGCGATCCGTATTGCCGCTTCCAGAAAGGTCAAGCGTGGTCAGCCGGTGACGATTGGCTTGAGACCGGAACATATCGGTTCGACCATCGGCGGCGATATTTCGCTCTCCGGCAGGACGGTGCTGGTGGAGCCGACAGGCGCGCAGACACATGTGGTCTTCGAACTGGCGGGCGATCAGGTGACGGCGGTGGTGGATGGCGAGCAGCCGGTCAGGGTCAACACCCCCTTTGCCGCCACCGTTCACCACGAGCGTGTGCATGTATTCGACAGGGCAAGCGGTCTGGCGCTTTAGCCGCCTTTCGCTTTTTAAGTAAAATAGCGAAATTCTCTCGCCCCTCCGACTTTTGGGGCTTGTATGAAAACGACGAGCGGTTAGCTTGGCAAATTGGGAGCCAAAGCGGTTTTACCGCTCAACTGTATCGATACAGGAGGATATTTTTATGAAGACGATCAAGGGACCGGGTCTTTTTCTCGGTCAGTTTGCAGGGGATGCGGCGCCTTTTAATACATGGGACGGCATCACCAAATGGGCGGCGGAAAAAGGGTATGCCGGCGTGCAGGTGCCCACCTGGGCCGGACAGTTGATCGATCTGAAAAAGGCCGCCGAATCCAAGGATTATTGCGACGAGTTCGCCGGCGTCGCGCGCCAGAACGGCGTCGAGGTGACCGAGCTTTCCACCCATTTGCAGGGCCAGCTGGTTGCCGTTCACCCGGCCTATGACGAAGCTTTCGACGGTTTTGCTGCACCCGAAGTGCGCGGCAATCCGAAGGCGCGGCAGCAATGGGCAGTGGAGCAGGTGAAGCTTGCGCTGAAAGCCTCGAGAAATCTCGGCATCAACGCACATGCGACCTTTTCGGGCGCGCTCGCCTGGCCTTTCATTTATCCCTGGCCGCAGCGCCCGGCCGGTCTGGTGGAGACTGCTTTCGACGAACTGGCAAAACGCTGGACGCCGATCCTCGATTACGCCGATGAGCAGGGTGTCGATGTCTGCTACGAAATTCATCCGGGCGAAGATCTGCACGATGGCGTGACTTTCGAGATGTTCCTGGAGCGGGTGAAGAACCATCCGCGCGCCAACATGCTCTACGACCCGTCGCATTACGTGCTGCAATGCCTCGATTATCTCGACAATATCGACATCTACAAAGACCGCATCAAGATGTTCCACGTCAAGGACGCGGAGTTTAACCCGACCGGTCGCCAGGGTGTTTATGGCGGTTATCAGGGTTGGGTCAACCGTGCGGGCCGCTTCCGCTCGCTGGGTGACGGGCAGGTGGATTTCGGTGCCGTCTTCTCGAAAATGGCGGCCAATGATTTCGATGGCTGGGCCGTGGTCGAGTGGGAATGCGCGCTGAAACATCCTGAAGACGGCGCCCGGGAAGGGGCCGAGTTCGTCAAACACCATATCATCCGCGTCACGGAAAAAGCCTTCGATGATTTTGCATCAAGCGGCACCGACGACGCGGCCAACCGCCGTATGCTTGGGCTTTGAAAGCATTTCCAGAAAAAATGTGAAGCGGTTTTCCCTCAGGAAATGCGCTTAGAAAATGCTGAGGAGACATTATGGCTATTGAAGGAAAGACAACCGACAAGGCGAACACGCGGATTCGTCTGGGCATGGTCGGTGGCGGTTCGGGTGCATTTATCGGTGGCGTTCACCGCATGGCGGCGCGGCTCGACAACCGCTTCGATCTCGTGGCCGGGGCTTTGTCCTCGACACCGGAAAAATCCCTCGCCTCCGGCCGTGAGCTCGGGCTTGATCCAGAGCGTTGCTACGGCTCGTTCGAAGAGATGGCCGAGAAGGAAGCGCTGCGCGAGGATGGTATCGAGGCGGTGGCGATCGTCACGCCCAATCATGTGCATTATCCAGCGGCGAAGGCGTTTCTGGAACGTGGCATCCATGTCATCTGCGACAAGCCGCTGACCTCCAATCTGGAGGATGCCAAAAAGCTGAAGGACGTGGCGGACAAGGCCGATGCGCTGTTCATCCTCACCCACAACTACACCGGTTATCCGATGGTGCGGCATGCGCGCGAACTGGTGGAAACCGGCGCGCTTGGGACTATCCGTCTGGTGCAGATGGAATATCCGCAGGACTGGCTGACGGAAGCGGTGGAACAGACCGGCGCGAAACAGGCCGTCTGGCGCACCGATCCGGCACAATCCGGCGTTGGTGGCTCCACCGGCGATATCGGCACCCACGCCTATAATCTCGGTTGCTTCATTTCAGGTCTGGAAGCGGATGAGCTGGCGGCGGATGTGCACACCTTCGTCGAAGGCCGTCGTCTCGACGACAATGCGCATGTGATGCTGCGCTTCAAGGCCAGGGATGCCAAGCAAGCAGCCAAGGGGCTGCTCTGGTGCAGTCAGGTTGCCGTCGGTCATGAAAACGGGCTGAAGGTCCGCGTTTACGGCGACAAGGCCGGCATCGAGTGGACGCAGGCCGATCCAAACTATCTCTGGTTCACGAAGCTTGGCGAGCCGAAGCAGCTCATCACCCGCGGCGGCGCCGGGGCAGGGGCCGCAGCTGCACGCGTCACCCGCATTCCATCGGGCCATCCGGAAGGATATCTCGAAGCTTTCGCGACCATCTATACCGAAGCCGCCCATGCCATCGAGGCTCGCCGCACCGGTTCTGCGCTGGACAAGGCGGTCATCTATCCGACCGTCGATGACGGCGTCAAAGGCGTTGCCTTCGTTACGGCGTGCATCGAATCGGGCAAGAAGAATGGCGGCTGGGTAAAGCTGTAAGACTGGACATGGCGTCGCGGCGCATTTCTTCTCCCCGGCGGGGGAGAAGAAACAAGCTGCACGCCCGGTCTGACACCACCTGACGATGTGATCAGTTGACGCGTGTCGACTGCGCCTGCGCCCGTTCTGTCACGGGGCAACCGTCCTGGATTTTGGTCCAGGACGAGACGTTGAGCTTCATCTCGCAACGCGCGAGATAGGAGCCGCCATCGACCTTCAGGCAGGATGTCTGGCCGAGTTGGAACATGACACCGCGATTTCGGCATTTGCAGTTGTGGGCATCCGCCAAAGTAGGGATCAGTGCCATGACCAGGCCAAATATGAGCACTCCAAGACGCATGGCTGAGGCTCCAAAAGATATGCCATCAGATTATACCTGTCTGACGGTATAGTCAAAATGGCCTCTCCTCATTGAGGCGCACACCGCACAGTCCTGGTCGGTTCGAACCCTCCCGCTTTCACCCGATCAAGATCGCCCTGATATCATTTACATTCGTCAGAGTCGGCCCCGTTACCACAAGGTCTCCGGCTGCCCTGAATGCGGTATAGCTGTCGTGGCTCACAAGCGACTGACGCGGGTCGACACCGGCATTGCGCATGCGGATAAGCGTATCCGGCGTCACCAATGCACCGGCCGCATCCTCCACGCCGTCTATGCCGTCGCTATCGCCGGCAATGGCCCAGATGCCATCTGCACCCTTCAGCGTCAGCGCAAGGCTCAGCAGGAATTCCGTGTTGCGCCCGCCCTTGCCGGCTGGTCCCTTGCCGATCGTCACCGTGGTTTCGCCACCGGAAAGCAGCACTGCCGGGCCTTTGATTGGCAGACCCTTGCAGCTGGTGGATAGTGCGATACCGGCCATCACCGCGCCGACGTCCCTGGATTCGCCTTCCAGCGCATCCCCGAGGATGAGCGGTGTAAGGCCGAGCTTCACCGCCTCGTCCGCCGCCGCCTGCAAGGCGAGCGAAGGGGCCGCGATCAATCTGATATCTTCCTCGATATCGCCTGCCTTCGGGGTTTCCTCACCCTTTTCCAGTACCTTGCGCACGTTTTCAGGAAGATCGAGCCCGTAGCGGGAGACGATTTCACGCACGCCGTCGATGTCGCTTGGATCGGCAACCGTCGGGCCGGAAGCAATTTCGGAGGGGTCGTCACCCGGCACGTCGGAAATCAGCAGTGAAACCACTCTGGCCGGTTTTGCGGCGAGTGCCAGCCGCCCGCCCTTGATGCGGGAGAGATGCTTGCGCACGGCGTTCATCTCCGAAATCGTAGCACCACTGGCAAGAAGGGCGCGGTTGACGGCCATCTTGTCCGCAAGCGTCATGCCTTCAGCGGGCGCGACCATCAGTGCCGAACCGCCGCCGGAAATCAGCGCGATTACCATGTCGTCGGCGGTCAATCCCTGAACGGCGGCAAGAATGCGTCTTGCCGCTTCCGCGCTCATGTCGTCGGGCACGGGGTGCGAGGCCTCGATAATCTCGATGCGTCCGGCCGGAACGGCATGGCCATAACGCGTTACCACGACACCGGAGAGATCGACATCCGCCCAGGCCTTGTCGAGTGCTGCTGCCATGGCGGCCGAGGCCTTGCCGGCGCCGACCACCACGCATCTGCCCTTGGGCGGCGAGGGGAGATGGTGTTTCAGCACCTTTGCGGGATCGGCGCTCGCGACGGCGGCCATGAAAATCCGGTTGAGGGCATCTTTGGCGCGGTGGTCGTTCCATGCGGTCATAAGTTCATACTCCGATCCAGAGCAAGCCGAGCGCAAACAATGCCGGCAAAGCCTGAATGAACAGGATTTTCATATTGGCGGTGATGGCGCCGAAAATGCCGGCCACGAGGACGCAGGTGAGGAAAAAGACCTTGAAGCTCAGGCCCGCATCGCCTTGCACCAGCCCGTAGATCAGCCCGGCCGCGAGAAAGCCGTTATAAAGCCCCTGATTGGCGGCAAGAACCTTCGTCTGCCTGGCGAAATCCGCCGAAAGGCCGAAGGCCTTGCGTCCCGCCGGCTTTTCCCACAGCAGCATTTCCAGAATAACGATGTAGATATGAATAGCCGCAACCACGGCAATCAGAATGCTGGCGATCATGGGCGGCTTTCCTCCAAAAACCCTGAGGTCCTTGTACGGCGGTTTCGTAAAAACACGAGGCGGCATAGGACAATTCCGTTTTAACGGCGGTACGCATGGCTGCAAGGCCATAATCCCGCTCTTCCCGTGCAAACTGTTGAAGAGCGGCACGGCATTGCTTGACTCTTTGTTGAATTAAGAACAAAACAAGAACAATAGAATTGAAAATCTGGAATTGAAACCTGTCATGCCATGCAAAAGCGCGCGGAACAGTTGCTCGTTGTCGAAGAACTGCGTGAAAGGCTGGAAAGGATCGGTGGCGGGCCTGCCCGCCTGTACGAGGCCTTGCCTTTCGGCGTGGATGCCATCGACCATCATTTGCCGGGAGGCGGGCTGAAGCTCGGCAGTCTGCATGAGGTGAGCGGCGGCGGCAATGGCGCTGCCGATGGCGCAGCGGCTGCTCTTTTTGCGGCAGGCGTCGCGGCGCGGCTGTCCGGCAAGGTCTTGTGGTGCGTCACCCGGCGGGATCTGTTCATGCCGGGACTGGCGCAGGCAGGCCTGTCGCAGAACCGTGTGATCATTGTCGAATGCCGCGATGAAAAAGGCGTGCTCGACTGTTTCGAGGAGGGGCTGCGCTGCAACGGTTTCGGTGCGGTGATGGGTGAGCTTGCGAAGTTGCCGATGAATGCCTCGCGGCGGCTGCAACTGGCGGCGGAAACTTCCGGTGTGACAGGCATCGCCATCCGCCGCTTCCGGCGCCCGGCCGATGCGGCGCTGTTCGGCGAGCCGACGGCGGCCGTCACGCGCTGGCGTGTCTCCGTCCGGCCTTCCTCAGCCCTGCCGGTGCCGGGGGTGGGCAGGCCGCGCTGGTTTCTGGAGCTTCTGCGGTGTCGCGGCGGCGAAAGTGCTGAATTTGAAGTGGAAGCCTGTGATGCAAAGGGTCGTCTCGCTTTACCTGCCGACATGGCCGACGGATCGCTACCGGCGTCTTTCGGGGCAGAACGCGCCGCCGGTTGAAAAACCGCTGGTCATGATCGGCCGTCAGGGCAGCCGCCGTCTGGTGCTGGCGCTCGACAAGGCGGCAAGGGCGGCGGGCATCCGGCCCGGCACGCCCGTCAGCAAGGCGCAGGCGCTGGTGCCGGGTCTCGTCGTCGAAAATCTCGATGAGGCGGCGGATGCCCGCGCCCTGCAACAGCTCGCCTTTCATTTCCTGCGTATCTATGCCCCCATCGTCGCCGCCGATCCGCCGGACGGGCTGGTGCTGGACACTGCGGGCGCAGATCATCTGCACGGCAATGAAACGTTGATGCTGAGCGGCATGGTCAACCGCTTGCACGCCGCAGGTTTTGCCGCCCGTGCCGCCATTGCCGATAGCTGGGGTGCCGCCCATGCGCTCGCCCGTTTCGGCCGTGAAGAAATCAACATCGTGCCGCCGGGTGGCCAGCGCTGGGCGATCAGCGGGCTGCCGCTTTCGGCATTGCGACTGGAGGAACGCACGGTTTCGGCGTTGAAGGTGCTGGGTTTTCGCACAATAGGCGAACTTGCCGAGGCTCCGCGTGCGCCGCTTACCCTGCGTTTCGGCCCGGAAGTGGTCAGGCGTCTGGCGCAGGCCTTCGGCGAGACCGGTGAGCCCATCGAGCCGGTGCGCATCGCCGAACTGGTGGAGGTGCGCCGCGCGTTTCCAGAACCGATCGCGGCGGCCGAGACAATTGCCCGCTATATGCAAAAGCTGGTTGCGGGGCTTTGCGCAGCACTGGAAAAGCGCGGCCTCGGCGCCCGCCGTGTCGATCTGGTGCTGCACCGGGTGGATAGCGGCTTGCAGGCGATACGGGCCGGCACCTCCAGACCGGTGCGCGACGTTAAACAGCTTGTTCGGCTCCTGACCGACCGTATCGACACCATCGATCCCGGTTTCGGCATCGAGATAATGGTGCTGACCGCGACCCATGCGGAGCCGCTTGTGGCCGCGCAGGCGCGTTCCTCGCTTCTGGATGAAGACCGTGCTGAGATTGCCGATACGGTCGATGTCATCCTCAATCGCGGCCACAGGGTCTATCGTTACGCGGCGGTGGCAAGCGACGTGCCGGAGCGCTCCGTTGCCCGCGTTGCAGCGCAGGCATCAGAGGATACGCTCGGCTGGCCCGGTCATTGGCCACGTCCGGTGCGGCTTTTCGCAAGGCCGGAACCCATAGAGACGCTGGCGCTTTTACCGGATCATCCGCCACGTTATTTCATCTGGAAAGGCGTGCGCCATAATGTTCGCCGCGCCGACGGGCCGGAACGGGTTTTCGGCGAATGGTGGAAGCGAGACCGGGAAAAGGCCGCCGTACGCGATTATTTCATGGTGGAAAATGAAAGCGGCGAACGCTTCTGGATTTTCCGCTCCGGTGACGGAGAACATGCGGAAACCGGCTCCCAGGGCTGGTTCATCCACGGAGTGTTTGCATGAGCGCCCCCCGTTATGCCGAACTTCAGGTGACCACGCATTTCTCCTTCCTGCGCGGTGCCAGCTCCTGCGACGAACTGTTCGAACAGGCAAAAAATCTCGGCATCGAGGCGCTGGGCATTGTGGATCGCAACAGCCTTGCGGCCATTCCCCGTGCTTACGAGGCTGCCAATAATCATGGCATCCGGCTCGTCATCGGTTGCCGGCTCGATCTGGATGATGACCTTTCCGTGCTGGTCTACCCCATGGATCGTCCGGCTTACGGGCGGCTTTGCCGGCTGCTTTCCGTCGGCAAGAAAAGGGGTGGCAAGGGCAAGTGCCGGCTGACATGGGACGATCTCGTCACCTATGGCGAAGGCCTGATCGTGGTGCTGCTCGCCGATCTTGCGGACGACATCTGCGCCCTGCGCCTGCGCCGATTGAGGGCGGCTTTTGCGGATCGTGCCTATATGGCGCTCAGCCTGCGCCGACGCCCCAACGACCAGATGCGGCTTTTCGAATTGTCGAACATGGCTGAAGCCGCTGATGTGCCGACGGTGGTCACCAATGACGTGCTGTTTCATGTGCCGGAGCGGCGCATGCTGCAGGATGTCGTTACCTGCATCCGGCACAATTGCACCATCGACGAGGCGGGTTTCCGGCGCGAGCGGCATGCCGACCGCTACATGAAACCGCCGGAAGAAATGCATCGGCTGTTTGCCCGTTATCCGGAAGCTTTGGCGCGCAGCCTCGAAATCACCAAACGCTGCACCTTTTCGCTGAAGGAACTGGTCTATCAATATCCCGAAGAGCGCACTCAACCGGGGCTGACGGCGCAGCAGGCGCTGGAAAAGCTGGTCTGGGAGGCGGTGCCGGGGCGTTATCCGCATGGTTTGCCGGAGAAGGTAGAAAAGGCGCTGCATCATGAGTTGGATGTTGTCGGCAGGTTGGAATATGCTCCCTATTTTCTGACGGTGAATACCATCGTCCGTTATGCGCGCTCACAAGATATTCTATGTCAGGGACGTGGCTCAGCCGCCAATTCGGTTATCTGTTTTGTGCTTGGCATCACCGCCATCGATCCTGCCCTTTTCAGCAATCTCGTCTTTGAGCGTTTTGTCTCCGAGAACCGGGGAGAACCACCGGATATCGACGTGGATTTCGAACATCAGCGGCGCGAGGAAGTCATTCAATGGGTTTATGACACCTACGGTAGGGACAAAGCCGCGCTCTGTTCTGTCGTCACCCGTTATCGCGGGCGCGGGGCGCTGCGTGATGTCGGCAAGGTTCTGGGCCTCCCGGAAGATTTGACCAAACTTCTGTCCTCGCAGGTCTGGCGCTGGAGCGAGGGGGTGGATGAAAAACAGGTAAAGGAACTGAACCTCAATATGGAGGATCGCCGTCTGAAACTCGCTTTCGAACTGGCCAACCAGCTTGTCGGCACGCCGCGCCACCACAGCCAGCATCCGGGCGGTTTCGTTCTGACCCATGACCGGCTGGACGAACTGGTGCCGATCGAGCCCGCCGCCATGGACGACCGACAGATCATCGAATGGGACAAGGACGATATCGATATCGTGAAGTTCATGAAAATGGATTGTCTAGCTCTCGGCATGCTCTCCTGCATGAAACGCGGCTTCGATATGCTGGAGGCACGCACGGGAGAGAAATATGATCTCGCCGCTATGCCGCCGGATGACGGGCCTACCTATGCCATGATTCAGAAGGCCGATACGCTGGGCACTTTCCAGATCGAAAGCCGGGCGCAGATGTCGATGTTGCCGCGCTTGAAGCCGCAGGAATTTTACGATCTCGTCATTCAAGTCGCCATCGTTCGTCCCGGCCCCATTCAGGGCGATATGGTGCATCCTTATCTACGACGTCGACAGGGAAAAGAGCCGGTTCATTTTCCGAAAAAAGAACTTGAAAGCGTCTTGGGAAAGACGATGGGTGTTCCGCTGTTTCAGGAGCAGGCCATGCGGATTGCCATGGATTGTGCCGGTTTCACCCCGGATGAGGCTGACCAGTTGCGCCGAGCCATGGCGACATTCAAGAATGTCGGCACCATTTCCAAGTTTAGGGAAAAACTGGTCAAGGGCATGGTGGAGCGCGGTTATGAGCAAGAATTCGCCGAACGCATCTTCAAGCAGCTGGAAGGTTTCGGCAGCTATGGTTTTCCCGAAAGCCATGCGGCCTCCTTCGCGCTGATCGCTTATGCCTCTTCATGGCTGAAGTGCCATCACCCCGATATTTTCTGCGTGGCGCTTCTCAATTCGCAGCCCATGGGTTTTTACGCCCCGGCGCAGATCGTGCGCGATGCGCGCGATCATGGCGTGGAGGTGCGCCCGGTCTGCATCAACAAAAGCCGCTTCGATTGCACGCTGGAACCCACGGGCAAAAAAGATGACAAGGGCGACGAGCGTTTTGCCGTGCGGCTCGGCATGTGCATGGTGAAGGGCCTCTCCAACGATCACGCCGCAAAAATCGTCGCCTGCCGGCAGGATCGCGATTTCGTCTCCGTGGATGATCTCTGGCGAAGGGCGGGCGTTCCGGCCTCAGCGCTGGTGTGTCTCGCCGAAGCCGATGCTTTTCTGCCCTCGCTCTCGCTTTCCAGACGCGAGGCGCTGTGGGCCATCAAGGCGTTACGGGATGAGCCGCTGCCGCTTTTTGCCGCCGCCGCCAGCCGGGAAAATGCCACGGTGGCCGAACTCGACGAGCCTTCCGTCGCGCTGCGCCCCATGACTGACGGTGGCGAGGTGGTGCAGGATTACGGCCATGTGGGACTGACCCTGCGCGAGCACCCCATGTCCTTCCTGCGACGCGATCTTTCCCGCCGTCGTATTCTGACCTGCGCGGAGGCGGTGCGTGCTCGTGATGGAACCTGGCTGGAAACGGCGGGTCTGGTGCTGGTGCGCCAGCGTCCCGGCTCGGCAAAGGGCGTGATTTTCATGACGCTGGAGGACGAGACGGGCATTGCCAATGCGGTCCTGTGGGTCAAGACCTTTGAAAAATACCGCCGCGTGGTGTTGTCCGCTGGCATGGTCGGCATTTACGGCAAGATCCAGCGGGAAGGCGAAGTAGTGCATCTGGTCGCCCACCGGTTGACCGATCTGTCAGAGGCACTGGCAAGCGTCGGCGAGCGTAACCGCGCCTTTCCCCTGCCGCATGGACGTGGCGACGATTTCCGCCACGGGGCTCCACCGGAAGACCGTCGCGACATGAAAAAGCAACCGCCGCCTGCTGTCCATGATGACGATGAGGTGGAGCGGATAAAGGTTATTTCCCGCAATTTCCACTGAGAGGCATTCCCCCTATGCCGCATCCTCCAGCCCGGCCATCTCCCTCTTGCGGAACTGGCTGGGTGGCGCGCCGATCACGCGTTTGAAGGCCCGGCTGAACGAGGCTTCGGAATCATAGCCGAGTTTTTCCGCCGCCAGCGTCACGCGCATACCCTCGCGCAGCCACAGTCGTGCCTGATGCATGCGAATGCGCACCACATAACGGGCCGGGCTTTCGCCCACCACACGGGTGAAACGTTCCGCGAAACTCGAGCGGGATGCACCCATCAGGGAGGCAAGCTCCTCCACGCTCCAGTCTTTCTCGGGGGTAAGATGGATCGCAGCCAGCACCCGCCCGAGTTCGGGATTGCGCACGGCGGCAAGCCAGCCGCTGGAATCGCCACAGCCATGTTCCACCCAGGTGCGGATCAGCGTCGCCGTCAGCACGTCGGCAAGCCGTGCCAGAATGCCGCCAGCACCAACGCGGTTCAGTTCCACCTCGCGGGCCATGGCCTCCAGCAGATGCGGAATGGCCGGGTCGCTTTTGGCCAGATCGCTGGTCAGCATCACATCCGGCATCAGTTGCAACAGCGGGTGCAGATTATCCATGTTGAAACGCATGGACGCGGTAAACGCCAACGTGTCGCCGTCCGCACCGGCGCATTCCATGTCGAAAATGCCCTGACACACTTCCTTCTTGCCAAACCGGTCGAAGAGGGCCGGTGTCACATCCTCGCCGCTGCCCAGCACATGGGCATGGCCGCGGGGCAGAAGTACCGCATCGCCGCATGTCAGCGTCAACCATTCCCCGGAAGGTTTGCGCAGTTTCGCCTGTCCGACGCCGATGAAATGAAACCGCGCCGCCTCCTGTTCGGGAAAGGCCGTGGCCCAAGGGGTCGCCATGCGGCAGCGGCCGTATTCCACGCCGTCAAGCCGCAAACCGCGCAGCATTTCCGTCAGGGCATCGTTCATGGCATCTCGCAAATTCGGACGTTTAGTTAAGGAATATAGATTTTCTAGCATGGAAACGCCGACCTGTCACGCGTAGCTTGCAGGTATCGATTTGGAGGTGACGAACCGGGCTCCCACCAGCTTCGTCGCTTTGTGATTCCGTTTCAGGGTGCATTCTCAGAATGCGCATCAGGAGATTTTCGTGAACAACCGGACAATCAACGAACTTGAATATGTGCCGCGCACCAAGGAACCGGATGCGAAATGGGCCGCTGTGGTTTCGCTTTCGCTCGGCGTCTTCGGGCTGGTAACGGCGGAATTTCTGCCGGTCAGCCTTCTGACGCCGTTGTCGGCCGATCTTTCCATCAGCTCCGGTCTTGCCGGGCAATCCATCACCGTTACTGCGCTGGTCGCAGCGGTTGCCGGTCCCGGCGTTGTCATCGGCACGCGCAGTATCGATCGCCGCTGGACCCTGCTCGGTCTGACTACGCTGCTGATCATCTCCAGTGCTCTTGCCGCCTTTGCCAACGGTCTTTTCATGTTGTTCGCATCGCGCGTTCTGCTCGGCATCGGCCTTGGCGGTTTCTGGGCCATGTCGGCGGCGCTGGCGTTGAGGCTCGTGCCGCTCGATAAGATGCCGCGCGCCATGGCCATCATCCTCACCGGGGTTTCGGTCGCCACCGTCTGCGCGGCACCTGTCGGAGCGTGGCTTGGGGCTACTCTCGGCTGGCGGTCGGCCTTCGTCGTTGCCGGTGTGCTCGGCGTCCTCGCACTGCTCGTGCAATTGCTGACCATTCCTTCGCTGCCGCCCGCCGGTGCGCCCGGTCTTTCCACCATGTTCCGGCTGTTGCAGCGGCCACAGGTCAGGATCGGTCTTCTGACGACGCTGCTGATCGTCGCGGGGCACTTTGCCGGTTTCACCTATGTCCGTCCGTTTCTGGAAAACGTGCCGCAGCTTGGCGTCGAGGCGATCTCGCTTGTTCTTCTGGTCTACGGTATCGGCGGTTTCTTCGGCAATCTCTTCGGCGGTTTCCTAGCCGAGAAAAACACGGCATGGGCGGTGACATTCGCCGCTACGCTGATTGCCGCATCCGCTTCTGTTCTGGTGATTGCGGGTGCATCTCCCGTCGTTGCGGGCGTTGCCATCGCTTCATGGGGTTTCGCCTTCGGTGCACTTCCGGTCAGCGTGCAGAGCTTCATCACAAGGGTTGCCTCTGACGAGGCCGAAAGCGCTGGCGCGCTGTTGCTCACCACCTTCCAGATCGCCATCTCCAGCGGTGCTATTCTGGGCGGGTTGCTGATCGACCTTCATGGCGCAACCATGGTCTTCGTCTTCGTGGCGATCGCGGCCCTCCTCGGCGCATCGCTCATGGCGTCGCGCCGTGGCGTGGTGCCGCAGGTTGAAGCGTCGCAGGGGTAGGATATTTGCCAAGAGAAAAAGGGCCCGCATTCGTGCGGGCCTGAACTTATGGTGAAAGAAGAAACCTTTATCTTTTCACCTTCAGGGCGTCTTGATTGCCTTCCGCGTCCGGTCCTTGCCGACCTCGATCACATGGCGCATGGCCTTGACGGCGGCTTCGGCATCACGCGCGGCGATGGCGTGCACGATGCGTAGGTGGTTGGCGGCGATCTCGGCGATGGTTCCGGGCGACGAGGCCGGGGACGAAAGCTGGAAGGAGATGGCAAGTGCTGCTTCGATCAGGCCGCTCGCCGAACGCATGAACGGGTTGCCGGACATATGCGCTACGGCAAGGTGGAATTCGAGGTCGACCTTGGCGATGGTTTCCGGCGTATGCTGCGGATTGTCGAACTTGGCGACGATGACGTAAAGGGAGACGATATCGTCATTCGTCGCCTGCAAGGCGGCCGCTGCAGCCGCCGCCGGCTCGAGCGCGAGGCGGATTTCCGCCAGATGCGTGACGAATTCCTGGTCTATTCCGGCTTCGCAGCGCCAGCCCAGCACATCCGGGTCGAAGAAATTCCAGCTCGAACGGTCAAGAACGCGGGTGCCGACCTTGGCCTTGGGTTCAACCAGCCGCTTGGCCGCCAGCGTCTTCATCGTCTCGCGCAGCACGGTGCGCGAAACCCCGAAACGGAGAGAAAGCTCGGCGTCATTGGGTAGCAGGGAACCTTCCGCAATCCTGCCCGAGACGATGGCGCTGCCGAGTTCGGCCACCACATGCGCGTGGCTGTTCCGGCGTTTTCGTCCGCTTATCGTCGTTTCGAGCAACCCCAATAAAGCCTCCGTTTACGGTTATGCCGGATGTGGTCCGGCCAGTCTCCTGTTTGAATACCAGATGATTGCGCGCTGCAACACGATGAAGACGAAAAGCAGCACGCCGATAACGATTTTCGTCCACCAGGAGGAAAGCGTTCCGTCGAAAACGATGTAGGTCTGGATCAGTCCCTGGATCAAAAGGCCGATGAAGGTTCCCGCCACCAGTCCTGTGCCGCCTGTCAGAAGCGTGCCGCCGATGACGACGGCCGCGATGGCGTCCAACTCCACGCCCACTGTCGCCAGCGAATAACCGGAGGAAGTGTAGAGCGTGTAGACGATACCGGCGAGGCCCGAAAGGAAGCCCGAAAGCGCATAGATGCCGATTGTCGTTGTCCCGATCGGCACGCCCATCAGCTCCGCCGATTGCGGGTTGCCGCCAAGCGCATAGATATTGGCCCCGAAGCGGGTGCGGCTGGCGATCAGCATGCCGGCTGCGAAAACAACAAGCATAACCATGGCAAGTGCAGTCAGCCTGCCGCCGCCGGGAAAGCGGTAATAAAACCCCTGTATCGCATCGATGAACGGATGCGAGATCGGCACGGATTGCGTGGAGATCAGATAGGCAGCGCCGCGCGCCAGGAACATGCCCGCCAGCGTCACCACGAAAGGCGGGATCGACAGGAAGCGGATCATCGCCCCCATCAGGCAGCCGAACAGCGTCGAAACCACAAGCACGATGGCGAAGGCCAGCAGCGGGTGAATATTATAGGTGCCGACCATGACAGCCACGAAGACACTGGTGAAGGCGATGACCGAGCCGATGGACAGATCGATGCCGCCCGACAGGATGACGAATGTCATGCCGACGGCGGCGATGCCGAGAAAGGCATTGTCGGTGAGAAGATTGCCGATCACCCGCGTCGACAGGATCGTCGGATATTGCAGCACGCACAGGAGATAGGCGATTACGAAGATCGTCAGCGTGGTGAGGAACGGCAGATTGCGGCTGTGGATCATCGCGCGGTTCCTTCCTTGGTCATGCCGTTGGTGGCGGCCGGTTTTGCATGCGGCTTGGGCGTTCTGACGAAGCCCAGAACCGCCATGATCGCCGGTGATTGCAGCGTCAGAACCACCATGATGATGCCCGCCTTGATGATGAGGTTGAATTCCGGCGGGAAACCGGAGACCAGAATGCCGGTATTGATGGTCTGGATGATGAGCGCGCCGATCAGGGAGGCGGTGATGGAGAAACGGCCGCCATTCAGCGATGTGCCGCCGATCACCACCGCCAATATGGCGTCCAGTTCCAGCCACAGCCCGGCATTGTTGGCATCCGCGCCGCGAATATCCGCGGTCACGATCATGCCGGCGATTGCCGCGCAGAGACCGGAAACGGCATAGACGAAAAACAGCAGGAAGCGCGCCCGCACCCCGGCAAGCGCTGCCGCGCGGCGATTGATGCCGGTGGCCTCTATCAGAAAGCCGAGCGCGCTTTTGCGCACCAGAACGCCGATCAGCAGAGCCACCGCCACCCAGATGATGACGGGCAGGGGAATGCCCGCAAAGGAGCCGGAGCCGATGGCGGAGAAGCCGTCATCGTTGAAGGTGAGGATCACGCCTTCCGTGATGAGCTGGGCGATACCGCGTCCGGCCACCATCAGGATCAGCGTGGCGATGATCGGCTGAATATCGAGAAGGGCGACCAGCACTCCGTTCCACAGGCCACAGGCGATGCCGACGGCAAGCGAGATGGCGATGACGGTGGGGATGGAATGGCCGTTGCTGATGAGCGTTGCCGCCACCGCGCCGCAGATGGCGATCACTGCGCCGATCGACAGATCGATGCCCTTGGTTGCGATCACCAGCGTCATGCCGATGGTCAGGAGCGCCACGGGCGCTGCGCGCACGAGAATATCCACCAGACTGCCGTAAAGCCTGCCGTTCTGGAACGAAACATGGAGGAAACCGGGCGAAACGATTGTAATCGCTGCCAGAATGACGAAAAGTGCCGCAAGCTGGGGAGCAAGCCTTTTCAGTCGTCGTGTCACACCCACCATCACGCCGCCTCCGTGCGGGCCGCATCCGCAATTGCCCGCATGATGTTGTCGGCGGTTACATCGCTACCCTTCAGTTCGCCGACATGGCGGCGGTCCGACAGCACGACGACGCGGTGGGCAACGGCGGTCAGTTCTTCCAGTTCGGATGAGATGACCACGAGCGACATGCCCTCGGTGCAGAGTTTTTCGATCATTTTGAGGATTTCCGCATGGGCGCCGATATCGATGCCGCGGGTCGGCTCATCGAGGATCAGAAGCCGGGGATGGGTGGCGAGCCAGCGCGCCAGAATGGCCTTCTGCTGGTTGCCGCCGGACAGGAACTTTATCGGCCGGTCGGGATCTGCCGGGCGGATGTCGAGCGATTTGATGAAGCTTTCGGCAAGTTCCACCTTCTGCCGGCGCGAAAGCGGCCGCGCCCAGCCCTGACGGGCCTGAAGCGCCAGCGCAATATTGTCAGTCACGGAAAAGTCGCCGATGATACCGTCCGTCTTGCGCTCCTCAGGGCAGAACCCGAAGCCGGCGGTGATCGCGGCTTCTGGCGAAGAAAGAGTGACGGTCTTTCCGTCTATCGTGGCCTTGCCGGTATCGGGTTTGTCGATGCCGAACAGCAGGAACGCCGTTTCGGTTCGGCCCGAGCCCAAAAGACCGGCGACACCGACGATCTCGCCGGGGCGTATGCCGAGATCGAAAGGGGCGATGCTACCGCGTTTTCCGTAACCTTCGAAACGGATCGGCGGTTCGCCCTCGGCAACCGTATCGTCAGTCGCCTGATGTTCGTGGGTGATGTGCTGAAGCTCGCGGCCCAGCATCATCGCGATGAGTTCGGACCTCGGCAGGTTGCCGATGTCGCGCGTACCGACGAGGCGGCCATTGCGCAAAACCGTTACCCGGTCGGCGATATCGTAGACCTGGTTGAGGAAGTGGGTGATGATGACGATGCCGATGCCGCGCGCGCGCAAGTTCCTCAGCACGCCGAACAGCATCTCGACCTCATGGGCATCGAGGCTGGCGGTCGGCTCGTCCAGCACCAGGACCTTGCCGGAAAGATCGACTGCGCGGGCGATGGCGATGATTTGGCGGATGGCGACGGAATAGCTGGAAAGCAGGGCGTTGACGTCGATCGAAAGCCCGTATTGGGAAAGCAAGGCCTGCGATTGTCTCTGCATCGAGGCCCGGTCGATCAGCCCGAAGCGGTGTGGCTGACGGCCGAGAAAGAGATTTTCGGCAACGGTCAGGTTTTCGAGAAGGTTCACTTCCTGATAGACCGTGCCGATGCCAAGCGCCTGCGCCTCGCCGACATTGGTGGGCGATATCTCGCCGCCCTCCAGAAAGATCGAGCCGCTGTCGCGGTGGTAAACGCCGGTCAGTATTTTGATGAGTGTTGATTTGCCCGCGCCGTTTTCGCCGAGAAGCGCGTGGATTTCACCGCGCCCGAGCGAAAAATCGACGCCGTCCAGCGCCGTGATCCCGAGAAAGGATTTACCGATGGCGCGTGCTTCCAGAAGTGGTGCCGTTTCGGACATTGAGCAGGTTCCGTATCGAAATGGGTCTTGCCTCAAGGGCGCAGTGTGATTGCTTATGGAGCGAGCGAGTGCCGCTTGTTTCTTCTCCCCGCCGGGGAGAAGGTGGCCCAAAGGGTCGGATGAGGGGGCAACGTCAGCGATAGACCGAACCCTCGCCCCCTCATCCCGCTGCCGCGACCCTCTCCCCGTCGGGTAGAAGAAACAAGCGGCACTCGCTCGTTTCAAACGCAATAAATCTGCGGACTGAACCGGAAAGATCTTTCCTCTCCCAGGCAGCTAAAAGAAACGGCGCAACTCTTGCACCGTTCCTCCGAAGAAATGGCTTAGTAACCCAGACCCTTCTTCGCCTCGTAGACCTTCATCGGATCGTCAGACGCTGTGTAGAGCTTGGATTCGGTCTGAATCCACTTCGGCGGTGCCTTCTTGTCTTTCAGATAGGCTTCGAGAGCGTCGAAAGCCGGGCCGGCCATGTCTGGCGTCAGTTCCACCGTCGCATTGGCTTCGCCGGCGGCCATAGCCTTGAAGATGTCAGGCACGGCGTCGATGGATACGACCTTGATGTCGCTTCCGGGCTTGAGGCCGGCTTCCTTGATCGCCTGGATTGCGCCGACGGCCATGTCGTCATTATGGGCGTATACGGCACAGATATCCTTGCCGCCGCCTTCGGCCTTGATGAAGCTTTCCATCACTTCCTTGCCCTTGGTACGGGTGAAGTCACCCGTCTGCGAGCGCACGATCTTGATGTTCTTGTGCGAAGCGATGGCTTCCTCGAAGCCCTTCTTGCGGTTGATGGCAGGCGAAGAGCCGGTCGTGCCCTGCAATTCGACGACCTTGCAGTCCTTCGCGCCGACATCCTTGACGAGCCAGTCGCCGGCGACCTTGCCTTCGTGAACCTGATCCGAGGTGACCGCAGTCAGATAAAGATCATCAGGCGCTTCGATCTGGCGATCGAGCAGGATGACCGGAATTTTTTCTTCCTTTGCTTCCTTCAGCACGGCGTCCCAGCCGGTTGCGACGACAGGTGCGATCAGGATCGCATCGACGCCCTGCGCGATGAAGCCGCGAACGGCCTTGATCTGATTTTCCTGCTTCTGCTGTGCGTCGGCGAATTTCAGCGTGACGCCGCGCTTTTCAGCCTGCTGTTTGGTGACGGTGGTTTCAGCAGCGCGCCATCCAGATTCGGAGCCGATCTGCGAGAAGCCGACGGTCAGCGATTGTGCGGAAACACTGGATGCAAGGCATGCGGAAACGGCGACAGTGATTGCCGCAAGAGCTTTTCTCATCTTATCCTCCCAGAAATGATGTCAGCGTGACGGCGTCACTATGAGCATATAGTAATACTCTTGAAAAGGGGTTTTTTAGCAGACTTTCAATTCGCATCACATCCTCTCCATTGAGTATTGGTAATATGCTGTAATAAATCAATTGCTTATGAAAATTATTCTTATTTTTCCATCTCTCGGAACCAGCCCATAATGAGCCCTGATCCGGCTTGACAGGCCGCGACGCTATCTAATAGTAATACAAATATGCAAGTCAGGTCGTGACGGATTGTGGGGCCACGGGGCCAGCCGCAATCCGGCAAGGCAGGGAGGGAGAGGCCGTTGCGCAACGCCGGTATGGTCGTAAGCACCGAAAAATATTCGGCTAAAACTGAAGAACAGCCCCAATTCACTCGTCTGGGCCTGCTCTGTCGGCTATGCGTGATTCCAAGACGCTGATTCCCTTTTCCTTGCGCACAACATAAGCTTGTCGCATTTCGTAATATTTTACCGTTGGCCACTTCCGGCTGGAGACCGCATCATGACCAAATCCGACAATCTGCCCGCAACCCAAGGCAACCTTCGTTCGCGCGCGTGGTTCGACAACCCCGCCAATGCGGATATGACGGCGCTTTATCTCGAGCGTTACATGAATTTCGGTCTGAGCCAGGCCGAGCTTCAGTCCGACCGCCCGATCATCGGCATTGCGCAGACCGGCTCGGACCTTTCGCCCTGCAACCGCCACCATCTGGAGCTGGCGCATCGCCTGCGCGAAGGCATCCGTGAAGCGGGCGGCATCGCCATCGAATTTCCGGTGCATCCGATCCAGGAAACCGGCAAGCGCCCGACAGCGGGTCTTGACCGCAATCTCGCATACCTCGGCCTCGTGGAAGTGCTTTACGGCTATCCGCTCGACGGCGTTGTTCTGACCATCGGCTGCGACAAGACCACGCCTGCCTGTCTTATGGCGGCGGCCACCGTCAACATTCCGGCCATCGCCCTTTCCGTCGGCCCCATGCTGAACGGCTGGTTCCGTGGCGAGCGCACCGGTTCCGGCACCATTGTCTGGAAGGCGCGCGAACTTCTGGCCAAGGGCGAGATCGACTATCAGGGCTTCGTCAAGCTCGTCGCCTCGTCCGCGCCCTCCACCGGTTATTGCAACACCATGGGTACGGCGACGACGATGAACTCGCTCGCCGAAGCGCTCGGCATGCAGCTTCCGGGCTCCGCCGCCATTCCGGCGCCTTACCGCGACCGTCAGGAAATTTCCTATCTCACTGGCCTGCGCATTGTCGAAATGGTCAAGGAAGACCTGAAGCCGTCCGACATCATGACCAAGGATGCCTTCATCAACGCCATCCGCGTCAACTCGGCCATCGGCGGCTCCACCAACGCGCCGATCCATCTGAACGGCCTTGCGCGCCACGTCGGCGTCGAACTGACTGTCGATGACTGGCAGACCTATGGTGAAGATGTGCCGCTGCTCGTCAACCTGCAGCCGGCCGGCGAGTATCTCGGTGAGGATTATTACCATGCCGGCGGTGTTCCGGCGGTCGTCAACCAGCTGATGACCCAGGGGCTCATCAAGGAAGACGCGATGACCGTGAACGGCAAGACCATCGGCGACAACTGCCGTGGCGCCATCATTGAGGACGAAAAGGTCATCCGTCCCTTCGATCAGCCGCTCAAGGAGCGTGCCGGTTTCCGCGTTCTGCGCGGCAACCTGTTCTCGTCCGCCATCATGAAGACGAGCGTGATCTCGGAAGAGTTCCGCAACCGCTACCTCTCCAACCCGAACGATCCGGAAGCCTTCGAAGGCCGCGCCGTGGTGTTCGACGGTCCGGAAGATTACCATCACCGCATCGACGACCCGTCGCTTGGCATCGACGCGAACACCGTCCTGTTCATGCGTGGCGCCGGCCCCATCGGTTATCCGGGTGCGGCGGAAGTGGTGAACATGCGCGCGCCGGATTATCTGCTAAAGGAAGGCATCAACTCGCTGCCCTGCATCGGTGACGGCCGCCAGTCCGGCACGTCGGGCAGCCCGTCCATCCTCAATGCTTCTCCGGAAGCGGCGGCCGGCGGCGGTCTTGCGATCCTGCAGACGGGTGACCGCGTTCGCGTCGATGTGGGTCGCGGCAAGGCCGATATCTTGATTTCCGGCGAGGAACTCGCCAAGCGTTACGAGGCGCTGGCTGCCGAGGGCGGTTTCAAGTTCCCCGATCACCAGACGCCATGGCAGGAAATCCAGCGCGGCATCGTCAGCCAGATGGAAACCGGCGCGGTTCTGGAACCGGCCGTGAAGTATCAGCGCATCGCCCAGACCAAGGGCCTACCGCGCGACAACCACTGAGGCAGGGCCGGTTCGGCTGACCTCTTTTTTCCATCAGCCCCGGGGTTCACTCCGGGGCTGATCCACGTTTTATCGAGCCTGAACGAGCTTCCAGCCATTGCCGGAAGGATCGCGGAAGCTCGCATCCACTGAGCCGTAGCGGGCGATCGGTTCCTGGGTGAATTCGACGCCGCGTTCGTGCATCGCGTCATAGGCTGCCTGGCAATCATCGACCACCAGAACCAGCGGCGGCATCGCGCCTTTGGCCACGGCTTCCATGAGGTTCTGTACCGTCGCGTCATCAATGGTTGGGGCCTGCGGCCGAAACAGGCCCAACTGAAAGTCCGGCTGGTCCGGGTGCTGGACAGTCAACCAGCGATAATCGCCATTGCGTGCGTCCGTGTGCACACGAAATCCAAGTTTTTCGACATAGAATTGCAGCGCCTCTTCCTGATCAAGAACGTAAAGCCCGACAACCTGAACACCATTTTTCATGAGATATCTCCGTTTCGCCCGTCGTACCTAGCGCTTTCCGTTTGTCGGCGCTTCTCCGAAACTGCCATTTTGAGATGGGGGCGATGCGCGGCGCTGACGAAACAATGGGGAACCGGCTCAAGATCACCCGGTGAAGCCCGCATCCGCCGCCGCAATTCACTCGGGTTCTCCCCGGTCACGTCACGGAAAATGCGGCCGAAAGTGCCGATGCTGTTCCAACCGGTTTCAAAAGCGATTTCGATGATTGGGAGGTCCGTGTCGCGCAACAGAGCCACCGCACGCTCGACCCGGCGGGTCAGCAGATAGCGGTGAGGCGGTATGCCGAAAGCATCTCGAAACGATCTTGCGAAGTGGGCCTGCGAGGCGCCACTGACGCTCGCGAGGCGCAAAACAGGCCACGCCTCGTGTGGTGCTGCGTCCATATGATCCTTGGCGCGCAGGAGACGGCGCAGCAGCTTCAAATCCCTGTTGGCAGAGTTGTTTTCATTTCCGGACCGGCGCATGCGGCCATCATTGAATGAACTGGCGCTTCTTGACAAGGTTCAATGCCGGCGGAACAACCGCAGGCCGCCTTGTCTTGAATCCGCGACACGAATCGCCGCCGGATTGCGCGTCCCTGTGGGCTGCCGCTACAAATTCAAATTACCGGATAAAGCGACCAGAAGAACAGTTCATATTCCTGGTCACGGTCGTCATCATTCGACTGGTCGTCCGGTCTGCGCGGCGTCCTGTCCTGCAAATCCTTCTCGACCCGCTCGTTTATGGCGGGCGTTCTTCGGCCAATGCCAAAGAGGTCAAAGGAGAGCATGTTGAACCCTGCTACCATGGCCATTTCCCTTCTTCACGCGAGTTAACAGTGCGTTAAGTTTCGCGCGTTGCCATGATTTCGTCAAGATTGGCCGGGGAATTTGTCTACCATTTTAACAACAATAGCGTGACTGACGTTCCGCCAGTTCCGGATTTTACGCAATGAACGTTTATCTGCGCTGTTACAGACGGCGCGCAGGAGCTTCCGAATAGCTTCTTTCGACCGCTTCCAGTGCGGAATCGCTGTCTGTGGCGTGGCCGAGGCTTTTCAGGGCGCTTGAGACGGCGGCGATATTGGCTTTCACCGCATCCGGATTTGCGCGCCGGCCGGTGTGATTGAGCCTTATCAGCCGTTCCGCTCCGGGACCGACACCGCCGGAAATATCCGCCCCCTGCTGTCCGGCAGCCGCCGCGAGAAACGCACCGGTCTCGACCGTATCAGGCAATATTGCCGTGGAAACGAGAGATGAAGCGTGGGCTTCCTCCACCCACGCCCCGATGCCGAGCGCCCTTATACCGGCGCGGGTAGCAAAGGCTGCCCGTTTGTGGCGTTCGTTGGCGGATGCGAGACCCTCCGCCTCGATCCGGTCGAGCGCCGCTTCCAATGCGAAGAATTCCAGCGGTGCTGGCGTTCCCGGAAGCGCGCCGCGGCCGGTTTCGAGCCAGAGTTTCTTCTGGTCGAGAAGCGAGAGCATGGAGTTTTCCGGTGCGGCACCATGCGAAAGAAGTTCCCAAGCCCTCTGGCTGACGGAGATCGCCGACACCCCGGCGGGGCCTGCCAGCGCCTTTTGCGGGCCGATGACCGCGATATCGATGCCGAGCCGATCTGCCTCGAAGGTATGGCCGCCGATCGAGGCGACGGCATCGACGATGGTGACGATGCCTCTGTCTTTGGCCATTGTCGCGATGGCGGGCAGGGGGTTGAGAATGCCGCTTGCCGATTCCGCATGGACGATGGCGAGAAGATCGAAACCCGGGCCGTCCTCCAGCGCCCGCTCGACCTCCTGAAGTGCGATTGGCTTTGCGGGGCTGGCAGTCAGGTTGCGGACGGTGGCGCCGCCTCTTTCCAGCCAGCCGCCGAACCATGCGCCATAGGGGCTGGTGACGATATTGAGTGCTCTCAGACCCGGCCGCGCAAGGCTGGTGGCGGCGGCCTCAAGGGCCAGCACGGCTTCCGCCTGTATCAGAAGCACATCGTTTTTCGTGCTCATCAAACCCGCCAGCCGGTCTGCGAGGACGGCGTAACGCTCTGTGGGAAAGGCGGGCGGGTCGAGAAGCAATGCGTAATCCGGGGCGGGCATGTCTTATCCTTGTGCGGTGACGGTCAGGCGCGGCGCGGCCTCGATCAGTGTTCTGGCGGTCGAGGATTGCGGTGTGGAAATGATATTTGCGGTTCTGCCGATTTCGACGATCCGCCCCGCCTCCATGATGGCGACGCGGTGGCAGACGGCGCGGATGACCGCGAGATCATGGGAAACGAAAATGCAGGCAACGGCTGTCTCCCGTTGTATTTCCACCAGCAGTTCGAGAATCTGCCGACGAACGGAAACATCGAGCGCTGAAACCGCTTCGTCCAGAATGAGCAGGGATGGCTTGAGCGAGATCGCCCGCGCAATCGCCACGCGCTGCCGCTGGCCGCCCGAAAGCTCGAAGACGGAGCGGCCGGCATAGCTGGCGGGCAGGCCGACACGGTCGAGAAGACGGCGGATTTCTGCTGGGCGTTCGCGTCTTTCGACGATGTGGTGGATACGCAGCGGCTCGCCTATGGCGTCCTCGACGCTGGCGCGCGGGTTGAACGCGCCGTGCGTATCCTGAAACACCATCTGCATATGCCGTCGCGCAGTGCGCAGTTCGCCGCCGTCAAGTGCAAGCCAGTCGCGGTTTTCAAAATTGACCGTGCCTTCATCGGCCGCGATCAGTCGCATCAGGATGCGCGCCAGCGTCGACTTTCCGCAGCCCGAAGGGCCGGCAAGCCCCAGCGTCTCGCCGGGCTGAAGCGAAAAGGAGATATCGGAGAGCGCTGGCACTGTGCGTGCGCCGGTCCGATAGGTCTTTGAGAGGTTCTCGACGCTCAGAAGGGCTTCGTTCATGACGCGGCCTCGCGGATGAGCGGCGGGGTGGAGAGATCGAGATAATCGGAGAGCAGCGCGCGCGTATAATCATGCGCTGGTGCGGAAAGCACCTGCCGGGTTGTGCCATGTTCCACCAGTCGCCCGCTACGCAGAACCGCGATCTCGTCGGCAAGGCTGGAGGCGAGGCCGATATCATGGGTGATGAAGACCAGTGTTCTTTCTTCCTCGCGCACGAGATTGTCCAGCAGGGCGGCGATGGCGGCCTGGCTCACCGTGTCGAGCGCGCTCGTCGCTTCGTCGGCAATCAGGATCGCGGGATGGGCGGCAATGGCGGCGGCAATCGCCACACGCTGCCTTTGCCCGCCGGAAAGTTGGTGTGGATAGGCTGAGACAAGATGCGTGGGATGCGGCAGTCGCACCCGTTCCAGAAGATCACGGGTGAGATCACGCGCTTGCTTCCATGAGATGCCAAGATGCCTTACGGCACCTTCCGCCACCTGTTCGCCGATGGTCAGAACCGGGTTCAGCGTCGCGCCGGTATCCTGAAAGATGTAGCCGATATCGCGGCCCGGCATCGGCCTGTCCGGGAAAAGACCGCTGTCACGGCTCCAGGAAATATCGCCGGAAACCCGTGTGCTCGCAGGCAGAAGGCCGGCAATGGCTTTGGCAAGCGTCGATTTGCCTGAACCGCTTTCGCCGATGATCGCCAGTCTTTGTTCCTGCCTGATCGTCAGTGAAATGTCCTGCAACGCCGGTGCATCGTCTGCCGTATAGCGAACGCTGAGATTGTCGATCCGGCAGAGTGCATTGCCGCTCATGACGCTTCTTTCCCTGTCGCCATCGCCCTGTTGATGCCTTCTGCGAGAAGATAGACGCCGAGGACCGTGACCAGAAGGCCGATGCCGGGGATGACGGAAAGAAACGCCGCAGACCGCAGGACGTTGCGCCCCTCCGCGATCATCGAACCCCAGGTGACGATATTCGGATCGCCAAGACCGAGGAAGGACAGCGCCGCTTCGGTGAGGATTGCGGCGGCGACGATGATGGCGGCGAGCGCCAGCACCGGCGGCAGGGCATTGGGCAGGATTTGCCGGAAGGCTATCTCCAGCGGATGCATGCCGATGGCGCGTGCGGATTGTACATAATCCCTCTCGCGGATGCTCAGGACCTGCGCCCGCATCAGTCGCGCCGGATCCGCCCAGGCGCCAAGGGCAATCGCAAGGATGACGATGGGCATGGATGGGCCGATGGTGCTGACGAAGGCAAGCGCCAGCAGGAAATTCGGCACGATCTGGAAGGCGTCGGCAACGCGCATCAGGGCTTCGTCGATGAGGCCGCCGGCAAATCCGGCAATGGTGCCGACGACGGTGCCGATCATGAGGGCGGCAGCGGCAGCGCCGATGCCGACGAGCAGGGATGCCTGCGCGCCATGGGCAAGCCCGGCCAGCACATCGCGGCCCAGCCGGTCGGTGCCCAGCGGCGAGGCGGCGTCGGAGAAGGGCGCGACGAGCGGCTCGCCGACGATCGACAGTGGGTCGCCGGGAAACAGGAGGGGAGCGGCGAGCGCCGTTACCGCAAGCAGCGTCAGGATGATGACGCCCGTTGCACCTTCGAAACTGCGCAGGAGCCGGAGAGCGAAACTCATGCCTGTTGCTCCCCGCTGCCGATACGCGGATCGAGGACGGCATAGAGAATGTCGACAACGAGATTGACTAGGATGACGAAGATGGCGCTTGTCAGAATAATGCCCATCAACAGCGGCGTGTCGCGACCGCTGACGGCCTCCTGCGCGAGCCGGCCGAAACCGGGAATGGCAAAGACGCTCTCGATCACGACGCTGCCGCCAAGCATGGTGGCGGCTTGCAGGCTGAGCACGGTAACGAGCGGCAGGGCGGCGTTGCGGGCGACATGGCGCAGCACGATCCGTCGTCTCGAAAGCCCCTTGGCCTTGGCGAACAGCACGAAATCCAGCGGCCAGACCGCCGCCATCGCGGTGCGCATGACCCTGAGGAAAAGCGCCAGATAGATCAGGCCGAGACTGGCGACCGGCAGAACGAGATGGCGCGCAATATCGAGTCCCCTTGCAAGGCCCTGTTTTCCCGAAGCGATGGTTTCGATGCCGGATGTCGGCAGCCATCGGAGCTGCACGGCAAAGACGATGGCGAGCACCAGGCCGAGCCAGAAGCCCGGCGTGGCGTAAAGCGCCAGCGACAGGGCGGAGAGCACCCGGTCGGTCAACCCACCGGGACGGGCGCCCGCCACGATGCCGAGTGCAGTCCCGGTGATGAAAGCAAGCGCCGTGGCACTGCCCATCAGCAGCAGCGTGTTCGGCAACCGTTCGAGGATCAGCCCTAGCACGGGCCGGTCGAAGGCTAGCGACCAGCCGAAATCCAGCCGCAGCACCGAGCTGGCATAGAGCCAGAAGCGGGCGAGCACCGAACCGTTGAGGCCATATTGCTCGCGCAGCGCATCCCGCAGCCCGGCATCGCCGCCGCCGATGGAGACGAGATAGGCGTCGACCGCGTCGCCGGATGCGTTTTCAAGCAGGACGAAGGTGAAGACCAGAACGATCAGCAGCACCGGAATGGCGCTGATCGCCCTTCGCCGCAGCAACGTCGCCGCGCGTCTCACGGCGCTTCTCAGGTGCCGACCACGGTATCCGCCCAGTTGGAAACCGCCCAGCGGGGATTGCTGGCGACATGCTTGACCGTATCGCGCGCCACTGTGATGAAACCCCACTCGGCGACGTTGATCAACGGCAGATCGGCGGCGACCTGTTTCTGGAAGTCCTTGTAGAGCACCGTGCGGCCGGCCGTATCCACGGTTTCCGCCGCCTTGTCGATCAGCGCATCGAGCGCCTTGTTCTCGTAACCGCCCTGATTGGAGAAGCCGACGCCTGCCGGAATGCCGGAGCGCACGAGAATGGTGGTGGAGATCGCCGGATCGCCACGGAAGACCGGCGGCGCGATGGCAAGATCGAAGGCGTGGTCGGTGTAGACGGCTTTCTGGTGTGCGGCGGAATCATTGTTGACCAACTCGGCATCGATGCCGATTTCCTGAAGCGCCTGGCGAAGATAGGAGCCGAACTGCTTGGTTTCGTTGAAGTATGGTGCCGGCAGAAGCCTCAGCGAAAAACGCGTGCCGTTTGCACCGCGCGGATAACCCGCCTCGTCCAGCTGGGTGTTCGCCTTGGCGATGTTGAAATCGTAGGTCTCGACGTCTCCGGTATAAAACTGGGGCGCATTTTTCGGGACCGGGCCGGTTGATGCCGTGGCGTAACCGAGGAAGACCTTGTCGATTACGAATTTTTTGTCGATGGCGTGGGCGATGGCCTTTCTGACTTTAAGATCGGCCAGCTCCTTGCGGCGATGGTTGATTTCCACGACGAGCTGATAGGTGAGGGCTTCGTAACCCTCCGGGATGACCTTGATGCCCGGCTCCTTCGCGATGCGGGCAAGATCGGCAAGCGGCACGGCGGAAAAGGCGGCAAGCTGGATTTCCTCGGCCTCCAGCGCGGACGCGGCACCCGCCCGGTCTGGCAGAACGCGATAGATGATCTCGTCCAGCTGCGGCTGGTTCTTGCCCCAGTAATTCGGGTTGCGGGTCAGGCGATAATATTCGCCGGGCTTGTATTCCGCAAAAACGAAAGGCCCGGTGCCGACCGGTTTGGTATTGGCCGGGTTGGTGGCAATATCGGTGCCTTCATAAAGATGTTTCGGCACGACGCTGGTAACGACCGGCAAAGCATTGCGGATGAGCTGGAAGGGGGTGGGCTTGGAGAAATGGAAGATGGCCGTGTGGTCATCAGGCGTATCCACTTTTTCAAGATTGGCGAAGACCAACCGCCCGAGATTTTGCAGCGGCTTCCATACCGAAAGCGCGGAAAAGGCCACATCTGCGGAGGTGAAGGGTTTGCCGTCATGCCAGGTCACGCCTTCGCGCAGCTTGAAGGTGGCGCTTAAGCCGTCCTCCGATCCGTGCCATTCCGTCGCAAGCCTTGGCTCCAGCCCGTCCCTGCCGTTGAAAGAGGCTTCCGCCAGCGGCTCGATGATCTTGCTCGCAATATAGAACACGCCGTTGGAAGCGACGATTGCGGGATTGAGGTTCTTCGGCTCGGAATCGGCGGCAACGATCAACCGCCCGCCGGGCTTTGACTGCTGCGCGGCGGCAATGCCCGCAAGTCCGGTGGTTCCGGCAAGAAGCAGCGAGGTCTTGAGAAGCGAGCGGCGGGACAGGTGGACAAGCGACATGAAATTCACTCCGGAATGAGGGCGGGGCGGCCTTTCCGCTGGACCGCAGCCTGCCCGATCTTAAGACTGCAACCTCGGCACTGTCCACGTTAATTCGCGGGCTTTACAGCAATGATTTTACGTTGCGCGGCTCTTTGCGGAAACAATATGCTTTACTGCCGCAATCCCCTTTTCTTTCGCCACGCCGATCACTGGCCGGCATCGACGGAAACTTGATTTAACGCAATAAATTTAACGGCTTGGGATACCCCTGCCTTGGCCAGTCATGTTGTATCCTGCCTGTGGGCAAAGTGAAATTCTGCCTCCATGACCCCGTTTGGAAAGGGGTAATTAACCTTTATTTTCTATTTCAAGGAGACCGAAATATGTACGTTTATGATGAGTGTGCACGCTGCCATGAGTTTCTCCCGATCCAGATTCCAGAATTCGTCCAATAGCGTAGGGGAGGGGAGCGATAAGGCTCGTCATGCCGGCGGCAAGGCTGCTGCAGGCCAGGAGCAGGCCACGGCAACAAAAGCCGGCGTCACGCCCCGGCCGAATGCCGATGTCAGCGCTGCCGATGCTATCGAAGGCCGCGCCGAAATGCCGGGCTGGCAGAATGCTTTCGTGCTCGGGCCGAATGTCCGCTTTACCCGCACGCCGGAAAGCGTTTTTACCCGGCGCATGCCGGTCGAGACGCCGCATCTTGCGGAAGAGGAAGTCCCCGTTGCCGTCCCGCCCGAATCTGCCGAACCTGAGGTGGTCGATCTGCCGCAGGTCGTGGTGCAACAGGAGATCGCCTCTCAGCCGATCGTAAATTCGCCGGAACCACGCGTTCAGCCACAACGCATGCCGTTTTTGCCGCAACCGCCCGATGCGCGGGGCGCTAGGGCGCTGACTTACAAATTGCGGCTGGAGCTTGCCCGCAAGCAGGCGGAAGAAGCCGCCGCCGCAGCGCTGATGCCAGCGACGGCAGATGCAGCCGTTGTCTTCGAAACGCCGGCGCCGGAAATGTCTTTGTCCGCTCAGCCGCTGTCCGCGGGGCCGTTTACATCTGTCGAACGGGTCACCACGCCCCAGGCATCCATTCCAGCCTTTGCCGCCAATCTTCCGGATGAGCTTTTCTGGGAGGTGATGACGCTCGATCTGCCTGATGACGCCGGCGAAGGCCTTCCCGTATCCGCGCGCACCATTCTTGCAAACCCGTTGCTGACGGCGCCTGCGATTGCTGCGGCAGCCCCTGCATCTCCTGCCGCCCCCGCCATCCGGCTTTCCACCGTACCGCCTGTCGTCCGAATTCCGGGCGGTTCCCCGATCAGGCTCTACCGCGAAATCGGCGTGCATCATCTTGCAGTCCCGGCCTCCATTCAGGTTCCCGAACCCGAGATCGCGCCACAGCCCATCGTCGAGGCGGCCGTGGTTGCCGAGCCGGTGAGGCCCGTGGAGCAGGTTCAGCCGGTCGAAAGAATCGTGGCCGAGCCGCGTTTCACGCCGCGCGCGCCCATTCAGGCCTCGCAGCCGATGTTCCGGGAAGCGCCGGTCTTTGCGGACGGGGAATATGAATACCCCTCCATCGATCTTTTGCAGCAGGCCCGCGTCCAGCAGACCACGACCATGACGCCCGAAGCGCTGGAACAGAGCGCCGGCCTGCTGGAAAGCGTGCTGGAGGATTTCGGCATCAAGGGCGAGATCATCGACGTCCGCCCCGGACCTGTCGTGACGCTTTACGAGTTCGAGCCCGCTCCGGGTGTGAAGTCCTCACGCGTCATTGGCCTGTCCGACGATATCGCCCGTTCCATGTCGGCCCTTTCGGCGCGTGTCGCCGTCGTGCCCGGCCGCAATGTCATCGGCATCGAACTGCCCAACCCGGTGCGCGAGACGGTGTATCTGCGCGAATTGATCGAAGCGACTGACTACAGCGAGACCCGTCAAAAGCTGGCACTTTGCCTCGGCAAGACCATTGGCGGCGAACCCGTCATCGCCGAACTGGCGAAGATGCCGCATCTGCTCGTTGCCGGCACCACGGGTTCGGGTAAATCTGTCGCCATCAACACCATGATCCTGTCGCTGCTCTACCGGTTGAAGCCGGAGGAATGCCGCCTGATCATGGTCGATCCCAAGATGCTCGAGCTTTCCGTTTACGACGGTATTCCGCATCTTCTGACCCCGGTCGTGACCGATCCGAAGAAAGCAGTCATGGCGCTGAAATGGGCCGTGCGCGAAATGGAAGACCGCTATCGCAAGATGTCGCGCCTCGGCGTGCGCAATATCGACGGTTATAATGCAAGGGCTGCTGCCGCCCGCGCCAAGGGCGAGACTGTGTTCTGCAACGTGCAGACCGGCTTTGACCGCGCGACCGGCGAGGCTGTCTACGAGCAGGAGGAAATGGACCTCACGGCCATGCCCTATATCGTCGTCATCGTCGACGAGATGGCCGACCTGATGATGGTTGCGGGCAAGGAAATCGAAGGCGCGATCCAGCGCTTGGCGCAGATGGCCCGCGCCGCCGGTATCCATCTCATCATGGCGACACAGCGCCCTTCGGTCGATGTCATTACCGGCACGATCAAGGCCAACTTCCCGACCCGCATTTCCTTCCAGGTGACATCGAAGATCGACAGCCGCACCATCCTCGGTGAACAGGGCGCGGAACACCTGCTCGGCCAGGGCGACATGCTGCACATGATGGGTGGCGGCCGTATCTCCCGTGTCCACGGTCCGTTCGTATCGGACGAGGAAGTGGAAAAGGTCGTGGCGCATCTGAAGACCCAGGGACGCCCGGAATATCTCGGCACCGTCACGGAAGACGCCGACGAGGCCGACGACGAGGCGGAAGAGGAAACGGCCGTCTTCGACAAGACCTCGATGGGCGACGACGACAGCGACGACCTCTATGAAAAGGCCGTGAAGGTGGTGATGCGCGACAAGAAGTGCTCGACTTCTTACATCCAGCGCCGCCTGTCCGTTGGCTACAACCGCGCGGCCTCGCTGGTCGAGCGTATGGAACAGGAAGGCATTGTCGGCCCCGCCAACCATGTCGGCAAACGCGCCATCATCGCCGGTGAGCGTGATACTTACGAGGCGCTGGGGGCGGACGACTGATTGGTGATTTAGAGCGCTGTGCGTCCGTTCGGACAGACAAAGGATGCTCTAACATTTTGAGTCTGCGCATCGTTTCCGTCGAAAGTCGTTCCGATTTTCGATCCGATGCGCCGGGCGCGATATTCGATTGCAAAATCGCGCCCCGTGACTAGCCTGTGGCGCATGGATTCTGGAATCGGGAGGTTCCCCTGATGTCGCACAGCAATGAAAACGTAACCGTTCTGGCGAGACTGGATGAGCTGGAGCGGTTTTGCCGGGCTGTGTTCCTGGCCGTCGGTACCGATGACGAAACGGCCGATGCGGCGACCCGCGCGATGATGCATGGCACGCGGCTGGGCGTCGACAGCCACGGCGTGCGCCTGCTTGCCCACTACATCACGGCACTGGAAGGCGGGCGTCTTAATCCGCGACCGCAGATCAGCCGTGTGTCCGGCTTCGGGGCGGTGGAGACGATCGATGCGGACCACGCCCATGGCGCTCGCGCCACCTATGCGGCCACGGACAGCGCCATGGCGCTTGCGGAGAAATTTGGCATCGGCGCAGTCGCGATCAGGAATTCCTCGCATTTCGGACCGGCTGGCGCTTACGCGCTGGAGGCGGCGCGGCGGGGTTATATTGGTCTCGCCTTCTGCAACTCCGACAGCTTCGTGCGCCTGCATGACGGTGCGATGCGTTTCCACGGCACCAACCCCATTGCCGTCGGAGTGCCGGCAGCCGATGACATGCCCTGGCTTCTGGATATGGCGACCAGCGCCGTGCCCTATAACCGCGTTCTGCTTTACCGCAGCCTGGGGCAGCAATTGCCTGATGGTGTCGCCTCGGATGGCGACGGCGTCGATACGCGGGATCCCAATGCCGCTGAGATGCTCGCGCCGGTCGGCGGTGAGTTCGGCTTCAAGGGTGCTGCACTGGCGGGAATGGTCGAGATTTTCAGCGCTGTTCTCAGCGGCATGAAACTCAGTTTCGATATCGCTCCCATGCCGGGGCCGGACTTTTCCACGCCGCGCGGGCTCGGCGCATTCGTGCTGGCGCTGAAGCCGGAAGCCTTCCTTGAACGTGAGGTCTTCGACGAGGGAATGAAACGTTACCTCGAGGTGCTGCGGGGATCACCGGTCCGGGAGGATTGCAAGGTGATGGCGCCAGGCGACCGGGAATGGGCGGTGTCGGCAAGACGGGAGAGGGAAGGCGCGCCGGTCGATCCCGTCACCCGCGCAGCGTTTTCCGAGCTTGCGGCAAAATTCTCGATCAGCCCACCCGCCTATCATTAAAGCGGTCTGCTGCTGCCCTCGTCCGCTCAGGCGGGACGCAGCAGCATATTGGGACGCGCATAAGGGGCGGCCGCAACTCCGTTCAGCCGTTCGGCCACGACGGGACGTCCAATATAATAGCCCTGCGCATAATCGATTTCGAGCTGACGGACGAGCCGCAGCTGCTCTTCCGTCTCCACGCCTTCGATCAGGATCTTGTGGCCGCGATTGCGAATAAGGCGGATCATGTCCTGTAGCATCGCCCGGCCGCGTGGCGTCTTGCTGTCGTGCAGGAAGGAGCGGTCGATCTTGACGGTATCGAAATCCGTCATGCGCAGCCAGGAAAGGCCGGCGAAACCCGTTCCGAAATCGTCCAGCCATATCTTGATGCCGAGCGTCTTCAGGTCGTTGAGGCAGCGCAGCACATCCGAATGCATCTCCAGGTCCACACCTTCGGTGATTTCGAAGGCAAGCCTGCCGCCGCCGATCCCCGCTTCGACAAGGATCGCCGCGACCGAGGTGGCAAAGCCGGGGTTTTTCAGCTGCATCGGGGACACATTGACGCTGACCACCGCCGCCTTGTCATCGGCCAGTATCTGCCGGCAGGCGGTTTTGATGGTCCAGAGGCCCAGCTCCATGATCGTGCCGGTGCGTTCGGCAATGGGGATGAAGATGCCTGGCGAGACGGAGCCGCCGTCGAGCAGGCGAAGCCGCATCAGCGCCTCGGCCCCCACCGTCTCGTTGGTCGATATGTTGAGGATAGGCTGATAAACGAGGGAAACGAGATTTTCCGCAACGGCGATTTTCAGAAGCGCTGCGATGTTTTCCGTCTCGTCGCTGGTCTGCGGATCGTCCGGATCGAACAGTTTCATGCAATTGCGGCCATTGCCCTTGGCGATATAAAGCGCCCGGTCCGCCTCGTTGATGATTTTTTCGAGCTTGCCGTCCGGATTGGGACGGGTGAAGGACGCGCCGATGCTGACGGTGACGATGAAGGTGCCGTCCCGGCGCTGGTCATGCGCGAGCGACAGGTGTTCGACGGTGTGACGGATCGTTTCGGCAAGTTCGCCCACCTGCTGCCTCGACTTGAACGGCGCCAGCACGATGAATTCCTCGCCGCCGTAACGGCCGATGGAGGCGCCATGGTCGGTGATCGCGTCCTGCAGGGCGTTGCCCACCGTCACCAGGCACTTGTCGCCTTCCTGATGGCCATACCGGTCGTTGTATTTTTTGAAGAAGTCGACATCGATCAGGAAAACGGAAAAACCCTCTTCCTTCTTGCTCCAGTTATCCCACAACAGGCGGAGATGATGGTCAATGGCGCGGCGGTTCTGCAGCCCGGTCAGCGAATCGGTATTCGAGAGCCGCAACAGTGCCTGTCCTCGCTCATCCGCCGCTTTCTGCTGGGCCTTGGCCTCCAGCCCGTTGAGAAAGACGTGGTAGCGTTCCCGGTTCAGGTTCCAGTTCACATAAGAGGTGAAGACGAAGCAGGAGATATAGAAGGTGCCGAAAGCGAGCTTGTAGAACGCATCTTCAGGAAACTGTGTCGCCGCCAGAAAATAGGTGACGAGAATGATACCCGAAGACACGAGCGAAAGATGGAAGCGGAAGGTGAAAAACAGATTGGCGCCCATCATGAAGATCGCCCCGAAAACCATGTAATAGGACATGTTTTCGAGATTGTCGGTCAAAAGCGAAGGCACCAGCCAGCCGATATATCCCATAACGAGCGCGGTCGCGCAGGTCAGGTCGAGCGCTGCGGTGCGCGCGCCGATGCGCAGCTGGATTTCCAGCGTCACTAGGGATATCAGGACGACGAATAATCGCGCAGTAATGGTGTATAAAGCGACGTCAGGTATCAGAATAATATCGGTAATGGCGAACAGCAGATAGATGAAGACAGCCGTCCACAGGCCGCGTCTGATCGTACCCCGGCGGCTGCGTTCACCTTCCTGCTGGTAAAGGGCAAGAAGTTCATCAGAAAACCGGTTGTCCGGCCGCCGATATTCTTGCTGTCCACTCACCACTCCCAATGTGTGCTTCATGCACTTTCCCATAGTGTTGCGTATACTTTATCAAGTAACTGCTTATTCCACTTTTGCGAGTACTTTCGCGCTGAGCGCGAGTTCCTGCCGATCTCTCTCCATGCGGGCGGAAAACATGGAAAGGAAGAGCGCATCATACGCTCGCAACATTAAGTTTCGCTGAATCGCGTATCCGCTTTCTCCTCCGGCCCACGAGTGTGACCAAAAAAATACGCTAATAAAGTAATCTATCCCTACACCGCTCAAAAATCGAAAGCGAGTGGCCTTCCGTCTCCCAGAAACGTATAGTTAACAATGTGTTAATACTGGAGGCTGAAGTGAGGCAGGTAAAGAAAAGAAATCTGGACGGAGCAAGTCTGATCACACCGGATACTGTCGCAAAAGAGATTTTTGCACGGAAAACGGAAGCGTTCGATGAGCATTTCGCAGTTGCGAAAGCAGAAATCGCGATCATTCTTGAATTGGCACAACAGCAGTTCGAAAATGGTGTTTCAGCACATGAGATAATACATCGAACAGCGGGCGCTCTGCATGGTCTGCGGGAAAAGCTCCACTCCAGCGTGTGGGCGGAGCTGATCCCTCTGGTGCAGAATCACTCCGTGTCGGACTATTTCCTGGAAGATCCCTTCACGCGCTGGTCGTTTGAAAAGCCGAGAGGCTATTCGGGCGATGCTCAGCTTCTCGACTTCATCTATGGTCACGACAGTGTTGCCGGCATCGTGAAAAATGCCACACCGCTTGGCGCGGCTCTTTACGACTATACGAAGGACGCCAGTTCCTCGGTCGCCGTCCGCGAGCGGCGGGATCTGCTGACGCGGTTCGTTGACGAGGCTGCTGCCCGGCATGGGGACGAGACGGAGATCCTCACCATCGCGTCGGGACATCTGCGGGAAGCGGATGCATCCGTGGCGTTGAAAGAAGGCGGCATCCGGCGCTGGGTGGCGCTCGATCAGGACCCCCTCAGCGTTGGTTCCGTCGCCCGCGATTTCAACGGCAGCTGCATCGAGGCGATCGACGGCTCCGTGCGCGATATCGTCCTGCGTTCTCAAGACCTCGGCACATTCGATCTGGTCTATGCCGCCGGCCTCTACGACTATCTGAACGATAGGGTGGCGATCAAGCTCACGCGGCGCTGCATGGAGATGCTGAAGCCCGGCGGAATGTTCCTTTTCGCCAACTTCTCCGAGGATATCGTGGTCGACGGCTACATGGAAACCTTCATGAACTGGGCGCTGTTGTTGCGCTCGAAGGCGGATATGTGGCGGATCGTGAACGCCAGTGCCGATCCCGCAAGCATCGAAGCGGAGGTGTTCTTTGGCGAAAACCACAATATCGTTTACGCCACGATGCGCAAAAAGGGCTGATCCGGACTTCGTTTCGCATGTCTGGGCGAAATAGGCGGCCCGCATTTTGCCATGCGGGCGGCAAGCCCTGCGCACGCCAATAATTATTTGATTAAACGCTGCCGCGGGCCTAAGAATTCGCCGAAATGCGTTGCGGAGTGGAATGGCTGAAATGAAGAAATATTATTCGGATATGGGCGGTCTGCCGGGGCAGACGGAACTGCTGTCGAGCAAGGCTGTTTTCAAGACCGCTTATGCGGTCATCCCCAAAACCGTGATGTCCGATATCGTGACGAGCGTGCTGCCGCACTGGACCGGCACGCGGGCCTGGATCATCGCCCGGCCGATGACGGGTTTTTCCGAGACGTTTGCGCAATATATCGTCGAAGTCCAGCCCGGCGGCGGCAGCGAGCGGCCGGAGCCCGATGAGAGGGCAGAGGCGGCGATCTTTGTCGTGGACGGTGAAATGACCGTGGAGTTCGAGGGCGCGCAGCATGCGTTGCGGGAGGGCTCCTTCGCCTTCCTGCCCGCCGGCTCGCGTTGGCAGCTGCGCAACTCGAGTAATGAGCCCGTCAAGTTTCATTGGGTTCGCAAGGCGTTCCAGGCGGTCGACGGTCTGGAGCCGCCGCCGGCGATCTTCACGCATGAGGATGAGCACGCTTTGTCGGCGATGCCAGACACGGACGGCAAATGGGCGACCACCCGGTTTATCGATCCCGAAGACGTGCGTTACGACATGCATCTCAACATCGTCAGTCTGGAGCCGGGCGCGACCATTCCCTTCATGGAAACCCATGTGATGGAACACGGCCTCTACGTGCTGGAAGGCAAGGCCGTCTACCGGTTGAACGAGGATTGGGTAGAAGTGCAGGCCGGCGATTTCATGTGGCTGCGCGCCTATTGCCCGCAGGCCTGTTATGCGGGCGGGCCGGGCCGGTTCCGCTACCTGCTCTACAAGGATGTGAACCGGCACGTGAAGCTCTGGTAACGGGCGGCATCGTGGCGAAACCGAGATTTATCGCCCAATCCGGTGGCTTGCGCGATAAGGGCTTGCGTTAAATCGAATATCCCTAATAAATCCGGATGTGGGCAGCCATTGCTGTCTCGCACGATTTCGGCATTCGGTATCCGCTCTCCCGCATCTATCCTTAAGAAGACCGCCCGTATGATTGAAACGATCGATACCAATATCTTCGATCTCGCCCCTGTGGCGATGTGGATTGAGGATTTCAGCGAGGTGAAGGGCCAGTTCGACATCTGGCGGGCGCAGGGCGTCGAGGATATCCGGGCGTTTCTGCTGGAAGATTTGTCGCGGGTGGCGACCTGCTCGCAGAAAATCCGCGTAGTCCAAGTCAATGCGAAGACGCTGGAACTGTTCGAGGCGCGGGATAAGGCGCATCTCGTCGACAATCTGCACCGGATTTTCCGCGACGACATGCTCGAAAGCCATGTGAACGAGCTTTCCGAACTGTGGGCCGGCAAGACGGAATTCATCAGCAATGCCGTCAATTATTCGATTGGCGGCAAGCGGCTGGATATCCAGCTGCGCGGTGCGGTCATTCCGGGCCACGAACGGACGCTGGGACGGCTGCTCCTGACCACAGAGGATGTGACGGAACGTGAGGAAGCCCGCCGCAAGGAGCTTTTCAACCGCCGTTATGCCGAAGGCATGTTCAAGCATTCGCCGGTTTCCCTGTGGGTGGAGGATTTCAGCCGCGTTCGGCGGCTGATCGAGGAGGTCAGGGAACGCGGCATCGTCGACTTCCGGGTGTTCATGGATGTGCATCCCGAATTCGTGCGGCAATGCATGAGCGAAATCCGCGTGATTGACGTCAACCGGGCGACGCTGGACCTGTTTTGCGCGCCGGACCGGCAGGTTCTGTTGCAGCGGCTTGGCGATATTTTCCGTGGCGAAATGGAAAAGCCTTTCCGCGAACAGCTGATGGAGCTTTGGAACGGCAATCTCAACCACCATCGCGAGGTGGTGAACTATGCGCTGGATGGTTCGGAGCGACATGTCTTGCTGCATTTTTCCGTTTTCCCCGGCCATGAACATGATTGGTCGCTGGTGCAGGTGGCGCTGACGGACATTACGACGCGCAAGAAGGCGGAAGCCTATCTCGAATATCTCGGCAAGCATGATGTGCTGACCAAGCTGCACAATCGCGCCTTCTATTCGGACGAGATGAACAGGCTGGAGCGCAGCGCGCTCCGACCCGTTTCGGCCATCGTCATTGATCTCAACGGCCTGAAGGATGCCAACGACAAGCTCGGACACGATGCCGGCGATGCGTTGTTGCGACGCCTGGGCGAAGTCCTGAACGGCGTCGTCACCGCGCCGAACCATGCCGCGCGCATCGGCGGCGATGAATTTGCGATCCTTCTGCCCGGCGCTGACAAACAGATCGCCGCGGCGATGGTCGAAACCGTTTACGAACTGCTGAAGATAAACAACCAGTTCTACTCCAGTGCGCCGCTCAGTCTTTCATTGGGTGTGGCGACCAGCGAGACCGGCGAGACGATGGAATCGCTGGTGCGCCGTGCCGATATGCATATGTACGAACAGAAAAATGCCTATTATGCCGCACAGCGCAACAGGTCTGCCGATAATAGCGACGTGACGAAGACCTCTCCGCCACCAGAAATCACGTCCGTGAAACGCCTCTTCTGAGCGCAGGCGGCGCGGCGTTCGCGTTGTCATCCTGGTCAAATTTGAGTGTATTCCAAAAGGCTAGCGAAATTTGCTTTACGTACCTCAAAACGGACGTTAGCTTCTTCTCAAGAGCTTTGGGAGGAGTTCGCATATGGTCATTTCAAGTAAAACCGAGACGCAGGCGCCTTTTATTCGTGCCGGATACCGGTGACGGCAATGGCTTATGCTGACGAATCTCCAGATCAGGTTCTCATAGAGACTGTCGGGCTATCGAAATCCTTCGGTCCGGTACAGGTTCTGAAGGATATAGAGATTGCCGTGCGCGCCGGCGAGGTTCACGCCATCATCGGCGAGAATGGTGCGGGCAAGTCGACACTGATGAAGCTGCTTGCCGGCAATGAGAAGCCGTCGGGTGGTGAAATCCGGATCGACGGCGAGGCCGTTACGCTGAGCGGCCCGGTTGACGCCGAACATCGCGGCATCGTTCTCGTGCATCAGGAAATATTGCTGGCTCCCGATCTAACGGTGGCTCAGAATATCTATCTGGGTCGCGAATTGCGTAGAGGTCCGATGATGGACGACCGCGCCATGCGCATCGGCGCCCGCAAGGCGATAGCCGATCTCGGCAGCACGGTCGATCCGGACGCCATCGTCGGCAGCCTTTCGATTGCCCAGCGGCAACTGGTGCAGATTGCCCGCGTTCTGCTCGTGCCGCATCGCGTCGTCATTTTCGACGAGCCGACTGCGAGCCTTACGCCGATCGAGACCGATGCGCTGCTGAACGTCATTCGCGACATCAAGGCAAAGGGCGTGGCCGTGCTTTATATTTCGCACCGGCTACCGGAGGTGAAGGAGATCGCCGACCGGGTGACGGTCCTGCGCGATGGCAGGCTGGTCGCTTCGCACCCGGCATCGGCGCTTGAGCCGGCCGATATGGCGCGGCTGATGGTGGGGCGCGATGTGGCCAAGCTCTATCCGGACCGAAATGCCGGCGGCGAGCATGAGCCTGTCCTGCAGGTGGAGCATTTCACCGTTCCCGGTTATGCGCAGGATGCCGGTTTCAGCCTGCGCAGGGGAGAAATCCTCGGTTTCGCAGGTCTCGTCGGTGCGGGCAGAACGGAACTTATGGAGGGCGTACTTGGCCTGCGTCCAGGGCGGGGGACGATCCATCATCTCGGCAAGCCGGTACATTTCGCAAAGGCTGAAGACAGCCTGAAGGCCGGCATCGTTTATCTGAGCGAGGACCGCAAGGGCAAGGGATTGCTGCTGACGAAGGATTTGCGGGTCAATCTCACGCTTGCCTCGCTCGGCAAATTCAGCCGGTTATTCCAGATCGATACCCGCCGGGAGACGCAAGCGCTCGACGATGCTGTGCGTGATTTCGATATCCGCACGGGCAGCAAGGATTTGCTCGCCGGCCAGCTTTCCGGTGGCAACCAGCAGAAGCTGCTGCTCGCCAAGATGATGCTGCTCGATCCGTCCATCGTCATCATCGACGAGCCGACGCGTGGCATCGATATCGGCACGAAGGAGCAGATCTACCGCTTTATCGCGAAGCTTGCGGACGAGGGGAGGTCGATCATCGTCGTCTCTTCGGAAATGCCGGAACTGATCGGCATTTGCGACCGCGTGCTTGTGATGCGCTCCGGCAGGATCGTCGGCGAGGTAACGGGGGAACGCATGACCGAAAACGATATCGTGGCGCTTGCGACGGGCGTTCACACGCAAGAGGTTGCCTGAGGGCAATGCCTGACGGGAAGAAGACTGAGGGGAAAAATGACTGAGGCCGCACTTGATAACGGCAAAACGCCGAAGACCTCGAAGGACTGGGACCTACGCGCTGTCGCGCCGTTCGTGGCGCTGGCTCTGCTTCTGGTTCTCGGCGCTATCGCCAATCCGAATTTCATCGGCATCGACAATCTGCTGAATGTCGTGACCCGCAGCGCTTTCATTGCCATCATAGCGCTTGGCGCCACCTATGTCATCACATCCGGTGGGCTTGATCTGTCCGTCGGCGCGATGGTGGCTTTCGTCGCCAGCCTGATGATCCTGTTCATGAACAGCGGCGTCATCGCGCATCCGCTGGCGATGCTGCTCGCCGCCATGGCACTCGCGGTCGCCATCGGCGCGGCCTGCGGGCTGGCCAATGGTCTCATCACCACCATCGGCCGCATCGAACCCTTCATTGCCACGCTCGGTACCATGGGCATTTATCGCGGGCTGACCACCTGGTTGTCGCAGGGCGGGGCGATCACGCTACGCAACCCGGAAATCCAGGCGCTTTATCGCCCGGTCTATTTCGGCAACGTCTTCGGTGTGCCTGTCCCGGTGATCGTCATCTTCGTCACTGCCGCTATCGCCGCCTTCGTGCTTTATCGCACCCGTTACGGCAGGCATCTGACTGCGGTCGGTTCCAGCGAGGATGTCGCGCGTTATTCCGGTATATCGGTCGTCCGGGTACGCACGATTGCCTATGTGGTTCAGGGGCTTTGTGTTGCCGTTGCGGTTTTGCTTTACGTGCCGCGCCTCGCCTCCACCTCTGCCACGACAGGCATATTGTGGGAGCTGCAGGCCATCACCGCCGTCGTCGTCGGCGGCACGGCGCTGCGGGGCGGCGTCGGGCGCATCTGGGGTACGATTTGCGGCGCCTTCATTCTGGAGATCGTCGGCAACATCATGATCCTGTCGAACTTCGTCAGCGAATATCTGATCGGCGCCATTCAGGGCGCGATCATCATCATCGCCATGCTGGTGCAGCGCTCTTTGAGCCGCAGGTAGCAGGGAGGATGGGAAGTTTGGTCGCGTTATGGGGCAGACGCGGTCGTTAAGCGGAGGAACGCCCCGGTCTTGGGAGGAAAGAGACTATGCGTAGAAAATTCATCGGCGTGGCATTTGCCGCGCTGGCTGTCGTCCTTTCAGGTTCTGCCCATGCGCAGGACAAGAAGGTCACGATCGGCGTATCCATCCCGGCAGCCGACCACGGCTGGACGGCGGGCGTCGTTTACCATGCCGAGCGGGTGGCAAAGCTTCTGATGAAGGAGCATCCGGGTCTGAACATTATCGTCAAGACCTCGCCGGATGCCGCCAATCAGGCGAACGCGCTTCAGGATCTTGCCGTGCAGGGGCTGGACGCACTGGTCGTGCTGCCGTCGGATCCCGATCCGCTCGTCAACGCCATCAAGGAAATCAAGGACAAGGGCACCTTCGTCGCGCTCGTCGACCGCGCGCCGAGCGTCAACGACAATTCGATCCGCGATCTTTACGTCGCGGGTAACAATCCGGCACTCGGGCAAGTGGCGGGCGAATACATCAAGAAGACCACGCCTGACGCGGAAGTGGTGGTCATTCGCGGCCTGCCGATCCCGATTGACCAGCAGCGCCAGGATGGGTTCGACAAGGGTATCGCCGGCTCGAACGTCAAGGTTCTCGACCGCCAATACGGCAACTGGAACCGCGACGACGCTTTCCGCGTGATGCAGGACTATCTGACGAAGTACAAGAAGATCGACGTGGTCTGGTGTCAGGACGACGACATGGCGATCGGCGTGCTGGAGGCAATCCAGCAGGCGAAACGCACCGATGTCCAGTACATCGTTGCGGGTGCGGGCTCCAAGGACATGATCAAGAAGGTCATGGACGGCGACAAGCTGGTGCCTGTCGACGTGCTCTACCCGCCGGCGATGGTGGCGACCGCCATGCAGCTGACGGCCGGGCATTTCTATGACCAGGTGCCGGTTGCCGGTGAGTATATTCTCGACGCGACCTTGATCACCAAGGACAATGCCGAGCAGTTCTACTTCCCGGACTCGCCATTCTGATACGTGGGGTCCGGCTATGCGACGGCCGCTGGAAGGCGGGCGTTGAGGTGGCCGGAAACCTTACTCCAAACTCTACGTCATCCTCGGGCTCGTCCCGAGGATCTAATCACCTGTCCAATATTCAACGGTGGCAGATGCTCAGGACAGGCCCGAGCATGACGATGGGGAGATTCTCACCCGTTCTTCCTGAACCAGGCTGACAGATAGTCCACGAAGCTGCGCACCTTGGCGGGCAGGTAACGGCGGTGCGGATAGACCGCGTAGATGCCGCGGTCCTTGGAAATATAGTCGTCGAACAGCGTCACCAGTTCGCCGGACTGGATGTAGGGCCTTGCGATGAAATCCGGCACCATGGCGATGCCGAGCCCGGCACGGGCAGCGCGCAGCGTCGCCTGCGGGCTGTTCACCTCGATCGGCCCGCTGATGGTGACCGAGTTTGAGCCGCCGCCCGGTTCGAAATAACGCACGGTATTGTGGAAGCGGGTGTTGGTGTCGATGATGAAGGGCACACGGGAAAAATCCTGCGGGCCATCGAGCGGACCGTGCCTGGCCACGAAATCTGCCGTCGCCACCGCATAGACCCGGAAATCGGAAAGCTTGCGGGCGATCAGACCCGAATCCTCCAGCCGGGTGATTCGAACCGCAAGATCGAAGCCTTCTTCGATCAGATCCACAAATCGGTCATCGGCGACGATTTCCAGCGTTAGTTCCGGGTTTTCCTTGGCGAAATCGATGAGGCTCTGGCCGACATCGGCGTCGATGAAGGTGCGGGGAACCGAAATCCTGAGCTTGCCCTTCAGATCGGCATTCTTCTCGCGCACGAGATCGGCGAGGTTGTCGATCTCCTTCAAAATATCGGAGGCGGTGCGGTAATAGGTGTGGCCGGCCTCGGTCAGTGAGAATTGCCGGGTGGTACGATTGAGAAGCAGCGCGCCGAGATCGTCTTCCAGTTCCCGGACGTATTTGGACAAAAGCGCCTTGGAACGCCCCGTCTTGCGGGCGGCGGCGGAAAAACCCTCCGCTTCGACGACATCGATAAAGGCGCGGATGCGGGTGAGCGTGTCCATAAAAATCCTCCGGTTCGTTCCATATAATTGAACGGTGAGGGGTCACTGTTCAACCCGTAAAATGGTTGCTGAAAAAATCCGCTCTCTGGTGAAAAAATCCTCTTGATTATGACGGCGAATATTCTTATCTCCCGTGCTGCCCAAAGTCGCACGTGCCCATGTGTGTCCGCCGAGTCCTCGATGTGGTGAGGAGTTCGGTAAGGTACCTGGAACTAACCCCTCCAGTCGCTATTCCGGCCAACCGGGAAATGCGAGGACATATGAAGCAACGACGGTGCGGGCCTTTCTGGTTCTCTGCCGGCTTTCCATCAGCCGGGGTACTGAAGAGGCACACCATCATTGCCTGAAGTGCGGTCGGGTCATTCCCTCCAATCGATGGCAGACAAAGCCGAATGATGCTCTGGCAGGGCGTCATTCACATTCGCGCCTTGAGCGTATGCTATCGATTCTGCGCCTCCACCGGCTGATTCGAAAGCATACCTCGAGCGTCCTTTGTCCTCCGGATTTTCCGGAGCCGGTTTTATAGGGAATATATCGATGACGACTGCACGCATTCTCGACTTCATCAAAACCCGACGCCCCGAAGGTCCTTGCCTTGTGGTCGATCTCGACGTCGTGCGCGACAATTTCAACGCGTTCCGGCATTCCCTGCCGAACAGCGCGATCTATTATGCCGTCAAGGCAAACCCGGCTCCCGAAATCCTGAAGCTGCTCGCTTCGCTCGGCTCCAACTTCGATTGCGCCTCCGTGGCTGAAATCCAGATGGCGCTTGATGCGGGTGCAACGTCCGACCGGATCTCCTTCGGCAACACCATCAAGAAGGAACGTGATGTCGCCCGCGCTCACGCGCTCGGCATCGATCTCTTCGCCGTCGACAGCCACGAGGAAGTCGAGAAGGTTGCCCGTGCCGCTCCTGGCGCGCGCGTCTTCTGCCGCGTGCTGACGGATGGTGAAGGTGCCGAATGGCCGTTGTCGCGCAAGTTCGGCTGCGTGCCGCAGATGGCTGTCGACGTTCTGGTCTACGCGCATCAGCTCGGTCTCGAATCCTACGGCGTTTCCTTCCATGTCGGTTCGCAGATGATGAATCTCGACGCATGGGATGCGGCGCTGGGCGACGCCAAGCGCGTTTTCGCTTCGCTTGCCAAGCAGGGCATCCACCTGCAGATGGTCAATATGGGCGGTGGTTTCCCGACCAAGTACCTACGCGACGTTCCTGCTGCCGAAGAATACGGCCACGCGATTGACACGGCGCTGCGCAAGCACTTCGGCAATCAGATCCCGAAGACGATCATCGAACCGGGCCGCGGCATGGTAGGCAATGCAGGCGTCATCAAGGCGGAAGTCGTCCTCGTGTCGAAGAAGTCCGACAATGACAACCACCGCTGGGTGTTCCTCGATATCGGCAAGTTCGGCGGTCTCGCCGAAACGATGGATGAGGCTATCCGTTACCCGATCCGCACCGAGCGCGATCAGGACGAGATGGAGCCCTGTGTTCTGGCCGGTCCGACCTGCGATAGCGCCGACGTGCTGTATGAAAAGAACATGTATCCGCTGCCGGTCTCTCTGACCATCGGCGATGAGGTTCTGATCGAAGGCGCAGGCGCCTATACGACGACCTATTCGGCGGTTGCCTTCAACGGTTTCGAGCCGCTGAAAGCCTACGTCATCTAAACCGAACGCCGTCCGCTGAATAGGGCGGCGTCTCGAACAAGCTTCCGTTCCGGCTTTGCCGATTGTGCTGTCGCGCAAATCCCTGCTTGCTGCTCCTCTTCCAGCCGAGGAAAGCGTGTCGGCGGGCCGGAACGGCTCCACCATTTTTGATCAAGGGCCGCGTGTGGGCGGTTGTGTGATGGAGGGCCGAGAGATGGCCGCTCTTCTGAATTCGGTACGTGCATTTTTCACACCGCAGACATTTCATATCGATCAGGAAAATCCGGGCGATGTCGTCGCCCGTGAAAACCTGCTCGACCGCGCCATGGGCGCTGGCCGCCGCCGCAAGTCTTCCGAAAAGCTGCGCGCCGGCCGCGTTCCGGCCGAAGGTCTGGCGCTCGTCGCCCGCGATGAGGACGGCCATGTCATCGGCACGGTGCGCCTCTGGAATGTCGAAGCCGGCATTTCGCGCGAAGGCCGCGCCGTCGAAGCGCTGCTGCTTGGCCCGCTGGCCGTCGATGCCGCCCATGAGGGCAAGGGCATCGGCTCGGCGCTGATGCGTGCGGCGATCTCCGAAGCCACCAAGCGCGGCCACGGCGGCATTCTCCTGGTTGGCGACGCGTCCTATTACGAGCGTTTCGGCTTTTTCGCCGACAAGGCCCAGCACCTGATCATGCCCGGCCCGTTCGAGCGCAGCCGTTTTCTGGCGCTGGAACTGAAATCCGGCTGGCTGGAAGGTGCGGCCGGCATGCTGGTCGCAAGCGGCCGCCGGCTCTTTGCCTGATAGCCCGTCAGCTTAGATCTGACCAAGTCTTACCAATCCTCGCCTTGTGGGCGAGGATTCCCATCATCGAACGAGGATGATCCGTCTAAAGATGGCGGCGTCGAGTTGGCCATTAAGCTGCTTTCGGTTCGGTTTGCGGATGCAGAAGACGACGGAATGTTTTTGGACATGTACAGCAGCGAAGCCATCGGCGTTCCAAGCGTCGCACTGCATCTCACATGGAAGCCATTGCCATGACAATGAAATTGATAGTAGGGCGAGAGTATTTGGCCGATCCCATATTTTGCCCTGACTCGCAGTATATGGGGCATGTCGATGTCAATGACTTGCCGATATCACATGACTTAAAAGAAAAGATTCAGGAGTGGAATGACGAATATCAGGCGACGTTTGATACCGATTATCCCCCAGATTCCGCATTCAAATCACCCCAACTTGAAACGGCTCATATTGAAAAAGGAAGCGAATTGGTTAAGCGACTGCAAATGGAACTGGGTGACCGCTACATCGTGGAGTACAAACCCTGAAGAAACTGCCGCAAAAAATAAGTGTTTTCTTTTTTGAAGCTGCGCCTCGAAAACTACATTGATCAACCTATAGAAATTGCAGTGTAGTCTGGCGATTACTCACGCAGGAACAAAGTAAATCCGAGGGATGGCTATGAATGTTTCGCTCCGTCTACCGTTTCACGCCGCGATATGTCTGTTGTCTCTGACCGGCTGCACTACGTCTGAGCAACCAGTTGGCATACAAGCATCACCATCTGCGTCACGCGTCGAACCTCTTGTCGGCGAGCGGGCGACGATAGTGAAACAGCTTCTACTGGCTGACCCGAGAGACCGCCTTCAACTTCTCGCCAACGAGCCGAAGCGCGCCGGCTACACTACCTTTCCCTGTTATCAGGTGGAACTTCCGGTTGGCCTGTTTGCTTCAGACCCAAATGCGGCATATCGGCTTCACATCAACGGCAAGTCGGTCACATTGTCCGTGCAGTATGGCTCGACCGCACTTGCCTGCCGAAAAATGTAGTCGGCCCGTGATTCTTAGAGTGAAGCAGCCGATGCACGATGCCGAAACAGTACCAAAGCTGCTACGCTCTCTTCACGTCACCATTTGGAGTTTCCCATGATTGGGAGACGGCCTCTAAGGTTGCGCTCAAACATCCGGATGATTCGAAATTCAACGTATATATGCGACGTTGTCACATCCACGACAGGACGAGCCTCGTATGGTTCTCAAAGGCCGAAGCCTACGAAGCCGAGTCTAGGTTTTTGGCGATCAACAGTGGAACTATCGATTTTACGCCGGCACGTGCCTTCATCTTCTCAATGCGGTGTTCCACCGTTCGCGCAAACACCCCGGGCCTCATCGTTCCGACGGTTAGCCCCGAAATTCAATATTTTACTCTCCTCATCAATCTGTTCACGCTCTATATTCTTATTCCTCTGGGGTTATTTGCGGGTGTTGAAAGTCCTTTGGAAGGCGGTGCGCGATCACTGCCGTCGGGCCAGACGCCACGCTATATTCACTACGGCTTGCTAGGATCATCAATGGCAATTGCCGCTGGGTTTGTAAGTATTCTCGTCAGCCAAGATGAAGAAGAAAAAATCGTGATCGGCGAACCACTTCCCAGCCACATGGCAGCAATGATGCAAACGATACCCTCCGGCAAAGAAGGGCGGGTTGGGAACATTATTGTTCGTCCAAGCGCGACGGTTCGAAACAAGCGTGGCCAACATTGTCGATCGTTTACCGCTGTTGCTGAAACAATTTCGGTTGCGGTGGCATGCCGGCAAAATGGCCAATGGATCACCACATTTGCTGCGATCAATAACTCCGAGCGAATTTTGGAGGAGAGCCGCATGGCACACTTTAAGGCAATTGGAGCAAGTAGCCCGTTCTCGGAAGAAGGCGAACGTTTAACCTTGGGCTTTCAGTGAACTCATTATCCGTATGCCATGGAAGGAACGCCACCACTCTGGAGGGACGACGCCGCGTACGGTAGAGTGGCTAATGCCGCGCATCATCTGGACGCTTTTCGCCAACCAGCCTCACGGGCCTCCGCCTCAGAGCAGAACCACCGCTCGCCATATTCCGTGCGGACGGTTGTAACGTCGTAGTCCTCTTGTCCGGGAACGTGGAAAATCCGCTGACCGGTGTTGATGGAGATGTTACCTTTGACATTACATAGGGGGTCGTACCAACCGCGTGGCACGAGTGAATGTCCGCCCGCCGCGAGGAAGACCGCTGCCGAAGACGCTATAACAAAAAGCGGAAACTTGCTCATAGTACAAGAGTAACTCGTAGAGATTTACTTCATGTTCTCAACGTCGTTAAATTTCGACAGAACCAGCCTCTGAGCTGTTCGAGATGCATGCGCATTCTAGTGGATACGCGGAAATACCGGATTTTCAAGAAAGTGACGTCGGAAGGCTCTTGCCACAACAACACCCAGCCCAAATCCCGATATCAATCTTGCCAGCAAAAGATCAGGCAATGAATAGGACGCCAGCCAATAAAAGCCTCCAAATGCCAAGAACGATGACGCGAGTAGGCTAAGCTGCTGGTTCGTTGCCGGACGACGGCAGGCCACAAAGAAAAAGCCAGCGACACATCCAAGCAAACATGGCGCAAATTGACCGAGGGTCACCGTTGGTTTTGTCGTAAAGTTATCCAGTAGGCAAAAGGTGGATGCCAATAGTCCGGTGCCGACTAGCTGTAACACGATGGCTGCAACGAGGCGTGTTCCGTAGGAACATTTGGGTTTCGAATAGCGAAAATACGTGACCAAGACGTCCTCCCTTGAAGGGCATCGCCATCGATAGGCGACGACCGCCTTGAATTCGTACAACCTCAACTGAAGTTGAGGTCAAGAGATGGATCAGAAATATCCGAGTGTTGAACTATTCGAAATCCATGGCTTCGAAAGCCTTGGGGAGTACGAACGCTTTGTTCGTTGGCTAAGCGATCTAGTTGTTGCTGGAGCTTGCGATGAGATTATCCATGATCTCTTAAATACCGGACTGTAGCGCCGATTAAGCTATTCAAGGTTTCTACGCTGGAGGCCGTGTTGAACACATGGTCCATGGCAGCCTCCCAGACAATGTTCTCTCCAGCATGAGCTGCGGCGAACTTTTTCGCGGTTCCGCGAGGTATTGCGTCATCAAGGGTGCCCTCTGCAATAAAAGCGGGGCCTACGTACCGTGATAGTTCAGCCACAGGAGCAAAACTTGCAACCTCCAAGAAGAATTGTGGTCCCAGGGTGATGGACGCTCCCCAAGGCAACGTCAATTTCGTTGCCCCCTTGCTGTCCAGGCCTCGCAGATACGCATCTTGGCCGATCAAGCCGGGGAAAGAAATATGGGGTTCTCCCACAGCGGCCCACAGTGCCACCCCTGATGGGCGATTGGTTCGGCCCGCAGCCGCCGCCGCGACCAGTCCGCCTTGGCTCCAACCAAGCAAGACAATCTTGCCATTTCCCAGACTCGGTTGAGCGGCGATGAAATCCATGGCGGCCAAGCAGTCTTCAATCTGTGTTGAGTAGCTCGTCTCTTCGGTGGAACCATCACTGTCACCCGAGCCGCGAAAATCAATTCGCAGGGAAGAGTGGCCCAGATCACCCAGCGCGGCGGCAACGTACTCAAAAATCCCAATCCCGAGTGATGGAATCACAAGTTCATTCCGCGTGCCTGCAAAGCCATGGAGCAGCAAAAACGTCGAGTTTTCAGGGGTTTTAGCCTGACGTATGGTTCCCATAATCGTCTGCCCGCCAGATTTGAATGAAACAGTTTTCTCTGAGGTCATCACGTTTATCTCTCGGTATTCTTGCACGGAATCGACGAGAACATACCGCAACTCGGCGAGTAGGGTGAAGCGCCAGTGCTTGCCACTGCCACTGTTGAACTCTCTTACCACTGCCTCTTTTGCGGTTTGGTCAAACTCCATGCTTCCGCTAAGCGGCCGCACTCCTTTGAGATGGCCTTCATTATCGTAGACCTCAAATGCCAAAAGCCGGGAGCCTCGCCAAGTAGGCCGAGGGCTTTGATACGGATAACGCTCGATTTGGAAATAACCGCCATTCTTACGGCTATCGCGTTGGCCAGCTGTTCGCAATGGTTCTGCTTGCCTCGCCAAAAGTTCGCACAGGGCCAGATCGAGCTTTTGACGGGCGCACACCAATCACAGTGACACCTGGTGGCCGTAGGACAGGACTGCGTCGCCGGATATCCGACACATTCGCCTACCCAATCTTGTCGATTTAGGAATTATCACCAAAGCCTGCATTCTGCACAACGGCGAGGCCTGCTTCGTCGCGTGGGCCCAACGTGCTCAACTAACGTGATGGCCGCAGAAGGGGTCGCCGTAGTCGACCTTTCGATGACCCGTGCTGGCGCATTTCCGGAAGCGGCTGATCTTCCGCTTTTGGCCCATTGCGGACGTGACCGATTTTGATAGGATTTCACAATGGGCAGCTTCGACCTCACAGCTTTGTCAGTCGCTAGAGACCGATTGATTTCGGTGGCGTTCAGTCACTTCAGTACTGATCCAGACGTGCTTGGTATGTTTATTTCTGGCTCACTAGCGGCCAAAAGTTCAGACGCGTACTCCGATATCGATCTTCGAGTTGTCGTGAGAACCGAGCGCCATAGTTGGTTTGCGGAGCATCGACGGAACTTTCCGCAGCAATGGCCCGGCTTTTTGTTCAACGAATGGATGCCTGGGACGAGTCACTGTGTTTCGCATTTCCGCCCCTTCAACAAGATAGATATATTCTATCTCGATGCTGCGAAGCTCACCCCGTCACCATGGTACCGGCTTCCCACGATCATTCTTCACGATCCCGAAAGGATCGTCGCCGACCTCACCAATCGTTCCAGAGATATGACGTTCACCTTCACGGCAGACGATATCGACGTTTCCATCAGTAAGGGGCTGGCAGCCGCGCATGAGACATATAGACGCGCAAAGCGCGGAGAACTCTTCTATTCTCAAACGCTTATGGACGAACTGCGCCAACACGTAATGCAATCTGATGATTGGCTGCATGGCCGGACCCCGGAGACGGCAGTTCTCGCCAAGTTTGACCGACGATCCAGTCCCGAAGTGAGCCAAGCCCTCACAGATTCCTACTGTGAACTTGATGCGGACATGATCTTAAAAGCACTCAGCCATCTATTGGTCGTTTATCGTGCACAAATCGTGCGTCTACATGAGCTATTTAGATTGGATCGCTCCATCGAGAATGATCTGGTTGCGTCGGATATTTGCGGATGACTGCTTCTGGCGCAGGGATAACCACCGACTCTCGCCGGTGGTCCGGAGTCTACAATTCGATCTGCTCTGCAATCCGTAACGCGTCATCCACCTCGACACCAAGGTATCGCACGCTGCTTTCGAGCTTGGTGTGCCTGAGCAAGATTTGCACTGCACGGAGATTGCCTGTCTTCTTGTAAATCTGCGCCGCTTTGGTTCTTCTCATTAAGTTGGGACCGGACCGGTCCTTGGTTGAAATGCTGCACTTTACAAACCAAATTCTGAAAGAGAACAATGCCTTGGTGACTCAGGTAATGGAGAGAGCTGGCTCGGGAAATCTGGACAGCGGGGATAAGTGGAATTTCTGCCTGACTTCGGCTTAAATGCCGGGAACAGG